>JBCBIE010000056.1:0-37116 GCA_038524995.1 Cyanobacteria bacterium J06621_8
TACTTGGGGGGCTGCCCCCCGGGAAAATAGCTCAGTGCCAGGTTCTTTCTTTAATCAAAATCAAAAGCTTCGGCTCTTTAGTGAGATAAGTCCGAGGTTTTTTTATTTTGATAATTTGATAAATATAAAAGCCGATTTTAATCAATCAATAATTAACTCTAATACGGCTTTGGGATTAAGTTTGTTTTTGAACCAGATTAGTTTATTGGGTAAATCTTGAAACTTCACTCCTGCCTTATCCAGATTAAGTCTTTCGGAAACAGCAAGAATAAGATTATTGTTATCGGCTTGACTAACTTGATAAAATTTCTTTTGTAAATATTCTGTTCGCCAATAACCGATAATTTCTAAGAGATATTCTCGACCATCAGGGTGAACGAGGCGAAAATCAGGAATCATCACGCTACCTGGTAGGGGGATTAAGTCAACTTCCCTTTCCAGTCTCCATTTAGTTTTTGTTTTACTCCAGCTCTTGGCAAAAGAAGCTTCTAGCATACTGTCATAGGGCTTACCAGGAGGGTAATGGGAGACTAGTTCACAGCGATCGCTTGATAGGGCAAAGTTACCAGTTTTGATATTACCTGAATAGGGATCGCGGTTTTGTAATTTTGCTTGGAGACTCCATCTGGTGACGTGAAGTAGAGCGGGAATCATCTTGGCTAAAGCTAAACCATAACGGGTGCTGGCTTTGAATAAGCTAGCGGGACCATCCATGGTTAAAGTAAAACCTGTATCGGCATCTCCTTCAATATATGCCATGAGTTGAAACAGCTTAATGTAGCGGAAAAGCAGTTTATATTCGCCAGGATCATTTCGATGAGCGTTAATGACTACATTGCTAGCACGATAAAAAATTCCCTGAACCTGAGACAGATTGTAGCGATGTAGCAGAGCCTCTGGCAAGGGTGGTTCAAACTGAGTTAAGATGCGATTTTCCTGCAAGTCGGCATACAGTCCCGCTTCAATTTCACTGCGAGACACAGACCGTTTTAATTCTTGGCTGAGAAAATTAGATATGGTATCTAAAGTATTGCTCCGTTGAGCAGGTACGGCGATCGCTTTAGTGGCTTCGGAAAAGACTTTTTGTCTGAGGGAGTAAGGTTCCAAAGGACTGATAATTTCAAAGGTAGAAAATGTATTACGTAAGATATGTGCTAAACCTCGTTTAATGCGGTAGTCTGGACTATTTCCCTCCAATTCCAATAATTGCTGGTCTAACTCTCCTTGTGTTTTGCCAACACAGTTTTGAAAGCAATTGATAATTTCTGTAGCGATCGCCAAATTATGGTTATCAATTTCTAACTTTTTGGGAACGATTGTTTCCCCGTTGCGCTTATATATAAGTAGATCGCTTTTAAGCATCAGAATTGTAAAGTTTAGGTAAATAATGTATCAGTCTTTAGAATGTCGCCCTGATAGCTATCATGAGTGGTATCGAAAAGGAAACAAACTACGTGCCGCAGGCTATTATCATGAGGCATTGACTAGTTATGAACGGGCTTTAAATTACCAGCCGCAGGATTACTGGACTTGGTATCGTAGAGGCATCGTGTTAGAGGCTTTGGGTGATTATGCAGAGGCAGTTGAGAGCTTAAATCAAGCTGCAATGCTCGAACCAGATAATTATTGGTCGTGGTATGAACTAGGCTGTATACATTTTACAGAGTTTCAGCAATATGAGCAGGCGATCGCCTGTTTTAACCAGGCTTTAGCTGCTAAACCCCAAGATTATTGGGTTATTTATCGTTTGGGAGAGGCTTATCGTAAGTGGGGAGAATGTGAACAGGCGATATCCTATCATAATCAGGCTCTGGAGCTGCGTCCTGATGATTTTTGGTCTTACTATCGTCGGGGAGAGGCAGAACAAGAAGCTGGTAAATTGAGGCTGGCATTGATAAGTTATGATCGAGCATTAGAACTTGAGCCTGATGATTACTGGGCATGGTATCAAAAAGGCGTTATTTATTATGAAATTCAAGAATTTTTTCAGGCAATTAATTGTTTTAATTGCGTCTTAGAATTGGACTTGGAATCTGATATTGCCTGGTATTATAAAGCCTGTAGTTATGCTTTATTAGGTGATTCTAACTGGGCGATTATCTGTTTAGAAAAAGCTATTGATTTATATCCTCAGAAGTATTTAGATGCGGCAGTTACTGAAGCTATATGGGAGCAGTTTCGTCAGCGCGTCGGATTTCAATTGTTAATTACCAATAAGAGTCGTAAATATTTATAATCCAAATTAGATAGAGATATATTAATTTAGAAATGTCTAATACTGTAGTATTAAATGTATGCTCTGCATTGTTATTATTATGCTTTTTAGTAGGATTTCATTTTATAACTTTTGCAATTTTTACTCCTGGCTTAACCTTTTTTAATGATTTGCTTTCTTTTGAAAGTAGAATGGGATTTTATTTGGAGATTAGAAAAAACTATTTATATATATTAATGTATTTAGTGCCTATCTCAGTCAACTTATTATTATCTTTTGCTATTATTAGGATTCGGATACAGTTCAATTCAACAATAGGTCTAGGAAGTATTATTGCTATTTGCTTCTTCCCTTGGATTGCTTATTATTTTACTAATTTAATCACATTGTTAATCGCCAACGATATTAGCTGGCAAGAAGATTTTAATCAATTATTTTCGATAAGAGATATTATTATTATCTTGCCAAACAGTTGTGTTACGGCAATAGGGGGAATTTTAGCCTACATATAGTCATTTCAATTTAAACTGAGACGCATTCCTAATACAGTACCAGTCTGTAAACAAAATATTCGTCTCATTCTTATTTGGAACAACTATATAAATCGTTTACAGCTTTTCTCAAGGCAGATAAAATATCCACGCTAGATCAACTTTGAGAATTATTTAGATATTGATAATTTAACCAAAGAGATATTACTCCCGACAGCGATAAAGTCGGTACTTATACTGTCCTAAGATTCCTCGATACTGAGAATCGGGCAGGCAATTTTGCTGTTCTAATTCTAAATCTCCTTTGAAGTTTACTAACCATAAATCCAAAGGTCGAGGAACGGTTGTTAGCTGTTGGGATAGGAACTGAGGCGAACTTTTCTGTCCGTCGTCTGCAATCTCACTAGCTAGAAAAAATTGGGGGGACTGAATCTGGGAAAAGTTTCTCAATCCCCATGCCAGTCCCATAATTCTGCCTGTTTGTCCGTGATGTCTGTAGGTAGTAGCGATCGCCAGAGGAGCCTTGGTCCCCTCGACTATTTTAGCGATCGCCAGATCTGGACGATGATTCTGTAAATAGCCTCGATTCATGTTTGCCACAATACCGCTGATTAAACCTACGGCTAGAAAGACTGCTACTAATTTCTGACCAGCAGTTTTATGCTTAGAGGAAAGATTGCTAGATAACCCCGCAGCAATTAAGACTATTACTACGGGAAAATAAACAAACTGAAACCTCCCTGCTAGAGTTAGATCCATGCCTCCCAGGTAGGTTAAACCAAAAAATAAGGCGATCGCAGCCCAGAAATAGTGAACCAGAGGGATAATATTAGAATCCTGCTCGTGAGATTTTATGCCCTGCACAACGGGGGGTGAACACCAGATCCAGAAGAGTAAAGTTAAAATGCCCACCACAATCACACTCCATAGAGGAAAATCGTAGAGTGAAGAAGGCAGCATAATTACTGTACTCATCAACCACAGTAAAAATCTGCCGAGGGGTTCTAGCCATCTTTCCGTAGCGTTGCTAGCATAAATCCAGTCAGTGGGGGAACTTTGGCGAACCGCCAGTAAGCTGGGAAGCCAAACCAGACAACCGACAAGGGAACCAAGCGCCACTAAATATAGTTGCCGCCAAGGAGGTGATAGAAGCCGTTTCTGCCCACCGTCACGCCACAACAGCGGGATAAAGGCGATCGCCATTGCGGCTAAAGTTAGTACAAAAAAATAATGAGTAGCTACTCCCAGACAATTGATGCTAATCCAGAGGATTACCAGCCACAGGGGAATCACCCTGGCTTGATTGAGGGAACGATAAGCAATCATAAAGCAAGATAAGGTTGCCAGAATCATTAGGATAATTAGGGTATAGTGACGAGCCTGTAGCGCCAGAAAAATACCAAAGGGAGAAACTGCCATCATCCCTGCGGCAATTTGCGCCATGAGCAGATTAGAATTAATCAGCCTCACGAAGCCAAAAACCGCTGGTATTGCCAGAACCCCTAGCCCCGCAGATAAAGAGCGCGCCCCCCAAACCGAAACCAGACCATCTGCTGCGGGAAAAAGTTTTAGCCACAGATGAGTCAGCATAAAATATAAGGGCGGGTGAGTGCTTTCTGTCTGTAATAAATGCGCCACATCATTAATATTCCCATTGGCATTGAGTTGAAGTGGTTCCATCAGGGTAGACAGATTGATAAACTGATCTAGGGGTACTTTATAAAAGCTATTGCCGAGACTAAAAACCATGGTGGCAAATTCATCAGTCCAAGGCGGTAATTCTCCTAAGTTATGGAAACGTAGCCAGGTACCAACAACGATCCAGGCAATCAGCAGCCAAAAATGGTTATTAGCCATGGTAGAAACAGTTCTCGAAAATCATAAGCGACTGGGGTTGAGAGTAGGAAAGAGAAAACCAATAATTCAGCAGTTTATTATACTGAATCCCCAATAGCTTAATTTAGTATCTTTGCTAGTCACTGAACAGTGAAGCTATCTTCTTACTTTCTTAGGGGATTCTAATGGCTGAGAAGGCTTGGGATTAATTTCAGAAGCGGATTTTGGTTGAAATAAGGTTCCATACATTAATTTTGTGGTGTAGACGATCGCCGTCAGGGCGGTTACGATACCAAAAATGGAGGCGCAAATTTGTCGAGGATCTTGATTACCTGAAAGGAGATTTGTGCCGACGGAAGCCAGGTAGACATAGAGGCCAATCACGGGTAGCATTGCCACCCAAGAGACAAACAAATATTGCCAGAAATTAATCTTGGTCAAGCTAAACCCATAATTTAAGACGTTGGAAGGGACAATCGGCGATAGTCGAGTAAGAAAGACAATTTTCCAACCTTTTTTGGTTACGGCGCGGTCAAACTCTCCCCACTGAGGACGCTCGGCAATCCATTGATGCACCTTCTTGCTGGCGACGGTTCTACCCAGGAAGTAACAGACAGCAACGCTGAGAGTGTCGGAGAAGGAAACGATGGCGACTCCTGGGACAAAACCAAATAAGCTTCCCGCAGCCAAGAAGAGAAAGATTGCGGGCAGCCCAACTAAGGTTGCTGATAGGTAAATAATAATAAATGCGGGATATGTAAATTGACCGAGAGAACCAAGCCAATGGTTAGCTTGCCATAGCCATTCTTGCCAAATAATCATAGGATACAGTTTAATTTACTGTCTGATTAGTAATCAGAATTGAAGTTAAATTTTAAATGATGGTAAATATAAAAAATTACTGTGACTGAAAAATATCCAGTTCCAGATTTATCAATTGTTAACATACGGAGTTTAGCTTAAGAATAGAAAATTCTCAATAATTAAGTTGTTGGTATTGGGGGCAAAACTCATACAGATTAAGGATTAGGGCTATACTTGAGCAAACATTGAACAATGAACATTGAACAATGAACAATGAACATTGACGAGCGATCCTCCAAAGGATTCAGCAATTCCTTCAACGGAATGCCACTTGCTACAATGAAGAAACTTGACATAGATCTAGAAGCAGCAATAGCACTGGTGGATCAGAAAGTTTATCGCTCCACGGATAAGCATCTGACTGATTTACAGCAGTTTATTGTAGCGAGAGTTTGTCAGGGTGAAAAATATATAGACATTGCTGACGCTTATGGCTGTACGGAAGGACATGCTAAAGATATTGGCTCCTTATTGTGGCAATTGCTGTCTCAGGCATGGGGCACTAAGGTCACTAAAGGTAATTTTCGCCGCCAAATTACTCAGCAATTAAAGTCTGAAATTTCCCTTGATGCCTCAAAGCTAACTATCAATTTAAAAAAGTTAGATTTTGTTGGGAGAGAGCAGGCGATCGCTCATTTGAAAGATCTGGTTAATCAAGGGCGTAGGGTGATTGTGCTGCAAGGGGAAGGGGGTATCGGAAAAACTACCCTAGGGCAGCATTTTCTGTCGGAGGGTTTTGATGTAACCCTGGAGGTTTTGATGGCAAAGGAGACTGCGCATATTGTTTCTGTTGCCGCAGTGGTGGAAGAATGGCTTCAGCGGGATTTAAATCTGGATGGGGGACAGGAATTGGGGGTTACTTTAGCTCGGCTTAAAAGATGTCTGGAGAAACGTCGAGTAGGGATTTTAATTGATAATCTTGAGCCGGCACTAGATGGTGATGGCAGATTTATTATCTCTTGTCGAGACTATCTTGAGCTATTACGGGTTTTGGGAAATTCTCGGGTACAGTCTACCACCATTATCACTAGTCGCGATCGCCTTTGCGAGGCTGAAATTAATTTGGAGCATTATCGTTTACCTGGGTTATCTCTGAAAGCTTGGACGGGCTATTTTGAGGCGCAGCAAGTTGTTGCTACTCCAGCAATCTCCGAGATTCATCGTACCTATGGCGGTAATCCCAAGGCGATGAAAATGCTGTGCGGTATTGTTCAAGAAGATTACGATCGCAATCTAGAATTATATTGGCAGGAAAACCAGCGAGATCCGCTAATTGAAACCGATTTAAAGAATTTAGTAGCTAGCCAGTTTGACCGACTGCAACAGCTCGATCCTCGGGCTTATAAGCTTCTGTGTCGTTTGGGGTGTTATCGTTACCAGGATTTGCCTCAAATACCCCTAGCAGGATTATTATGTTTGCTGTGGGATGTACCCCACCACCCCAGAAGAGTCATCAAGTCTTTGCGTAATCGTTCCCTGCTAGAGTTTGCCCAGGGGGGATATTGGCTACATCCGATGATTCAGGCAGAAGCCAGATTGAGATTACCAGCCCCCGTATGGCAGCAAACCCAGCGTCAAATCGCCCATTTCTTGACGGAAAGTGTAACCCGCATCAACAATATTCAGGACGGCTTAACGGCACTAGAAGCCTGCTATCATTACCTGGCGATCGTCGATTATGATGCCGCAGCTAGAGTAATTCTCTACAGTCGCGAAAATCAGTGGGGACAGTTTTTAACCCTCGGTACAACTCTCTATCGCCTCGGTATTATTGAGCCAGTTACCGTCGCTATCCAGCAAATTATTAAGGGCATTGATCACGAACGTCATCGCAGTGAATTAAATAATATTTTGGGGGATCTCTACTGGACAACAGGAAGAGTTCATCAGGCGATCGCCATTCAACGACAAACCGCCGCTATCAGTCAACAACGTTGGCAGTTGATTCCCAGAACTCAAGAGAACCGTCACGATTTATACTACTGGCGAATGCTGGAAGTTGATGCCCTGCTCAGTTTAGGACTCTACCATATCGATCTCTGGGAACTGGAAACAGCAGCAGATTTCTTGCAGCAGGTAGTGGCTGTGGCACACAACACTAAACATCAGCCCTGGTCAGAAAAAGCTAGTTTGGGTTTGGCTTTAATCAATTCTCATTCCTCAATAGCAAGCCGTCCTAACCCTAACGTATCCAGACTATATCGGTTAATTATTGACCTGGAAGACCCTAGCTACAACACGGGACGCTGGGCATACTTTATGCAGATGTTAGGACAGATATTTTTAAATCAGCAGCAGCTAGAAGCAGCTAAAATTATCTGGCAGCGGGCGATCGCCTTTGCGGAGTCGGGACACTATACTCAAATCAAGGCTAAGTCTCTAATTGGTTTAGCTAGCCTGGAGCGTTTAACTAGTAACTTGAACCAGGCTCAGATCTATCACCAGCAGGCAGTAGAGTTACTGGAAAAAATTAACGCCAAATGCGACCTTGCAGAAGCATATTTACAGTGGGGTCTTACTTTACAGGCTAATCAGCAGGAGAAAGCAGGAGTTGCTTATCTGGAGCAGGCGATCGCCATCTATCAGCAAATTCCTGCCCCTAAACAGGTAGTCAGAGTCCAGGGAATGATAACAACTAACTCCTAAAAAACAAATTTAGTCTGCTGAGGTAGGGAAAGGGTTAAAGGGAAAGGGCGATCAATTTACCACTTCTTCCTTCCAGGGAATAGCTTGATGGCGTCCTCTAACAGTTTCCGACCTTGAGATTCTAAATCTTGTTTCTTTTCTACTAATTTTGGTAGTGTCTCTTGCTTAACAGTAGTAGGAGTATCAACATTTTGCTTAACGGGAGCGCCACAGGTTTGATGATTACCTGCGTCAGGAACAAACTCAGCAATCAGTTTTTGGGGGTTAAACTTGCCTTGTATTAAATCTGTCGCTAAATTACTTGACACCTGGGTAAGATCCGAGCTAATTTTGGGCTGGCTTAAGCTACCGTTAATGGAGATCGGGGCAGCAACCTTGAACTGTCCCAGATTTTTCGAGCGAGGAGCCAAAACAATATCTAAAGTTTCCTGTCCTAAATTAACGCTGCCACTGCCCTGCATCGCAACATAGGTCGAGTCCATAACCGTGAGGTCAGTAGTAGCAATTCCGTTTTTAATCTGCCAGCTACTAACAAGACAATTTACCGTCGTAGCTTGGTTGTTACTGGCTAAAGTGATGACGTTTTTAAATAGCTCATTGCCAGTCTGTGCGATGCTTCCCTGACTGAGGCTTGCCTGGGTCATATTGACCCCCAGTAAACCACTGGCATTAGCAGCCAGTGTAGATAAACTATTGCCCCTAGAGTTAAGCTTCAGGTTCATGTCCATAGAGCCTTGGTCTACCAGATTGCTAATCCCAAAATGCTTTAATGAACTACCTAGAATTAAGTTACTAACCTGTAAATCGCTGGAAAGAGCTGCTGTATCGTTGCCACTCAAGCCGACAGTTCCCAAAACAGAGCCACTACCTGGTAAATCAAGGCTCAGATTATCAAACTGCCAATTACCGTCCTGCGCCCTGACAGAGGTCTTGATTTTGTTGAATATTAGTGATGTCTTCGCATCATCTTTAACAGGCAGGTGGAGAGCGCCAATTGACAATTGTCCCTGAGCATTAATCTTATTTAAGGCTGTTAAATTTAGCGGAGTATCAGAAAATAGCCTGTTGTTCACTGATTGAGTAGCCTGTAGCTGTTCCTCGGACAGGAAATCCGCCACCAATATTTTGGGCGCAGTTAGATCAAAACTGATGTTAGGAATGTTCTCCTGGTTGGCAGGAAGTATCACCCCTGCGCTTCCCATAATGTTGCTGTTGGGGGTTGATAGCAATAGATCATTGAGGGCAATATCCTTGTCTTTGACTGCCACGATACCGTTTAACTTTAGAGATCGTCTTGCATAGCCAGGCTGTTTAAGCAGGGAACCTAGATCCGCTGATTGCAGATTAATTCTGCCGTTGATGGTTAGAGGAGCGTCGCCATGGGGCAAACTAGCCTTGAGGCTGTCTGACTTGAGGCTTACATTATCGCTCTTGATATCTACTTCGGAAAACTTGAGGTAGTTCTGTTCCGCCTCAGCCTTGAGGATAAAAGTAGTATTTCCTGGCGCAACGGGGATATTCTGAGGCTGCTTCAAAAGTGGTTGCAGAAAGCTCAGATCGTTTACATTACCTTCAAGAACCACCTTATTTAAGATTTGATTGATATCTTTACTGAGTAAGGATAAAGCAGCGTTGCCGTTGACTTGAAGGTCAGGACTTTTGAGAGCAAACTCGTCAAGCTGTATGGTCTGGGGGCTAAATGTACCAATGCTGGAGAAGTTAATATCTTTTACTGCTGGGAGTTGAACTCCGCTAACTTTGGCGATCGCATCTATGTCTGATAGTAAACCTGTTACAGCACCTGTAAAAGCGACCTGTTGTCCTGGCTTACTGACTCCTTGAGCAAGTTTCTGCCAAGAAAATGTTCCATCCGCTTCCAGAGTGTTTTCTTCTAGGGCTAGAGCTAGAGTTAATTTGGTATCTCCCGACTGTTGCAGCAGTGGTTGCAATGAGTTTACTGTGACTTGAGTCGAGAAAGGAGTACTTTGGTAATAACCTTGAATATCAGCCGAGGATTGACCCTCAATACCTTGATTATTGAACTCCATACTGGTTAGCAACAGCTCTTGCTTTTTCTCGGTAACCAAATCCTGGTAGCGTAACTCGCCATTTTCTAGGGTGACTTTTGGCAGACTGAGGGTAAAAGCTTTTGAGGAGTTATTGGTTTCTGGTAGTTGTTGAGCTTCTTTATTAGGATTGTCTTCTAGTGCTAGAAATTCCCAGTTTATCCCTGATTGATTCTTTTCTAAATAGATAATTGGTCGTTCTAAGTTCAGCCCCGTGACAGAAATTTCTCTTTGTAAGAGGGGCGCTAGATCAAGCGTCAGTAATAGCTGTTCAACATTCAAAAAATAAGGCGCTTGTCCCCAGTCAGCATTAGCGACAGTTACGCCGTTAATTTTTAGGGTAGGTTTCCAGCTTAGAGCAAGGTCAATATCACCTTCCAGGGTTACTTCTCGCCCCGTTGCCTCTTCTAACTGCGCCAAAATTATATCTTTTGTGGCATCACTTTTAACCAGCCTAAGGAGCAAATAAGAGCTAGAGCCAAACATGGCTACCAGCAACAGGAGGCTACCAAAAATAAATTTCTGATAGTTTTTCTTTGGTAACTCAGGGTTGGAGGTTTGGTTTCGCCTACGAATCAGCTTGATAGCGGGAAACTTCATGAGTCAGCCCTCATATTGATAGCTATCATTTTGCAACTATTTGATTAAAGCAGCTTGAGAAAATTTATCGCCACACTCCCCACATAACTTAATTCTAGTAATAAAGGGTTTTCGTTAAATAAAATTGTTGAGATACTTAACGGCTAGATAAGTAAATGGGAATTTGATAATTATTTTTCCAAAGTGTTAGATATTTGGAGTACTTGGGTGTATGTTCAACATTGCAACCGAGAGCAATATGATTTAGATATCATTTTTTGATATCATGATTTACATAGTAAGTAGTTCTCACTTGCAAAGACATGAATAAACCTTCAGTCTGATATGAACAAAAAACAAAGTCAGACTTTAAAAGCTATTTTCGCTTTACCAGTTCGCTCAGATATCAAGTGGACTGATATCGAAAGCTTGTTTAAGGCTCTTGGTGCTAAGGTGTCTCAGGGGAGGGGTTCGAGAGTTCGTATATCTCTAAATGGAGTTAAGGCTGTATTCCACGAGCCTCACCCTGAAAAAGAAACCAATAAAGGAGCCGTAAAAGCGGTGAGAGAATTTTTAGAAAATGCAGAAATACGACCTAAATAATGATTAATTTTAAATTTTTGACTATGAAATATAAAGGATATACGGCTCAAATCGAGATAGACGAGACAGCAGGAATTTTGTTTGGCAAGGTACTAGATATTAAAGATACGATTACTTTTCAGGGTAATACTGTTAAAGAATTAGAAAAGGAATTTCATGAATCTATTGATGATTATTTGTCGTGGTGTGAGGAATTAGGAGAAGAACCAGATAAACCTTTTTCAGGAAAACTACCTTTTAGAACTACTCCCGAAAATCATCGCAAGATTTATTTAGCTGCCAAGAAAGCGAATAAAAGCATTAATGCTTGGATGGATGAGGTATTGAGCGAAAAAGCCAGTTCTCTTTGATTGTCTTGTTGGCAAGTAGAACTAAAGAGTGGTTTCACATCGACATTACTAAAGCTCTGAATTTGCCATACACAGCGGCGCATAATAACTTTTATTCTATGTTGCGAGTTAACCAGAGATATTCTGCAATAATCCGATGATGAATAGTACAATGTATGCTGCTACGACAAAATGAACCAGGTTTAATTTTGGTTTGATCTCTTTTTCTAAAATATATTGAATATTTTCTTGATTTTCCAATATCCGATTTTGCATCTGCTCTAGATTATTAAGCCGCTGCTCTAATTCTTCTTCATCCATATATTAAAAGCGACAATTGCGTATCTTATTTATGTTTGAAATTGTAATATAAACACTGAAAGAATAATAATACAAATTTTCAAAAGATACTAAGCATTATTAATCTGGTTCAATTTTTTGCAGCTTTTCCTCTATGTATCGCAACAAAGCTAGATTATTCTGAGCTTTAAATAATTTTGCCGCCTGCTGGAGATTGACAACTGCTTGATCTTTATCTCCTACAGTTAATTGCACTAAGCCCAAATTACCATAAGCCTCCCCATAGTCAGCCTTGAGTTTAATTGCCATTTGATGATCGGCGATCGCCTGCTGATACTGTTGAATTTTATTGTAGGCGATCGCCCGATTATAATAAGCTTCGGCGTAGTTAGGCTTGAGCTTTATAGCGTTGCTAAAGTCAGCGATCGCCTGTTGATAGAGTTCTGCCGATAGATGAGTCGTGCCGCGATTGTAGTGAGTGGGGGCATGGAGGGGGTTGTGTTTAATGACGTGGCTATAGTCGGCGATCGCTTTTTGATAATCCTGAGTTTTATGATAGACGTTGGCGCGATTGTAGTAGGGTTCAAGATCATCAGGCTTGAGAGCGATCGCTTGATTATAGTCTGCCAGGGCTTGAGGATATTGCTTAGTAAGATTAAAGGTATTTGCGCGATTATAGTAGGCTGTCTCGTCCTTAGGCTGGAGAGCAATAACCTGGGTATAGTCGGCGATCGCCCGCTGGTATTGTTTGATCTTATTTAAAGCGATCGCCCGATTATAATAAGCGTCAGCGTAATTGGGTTTGAGCTTGATGGCTAAACTGTAGTCGGAGATCGCCTGCTGGTATTGCTGAAGCTGACTATGGGTAGTGCCACGGTTAAAGTAAGCCTTGGCATAATTTGGTGCTAACTTAATGGCTGCGGTATAGTCGGCGATCGCCTGATTATAGTATGATAATTGTCCATAACCATAGCCGCGAAACATATACGCCAGAGCATCTTGGGGGCTTTGTTCCAGCACCGTATTTAGATCCTTAATTCCCAAACTATAGTCTGCCGCAGCATAATAAAGTTCGCTGCGCTGATAGTAAAGTTCTTTATTAAGGGGATTTTGCTCTATTGCTTGATTTAATTTTGCCAAAGCAGCCTGCGCTTCTGGCGTTAACGCATTTTTAGCCATATTATTTAATTAACTGATGTTACTAACCAAACTTTGATCGAGCTAACCTTCACAATTGGTTTTGGTTACCTGATGACGATAGCGAAACATGTCTTTAAGTCGAGCATCAACCCACCAGCCCAAGAAAAATTCTGCTAAGAAACCACCAGGAATTTCATAGAAGATCGCATCGGTTAATTTAGTCTTACCATCTTGAGCTATAAATTCATGACGATGCACCCAGGAAGTCATGGGTCCTTCGGTTTGCTCATCGACAAACAGACGATTTGGTTCACACTCGGTATGAGTCGCAATCCAGGGAATGGGAATTCCTGCTAGGGAAAGACGAAATTCACTAATTGCCCCTACCCCTAAGCCACCCTCACGGCGAATTACTGTTACTGGCTGCCAGGGAGGAGTTAATAGCTTTAGAATATCAGCCCGTTCATGAAACTCCCAAACTGTCTCCACCGAGGCATCGATTAGACTAGAATAGCGAAAATTAAGCATAAAATACTAACCTTAAGGACAAGTCTTAAAAGCAAAATTGAGAATCTTGATTCAATTTCTAGTATTTTACGCCTTAACCTTTAACCATAACTCCTGTTAAGGTGAGCGTTTATACTTTTGATGCTGCTGAAGAAGACGAGCAGTAAAGAGAAAGATGACTCACAATAGCAAAAATCTAATCTTCCTGGCGGTGATTAATCTAGGTAGGATAATTATGGTTGCTTTGTATTTTCTTGCTAAAACCACAATACTCAAATGGATGAATTACTAGAATTAAGAAGAAATATTACCTCTGGTGAATACATCAAAGCTTTAGCAATAGTTGATGAATTGGAAGTAATTTCAAAGGAAGACAAGCTAGATAAAATATATAGCTATGCGATCATTCTGCTTTTACATTTAATCAAACAAGAAGCTGAAAAAAGAAATACTAAATCCTGGAATGTTTCGATTCAAAACTCAGTAGAAAGAATTAATCGTATCAATAAACGATGTAAGATCAGTGGTTATTATGCTAAGAAAGAAGAACTACAAGAAATAATCCATGATGCTTTTCGCCCTGCTTTAAGAAATGCCTCTCTTGAAGCCTTCGCAGGCGATCGCAGTGAAGCGGAATTATTGGAAATAATTGACTCAGATTTAATTAAAGTCAAAGCTTTAGAAATGTTGGAATATTAAAATGTAACCTGCTGGGAATTTTAAATGCTGCGACAAGTCAAGATTTAATAAAATTTGAGACGTTTTGAGTAAGGCTCTTAATGTAGAGAGTCGATTGACTTCATTTAATACTGTAAAAGTTTTGTATAATACGTTCAGTCATGAATAATTAGTTAGTAGTGAAAATTTGGATAATAGTCCTAGTGATTTTCCAACTTCTGTAGATGTATTAAAAGATATTAGTGAGAATAGTAAAAGGCATATCAAGAAACATTTACCAAGATTTCAGCAGCTCGATTCAGCAATGACAGAGCAATTACTACTGGAGTTAGGAGCTAAAATAGTCAGCCCTAAAAATTTAATTGGTTCTCCTAATGCAGAACAGTTAAAATTTGAGAAGGTTGTTAATCTAAATGAAAATCTAGTAAGAGTAAGAGTAGTTCTTAATAGAAACCATAAATTACGTAGCATTCATATCAGAGACAAATAATGAAAAAGTATATAAAGTGGGCTCTAGATTATGAAGATTCTATCGATCCAGCAGATCCGCTTGGTAATATAACTTTTGCTGGAGACACAGGAATAATTAGAGAAAAAGATATTTTTTTGGATTCTTTTTTAGAAGCTTTAGTTGAAGGATTAAGTATCTCTAACACTCAAAAAATTAGCAGTATTGAGATTATTGATGAACCCGATAAACTTATTTTTATCAAGCATAATCAGGAGTTACAGATACAATATAAGAATCAGTCGATAACTATTTACGATATCGACTCTTTTTCTTATCAGCTTTCTATTTCTATTTCAAACTTTTTATCTACAATTGATACAGCCTTAGCAGAAATGGGAAAGCAAAAATATGAATTTGATCAACTCCGTACATATGTAGAACGACATTCAGAGGAACAATGCTTTTTTAAGTTTTAAGTAATATAAATTAATAAGACAATTATAAATTAATGTCAACAAACAATTTTTTTATATGTCTTGATATTGTTCCGTAATTTTTAAATTAAAAAGCGATCGCCAAATTCTCTGTTAACTTCGCAAGAATCATTTTAATTGCTGTAGACTCTAAGTATATATTTAGAGAGTGGTCTAAGTAATCAAGCGATCGCATTTTTGTCATGTATATAATATTTTATTAAGCTTCTTTTAATTAATTTATTCTTTTTTGAGGGATATTAAATAATAATACTTTAATGTTGATTATTTATATGAGTCATAATTTTAAATCGCTAGAAAAATTTTTGCGAGAAAAAGAGCAGCTAAAAATCTCGTTTACGCTTCAAGAAGTTGAATTAGCAACAACATATAAAATTTCAACTATAAAATCATACTTTTCTAAAAAGCTTGTTGGATATTTAGTGTATGCAGAAAATAAAAAATCATATATATCATCTGGAATATACAAACTTTCTTCTACTGAGTTTGCCTCCTATATGAGCCAGAATAGTACTTCTAAGCAAAAAAGTGATTTGGAAATTTTCACTAAAAAACTTAAACAAAGGAGCTTGGATGCCTTTATTCTTGCTGTGGAAAATTACAACAGACCTCCGCTAAATAATAGAGTAGAGGCATTTGCAATCTTTATGATAAATGCTTGGGAACTACTTTTAAAGTCAGTAATAGCAAAAGAGAAAGGCTATAGTTCGCTATTTTATAATAATGGAAAGCAATCTTTGGGTTTGAGAGATATTCTAAAAAAAGTATGCAACGAGACAAATTTACTCAGCAATAATAATCCAGTAACTAAAAATATTGAAATTTTAGCTGATATAAGAGATCAATCAATACACTTATTACTCAATGACTTACAACCATCGTTAAGTCGCATTTTTCAAGCTACGGTTCTGAACTATATTGAACTTTATAAAGAGATTGTAGGCAAATCACCTCTGATCACACAAGGTTTGGGGTTATTAAGCTTAGTTACGGAAGAAGAATCTTTAGAATATCCTGTAATTGCTTATAATTATGGAAAAGAAACGGCAGAACAAATAAAAATATTCCTAGAAAAATTTGCAAAAACTGAAGCTGAATTAGACAGCAGCGAATTTGCTATACCGATAGAATATAAATTAGTTTTAACTAAAAAGGAATCTGACAGCGATATAAAAATTACTTCTGGGAATAGCGGTAAAGATGCAATTATAATTAATAAACCTCGCAATCCTGATGAGACACATCCATATAGGCAAAAAGATGTAATAAAACAAATAAATCAAAAGATAAAGTTGAATAAACCTTTCAATCGTCATGATTTTAAGGTTTTAACATATAAGCATAAAATAAAAGGCAACGGAAAATTTCATCACTATAGTAAATTATCGAACACCCATAGCTACAGCTCAAGCCTAGTTGAAAAATTTGTCGAGTTAATACAAAGTAATCCTCAATCAATTCAAGAAGCTAAAGAATCCTATAAAAATCGAAAAAAACAAAAAAAATAAATTAGTGCTGAAGCAACATAAACTTTAATCTGATTAAATGCTATTCCTCTTCAAAATTTAGTCTTAGTGTAGAGAGAGGATTAATCACTATATCCAAATTAATATTAAGAAAGGAAATTACAATGAGAATATTAACGGAGACTAAATTTAAGGAGATACTATAGACAATAGCCAGGTAGATAAGAGCGATCGCAGCAGTAGTTTTCAGGTTGGCGATGTTGGAGGTAATTTTAATCCTACTAATTCACCAATCATGTCAGATAATGCTCAAGTTTCTACCTCAAACGACTCAGCAACTAAACCACAGGGTAAAAACTCGAACTGGATCATCGCCATTGTAGGAATTATTATAGCTGCTTGTGTTAGTGGTTTATTTAACCCAGAAATAAGAGAATTTCTCAACTTAATTCATCACCTGAAACTCCAGCAGAAGTAGAAAGATAACTCGTTAATGAAGGTTATCGACATAAAAATTTGGCAAAACTAATAGGTATATATACCAACAGATTTTACTATGTCTGCTGCATAATATATTCTCCCCTGCTTCACCGCTACACCCCTCCCCTGCTATTAAACGTTTTACAATTAATTACGCCTACCTACTTATCAAAACCCCCTGAATGAGCATCCTAACTCTACAAAACATTAAAAAAGACTTTGGTATTAAAGAAATACTCCGTGATGCTAGCTTTAGCATTGAACCCAATGACAAGGTAGGGTTAATTGGCGTTAATGGCTCAGGTAAGTCTACCCTGCTCAAGATGATTGCGGGGATGGAGCCGACGGATGGGGGGCAGAGGTTGGTAAAATCGGGAGCGAGGGTGATTTATCTGCCCCAACAGCCAGAGATCAACGAGGATTTGACGGTAATTGACCAGGTATTTGCCGATACTGGGGAGCAGATGCAGCTAGTTAGGGAATATGAGGACTTGTCCCACAGGATTGCTCAGGCTTCGGGGAGTGATTTAGAAGCTTTGATGTCCCGCTTGGCAACGGTGACGGAAAAGATGGAGGCTTTAGCAGCCTGGGATCTGGAAACTAAGGCAAAGATTGTCCTAAGTAAGTTAGGCATTGAAGATTTTACGGCGCGGGTGGGGGATCTTTCAGGAGGCTATCGTAAGCGCATTGCTTTGGCAGCGGCTTTACTGAATGAGCCAGATTTGCTGCTAATGGATGAGCCGACTAACCATTTGGATGCGGAATCGGTGGAGTGGCTACAGGAATATTTAGCAAGATTTCCTGGGGCAATTTTACTGATTACTCACGATCGCTATTTTTTGGATCAGGTAACGACGCGGATTCTGGAAATTGACCGTGCTGATTTATATACCTACGGGGGTAATTATTCCTACTATCTGGAAAAAAAGGCACAGCAGGAAGAGTCTGTCGCTAGCAGCCAGAAAAAGCTTCAGGGAGTCCTACGGCGGGAGTTAGAATGGCTCAAGCGGGGACCTAAAGCTCGCAGCACCAAACAAAAAGCCCGTATCGATCGCATTGGCGAAATGCAGGAGAGGGAGTTTAAGCAGGCTCAGGGTAAGGTGGAGATTGATACTCCTGGGAGACGAATCGGTAAAAAGGTCATTGAGCTAGAAAAGATTGCCAAATCCTACAAGGGACGCACTTTATTTTCGGACTTTAGCTATAAATTTACTCCCCGCGATCGCATTGGTATTATTGGCGGTAACGGGGCTGGTAAATCAACCCTGGTAAATATTATTACAGGAAGAATTGAGCCAGATCAGGGACAGGTAGATATTGGTCAGACGGTACATATTGGCTATTTTGATCAGCATTCGGATACGATTTTAGACGCCCTCGATCAAAATCAACGGGTAATTGAATATATTAAGGAAGTTGCTGAGGTAGTCACTACCGCCGATGGGAATAAGATTACCGCCTCCCAGATGTTGGAGAAGTTTCTCTTCCCTCCCGATCAGCAGTATGCACCGATCCACAAGCTTTCTGGAGGGGAGAAGCGGCGGTTATTTCTGCTTCAGGTTTTGATGGAGGCTCCTAACGTCCTGATTTTAGACGAGCCGACTAATGATCTTGATGTACAGACTTTAGCAATCTTAGAAGATTATTTGGAGAACTTTAATGGCTGCGTGATTGTCGTCTCCCACGATCGCTATTTCCTAGATCGTACGGTGGAATTTATTCTGGAGATCGAACCATCAGCAAATATTAGGCTTTATCCTGGTAATTATTCGGTTTACCTAGAACACCAAAAACAGGAAGAGCGAGGGGCAAAACAAGATACTGAATCAGCTAAAGTCAAGTCTTCAGCAAGTAAAGATAAAAACACGACCAAAAACCAATCCCAGTCTAAAAAGACTAAGCCTCTATCTAACTTTGAAAAACGAGAATATGAGAAGCTAGAGGCAAAAATTGCCCAGCTAGAAACGGATAAAGAGCAGTTAGAACAAGATTTGGCGGCTAACTGTAGTGATTTTAATCTAGTCCAGGAACTTTCAGCCCGTTTAGAAGCTTTAAATACAGAAATTGACGACCATACTGAACGATGGATGGAACTAGCAGAAAGAGAAATGTAACTTGAGAAGGACTTGTTTAACGCCAGTTTTTGAATAAGAACATTAATCTTTTGAGATAGCCATTAGCCATTAGCAATACCACTGTTAAGGTGATAGGATCATCGCGTCCTAGGTTATATGGCAAATTAAACGGGATGGAGTTGGATATTTCTCAAGCATTAGTACGATACAGTGTATCAAATAAAGATTTTGTTCTTCTCCGAGACAAAAAAAAGCGCACCGCCCGCGCGGAGGTTTCCTCAGCGTATAGGACGGAGCAAGAAGCCAAAACCAAAACCTACTTATGATCCCAAACATCCTCATCGCTCTACTGCTCGTCTTCTTCAATAGCATAAACATTACAAACGCTCACCTTAACAGGGGTAGGTTTATGAATTTAACCATTGAAGGAGTTGCCGCTCAAGCCAAAGTAGGCAAACCGATTATTTAATCGGCGGATGATTTAGATGAGATTTTCATCAAAGGGATACCTAAAAACTGGTTCTGGCAATCGCCTTCGGCTAAAGAGGCTACTTAGCTTTAGAATAGGCTCTTTTCCCAAAATCTTCTGCCATCCAATCTACCAGCTTGTAAGTTCCAAAAACCCGATCCCACCAGTCAACAGTTAGACCAAAATTACTATTCCACTGATTCTTGCTATTGTGATGCACATAATGGATGGGCATTTCCATCCAAAAGCATTTATGGGGAGCATTATGTTGTATTTGGTGTGAGTAGGAAGCGAAGGCGGCAAAAACAACGATGCCCAACATCATCAGGCTACCAACGTAGGCAGATATCAGAAAAATCGGCAAGAATAAAATTGAAACTAGGCAGTAATCCAGAAAATCCCCCATAAATCCTTTTGCCACATTGCTGCGATGGTGGTTATAGTGAGCCGTCAAATCATTTCCAATCTTGGGGTACTTATGCATGAGCCGATGAACCCAATATTCGAGAAAACTGCCAAAAATAAAAGCAAACATGAATATAGTAAGGGACTGCATAGTTTTTTTTCCATAAACTCACCTCATGAGCTTACTCTACAAACCGTTAGATTAGGGATAATTTAATCAAGGAATAATATATTAGCGTCTTGCGATCGCTTAAATAGCTTTTCTCAAATTAGTGAGGTACATCTAGAAAATTACCTACTAATCACTAACAATATGCGAAGCGGTTATCCGAAGGTGTATTATATGCGAAGCGGTACCATTTATCCTTATTATCCCGCCCTGACGGCTTGCCCTTATTATCCCGCCCTGACGGGACGAATGGGGGGACGAATGGGGACAAGGGCATAATATATCCTTTAGGAATCCTTTAGGACAACGGCTCACTTTTGAGAATTGGTATAAGTCCTTACTTTAGCAAGGAAGAGTCAAAATAGATTCAACATTTCTGCTTCCAACCCTAATTTAAAATATCACCACCCAGTAACCGACGATAGCGAATTTCTAGCTCTTGTTTCAAACCAGGAAAATTCTCCAGCAGAGGATCAGCGACAATAATCTTTTCTGCCGCTTGTCTCGCCAAATTAAGCACCTCCTGATCTTCGACCAAGCTGGCGAGGGCAAAATCTGGTAACCCTGACTGGCGAGTCCCTAAAACCGCCCCTGGTCCCCGAAAGCGCATATCAGCCTCAGAGATAAAGAATCCATCCTGGGATTTTTCTAATACTGTTAGTCGCTGTCTCGCTTCAACATTTTTGCTGCTGCTCATTAAAAAGCAGTAGGATTTACTGCTGCCTCTGCCAACTCTTCCCCGCAGTTGGTGTAGCTGAGATAAACCAAAACGTTCCCCGTGCTCAATTACCATCACCGTGGCATTCGGCACGTCTACTCCCACCTCAATCACCGTAGTAGAAACAATAATCTGAGCCTGATTATCGCGAAAGGAATTTAAAGCCGCGTCCTTCTCCGCCGAAGTCATGCGACCATGCAACAAGGCAATATTAAACTCAGGGAAAATTACCTCAGATAACCTCTGGTGTTCTTCCGTCGCCGCCTTGAGGTCGAGCTTTTCCGATTCTTCCACTAGGGGAAAAATAATGTAGGCTTGTCTTCCCTGGGCAACCTCCCGCCGAATCAATTCATAAATCTGCTTGCGGTCTTTTCCGCTTTTAAGCATGGTTTTAATCGCCTGTCTTCCTGGGGGGAGTTCATCAATTTGACTAACGTCTAAATCTCCGTGCAGGGTTAATGCCAAAGTGCGGGGAATTGGCGTTGCGGTCATGGTTAGAACGTGAGGGGATTTACCTTTCCCTAATAGGCGCGCTCGTTGTTGAACCCCAAAGCGATGCTGTTCATCAATTACCGCTAAACCTAGCTTGTGAAACTTAACGGGATCTTGAATTAGGGCATGAGTCCCCACCAGCAGGGGTAGTTCACCATTGATTAATTGAGAATGGATTTCGCGGCGTTTTGCCGTTTTCGTTGAACCCGTCAGCAACTCCACAGGTAGATGTAAGAGATTAAACCAGGCGACCAGCTTACGGTAATGTTGTTCCGCTAAGACTTCAGTGGGTGCCATCAGTGCCGCCTGATAGCCCGATTGAATTGCAGCTAGAATGGCGTAAACTGCCACGATGGTTTTCCCTGAACCTACATCCCCCTGCACCAGTCGATTCATCGGCGTATCCGTCAGGCTGAGATCATGAAAAACTTCTTGAACTACTCGCTGCTGGGCACCTGTCAGGGTAAAGGGCAGAATTTGATTAAACTGTTCAATTAGCTGACCTTGAGGGGTAAAGCTAGCGCTTAATTGGGTTTTTTTCAGCAGTTGCCGACGTTGGAGAAAGCCCAACTGTAGATAGAAAAATTCATCAAATACTAGCCTGCGTCGAGCATGAGTCAACTCTTCCTGATCTTCGGGGTAGTGAATACAGGCAACGGCATTTTTTAATTTAACTAAGCCATACTGATTTCTGATCTCGACGGGTAAAGGATCTCCTAGCTGCGCCGCAGCGGGTAATGCTGCTACTACTGATTTTCTTACCGTATCGGCAGGAACTCCTTCGGTTAAGGGATAGACAGGCAATAACCGACCAATTTTGATTGATTCAATACTAGCTCCTGCACCGTCGAGAACTTCAATTTCGGGCTTGTCTAGAGTAATGCCATATTTATTCTGCTTAACTAATCCCGAAGCAGCAACAACGGAACCAACAGGATATTGGCGTTTATACCTTTCCTGAGAACCCCGATTACTAAATCTTGCCCCCATCAAAAAGCGATTAAGCTTAAGCCTCCCCGTCGCATCATGGAGGATTAATTCAAAAATCGTCAGCTTCTTGTTTTTAGGACTGCTAAAACATTTACAGGTTCTCACGGTGCCAATTACTGTTACCGTTTCCCCTGGTTCGAGATGGGCAATCTGTACCTGTCGGGCATAGTCAAGGTGTTCACGGGGATAATAGAAAAGTAAGTCCCTTACCGTATATAGTCCCAACCGTTCCAGGTAAGAACTCTTACGCCCAATATCGACTACCTTGCTTAAAGGCTGATCGAGGGTAATGGTTTGATTAAAGTAAGTTTTAGCTTTGGGACTGCTTAAAGTTGCTGTACGGGGAGTTCTTGGTCTAGGTGGAGTTGGGGGCGTTTCGGCGATCGCCTTTTGTTTATGGAGAAAGTTTCGGGTACTAATTACTAGCTGCTTTCTTTGACCAGCACTAAGAGACTGGTAGCGGGCAAACTTCTGAGCAATATCATGCCACTGGGTTTTATCCACCGCAGGAATGTTGCGGGGGGGCTTCCCTAAACTGAGACAGAGAAACTCGCTGAAGCGAAATTGATTACCCTCCAAATCAGTGTAGCCCCGTTCTGCCTCTACTGATAGTGCTTTCTGTAACCTTACCCAGTCTAGCGTTTGTTCCCCCATGTCCCATTTTTAGCTAGTCGATCATTGGTATTGTAATTACTATTGTTGGGCTTGCACAGGAAAAATACTTATATCAAAGTAAGTTTTAAATATCAGCAACTTAAATTAGATCTTATACACACTCAGCTATCTACTCTGAATCTTCATCCTCTGCGGGTGACAATAGCTTTAAAGTTTTTGCTGTTTCTAGTGCATCAGGAAACTTTTGTCGAACATCTGGAGAAGATTCTAAAGACGGGTGAACTTCTAAACCCATATCCATTAATTCCTTAAGTTGATTAATGGAATATTTCATTCTTTCATTAAATTCATGATCATTATCAGGAATACCTGTATCTCTCTTTAAATTTGATAAATAAGAATTAAATGCAGCTTCTTTCTCTTTTCTTATCGCGTCTAAAGCTTCTTCTTTAGCAGCTAATTGAAAATCAAGATCTTGGATCATCTTTTCCTTTGCTGCAAAATTTAGCTGATCATTCCGAAAATTAAAGACTAAATCCACTACTCCACCAAGGAAATTTAGAGCTATAGTACTACCCACGATAATCTTTATCCAAGAACTGCCTGACTGGAATCCACTAAACTCTACTTTTCCCTGTATACATTCATTAACTAATAGTTGCTCTAAAATCTGCTGAATACGGTTTAACAAATCTGAAACTTCTGCTAAATTTTTACTTTCAGGAATTTTAAATAAAACAGTATCCTCTGTCTCTTCTCCTATAAAATCAGTCAAAGCTTGAAATAGAGTATTGGCTTGATTTCTAATATTAGCAAAGCTAACATTAATTTGATTCACTTCACTGTTAGATATCGTTATAGAGTCTAAAGGATTTTCATAAATAGCAGGTATGTTTTTTATCGCACGTATTTCTTTCTTTAATACGCCAGTTTTCTCTATCTCTTTTACGGCATTAATTGCTTTTTGTATGTCAGAAACTCTAGAAGTTGCTCCAGTATTGTTAACTGTTACAACAAGATTGATTCTATACAACTCTAGAATTTTTCGTATAACCTGTAAGCGCATATCAGAAAAAGAACTAAATTGATACAAACTGCAAAATGATAGCTTATTAATCCAGAAAATAATTTACAGACTTTAAAAAAACTGTAAAAATACAGCCTGTTTAATAGTAAACTTTTGTTTCTATATATTTTTTATTAAGTCGTTGTGGAAAACAGTTTGTTGAGTCGCCAATTGAGGGGAGTTATCCACCTGAAGTCAGACAACTATGTCTCAAAATGTATCTTGATAGCATGCGGCGATCTCTTGTTGTTTATGGAGAAAATTTCGGGTACTAATTACGAGCTGCTTCCGTTGACCACTAAAAACTAAAAACTAAAAACTATATGCGAAGCGGTACCATATGCGAAGCGGTATCCTTTAGGACAAGAGCATAATATATCCCTTTAGGGACGAGCCAAGTCATCATAAATAACGAGGCTTTAAACTTAAAGCGATCGCAATTTAAAGCTTTGCTCTCCGCTGCAAAATTCCTGTAAAAATCCCCAAAGCAAAAACCCCCAACACAGCAAAGCCTAGCAGCAGCTTACCTGATTCTAATAATCCTGCCCCCAGGGCAACAATTGGCGGGTTCGAGATGGCAATACTAATGATGAGAGCAACAAAAAATTTACGCCAGGGAGTCTTAGTTAAGCCCACCCCGTAAGAAACAAAATCAAACAGCCCCGTCATTAAAAAACCCGTCATCAGCCAGAAATTACCCTCCAAGTTTTTTTGACTGAAGTTATCTAACTTATTGATAAAATTCTTGCCCACCAGCCTGGTAATGAAATTTCGACCATAACGGCGGGATAAACAGAAGCTAAGATTACAGGAAATCAGATCCGCCAGGCAAATTACGACTAAACCTGGCAGCAAGCCAAATAACGCTCCTGATAAGACAGAATAGGCTGTTCCAGGGAGAGCAGGTATGACTACGCTGGTAAGACGCAATGCTCCTACTAGCAAATATGCCCAAACCCCTAACCGATCTACATTCTCCCGAATCTCTTCAATGCCGTAGCGGTTAGCTAACCAAATACCTAAAATGACTACTATGGCGATCGCAGCATATTTAATTATATTCTTGAGCCTATTGCTAGAGCGATCGCCCTTAAGATCAGTCATGATTCTTGCGCTATTTTGCTCTTGAACTAGAAAGCAGCAACCTGCGACGCTAATCGCCTGTTACTGCAAAGGAAAACATAAGGAGAATAGATTCTATGGCTTCATACTCGAATTAGGCTGATGCTGGGTGCTTTGCAATTTTTGGTTAAAACAACTATCACTCTTATCTGCCAAGATACTCTAACTATTGCCCTGAGGCTTAGAATGTATCACTAAATTCTTGAGCAAGAATGTTCATAGGCGTGAAAAGGTTAACTTGTCACTGAATCAATAATGACATTATTGAGAAAAAATTGCAAGAGGCGAGCAAAAATGATATGGTAATTCTGTTAGCAAAAATAGGGATGATTTATTGGAGTCCCACTACTCTATAATTTTCTCTTTACCTGAAATCCAACTACATAACATGGTTAGTTGACTCTAACCGCAACTGCTGTGTTCTCTGGGGTGCTAGCTAGGGCTATTATTTAATTGCTCTAGCTGCGGCACTCCAGTTTTCTCTTTATTTGCAATCTATTCTCAATAAATGAAAAGTAAATCAGACCAAAATCCATCCAAATACATCCCCTCCTGGCAAATTGAAAGAATGCAAAGCATTATTGAAGATCGCTGGCATGAAGTATGGCAAATAGCCCAAGCTAGGGATTCAGCACAAAAAAGCTCAAAGAGTTTTGTCTGTAAATCAGAAAGTAACTACTCCTCCAGTTAAATACTTCTATCTGATATTTTCCTTCCTTGTTTGTTATGTCGATTGATTAAGAGACATCATAGTTACAAAGGACTGCCAGGCTTTCTCTAACTTAAGATAGATTCCACAAATCCTCAACATAGTAAAAGTTAGTGCTTCAGCATGATGGTTTCTAGAAACATCTTTGATAAATTGTCAAAATCGAAGACTAATATTTTTTCTAGATTTACTTATGAGTCAAATAGTCAATACTGTAATTAATAGCTTGCAAGATTTATTAGGTAGCACGATCAAGATACTGCCAGGTTTGCTCACGGCATTGATTGTAGTCATGCTGACTCGATATGCAGCTCAGTTTACTACTAAAATCTCCAGGCGAGTTGGCAGAAAAGTCCTCGACAGCAAATCACTCCAGTCATTACTATGCAAAACTGTCAATATTTCTACCTGGATTGTTGGCGTTGTTTTAGCGGGAATTATAGCCTTTCCTGGCTTACGCTTGGGCGATATCGTTGCTACCTTGGGACTTGGTTCGGTAGCAGTTGGTTTTGCTTTTCAAGATATCTTTAAAAACTTTCTCTCTGGTATTTTAATTTTAGTGCAAAGACCTTTTAATATCGACGATCAAATAATCATTGGTAATTATGAAGGAACAGTAGAGCAGATTGATATTCGCACCACTAAGATTCGCACCTATGATGGGGAAAGAATCTTAATGCCTAACTCGGAAGTATTTACTAGTCCTGTGAGGGTGCGAACCGCCTTCAGTCAGAGACGTACCGATTTGGCAGTTGGGGTAGATTACAATACTTCCTTACCAGAAGCTAAAAGAATCTTGCTTAAAGCGATTGAACGGGTTGATGGCGTTCTCAGTACAAAAGCACCTGAAATTGATTTAGTTGGTTTTGGAGATAGTTCGATTGACTTTATCGTGCGTTATTGGACTTATCCCAGACAACCTCAGGTAAGGCAGGTGCAGACCAACGCAATTATCGCTATTAAAGATGCGTTGGATGATGCAGGAATTGGTATCCCCTATCCGATTCGGACGCTATATTACTTTAATCAAGATAAATATAACGACCATATGCCTCTTGAGCATCATCATGGCAGTAATGGTAACCACAATCAAGAGCAAGATTTATCGGCAGCCAATTATATTTAGCAGCAATAATCTTGGTTCCTAAGCAAAAGCGGCAACTGATACCCTTGCTGCGATTTGTTCGGCGATCGCCACTAAAGCTTTAGCGGAGGCAGATTCGGGAGCAGCAACCACAATGGGAGTACCATTATCACCACCTTCCCGTAAAGCAATCTCCAGGGGAACACAGCCCAGTAAAGGCACGTTTAGCTCTTTTGCCGTTCTTTCTCCACCCCCTGAACCAAACAGATCATAGCTTTTCTCTGGCATATCGGGGGGAATAAAATAACTCATATTTTCCACAATTCCCAGCAGGTTGACCCCCAACTGCTGGAACATTTTTAAGCCACGACGGGCATCAATCAAAGATACCGTCTGGGGCGTGGTTACGATAACTGCCCCTGCCATCGGTACTGCTTGAGCCATGGTTAACTGAGCATCTCCCGTCCCAGGGGGCATGTCTACAATTAAGTAATCTAAATCGCCCCACTCCACCTGATACAAGAATTGGCGAATAATGCCGTTGAGCATGGGACCTCGCCAAATTACAGGCTGATCGGGGTCAATTAAAAATGCCATGGACACTACTTTTACCCCATGATTAAATGCTGGTTCCAGTATTTCACCGTTGGCACCTTGTTTCACGGCAATTTTAGCATCGGATAAACCAAACATGTTGGGGGCATTGGGTCCGTAAATATCTGCATCTAGCAAGCCCACCTGAGAACCCCTCTTTGCCAGGGCAACCGCCACATTAGCCGCAACAGAGCTTTTGCCTACTCCTCCCTTACCACTAGAAATAGCAATAATATTTTTGATGCCGTTAACCGAAGTGCGATCGGGCAGAGATTTTTGCTGCGGGGTTTCTGAGGTTACCTCTACCTCGACGTTTTCTACTCCTGGTAAAGTTTGGACCGCCGTCTTGCAATCATCTACAATAAAGTGTCGTAAGGGGCATGAGGGAGTAGTTAATACTAAGCTGAAGCTGACTTGTCCACCGTCTACCACCACATTGCGAATCATATTCAGCTCAACAAGACTCTTTTGTAGCTCTGGATCTTGTACAGGTCGTAATACTTCTAAAACTGATTTGCTGTCCAACATGATGATTATTCCTTTACGGCGATCGCAATCCGCCTATCACAACTTAGTATTGTCTTCTATTAATTTAATTATCAACGCAAAGGGAACTTTGTTGCAATTCTTAATCTGTTGTTAAATGGATAGAAGCTAGTCATTCAAAGGATTTGGAGAAATGATTAGTTTTGCTGATGAGAAAACCGATGAAGCTTTCTCATCTGCTGTCCTAAATTCTTTTTAGGTAGACTTACTTATCAGGAGTCAGAAGTCAGAATGTTGCTTTGTTTTTTGGCAATGATGACAACGTAATCTACCGCCTTACCATTGGTCAGTAATCTGTTTAAATAAAAATCGATGATAATTTTGGCGATCGCTACTAATACAGATATTTCTAACTAGCATAAAGTATTAAGAGGATTCAACTAAGGTTTGCGATCGCCTATTCATAATTATCCTGGCGAAAATATACGATAGATAAATAATCAAAAACTATATTCCCTAAGTAAAAATGTTAAGTATTGGAACACGAGAGAGCGATCGCATTACCACAATTACTAATACAACTTGGGCTGAATATATTAGTTTGGATTTTCCGAGTAAACGAGTCTCATTTCGCAACGGAGTAATTACAATCGTGTCCCCAGGACGTAACCATGAACTGATTGGCGACTATATCAGGTTGATTATTCTGGCGTATTGTCGCAATTTTAATATTTCTGTTTTCACTTTTAATCAAACTACCCTCAAGGAAGAAGGAAAAGAAGGGAAAGAACCTGATGTAGCTTACTGTTTTGAGATAGATAAAGATAAGCCAGATCTGGCAGTAGAAATAAACCTAACATCAGGGAGTATCGACGATTTAACTAAATATCAATACTTAAAGATTGCCGAAGTGTGGCTATGGGAGGACAACAAAATTAGATTTTTTGGTTATGGTAAGTCAGGATATTTGGAACTAAACATCAGCAATTATTTACCTAACTTAAACAGCGAGCGCGTTACAGAGATCGTAAATAATTGTTTTGGTAAAAGTGTTTTAGAAGTAGAAAAATATTTCTCTTAAAGCTTAATTAGATAAGAAGTTTATAGTGAAATAAGATAAATCTTTACTGTCTTTAAAAATTGCTGCACTGATAATTTATGATATGCGAACTAAAACTGATGATAAATCGGGCATAATATTGGCAGATAACTTAACCACAGCAGGACATTCTTTAGCAGAAAAAACCATTGTTTCCGATAATATTCATCAAATTCGTGCTGTAATATCCAGATGGGTGGCTGATGAATCTGTCCAAGTAATCATAGTCCTTATAACTTAGCTCAATCAATACCGAGATTGAACGAGACATATGATTAGTTTTAGCGATCGCAATAACAAAATAATGAAAATTTATTATCGGATGATTTTAAAACAGAATTAGGAGTAATTAAAACTTGGATAGAGAGTGATATTAAACATTCAGTTTACTTTGATAAAAATAATAAAATAACTACTACAGTTAATCACCAAATATCCTTACAAAAATTTGATTTGCCCAGTAAATTTTCATGTGATTCTTTAAGTCCATTAAAAGAAGTTAGATCATTCACGGGGTGGCGTTGGTTCATTGAAAAATTCAGCGAAAATAATGAAAGATTACTTATTTACTGTAAACTTATAAATCCTCAAGTCAACACTACATTCTCCTCAGACACGGGAGAATGTTTGGATGCTATTGAAATAAAAAATAAAATTTATCATTTGTATATTGGGACGGAAGATGCAGAAGTTTTACAATTTAGGGCAAAACTAGGCGATTTAATGCCTCAGAGGTTTAATAATTTATTAGGTTGGCATTGGAATGAAGCCAAGCAGCAATTTGATTTTTGTTACTCGTTCACTGAGTATATCGATTTTGGTTTCAAAATAAATATTCCCAAATTATTCAAAGGTGAAAAAATCTATTTTCATTTTCTGGTGGCAACTAATCCTATTCAGCCGAGTCAAGAAGATTCAAGATACATGGATATATCGACATGGTTAGCGGTAGATCGTTCAAAAAGATTTTTAGATGAATATCTAAATTAAGTTTATGGACAATTACTTGGGTTCTTTGGCAGGTCAATCGATTTGGCGAATGGACTTGGGCCAAGGGTCGGGGAAGGTTTCCCCATTTTGCCAGGCGGCGATTTCCTTGTCGGTGCAAAGAGCGTCTTCAAGGGCAGAGGAGAACGATTCAAGGGCTGTCTTAAGACCGATGAAAGTAAGCTCATTATGGCGATCGCCAAAGATGGGGTGCTGGTTTTTGAGTTTCGCTTTCAACAGTTCGACTTCTTCAGGAACTAGCTTACCGTCACGATTTTGGGCGATTTCCGCGCGCCAAAAGCCTTTGATCTCAAGAGCGATCTGACTGCCAGACTGCTCCCAAAGTAGTGAATGAGCGGGACGTGAAGCGAGCCACAGAAAACCTTTAGTGCGGTAGACTCCAGTACTCAATTTACTACGGCAGACTTCGTGCAAGCGCTCTGGATGAAACGGACGAGGATCACGGAGTGCTAGGGCTTCAATGTTGTCTGCGGTGGAGGAGTGCTGGGTGAGACCAAGCTGTTTCGCCCATCCTCTCAGGACTGAAAGTTTTGGTGCAGGGGTCTCCTCAAGCTGCGATAGAAGCAGTCCTGCATGAGCCGATAGTCCGATAGTTGCATGTGGCTGGAGCTTCTGAAGAATTCGAGTCTGGGTATCAACGGCAGACTCGGGAATGGTGTCGATCTTGGTGAGGATGATCACGCTAGCGAAGGCAAGCTGTTCGATGAGAACTTCGGCAGCACGGCGAAGTGCGACATCTTGAGAATCTGAGGATTCGCCAATCAGGGTGTGACCGTCGGCAAAATCGCGATGGAGGTTTAGGGCATCGACGGTGACAATGAAGTGTCTCAGGAAGAATCGCTTGTCCTGGGTAAGTGCTTTGATTAGTGCCCACGGACGAGCAGCGCCAGTGCTCTCGCATAGGACGAGAGGCGGAATGGGATCAAGGGAGGAGATCTCACTGAGGGCTCTCCCTACGGAGGCATAGAGCTGCTCTCGCGCATGGCTGCCATGGAGAGCAGCTACACGACCAGCCAGGCGACCCGCGGTAGGCATTAACTCTTCTACTGAAAGCAGCTCGGCATCAAGACCAAACTCGCTAAGATCATGAACGATCAGCGCTGCGTCATTTAAAACTTCTTCGCGCTGCCAACGCCGAAGCAGGGTCGTTTTTCCTGAGCCAAGGAAGCCGCAAAGAGCTACAGTAGGGATTCGTTTCATACTCTAATTGCTGATATAACGGTAACGCTCACCGATGAGAGCAGAGGAGCAACAAAGGAGTAGTTATTCTTACTGATAAAGCAATAATTTCTTAAGAATTAACTATCTGGTTATCTCCAAAAACAAAAATAGAATAATAATCATTCTCATATTATCATTCACAGGGAAATTACTATTAGAAAATCAGCAATAAGAATAAATTTGTCGGGAAAAGATGGATTGGATGCCATAGCATATTTAGAAAAGCAGGTAAGACAAGCTATAAATAAATCATTACCAGTGGTTAAGTGGTCTTTAGCTTGATTTTATTAAATGGCGATCGCTAATTAGAGCCTTAGGCTGATTAAATAAATTCGGAATTCTTATTGATGGTAGAGAAAAATATTCGAGAACTAATCCAAATTTCTGCATACTGTTTGAGCGATCGCTCTAAAATTTACCTACCAGAAAGCTGTATAGAAATAGATAAAGAAAAATTTGTTGCGATCGGTTTAGAAAAAAGTAAAGCTGCCGAACATTGGGAAGATGAGGACTGTATCAATATTCTAATTTTGGTTAAAGCTGACGATGGAAAATATTACTTCTCTAAAATAGAACACCCTGTCGATATACTTTCCCCTCGAAACGTCAACGACGATCTGAAAATTTATTGGGTTGAAGACACAGCTAAACCCCTTGAAAACGAGTTGATTAGTAATCTATATACTTTAAATGACTCACGCAGTGAATATACGTTAACTATTAATGAAAAACCCTTTCAGATTTACGAAAAATATCTCTGTCATTTAATCTCGGTAGGTTATGAGACTTGGGAATATTATAATAAAAGTAAAGTTGAAGTTTCAGGCTATTTGCGGGTGCGCTGCCAATTTTCATCAAAATGGTTTACTAACGCTTTAGATCATTTACCCCTAAAAACATTAGAATATCCGATCAGCATCAACCTTTTATTACAAACGTCTATCTTTGAATATCAGCCTTTTGAATTGTGGAGTGGAAATTTAACTGTAGATGGTTTTAAAGTCAAATTAGAATCAAGATAAATAAAAGCGATCGCTTGCTGCAAAGGTCAATCATTTATGGGCGATTGCAACTGCGGCTACTCTATAATCAAATCATGGAAAATAGCGATAAATTTCTTGGCGATTAAGGAAACGAACAAAAACTACGATATCTTGTTTAATAATTAATCCTACGCGATAGTTGCCAATTCTCGAACGATAATAAACTTTATTCTTTTATCCTTCAAGCTTTTTGAGATATAGAGCGAATATCTTTGAGAAAACTATCCTTAAATTCTGTTTTCACTATTCCTCATTCAATACTTTAAATATTTCATCTCGGCTCACAGTTTTACTTGTTTCTCCTTCTTCAACTGCACGAGATAAACCTATATCTTCCAAAGAATCTATTAGAATAGAGCTTACTAATTCTTGATTCTCTTCTATCACTTCAACAAGAGCTTCTTTGAATAGTGTTTTTATTCTATCTTCATTTAAATTAATTGAATTGGTCATGGTTTATTTTAAATATAGATAAGGTAATTGACACTAAGCATATTTTAGTATTTTTCAAATTTTATGAGTTGCAGTCATTTATGAGCGATCGCATTTTGTTGTTCTCTAGGAAGCTTCTTGAGTTGAACTATAGCTTGTTAAAGTATTTCAGTTATTCGGAAATAGTAATTGTATATATTTCAGTTTTAAAACTGGACAGGATTTAGTCGATAAAAAAACTTTAGCAAACCTTTAAAACCTTTTCCATCAACAAACACCAACCTTCATCTTCGACTACATTAAATTCCAGGCGGTGATATAAAAATTGTGCTGGATTATCTTGAAAAACTCTTAATCTAATTTTATTCTTTGCTTTTTTCCTAGCAATATCCTCGATAAATTTTATCAATGCCGTACCTAGACCGCAACCTCGATATGCTTCAATTAATTGTAATGTCTCAAGATATAAGCAATTAGGTTGTTCTCTCAATGACAGAAAACCAATGGGATTATTTTTATTAAACAACATTAGATATCGTTCAGGAAATCTGGGTTCTTGTTGATGGAGATTTTCGTTCCAACCAATTGTTTCGTTTAGATAATCATAAAAGTTCTGTTTAGTCGATTCTCGAATAAATTGACCATCACGTTCTTTATTACAAGGCTCAATCGATATCGACCAGTCTCTCTTAATTTTAGTTGGTATTGTTAAGTTCTCGTTTATATTCATCCTGTAAATGCGATCGCTAGAATCGGAACTAGATTTGATCTTCACCAGCATTTTTGAGCCTAAAAATATTAGAAAATTTTCTTAAAACTCTTAGAAACCGAAGTACTAAGCTTTTTCTTTCCCCTTTCCCCTTTACCTCTTAACCTAATCAAAACTAATAAATTTTGTAATCATTAAACTTACCCTATTGCAACATCAAAGCTACTTGTTTAGCAAAATAAGTTAGTATCAAATCTGCCCCCGCCCTTTTCATACTGGTAAGAGTTTCTAAAACTATTTTCTTTTCATCAATCCAACCTTGTTGTGCCGCAGCTTTTACCATCGCATATTCCCCACTGACGTTATAAGCTGCAACGGGTAAATTAGTATATTCCTTGATGCGACAAATAATATCTAGATAAGCTAAAGCTGGTTTAACCATCACCATATCTGCCCCTTCAGCAATATCCAAAGCCGCTTCTTTAATCGCTTCTTGACTATTGGCAGGATTCATTTGATAGGTTTGTTTATCGCCAAATTGCGGGGTAGACTCTAGCGCATCGCGAAAAGGACCATAATAAGCTGAAGCGTATTTAGCCGAATAAGCTAAGATCCCCACATCGAGATAACCAGCAGCATCTAAGCCCTGACGAATTGCCCCCACTCTACCATCCATCATATCGGAAGGGGCTACTATATCTGCCCCTGCCTCTGCTTGGGAAACTGCTTGTTTTACTAATACTTCTACCGTCTCATCGTTAAGGATTTTGCCATCTTCGACTATGCCATCATGACCGTAGGTCGAAAAAGGATCGAGCGCTACATCAGTAATAACGGTAATTTCGGGAATTTCTTGTTTAATTGCTTTTACCGTGCGCTGTGCTAAACCATCGGAGTTGTAGCTTTCTGTGCCTGCATTATCTTTCTTCTCTGAAGGGACTAGGGGAAATAGAGCGATCGCATTAATTCCTAAACTAGCAACATCAGCTATTTCTTTGAGGAGTAAATCGAGGGAATAACGATAAATTTCTGGCATCGAAGGAATTTCTTCCTGTTGATTTTCCCCCTCCATAACGAACATAGGATAGATCAGATCGTTAACGGTTAGTTGGGTTTCCTGAACCATTCGCCGTAATGATGCAGTGCGACGGAGGCGACGAGGACGATGGAACAAAGAGAGATGTTGATTATTAGAAGTCATAAAGCCGATGGGCAAGCTCGTCAATCAAAATAGTACTCATTATTATATAGCGGTTCTCGTTATTGATGAGATGCACCTTAGTAAAGTTAAGGAATAGGGGTTTTGAGGTTTTGAATAGGTTTGTATTTGTAGCACCTCACTTATTTGAGAAACGCTATATAGTGATAGAGATAATCATTATCATTATTTTTTACGAGTGGAATTACCCGAATATATAGACCTAGGGATTGTTGGTGCAGGAGTTCAGGCTCTAACTCTAACTACTTACTTGTTGCAAAAAAGTGCCAAGCATTATCGAAAATTCATAGTTTTTGATCCCAGTCAGACCTGGATGAGTCAATGGCAACAACAATTTGCCGCACAACAAATCCCCTATTTGCGATCGCCAGCCGTCCATCATCCCGATCCCAACCCCCATCAATTAAGAGGCTTTGCGGAAAATAGGCATAGTGAATTGTTCCCCCCCTACGACAGACCAGGAACAGAGCTATTTAATGATTTTTGTCACGAAGTAATTCAGCGCTGGAAGTTAGCAGATAAGGTTTATCCCGCCAAAGTAACCCAGATTTTACCGATTAAAAAAGCTTCTCGTTCTCGATTTCAACTAGTTTTAGACACGGGAGAAACGATTGTTGCCCGTAGAGTGGTGTTGGCAACAGGAAGTGGCAAGGTACAGCTTCCTGATTGGGTAGAGCAAATCACCTCAGATTATCCACCCGATAGATTATGTCATTCTCAACAGGTAAATCTAAACCAACTTAACTTGACAGGGGAAAAGATTTTAATCGTTGGTGGTGGCTTAACCAGCGGACATTTAGCCAAAGGTGCTATAGATTCTGGTGCAACTGTTACCTTGATGACCAGAAGACAGCTACAGTCAAAAATCTTTGATGCCGATCCTGGTTGGATAGGACCAAAATATCTCAAAGGCTTTCACGCCGAAGCCAATTGGGATAAGCGTTACAAGCAAATACAGCAAGCCCGTAATGGCGGTTCAATGACTCCTGAAATGTTGCTGCAATTAAGAAAGGCATCTCATGAAGGAAAGGTGAGGATCGATGAATGCTGTCAAGTTAGGGAAGCATATTGGCAAGATAATCTTTGGCAGGTTGATTGTCTTGATGGTAGCAAGCATCAGTTTAACCGTATCTGGTTGGCTACTGGCACGAAATTTAATGTGATGGAACATCCCCTATTACAGAAAGTACTTGAGGCTTATCCCACAGAGATAATTAATGGACTTCCCATACTAGACCAACATTTACGTCTGCCTAAGTCCAACTTTTTTATTATGGGTGGTTTAGCTGCGTTACGAATTGGTCCTGTTGCCAGAAACATTGGCGGTGGGAAAATGGCTTCTGAGAGGATTGTGCCAGCGATTGTTAAATCTAGTTTGGCGATTAATTGATTTTTTTACTTTAGTTTTTTTGGTTAGTCGTTAGTAGATAATTTTCTTATCCCGAACTGACGTTATTTAATAGTTACAGAATACTGGTCAGATTCGTTCAAGGTAGCCCAATCAATTGCTCCTTCAGAATCCCCTTTGAGTAGTGCCTTAATCTTGGTTAAATCAGGTTTATGAGTCACCTTGACATATTCTGGGGGTAGTTCTTCAGGGGGGACGTTTAAAGATACTTGAGGGGGTTTTTGACGCAGATTAATCTTAACCGCTGTTCCCTCAATTTTCTTGACATCAGACCTAACCATCTGATCAATTAAATATTTCCTTAGTCTAGTGGCGCTATTCTCTGCTTGAGTCGCTAAATCTCTAATTTTTTTCGCCTCAGCTTTTCTGGCTTCTGCCAAAGCTTCCTGATGCCTGATATATCTTGCTACCTGTTCTGCCTTTGCCTTAAACGATTCTCCCGTAGCTAGCCACTGAGCAAAAGCTTCCTGTAGCTTCTCGTCTCTATCCTCTGCTGATAAAGACTCATCCTCTACCAAAGCGGCGATCGCATTTTCCAACTGTCCAATTTCTGCGGATAATTCCCAAAGTCTGGCTGATTTGCTCATATTATTAATGAACTTAGCAAGGTTCAATTTTAACAGTTTAACTATAAACAGCCACTTTATTTTGTACTGAACGTCTGATGTGGATTAAATTTGTTATTTCCAATAAGGATTAGCTAATAAAACAAATCTCATAACCAACTAAGCTGTCGTGCATTTAAATTGCATTAATGGCATTGCCTTTATTTTTTATTTTTTTCCCATTTAATAATTAGCTCTCCTTCGTTTAAAAGTTTATGTAAAAGAGATTCTAG
>JBCBIE010000057.1:0-35932 GCA_038524995.1 Cyanobacteria bacterium J06621_8
TGTTCGCGTCAGTGTCCTCTGCAATTGAGGTCTGATTACGCCCTGTTCCCAGCTTTGCTCTGTAGAATTCCGAGTCTACTCGGCGTGGGCAGATAAGGAGTCACCCATGAGTTTCGGGGGGAGGACTTGCACCTCCATCAATCAAACAGTTATCATCTAGCTGTAAGGCTATAAGCCCTGACTTATATGGGTTTTACCCCACTTTCGTCAGGAACGAATCTCACCTGCAATTGACCTGTTGGGGAGCATTGGGACAGGCAGTATCCAACCATCAGCAAATCTTGGCTCAACTACTGGGAGCGGATTATTCCTTTCTTTGCTTTCCCTGATGACATTCGCAAAGCGATTTACACTACCAACGCCATTGAATCAATGAACATGAGCGTGAGGGATGCTAGGGTTTCCCCAGCTTATTCAATCACGCTGTTGACACTGAGAAAGATTTTACGCAATCATCGTTCATTTCCCACTGATGAGTCAGTGATGAAAGTAATTTTCTTAGCCATCAATCATCCTCTTAGACCCAAAATTATCGGTAAATGCCTGGCAAACCGTCATCGAAGAGATTCCCAAAGGCTGTTTGATTACCGCCAATGAAATCTTTGAGGCGCTAGAGTTCGCCGTAGATTACGGGAATAAAATCTCGAAGGGATAGCATTAACCACTCGCCAACGCTCAGTTAGTCATCCATTTGCCAAGGTTCAGTAATGTTGCCTTCATCGAAGATTTTTTTCGGGCGCAGAATAAAGATTACCTGACCGACTATCGATTCATCAGGCTCATCGGCAAACCACCTAATTTCCAATTTATTGTCAATTTCTACCACAAAATAACTATTATCATCCCAATCTTGTCGCGCACGATCCAGAATTACTAGAACTTCTTCTACCTTTCCTCCAAGGTACTTTGGCAAAATATCGCTAGGACATAAATAAGCGACTGGATCATCTGCTTTAAGCACTGACTGCCAACCAGGAATAGGCACAAATGTTCCCCCGTCAGTTTTGATCTGGCTATAGGGTTGCTGAATCTCTACCGATTTTACTACCAATATTTCTTGACTGCTTAAGGGATAAGAGCCTGCAAAGGGAACAATGCGCGGTAATTCTTCTTCTAACTCTAGTCGATAGAGAGGCAATAAAGGCTCTGTCTTACTTTCAACTATGCTGAAGTCACTCAAGAGCTTTTCGATCGCCCCTCTAGCGGAGAGAGAATGAGCAAACTTTAAACCCTCGGCAATTAAGCGCGATCGCTGCTGTAGATCTTTTTGTCCTTTGGCACGCTTCCAGGATAAATATGCTACCCAGTCCCCTGGATGATTAGTAAAGGCTTCGGGTAACTGAGACATGCGGGAAACGTCCTTAATCGCTTTTGCTACTAGATGAGCACCGTCAACGTCAATCCGCTTATCATACGCCAGTAGGCTAGCGTCTACCCGCTGCTGCTGGTTTAGCACCCGAAATTCATATAGAACGTCACTCCTAGGACCTCTAAAGTACTCTAAAACATCAGTACCAACCTGTGCCTCAATCAAATTATCAAACACCTGCGCGGCAACAATCACTAAATTTTGCTGGCTGTTCTGAAATCCTGTCTCTTCAAAAATTCGCTGGGTGCTGTATGCTGCTTTTTGTAGTTGATGACACTTTTGCCCCCAATCAACCCACGAACCTTCTTTGTGCAGTAGCGATCGCATTAATTCTTGAGCCTCTGCTTCCGATATCTGAGCCTGACTATCCTGTGGCATATTGATTAATCTCCGACAATAAAAATATTAATTATCAATGATGAATTCTTGAATGCTACTCAGAACCAGAATCAAAATGAGTATGGGTGAGAGAATGAGGCACTTCTAAACCGTTAGCCTCCATTAACTCCTGATTGCCCATAATTTCTACGGGAACACCATCGGCAATAATTCTGCCCTGATTGAGCAAGACTACGCGATCGCAGACTTCGATAATTAATTCTAAATCGTGGGATGAAATAATAGTTGTTTCGTGGGAAGAGTTCAAAAAGTGAATTAGCCTCCGCCTTGCCTGCAAATCCAGATTAGCGCTAGGCTCATCATAGAGGACAATTTGAGGCAGCATGGCTAATACTGCGGCGATCGCCACCATACATTTTTCTCCTCCTGATAGTTGATGAGAAATGCGCCCTGCTAGGTGACTTACCCCCGTTAAAGAAAGGGCTTCATCCACTCGTAGCTTAACCTCTGCGGCGGATAAACCAATATTTTCTAAGCCAAAAGCAATATCATCCCGCACCGTCGGACAAAACAGCTGATCGTCGGGATTTTGAAACACTAATCCAATCTCAGGATTAAATTGTCCCGCTTCAATGGGACGATCAAATAGGCGCACTTCGCCATAGTTAGGCTGGAGGATGCCACAAACTGTTAGAAACAGACTAGTTTTCCCTGCACCATTAGCGCCAATCAAACCCACAGTTTCACCCGCAGCAATATCTAAATTAATATCGGTTAAAACGGCTCTTTCTGTCCCGTAACTAAAACAAATATTCCTTAAAGCGATCGCTTTAGTTTTGAGAGACACTTGATTTGCTGCCTGTACCAGATTGGTCATCAGTTTTCTAATCGATTACTTGAACAATAATTTCTACTAAAAGTTAGTTAAGGAAGATTTCTAAAGCGATTAACGCTGCCCCCGTTAACACCGTGATTGACGTGGCGAGTAGACTATGGCGATCGCTAAAAATTAGTTGCATCTTAGGACGTTTCTGGGCAAATTTTGACGAACTACCATAGCCGCGCAAAATCATTGCCTGATAAATCCGCAAAGAACGCTCATAGCTTCTGATTAATATGCTACCAGTTAACTGAGCAAAAACCTCTAAATTACGTCGATTCAAACCTTGTGGTTGAAATCCCCTCAACTTCATCGCCCGCTGCATGGTAGTTAAAGTTTCTCCCAGATCCTCTAGGTAGCGATATGCCAGCAAAGTCATATCGACAATTACCCCAGGTAAACCCAAAGCACGCATGGCTCTAATGCTATTGAGAAATGGGGCAGTGCCAAATAAAACCAGACTAACGGTTAAAATGCAAAAAAAGCGGACGGAAATCAGTAAAGCCTGCCAGCATCCCTCTGACTTAATCGCTAAACTGCCCCACTGCCAAATAATGCTGGTTCCTGATACAAAGGGCAGGAGAATAACCACTGCGAAGATAAACCAGCTAGGATAGCGTAGTCGCTTAAAGAGAAACGATAGGGGAATTTGCGAGATCCGAAACAAAGCGTAAGTTATAGCCACCATGATTGGCAGCAGCCATAGCTGTTGAATAAAGGCAAACGCAAAAATCAAGCTCAATAAGCCCACCAGCTTATATCCCTGCTGCCAACGATGCAGGGGCGAATCTAAATATGCATACTGATCGAGAACTAATTTCATTAACTAAACCATTACGCCTGATGTAAATTAAAAATCAAATTGATACATTACAATTACTGGACTTTACTTATTAATCAGCTTTTTTAAGACTTCAATAATTCTGGCTTTACCTGATCTAAAAACGAAATCAGCATCATCGAAAAAGCCCCCTCAATTAATGCTTGAATCAGATACCCGCTTAGAGAAATTATAATCGCCGTCCGCTCGGCACTGACATTAAGTTCAGCAGAAATATGGGTCAACAACAGCACTGCAAACATCGTTGCTGATAATAATAGTGCCCCAGCCCCAGCAGCAAAAGAAAGAAGTTTGGTAAATATTTGCTTTTTCGAGGTCAGATGTTCTCGCTGACGAAACACATGATAGGCAGCTAGTGCCGGTACACCTAAAATAATCGCGTTGATCCCCAGAGTAGACATTCCTCCATGCTGAAACATTACTGCTTGAAAAAACAAGCCAATCAAAATAGCAGGAAAAGCATAGAAGCCCAGTACGGCACCCATTAAGCCATTAAGCATTAGATGAACGCTGGTGGGAGGTAGAGGAATATGAATTAGAGAAGCGACAAAGAAAGCGGCAGTCAGTAAAGAAGCCTTGGGAATATTAGCCTGAATATAGCGATCGCGTTTAATTTGGCTCAGGGAATACCAGGTAACGCCACCAGTTAGAGCATAACCAGCAAGGCAGACTTGGGGAGGAAGGAAACCGTCAGGAATATGCATTCAAATAAGAATCATTGATGTGATGATTTGGAACGAGCAAAAAATAGGGCAGTACCGATAAATCCCCAGCCGACAGCCGCAGCCATCACTAATTTCTGTGATGGAGAATATCCTGCTTTTGCTCCAGTGGAGGACAGTAACTGTTGCCGATTAGCTGAAGTTAATTTGTTATTCGTCAGGGGAATACTAACAATTGTGCCGTGTCCTGCTTGACGAACTTTAACATCCCAATTTCCGCTATTTTGAGGCTCAACATCAGGAACAAAGGTAAAGCTACCCTCGTCATCAGTATTGCCTTTAAGCCAGGGAACAGTTGGGTCTTGTGGTGCATAGATAACTACCTGAGCATTTGCCATGGGCTTGCCGTCATCATATTTTGCCTGAATGGTAACTGCGGCAGTTTCCTCATACTCAATATAGGCACCATGGGCTATTGCTTTGTCTGGTATGAGGGTGAGAAAGAGTAAAGACAATAAGAAGTGATAGCGATTCATAGACAGTCAAGTAGTTGTCAAGCTACTTCATAAATTATGGATTTAGAAAATTGTAGAGTTTCTGGGCTCACAAAGCTATTAAATTAGCTTTTTTCACCGAATTGGGCTACTTTTAGCTGCAAGTCTCAAATTATTATGGATTTTTCTTTCTAATTGTGAATTAATAGCTTCACTGCTTGATTTTAGGCAAATTTTAAACTATTATCTTTCGCCTGATTATACTATGAAGCAGCTTTGATTCTTCATTGAACAGGAGGAGCCAGAGCCTTACCAAAAATATGCTTGAAGTAAAGCTTCGCTTCTTCCGTCTTGGCTTAGAAAATCTTGGCGCACCAACTCTGTGCTATTACGCTAAAGATAAACTAATTATTCTCCGTAGATGCTACAGCAGTTATGCCTGTATTTTCCTGACCTAACACCATGATTACTTGAGAATTCAGCAAGATCTCCTAGGTAATTTTGCGCATTTAGGTTGTGTTTAAAGTTTTACTCAGAAAAAAATGCTCTAATACATGGATTTTTTGCCCATCTATTAGTAATAATGATTTCTGTACACGCTTTTTAATTTAGCAAAATGGTCTGATAGATAGTTTTTTGAGTAAATTAACTTGATGAATAGTAGCTTTCGCTAATTAAACAGTAATTAAATTTTTGAACCCCCAGGATGAATTCGTGTCATTTTTCGTTAAATTGCTTACAATGCCATAGGAGCAAAATTCAAGTAAACTTTGCGACCTCTTTATAAATCTTAGGAAAATATCGACAAATTTCTGTCTAATCTTCACCAAAACCATAACAATCGAGGCTAAAATCGGAAAATAATTGTGAAATTCTAGTTGATAACACCCAGGTGGTTGTCAGTTCAGAGCAAATTTTAACAGAGTGGCAGCAGAAATTATCCGCTAACTGTGGATTCTGGAGGTTAAAAGTCAAATAAAGGTGTAATTAAGCACCAGTTAAGGCAGACTTAACCAAACTTAACTTAAACAAATATCATTAATTTTCACTGAAGGAGCAAGAGGAATCAGGCATGACCCAAGCTAATCAAGTTCTAGCAACAATCGCCAATCCTGAAAATGATTGGGATAGCCTAATTGAAGCAGATACTACTGATACTACGAAGGAATTAGAGAGCGCAGACTTAAAATCCAAGGCAAAGGGCAAAAAGAAAAAGGCAGCAGCAGCCAAGCGCGGTGAACGCGGTAGAAAGAAGCCTTATACTGAAGACTCAATACGTATTTATCTCCAGGAAATCGGTCGTATCAGGCTGTTACGAGCAGAAGAAGAAATTGAGTTGGCTCGTCAAATCGCTGACCTGCTGGAACTAGAAAGGCTAAAAGATAGTCTGGAAGATGGTTTGGGTCGAGAGGCTACTGATGAGGAATGGGCGCGAGAAGTAGACATGGAATATCGCAAGTTCCGCCGCCGCCTCTTTATTGGTCGCCGAGCCAAAGATAAGATGGTACAGTCTAATCTACGTTTAGTGGTATCCATCGCCAAGAAATACATGAATCGCGGATTATCATTTCAGGACTTAATCCAGGAAGGTTCCCTCGGCTTGATTAGAGCCGCAGAAAAATTTGACCATGAAAAGGGATATAAATTTTCTACCTATGCTACTTGGTGGATTAGGCAGGCAATTACCAGAGCGATCGCCGATCAGTCGCGAACAATTCGCCTCCCTGTTCACCTATATGAAACTATCTCCCGTATTAAAAAGACTACTAAACTACTTTCCCAGGAAAGAGGACGCAAGCCTACGGAAGAAGAAATTGCGACTCGGATGGAAATGACCATTGAAAAACTTAGATTTATTGCTAAATCAGCCCAACTGCCAATATCTTTGGAAACTCCCATCGGTAAGGAAGAGGATTCGAGGTTAGGAGACTTTATTGAAGCTGATGGCGAAACCCCAGAGGATCAGGTTTCAAAAAGCTTGCTGAGGGAGGATTTAGAAAGCGTTCTAGATACTCTTAGCCCCCGTGAAAGGGATGTTCTGCGCCTTCGCTATGGTTTGGATGATGGTCGCATGAAAACTTTGGAAGAAATCGGACAAATCTTTAACGTGACCCGCGAGCGGATTCGTCAAATTGAAGCCAAAGCCCTGCGTAAGCTACGTCACCCTAACCGCAACAGTATATTGAAAGAATACATCCGTTGAGGCTTCTCTCAAATCTATCTTAGGGTGGATTTAATTGATAAATTGTGAGCAATGGACAATCAGCAATTAATGAAAATAGATATTTGTTTATTGTTCGTTGTTCATTGTTGAATTGCAGAGATAATCCTCAATGTCAGCTATTTCTTGGGCTAATTCGGTAGAAGGATTTTCCACTGAGTAGAGTTCTTGTAGAGCATCATAACCTAGTTTTTGGCTCACAAAATAGTCAGCCCTAGCCCGTGCCAGTTCTTCTGCCGTAGTATCACTGCTTGGTAGCTGCTTGGTTATGGTTATTAGTTCATCGCTAATTGCTTCTCTTTGGGGCTGTGGCATTAACTCAATAGTGTGACGGAAGCTCTCACCATCAGCCATTAATTCCCAGTCGTAGGTAAACCCTGGCTGAAGCTGTTTTCCTGTATATGCTATGGTTTGAATCCTGGAGGAAATAGTTTCAGTCCAGATTAGCTGTTTACTATTATTATCCACGGCATATAGATTAATTTCTCCTTGAGCCATCTCACCCTGCCAAGCAAACAGCGGGCGATCGCTCCAGACTAATTGTGCTTGAGAATTGCTGGGGGAAATCAGGCATACAGAATCACCCCTAGAGATAAAGCGATTTTCAGGAGCTCTAAACAGGCTAATAATTGCCTGGAGGATTGAAGGTTTTTCTGGAGGAGTTGTGGTTGTTGAGCTATCTTCTTCTGCTTGAACAAGCAGGGGGTAAATTCCGATTCCCAGGGACAAAGCGAGTATTAATAGTTTGCCAGAAAATTTAAACATGGTCTTGTTATTGGTTGTTTATTAGAGATAAAGCAAGGTCTGTCTATACATTTATCAGTTTTTGTTTTGAGTCATGCTTGAGCCCAATTTAAAACTGGGGTCTGTTGGTTTTGGCAATAGATATGCGATCGCAGCGCACAACGGTAGCAGCCAAGGAAGTAAAATTGCCTGAGAAATATAGAGCTGTAAGACTATTAAGCCATAAGCTGTGGTAGGTAAAAGAATTAGTAACCATTTAGTCTTAAAGTTAACGTTGGTTAAATAAAGCTTGCTTCCTTTTAGGATGAGCAGCACCAGTAACACTCCCCACAGATCTGGAATCGGGGTTACCAGGCGACGACTAATCCAGTGTTGGGTCATATAAGCCAAAACTTCCGAGCCTGTAAAGGGAGTTGTCTCCACTCCTAAGCCACGACGAGTCCGCCAATAGGCGATCGCGCTAGGGGTAGGCAGGTTATCAGAACCTGGAGTAAGCCCTGCTTCGGGGTATCCTCCTGAACCAATGATAATGGTTTTGCTGTTTAATTCTAGATCTGGCTGCTCGAATAGTTGCCAAGCGGGAAGACGATGATACACGAGATCCGCTGGTAGGGAGTAGTCTTGAATCGGTCGCCACCACTGTTGCCCCAGGTATTGAAGCCACGAACTAAGGGTTGGCAGTCTGACTGAGGGCAAAAAGGAGTCCTGGTCATCAAGAGCAATTTGATCAGAAATTGAGTTCCGTAAATTAGCTTGACTTTCGATATTGGGCTTTAGCTGGGTTGATGTCCGAGAAATTTTCTCTACGGAAGCTAGTAAATAAGCAAAAGGACAGGCTTGGCTACAGCTTGCTGATTCGGGTAGGAGGCTCATGTAGTTGGGTAAGCCATCAACATAACCCTGTAAAGTCCAGTAAGGGCTGCCAATATTGGTGCTGGGTAATACTCCCACTTCTTGCCCGTTAATTTGTTGATATGCCCCAAAGATAAACCAGGTTTGCTGTTGCTTAACTGCCTGCTGGATTGACTGCGCCAGAATCGGGTCGTTTTGGGGTTGAGTCCGATCAAACAGATAGTCAATGCCGATAATTTGGGCATCGGATGCTACTAATCGCTCAATTAAACTAGCAAGATAGCTGCGATCCAGGGGAACAGGTTGATTTATTCCAGCATTTCTGAGGGACTGCTCATCGATGTGTACTAGAGTGATTGGGGGGCTTATATTGGGTAACTGTCCTGTAAGATCCCGATACACTGCTTGAACCACGGTGCGTTTATCCAGGAGATAGTTCTGTACAGAAGGCATGAGGCTCAACAGACACAAAGCCGATGCGACGATCGCCTCATAGCGATTGGGCAATAATTTCTTAAGCTGCTGTCGCCATCCCCAGGGCTTGATCCGATATAGTGGGGCATCGGGACGACAGAACAGGGCAGGAATTAAATATGCTGAGGGATAGGTTAGATGCTGCTGCTGAAGTTCTTTAGTAGCGCGAACCATTGCCTGGTGTACATCCTGATAGTTACCTATTGCCTGTAAAAAGTTACGTACAAAGACTTGAGCTACCTGATTATGAATCGGTTCCCGCATCACTGCCACCTGACTCAACCCCAGATCGATTAAGGTGTTAGCAATGGTCAACCCACAGCAAGAATTAAACAAAGCAAACCGTAATCCATTAGCCACGGCTATTTTTAACTCAGTGGCAATTTCCCGCACCGTAAGGGCAATATTAGGGGCGATCGCTAGTTCTCCTCCTGTAAGCAAGGTTTCATTGCTGTGTCCTGCAAAAAATAGCGCTGACCAGCCTTGAGCATCGGTTAAGGCTTGCTGAATCTGTTCCTTGATTTCTGAAGCCGACTGTTGCGCTTTCCAGGTGATTAAGACCACTTCTGCTACCTGCTTCAGAGTATCCAGAGAGTTGCGATCGCTTGCTAAATCCAGCCCAGTATCATCTCCTAAAATAGCCAGAATGCGGGGTTTAGCCGTGCTTGCTCTTTTAGCTTGATAAGAATTAGTAATTTTAACTGGACTACGGGCGATCGCCACCACCGCGCCAAATTCTGACCCTAATGACCAGGTTTCCCAGGGTAGACGCTCTAATTCGCCGCTACAGGTTAAAAATAGCTTGACAGGATCTTTTTTTGTGCTTCCAGCAATTTTGGCTCTAATCTCGTACAGCTCTTCCCGTCTCAGCCAACGTTGAAATTCAGTCAATAGTTCAGCCTCCGCCTGTACTAGTTGGCGATAGCGATCCTGGGGGAGATTAATTTGTCCTAGAGGATTTTTTGGCTTGGGGACTCTGGCTCTAAAATCTTGCTGATAAAAATTAAGATAGGCTTGTTGCCACGTTCGATATTTCTCGGAGAGGCTATCAGGATAAGGCACAATGGTTGAGATCTGCTGCCCTTGACCCCACCCTAATTTAAAGAGACAAATTTGCTCTATTTGCTGAATTTCTAGCTGAAATTTCATCGATCAATTGTCACTAACTACTAACTACTAACGGTCTTAACCAGTTAACTTTATTGATGCCGATCTACTGATTAGTTAAAGATAAATTTAGGAAAAGTAAAGGCTGTATCGTCTGAGAGGCTAACCGTAACGGTAAATGATTCTTCAAGTTCCCCAATCACTTGGGTATAGAGGTAGGAATTAGCTCTAGCTTCAGTAGCTATTTTTTGATCTAAGGTGGTATCTTCCTGCTTTAGCTCTAGCTGCAATCCTTGAGGAAGATTATTAGCAGGTTGGGCACCTAAAATTATTAGTAAACTCCATTCAGGAATACTTTCGGCAGACGACATCATCCAGGTTACGGCAAATAGACGCAATCCATTACTGCCCAGGGTAAAATCTTGAAAAGCACCGCGAGCATCTAGAGGGATCTCTTCACCGCTAGTTCTCAGCTGCGTTACCAGGGCGGCAAACTCCTCCACAGGTGTTTCACTCTGGATTACTGCTAGCTCTCGCATGCCACTGGGAGCTAATTCGGGGGTAGGTAACAAAGTCCAGGCTAAACTTTGTGCCAATTGATCTAGCTCATTGGATAGCCAAGATTTAACGTTAATTGCTGCTTGGGTAGCTTCTGCTATCTGGTTTGACAGGCGATCGCTTAAGGTCGCTAGACTATCTTTAAGGGAGGGCTGAGTAGTTTGTAATTCGTAGAGCCAGTTAACTAAATCAGGATTGCTTAGTATAGTCGCCCCCTGCGACCAGGTTAAAATCTGCGGTAGAGCGACCATTCCAGAGCTTAATTGAGGCAATAAAGACTCTATTTCATCGTAAATATTATCAGCAGCGGTAACCCCAGCAGGTACAGCAATAGTATCAGGCTCTAAACAGCGCAAAGACAACAGTAGGTCATCTGGTTGCAGGTTAAACCAGCCTAGGGGAATTTCATAAGTCCAGTCTTCATCAGCCGCTAAGTTATGAGCCTGCTGCTGTGCCAGCATTTCGTGATAGCTAATCACCCCCTCAACCTGAACTTCTGCCTGTTCTTCAATCACCTTAACCAGAATATAAAAGTGAACTGCATATTCTGACAAATCGATTAGGGCGCGATCAATGCTGATATAGTCATCAATAGCTACGCCGTTGGTTAACAAACACAGTTTATATTCACCGACAGTAAGATTAAAAACACCATTGATATAGTTAGCATAGCTAGGTTGCCTAATCGAAGCATTAGTCCTATCCAGCGACAAAGAACTATCCCTTTCCTCAAGCCAGGTTTCAAATCCGAATAGAGCTAAAGCATTGAGATAAGCCTGCCATTGTCGTTCAGGATTAATTAAGCAGCGATCGCTTAAGGCGATCGCCTGTTCTATTTGCTCAGATGACAGCTCAATTCCCGTATCGGTAAACGCCTCAAAGTCCAGCAAATGATCATTAATTTCAATATTGTAGTTGGTCATATATAGTTTTTATATTCAGCTCTCTAAAATATCTATTGCTCGCTGTTGAAGGGGTATGCATAAAATCTACTCAACAAACATAAATATTCCTCTTCCATCAGTGAGACTGTTAATAAAATCGTGATTGGTCATGCCATAGACCCTGATTTATTATTAAAAAACATGGTGAAAAATCAGGGGTATTATACGGTATTGAAGACTGAGATTAGAACACTGACAACTTAAATTTATACAGTTCCATAAGCGATTGATTGCTATTGCCTTTCTTGACCGTAATTACAGGCTGTTGACGAGAGTTTTTATGATTTTGCCGAATTCTCTGACTGTTAACGTGAACAATAGTTCTGCGGTGCGACCCCGCATACCATATGCGAAGCGGTCCCGTCAAGCGGGATAATATATCCTTTAGGACAAGGGCATAATATCGCCGACAGGCGCAAGGGAACCCTAAAGGACTTCCTACGGTCGCGCGCACCAAGACGAGATATTAACCACAACTTTCCTGTCTTATACGCGCCCTTGACTCTCCCCTCAAGTAGAAGCGTTCTCAGTCTGCTTGTGGAGATATTAAGGATTTTTGCTGTCTCTGTAGTACCGACTATCATTGAACTCAAACTTGATCGTCATAGTTTTATTTTTAGCTTACCAGTAATCACTAACCTTATGATCTCCAGGGGAATAGTACGTTTTCTAACTGAATAATTTACTTAATATATTGTAAATTTTTCTTTATAACTAATCGTACAGTTCAGGAAAATTTGAGTAAAAATTACCATGTCAAAGATTTTAGTGACGGGAGGAGCAGGCTATATTGGCTCCCATACCGTCAAGAAGTTGGGGGAAGCCAATTATGAGGTGGTGGTTTATGATAATCTTTCAACTGGTAATCCTGATGCCATACTTTATGGAGAATTAATTCAGGGAGAACTTAACGATACAGAGCAGTTAGCTCAGGTTTTTGCACAACATCAGTTTGATGCCGTGCTGCATTTTGCTGCCAGTATTTCCGTTCCTGAATCTCTGGCTAAACCCCTTCTTTACTATCAAAATAATACTTGTAACCTAGTAAACGTGTTGCAGTGCTGTCAACAATTTCAGGTCAATCGCTTCGTATTTTCTAGCACCGCAGCAGTATACGGTGAAGTTAAAGAATCACCAGTTACTGAATCATCTCCTACCTTACCGATTAATCCCTATGGTAAGTCCAAGCTGATGAGTGAAACTATTATCCGTGATTATGCTCAGGCTTCTGGATTGCAATACGTTATTCTGCGCTATTTTAACGTTGCTGGGGCTGATAGTTCGGGCAAGATTGGTCAAATGGGCAAAAAAGCCGCCCATTTAATTAAGGTGGGATGTGATGCGGCGCTAGGAATTAGGGAATCTGCCAGTATTTATGGTACGGATTATCCAACTCCCGACGGTACAGGAATCAGAGACTATATTCATGTTGAAGATTTAGCAGCAGCCCATGTTGATGCTTTGCATTATCTTGAGCAAGAATCGAGTAGCCAAATTCTTAACTGTGGCTATGGTACTGGCTATAGTGTCAAGGAAGTACTAGGGAAAGTCCAAAAACTTTCAGGAGTCGATTTTCCTATCATAGAAACTCCTCGCAGAGAGGGCGATCCTGCTTGCGTTATCGCTTCAGGGGACAAAATTCGTCAGGTGATTGGCTGGCAACCCCAACACAACTCTCTAGATGAGATCATTAGTTCAGCTTTGGCATGGGAAAGACAAAAGCTTCAGCAGATTGATTTGGTTTGATGCTGGTTTAGCAGCAGAATGTTTATCTCTCGGAATGGCTCTAAGCTTTTCCAGGGGCTTTTTTATTATCCACCAAAGGGATGCGAACCAGGAAACAGGTGCCAATATTGAGCTCGCTGGTAACGGAGATTTTGCCGCCGTGGCGTTTAGCGATCGCCTCAGAGATGGCTAACCCTAAACCAGTGCCACCTTCCCGCCGTGAACGAGCTTTATTAGCCCGCCAAAAACGATCAAATACCTTAGAAAGCTGCTCGGGGGCAATACCGATCCCTGTATCTCGCACACTAATCACGGCAAAGCGATTTTGACGGTAGAGGTCTAAACTTACGCGACCTTCTTCTGGAGTATATTGAAGAGCATTTTCCAGCAGGTTAGAGAAAAGACGAGAAAGCTGTGGCATATCCCCTAAAACATGTAATTCATCCCTAAACTTATGCTGAAATACAATTTTCTTATCATTAGCCAACGGTTCCAACAGCACAAAGCAGTTTTGTAGAATTTGGTTAAGTAGTATCGGAGTTAGCTGACGCTGTTGAACAGGAAGATCCGCATCCGCATCGGCGCGAGCTAAAAACAGCAGATCTCCCAACATTTCATTCATTTGTAGCGTAGCTCCAGCAACCGCCTCAAGTTTCTTGACATCTTTAGGATGCACTCGTTCAGGATGGTTGCGCATTATATCTATCGAAGCTTTAATCGCCGTTAGAGGACTACGTAATTCATGGGAAGCATCGGCAGTAAACTGTTTTAACTGCAAAAAACTAGCTTCAATCGGTTCAATTGCCTTCTGAGTCAACCAGAAACCTCCCAGGGCAATTAAAACCAAAGTTAACATGCTGCCAATTAGTAAAATCTGGAGCAGCTCTTCCAGAGCCCCCTCTAATTCTGCTGTTGATTGACTAGCTCGCACAAAGCCAATAGTAGTTCCAGGCTGGTTAGGCTGACTAAGAATCGCACTTAGGGTATGAGTACGGGCGATCGCTCCTGTTTTCTCCTGACTAATATTTCTCGTTCCAGTTTCAGGAGGAACATTACCCAATTCAATTAATCCTTTGCGTCCAATTAAATTACCCTGTTCGTCAAACCACTCTAAGCTTTGCTGATCACGATTAAAAATGTCTCGCCAAGCAGCGATCGTTTTTTGAGAATCCAGGTGCCTCTGCCCATTTTCCCTAACGTCAGGCAGCGACTGTGCCGCAAACTGAGCCAGAGTCAAGAGGCGTTTATCTAATTGTCTTTTAAGATTCTGGCTGAATTGGACATACACTCCTGAGCCAAAAATTGCCAAAATTGCCGCCATAACCATCACGTAGGAAAGTAACAAGCGCGATCGCAATCTGTGATACATAGACTAAACCTGAATTAAACTTGGCTATTTAACTTCTTGTGGTTCTTCTTTGAGGCGATATCCTAAACCATATACTGTTTCAATCAAATCGTGTGGTGCGCCTGCCGCCTCTAATTTTTGTCTTAAACCTCTGATGTGAGCCTTGACAGTAGCCTCTTCAGGAACCTGTTCAAAAGACCAAAGATGCTCCAAAATTTGCGCGCGACTAAATACGCGACGACCATTCCGTAGAAAAAATTCTAGTAGTTTATATTCCTTGGGACTTAAGGGTAATAGTGCATCCTGATAGAATACCTCGCAGCTACTAGGATCTAACCGTAATTTTTCCCAAGTCAAAATAGGAGGCAGGCTGCTGGCACCACGACGCAACAGAGCGCGAATTCGGGCTGATAACTCATCCAGTTCAAAGGGTTTAACTAAATAATCATCTGCCCCAGCATCCAACCCTTCAATTTTATTCTCCAGGGTATCTTTAGCCGTTAGCATCAGAATCGGAATGTCAAATCCTTTTTTTCGTAGTTTTTGGCAGAGAGTTATCCCATCCATTTCAGGTAACATGACGTCGAGCAACACCAGATCATAGGTAAAGGCATCCAGGATATCCCAAGCACTTTGACCGTCGTATACTGCTTCTACTGCATAATGCAGGTCGCTCAGATACTCAACGATCGCATCACTAATCCTTTCATCATCTTCTACTACTAAAATTTTCATAAGCTAAATTTGCCTAATTATCGGGCTATTAAGTATTTATTTCAATTACACTTTGGCTATAGTATCGTAAGCAAGTCCAGAACAACAATCAAGCCTCCCGTTCAATTTGACCATCTGACCTTAGCTAAATCTGATTTAGCAGTTACAAGTTGCCTTCCGAGTAGGGTAAGCCGAATTTCAATCTCTCAAGATTCTCTTATCATAAGAATAATGTAAATAATATTTAACAAACAATAACTTTTATGGGACTATTCGGTTTTGGCAAATCAGCCACAATCCCTTCTCCTCAAGAAGCTTTACCAGGACGCAGCCAAAAGATGCCCGTACCCGAAAAGCATCACGTCAATGGTAATCCTTTGCAACCACCCTTTCCTGAAAATATGGAGCAGGCTGTTTTTGGTCTGGGCTGTTTCTGGGGAGCAGAAAGGAAATTCTGGCAGCAGCCAGGGGTTTTTACTACCGCAGTCGGCTACGCCGCAGGACATACTCCTAATCCTACTTACAAAGAAGTTTGCTCAGGAATGACAGGTCATAATGAAGTGGTTTTAGTAGTCTACGATCCAGCCACGATTAGCTATCCAGAACTACTCAAAGTATTTTGGGAAAGCCACAACCCCACCCAAGGAATGCGTCAGGGGAATGATCGTGGCACCCAGTATCGTTCGGGAATCTATGTCTATACTCCTGAACAAAAAAAACAGGCGGAGGAATCTTTTGCAGCATACCAGCAAGAATTAGATCAAGCGGGCTACGATAAAATTACCACCGAGATTCTTGATGCTCCAGAGTTTTACTATGCTGAGGATTACCATCAGCAGTATCTCAGTAAAGTACCTAACGGCTATTGTGGTTTAGGTGGTACAGGAGTTTGCTATCCTGAAGCGGCTCAAACAAAATAACTCAAACAACACAGTGTCTAAATCACGAATTGAACTGTTGAGTAAATGAGCTTAATCCTGTAACTTATGTTGCAGGATTATTAGTTTTTTCTAAACGAAATACAGCAGAACATCAAATCTTGTTGCTAACCAAGAGCCAATTAGCTCAAAAATTAACTTCAAAATACTCATTAGACCTCTTGCATAAATAATAAATTAATCTACTTTCCCTTTAACCTTTAACCTTTTCCCCATTTCTCAGCTAGTACATTCTGATTTGTGCAAGAAGTCTATTATCCTCTCAAGAAAAACAACAGTTAGAATAAATAAAATTAACTGATTAAGGCTGTTAGTAGAATATACCGATGCAACTTCTAGAGCAAATCGAGTTACCTCAAGCACAGGAGAAAATTACCCTCCATGGTGTTACCTGGGAACAGTACGACACTATAGTTTCTCTGTTTATGGATCAATTTCCTAGTCTGCGGATGACTTTTTTGGAGGGAACACTAGAAATTATGGGTACATCTTCCGAACACGAACGGCTTAAAACGATTATTGCTCGTCTGCTGGAAATGTATGCTGTAGAAAAACGCATTACTCTTAACGGTTACGGCAATACAACTTTTCGGAAGCAGGCGAAACAAAGAGGATTAGAACCAGATGAATGTTATTGCTTGGGTGAATTAACAGAAGTACCCGATATTGCGATCGAGATTGCTATAACTAGCGGTGGTATTGATAAGTTATCTGTTTATCAAGGCTTAGATGTAACGGAAGTTTGGTTTTGGCAAGATAATCAATTTAAGCTCTACAGACTTAAAGAAGATAAATATAAAAAAATACCTCAAAGTGAATTTTTACCTGATTTGGATTTAGCGTTACTTGTTCAGTTTATTGATTATGATAATCAAACTGAAGCTGTAATTGCCTATAGAGATGCCCTAGCAAGCTAAAAAGCCAACTGCTTCTGGCTTATAGGTATTTCAACAGATCAACACCATTATCCAAAACTGACGTTAAATCAAGGCAAACTGCTCTCCCGTAACCGTATCTGCATTACTACCGTTACTAATATTAATGTCATCCAGGGTTACTTGTTGACCAAAAATGTCAGTCACTAATAGATCTTGTGCGCCGTAAATAGGGGCAGTTTCATCCAAGACAAAGCGATTATCGGAACCTCTATCTAGCTCAACTAAATCCCCATCTGCCTCAATTAACGCTACACTTTCGATGGGATAACGATGATTATTTAATCTCAGGGTAGGATACCAAGGATTAGAGTCAGCAATTCCCTCAACGACAATACCCTCACCAATGCTGTAACCATAAGCAGTTACATAATCATCTGCGGGACCCACTAAGCGATATTCAATATTAGCTATACCGTCAACGGGATCGGCTACCCTGGTAAAAGCCTCTGCACTCATGTCTAAACCATCGGCACGTTCAGCCAGCTGATCGACTATCTGAACAATAATTGGTGCAGCACCTTCTCTTTGCTTAGGACCAGCTACTTCAAGAAAAGCGCCACTGGCTTCTGAACCATTCCACTGAATGTTGTTGATTGCCACTACTTTATGTAGCTCACTGGCAGCAGGAACATCAAACCCTGAATTTCCTATGCCCCCTGAAGGATTAGCCGCATCGTAAAAAGTGGCACGTCCCTGATATACCGCATCTAGTTCAAACTCTGCCATGAGATCGGGATTATCATAAGTAAAAATGCTCTCAGAAATACCCGGGCTATCGAAAGTAAAGCCATCGAGTTCAAAGTTTTGTGGTTCAATGGTTACTGCATCCTCTCCTGTAAAGCCAAAGGTAAGTGTTTCTCCTGCGGAAATTTCTCGATTCCAGCGAACGTTAGTAATTGAATAATTGCCATTTTGATTTTGCGCGATCGCAGCATTCCAAATATTATCAATCTGGTTGGAAAAATCGAAATCAAGAGTCCAGGTATCAATATTACTGACCGTATTATTAGTAATAGATATTTTTCCCTGAAAACCACTCCCCCAATCGTTAACTAAGGTAAAGTCTACATCCACTGGTAAATCATTTTCTGGCGTTGTATCTAGTTTAGTCTCAGCAGGATTTATTAGTACATTAGCTGGATTTTCTGGGAGTAGAGAAGAATTATTATCAACTGGTAAATCGTCTTGTTCAGTCTCAGCAGAGGGTAATGGTAAGCTAGCTGGATTTTCTGGGGTCACGGGGAACTCTTCTGCGGTGTCGGAAGGGGTAGCTTCCTGCACTAATTCATTGCCTAATTGGACATTCTCTGGTGCGATAATTGCGCCGTTAATTTTGTTAGCATTAAAATAAATTGATGTACCTTGATTAGTATCAATGCTTTGGTTATAGCTGACTGATTCTAAGGTATAAATATTGCCTGAGTAACTAACAATTTCTGCTCCCCAAATTTGATCATCATAAATCTCAAACTCTGATTCAAATTGAATTGTCCAGTCGGTTAAGTTATCTCCTTTATTAGTTAGATTTAATCTTCCTGTAAATCCGCTATCCCATTCCGTTTTGATGACAAATTCTGTTTGTAGCTGATTATTTATTGATGCTGGTGATGCATTCTCAACTTGGGAAGTTATCAAATTAGCTGTAAGAACTTGAACCTCTTCTGGATTAATAATTGCGCCGTTAATTTTATTGGCATTAAAAAAAATCGATGTGCCTCGATTAGTATCAATACTTTGGTTATAGTCTACGGGTTTTAAAGTATAGATATTCCCTGAGCGTTCAACAATTTCTGCTCCCCAAATTTGGTCGGCATAAATCTCAAACTCTGATTCAAATTGAATTGTCCAGTCGGTTAAGTTATCTCCTTTATTGGTCAGATTTAATCTGCCTGTAAATCCGCTATCCCACTCCGTTTTGATAATAAATTCTGTTTGAATTAAATCCTTGGCGATCAATTCCACTATTTTATCTCCCTTGAAACTTTATCAAAGCAATAAATATCTTAGTACTGCTTCATAATCTATTTATATTTCAAGATGGACAATGATTGAGATAGGAGATGAATTGTGATTTAGATCAGTTAAGTAAGCTGATATCAATAGAATTCACTGATTAAGGGTGTTGTCTTTAAAAGTTCTTTGGTGCTTATTTTTTGCTAACTAATTACTGCTAACTGTTGACTGATTGTGGGGGAGTCTAAATAAGTAATTAAAATGATCTCAGCAGATTAAATGAATTCTTCTCAATGTTCATAAATGTTCAGCAGCGTCCATAGTAGTCTAAATTTAAGTTCTCAATATAGTTTATTTTATGGAGTTTTTTGTTTAAATTTATTGCAACAGAAGCAGATTTAAAATAACAGAATCTGGGAGAATAACTCTAACAGCATATTGAACTAAGAATTCAGGCGATCGCATTCCGTTAGGATCGATAAATTGTGGTCAAGTATAGTTTTTTATCGTAGTTGAAAGGTTTTAATTTTATAAGCCTGAATCCTGTTATTTGTTTCCTGTTCTAGACTTAGCCGCTCTAAACAATTTAATTGAGTATCAACTTCTAGATTAAGATCGCCGATGATTTTTAGGGTAGCTGCTTGCCCCTGAGACTCATAGCAGCGTAGTACTACCTGTTGTTGGTCAGATAATTTTAATGCCATAAGTATTAAACTATCAGCAGATAAGTTAATTAGTTCACTCTTCGGAGCTAAATAATTATTGTGCTTCTGATTTTTAGGGTCGATTATAACTGCGGAGACTGGGGTATTCAATTCATAGCCATGGCGCACCGTAAAAGCTTCCTGCCAACTACCCTGATGGGGATAGATCGCGTAGGTAAATTCATGAATTCCGCGATCGCTTTGGGGATCTGGCCATAAAGGTGCTCGTAATAGGCTCAATCTCAGTTCATCTGGCTTAACATCATAGCCATATTTACAGTCATTAAGCAGGCTCACGCCGTAATTTAGCTGCTTATCAGTTAGATCTGCCCAGTTTAACGCCGCTACTTCCCACTTAGCCTCCTCTGCTGCGGTCTGTGGTTGAGTATTTCGTTCAATAGTACCGCAGGGAATTTCATAGGTGACGCGATCGCTCTTTAAATTCAAGGGAAAGGATACTTTAACTAGAACATGGGTTTCTTGCCAATCAACCCGATTAAAGATTTTTAGTAGAGGGGAATGCTCATTTAAAATATAGTCTTGTCTAAAGGAGGAGGAGTTCAACTTTCTCACTACTCTGATTCCCTGACCTAACTCAACCTCAACCCATTCAATAGATTCTAGTTGAGCATCTACTAAAGGTTTTTGCTGATAATCAGGGGCGATATTCCAAGCATCCCAATATTGTCCGCGATCGTCAAAAGCCTGAAGCTTATTACCTGGGGCGCGCAGCACCTCTCGATGATGCTGTTTATCAAAAATACTGGCAATATTTCCAGTATCAGCATCAATAACCACTTTAAGATACTTGTTTTCTAACTGATATAAATTGTCTTGTTTAACAAACGTTGGATCTGGTAGCGATCGCTTTACTGCTGGTTGCGGACACAGCCAAAATAAACGATAACCTACCCCAGGAATATTATTAGCTAAGAAGCTTAACTGATTACCGACTAGTTTAAGCTTAGTAGCAAGCACCTGTCCTTGATCATCCCAGAGGGTAAAAGACTGTTGCGGATCTAGCTGCTGCTTAAGATTGACCGTTACTACCGATGAACGCCTCCAATTGAGGGAATTAAACACAACTACAGGTTGAGCATCAGGCTGCGGTGGAGGCGGTAATTTAATCCGAGATGCGATCGCCTGAAGGGCACCTTTTAATAGCTTTTCTCCAGTGGCGATCGCCGATTCCCAATCTTGATTAGCCTCGGTAAATACTTGTGGTATTGATGTTCCTGGCAGGATATCGTGAAACTGGTTAAAAAGTACTTTTTTCCAAGCATTTGCGATTAATGATTGGTGATTTACTCCTGATAATTGGCTTTCTAAACTCTCTCGGCATAATAGATGCGCCAGCGTTAACCATAACTCAGCCTGATAAAGCGATCTCTCACAGCGGCGATTATATTTTTTTTGCTCCCCATGTACCGTATAGCAACCACGGTGTAATTCTAGGTATAGTTCATCCTGCCATAGGGGAAGGGAATGTTTAACTGGTTGGGAGTCAGCAGCCTGGGTACTTGCCCGTTCAATCTTGCCCAAATAATCTATCGCTGTAGTAAACTCAAGCCGAGGAAAAAAAGGTGACTCTGCCCAGGTTTGAGCTACGTCTAGCATATCTCTGGTAGGACCTCCGCCATGATCTCCCACCCCAGGAAGCCAAAAAATTTCCGACAATCCTGTTTGAACTTCCCAGTCAATAGCGTAGTTAACCATAGTTAAGGGATTAGTATCCATTACCCCAGTAACGTTGGGAGGAGACATTAAGGTCAGTAACTTAGTGCCATCTGGGGACTCCCACCAAAAACAGCCGTGAGGAAACTGGGTCGTATCATTCCAGTGCAGCTTACCCGTAACAAAATACTTAATTCCACACTGGGAGGCGATCTGGGGTAGTTGCCAAGTAAAGCCAAAGCTATCAGGTAGCCAGGCAACGGTGCTCATCTGACCAAAGTGTTCTGCAAAATATTGTTGACCATAAAGAAACTGTCTAATCAGGGATTCTCCGCTAACGAGATTGGTTTCTGGCTCAATCCACATCCCCCCCAACAGTTCCCATTTATGATCTCTTACTGCCTCTTGAATTTCCTTAAATAATTGAGGGCGATTCCCTTCCAACCACTGATAGAGTGCAGGGCTGGTATGACCAAACGTTAGCTTAGGGAAATCCTGCTGTAGACTTAGTACCGATTTAAAAGTACGTTCTGCCACTTTATAGGTTTCCTCTGTTGTCCATAACCAAGCCATATCTAAATGAGCATGACCTAATAAATTGAAGCGACGCTGCTTAATATCCTGGGCTAGGGGTAACAATTGCGATCGCAACTCCGCTAAATCTGCCTCAAGCTGTTGGGCATCTCCTAGATGATCCCAGTTTAATTTATCTAACTCCTGGGCTAAAGTATCTAGGTGTTGGGGTTGAAACTGATTCAGATATTGCAGCAGAATAGTTAACTCATCTGCTACCAATCCAGGATCAAGACGCTGTGGTCGCTCTGGGTGTTCATAGATTAAATGCGATCGCATTAAAGCCCCAATGTCGTGATTCGGACTCACCAGTCGCAGCAGTACCAGATATTCCTGCCCTGGTTGAGCATTCTTTGTCACTAAAATTCTTGCAGAAGAGTCAAATAAATCTCCCTGCTGCACTAGCTTTCCATTGAGGAAAATCTGAGCATCTTCCGCCCACCAGGTCAGCACCAAACGCAGACTTAAGCCTGATATGGGATAGCCATGCACCCTAGAAGGAATGGTAATTTTCTGCTCTAAATATTGAATTTGCCGCCCTTTAGGAAAGACAATATATTGCTTGTCGTTGACCTCTGCTACAGGATAATCTGCCTTGGTAATTGCTGTCTCTTTAGTTTGAAATGCTGCTTCTGGAATTTGACGCCAATTAGTCTGAACTTCTACCTTAACTAGCTGACGTAACTTGGCGATCGCTTGTTGAATGCTGCTGACAAGATTTGGGGACACTGTTACGAAGAGAAAACAACCCCTGCATTATATAGCCGCATAAATTTAAGTGTGGATAAATCAACCTACCCTAATAAAGGTTAAAAATCGTATTTAACTTATAGGGAAAAGAGGTTGGTTGCCGAGTACCTGAATAATGGTAGGGTCCAGTAAAGTGAAAATAACCTGGTAAATCTCGCCTGGGAAATTCAAACTCAGCAGGCTGTTGGCTAATTTGGGCTAGTTGAGAATAAACGTCATTGGGGCTATTGATAGGAGGTAAACTCCACTGCTGACGATAAGATTGGATAACCTTAGCTACTGGTTTACCAATTTGAGCAAACAGCGCATAACCTAGGCTATTACGTAAAATTCCTCTCCATGATGGGTCATAATTCCAAGAAGTAAACAAAGGAGGGACAGTAATTTCCTGATTTAGCACTAGAGCACTGGCAATGCTGACAAAGGGAATGTCTAAATATTGAGCGATAGTCTTTCCTGTTGCGAAGGCTTGATCGATTAATAGTGCTTCAATACCCGCGATTTTAATTGCTGCTGGCACTTCTTTGAGCATTAGTTCAGCTGCACCTACTAATTGCTCAATGGTGTACTGTAAAGCCTTTAAGCCACTTAATTTTCCCAATTGGGTATATAGGTCTTTGGTTGCCCCCAGGGGGTAGTCCGATTCCCCAATAACTTGAAATTCTAATCCTGCCGCCAGGGTTTTCTCTTGAGAGTCGAGAATTCCCACTAAGGTAACGCGATGACCACGACGTTTAAGTTCTTGTCCCAATGGCAGCATTGTATGAAGATGACCAGTAGATGATGGGCAAATCAGACCAAAGTGAGTCATGGAATTTTTCAGTCAAAGAAGTTCTACATTTTAGTTTATGGTAGTAGCAAGATTTAATCTGCGATCAAAAAAGATGCCCTTTAGAGGACATCTTGTAAATCGTATTTTAAGCTTAGGTTAGCTTACCCTAGCTAACTAAAGACTATCTAGCAAGCTATTGATTAAAAGCGTCTAGATTAATCTGAACTGGGTCAATTTCCCAGATTTGCTCACAATATTCGCGAATTGTGCGATCGCTGGAGAATTTGCCCATCCGTGCCGAGTTGAGAATCGACATCTTAGTCCACTGGTCTTGGTCTTTATAGGTCTGGGAAACCCGCTGCTGACAATCGATATATGCTTGGTAATCCGCAAGCAGCATATAGGGGTCATGGTAAAGCAAGGAATCGACAATGGGCTTAAATAGCTCGGTATCACCGTGGCTAAAGTCCCCCTGAGCGATTCGGTCAATGACTGCCCTGAGTTCCTGATTACTGTCATAAAAAGTCAAGGGGTCATAACCCTCTGCCTTCATTTGATAGACCTCTTCCGCAGTTAAACCAAAGAGGAAGAAGTTTTCTGCTCCCGCCTCTTCTCGAATTTCAATGTTTGCTCCATCAAGAGTCCCAATAGTTAAGGCTCCGTTCATGGCGAACTTCATATTGCCTGTCCCTGAAGCCTCTTTCCCTGCTGTAGAAACCTGTTCGGATAAGTCCGCCGCAGGATAGATTTTCTGACCGAGGGAAACATTAAAGTTAGGCAGAAATACTACTTTCAAGCGACCTTTAACATCAGGATCTTTGTTGACTACTTCGCCGACAGAATTGATCAGCTTGATGATCAATTTAGCCATAAAGTATCCAGGAGCCGCTTTCCCCCCAAAGATAAAGGTGCGGGGTACAATCTCGACATTGGGATTTTGCTTGATGCGATTGTAAAGAGTAATGATATGCAGCACCATCAAATGCTGACGCTTATATTCGTGAATCCGCTTTACTAGGACATCAAAGATGGAGTCCACGTTAACTTCAACATTCTTGATTTTTTTAATCTGCATCGCTAGGGCAATCTTATTCTGCCGCTTAATTTCCCGCCACTGCTGACAAAACGCTTCATCATCGACAAATTGCTCCAGGATTCGCATCTCATCCAGGTTCTTTAACCAGGAATCTCCCTTAGTCTTCTCGGTGACTAGCTTGGCTAATCGAGGATTACTCAATAAAATCCAGCGACGGGGAGTTACGCCATTAGTCTTATTGAAAAACTTTTCGGGCCAGAGTTTGGCAAAGCCTGCAAGGGTATATTTTTGTAGGAGTTCGGTGTGCAGCGCAGCAACCCCATTAATGGCGTGGGAGCCGACACATGCCAGGTTTGCCATGCGAACTTTTTTCTCCCCTCCTTCTTCGATAATCGAGAGTTCTGCCGCTAGACGATCATCGCCAGGGAACCAAGTCCGAATATCTTCCAGAAAACGATGGTTGATTTCATAAATGATTTCCATGTGTCGCGGCAGCATGCGGCTAAATAAGCTGACTGACCATCTTTCTAGAGCTTCGGGCAACAGAGTGTGGTTAGTATATGCCAGGGTTTTCTGGGTAATCTCCCACGCCTGATCCCAATCCATACCGTGCTCATCAACCAAGAGGCGCATCAACTCCGCTACCGCCACCGCAGGATGGGTATCATTCAGCTGAATGGAGGCTCTTTCGTAGAAGTTGCATAAATTAGAATGAACGTTGAGATGAACGCGAATCAAGTCCTGTAGGGAAGCCGAAACAAAGAAGTACTGCTGCGCCAAACGAAGCTCTTTACCCTGGGGTGTATTGTCGTTGGGGTAGAGCACTTTGGAAATGGTTTCCGAACTCATCTTTTCCGCTACCGCACGGTCATAATTCCCCGCGTTAAAGGCTTCAAAGTTAAATTGCTCACTGGCTTCAGCTTTCCATAGTCTGAGGGAGTTAACGGTATTGGTGCGATATCCAGCAACGGGAGTGTCGTAGGGAACGGCTTTCACTTTGCGATCGCAAATCCAGCTAGAACGATTATTACCCTGCTCATCGCGATATTTTTCGGTGTGTCCCCCCAGCTTAATCTCCACGGAATCTTCAGGGCGGGCAATTTCCCAGGGATTTTTAAACATTAGCCAGTTATCAGGAATCTCCGCCTGCCAACCGTCTTTCAGGGCTTGGTGAAAAATACCAAATTCATAGCGAATGCCATAGCCAATGGCGGGCATCTCTAAATTAGCCAAAGAATCGAGAAAACATGCCGCAAGGCGACCTAAACCACCGTTACCTAAGCCAGGATCGGGCTCTTGCTCCACTAGGTCTTCAATATTGAGGTTGAATTCTTTGACTACCTGACGCATTTTTTCGTAGATCCCCAAGGAAATCAGGTTATTTTCCAGGTGACGACCCATCAAAAACTCTGCGGAAAGATAGGAAACTACCTTAACGTTCTCTTGGTAGTAGGTACGTCCTGTCTTAATAAAGCGATGCAGCAGGCGATCGCGCACCGTAAATGCTAAAGCCTGATAATAGTCATGGAGAGTCGCGTTGGATTCATCTTTCCCCTGGAGATAAAACAAATTGTCTGCAAAGGCTCGTTTTAGAGTTTCCGCACTCATTCCCGTACGGTCATCCTCAATTTCAATGGTGCGATTCGCCAAATTGTTGGCATTAACATTTTGATCAAGCGTTTGTGCAGTTTTGATGTCCATATTCCCTTAAACGATGATGTTGAACTAGATAATTGCTTTTGAGCTAAACAAGCAATCTAGGATTAGCGGTTGACGTTGTATTGATACTTCCTAAATTACGGTTCTTATAAACGGTTTCTATAGTGCCACGTCAAATTAAATTTGCCCTCTATAAAAGGTTATGCCCGTGATTAAGTTAATGCCCTTCCCTGCCTTGAGACGACAGGGAAACTATGAATGTCTTTAGGTTACTACTAGATTTAAGTAACCAAACAAGTAAAGATCAAAGGCTTAATCTTTAGTTGAGAAACTTAAGGATTGAGCTTAAGTTTTGGGACCTAAACCCACCGCACCAGCATAAACTGCGCGATCTCCTAATTCCTCTTCAATTCTCAAAAGGCGGTTATATTTAGCCACTCGCTCGCTACGACAGAGGGAGCCAGTTTTAATCTGTCCTGCCCGTGTAGCAACGGCGAGGTCGGCAATAGTGGTGTCTTCGGTTTCCCCTGAACGGTGGGAGATCACGGAACGATAGCCGCTGCGGGTAGCTAGCTCAATGGTTTCTAGGGTTTCTGTGAGGGTGCCAATTTGATTGAGCTTGATTAAAATCGAGTTACCTACCTTAAGGTCGATCCCCTTTTGCAGCCTGGTTTTATTGGTCACAAATAAATCGTCTCCTACAAGCTGGATGCGATCGCCGATTTTATCCGTTAGGGTTTTCCAGCTCTCCCAATCGTCTTCATGGAGGGCATCTTCAATGGAAACGATGGGATACTGCTCTACTAGCTGACTGATATAGCTGATAAATTCATCGGGGGAGTGGGGCGCACCATCATAGGTATACTGCCCGTCGGCATAAAATTCACTAGCGGCAACGTCCATAGCCAGGGCGATTTCCTCTCCAGGCTTATATCCTGCTTTTTCAATGGCGGTGATTAACAGATCTAGAGCTTCCTGATTCGAGCCTAGGTTGGGGGCATAACCACCTTCATCCCCAACCCCAGACAGCAAGCCCTTTGCACCCAAAACTTTACTCAAGGTAGCAAATACCTCAGCCCCCCAGCGCAAAGCTTCCTTGAAGGACTCTGCCCCCACAGGCATGATCATAAACTCTTGAAAATCAACGTTATTGTCGGCATGGGAACCACCGTTAATCACGTTCATCATGGGCACGGGCAATAAATTCGCCAGAGGTCCCCCTAAGTAACGATACAGAGGTAGTTCTACCTCTGTCGCTGCCGCCTTAGCGTTTGCCAAAGATACCGCCAAAATCGCGTTAGCCCCCAGATTCTTCTTGTTTGGGGAGCCATCCCGCTCGATCATGATTTGGTCTACGGTCGTCTGTTCTAGGGCATCAACGTTCAACAAAGCGGGGGTAATTTTCTCTTTAACGTTACGTACCGCCGTCAGCACGCCTTTGCCACCATAGCGACTCTGATCCTCATCCCGCAGCTCATGGGCTTCAAAACTGCCTGTAGAAGCCCCACTAGGCACCTGTGCTAGCCCCACCGCTCCTGTCTCCAGGCGAACTTCCGCCTCGATGGTGGGACGACCGCGAGAATCCAAAATCTCTCTTGCGGCGATCGCTTCAATAACTGCTTCTGATTGGTTTAGCATCAATTCTCCTTATTTCAACTAGCAATCTTGATGTCTTTGCTCTATAAACAAGATCTAAGCGAAGATTAATATATCTTTTTTTTTGATGTTTAAGTTAATTAGGGACTGGAAAATTTAGATTTAACTTTTCCTTAGGCAATGGGTGAAAAGCCCCATCATTGATAACGATTGTGACTGGTGACTGGGAAATAGTGACTGGGTAAAGTATGGGCTGCATAGCCAATCAATTCCTAATCCCTAATCCCCGATCACTAATCCCTAAAATCATTGTTTCTTTTAGGGCGATGAGCAGTCAACTGACGCTAAATTCCCCAGTTTCCTCCTTCATTTAAGCTGAAACCAGCATTTCTGTTTCCTTCGCTGCCATCGCCAAAATGAGATCAATCGCACGATTGGAGTAGCCCCACTCGTTGTCGTACCAGGCAACAATCTTGAAGAAATTACTGTTTAACTCCATCCCTGCACCAGCATCGAAAATACTGGAGTGCGGATCACCAGTAAAATCTGTAGAGACCACAGGTTCAGCAGTATAGCCTAACACCCCCTGCATACTTCCTAGGGAAGCCGCTAACATTGCCTGACAGATTTCTTCATAGCTAGTATTTCGCTCAGTGCGGAAGGTTAGATCCACTACTGAAACATCGGGGGTGGGTACCCGCATCGCCATCCCCGTTAGCTTACCTACTAGTTCTGGCAATACTAAGCCCACTGCCTTTGCTGCACCTGTGGAGGCTGGAATAATGTTCTGACCTGCACTACGCCCTGAGCGGAAGTCTTTCTTGCTAAACCCATCTACGGTGGGTTGAGTTGCGGTCATGGCATGGATGGTAGTCATCAAGCCTTCTTGCAGCCCAAAGTTATCGTTGATCACTTTCGCCACAGGAGCCAGACAGTTAGTGGTACAGCTAGCGTTAGACACGATTAGATCAGTTCGGGGATCATAGCTTTGATCATTAACTCCCACCACCAGAGTTTTAACTCTTTCGGGGTCTTTGGTTGGGGCGGAGATGACCACTCTTTTAGCTCCTGCGGTCAGATGTTTGGAGGCTCCCTCATGAGTGGTAAATATTCCTGTTGCTTCTACCACATAATCTACTCCGTACTGCTGCCAAGGAAGCTGGGCTGGGTCTTTAATCGAAACACAGGGAATAAACCTGCCGTTTACTACGATCCCATCTGCCTGCGCCTCAACACTTCCCGTAAAGCGTCCGTGAGTTGAATCGTACTTCAGTAAATAGGCGATCGCCTGGGGATCAACCAGGTCGTTAATACAGACAAATTCAATCTGAGAGTTATCTAGTCCTGCGCGGAATACTAATCTGCCGATGCGTCCAAAACCGTTAATTGCTACTTTGACGGTTGCCATCAATATACTCCTTTGAATATTGTGTGCGATAAATCAACTAGTGAATTCTTGTTCGCCCTCAACGCTGCTCTTGATATTTATTTTTTTATTAGGGCTCATCCTTTATTTAATCGGGAAAGTCAGGTAAGAAAAATTGAAAATTGTTTAAGAAAAATCTCTTAAATCCTCAAACTCCATTAATTTCCTAGGGCGATCGCCTGTTAAACAAATAATATGTCTAGATCCCCTGACAAAGATTGTTCTGGAAAATCGATTTTTAAGATGTTCAGTAAGATTTTTGAGCCGATGGAGGAACACTAAAGTTATCAGTATTTTTCATCGGGCTTATGGAAGTTCTATATCAACCAGAGGAAGTAATTCAAAACCGCTATCGTATCGAGGGGGTTTTAGGACAGGGGGGCACTGCTGTTACCTATGAAGCGGTAGATTTAACCCAACCAGAGTTATCCGTCGCCATCAAGGTGCTCTCTCTCCAACAAACTAGTGATTGGAAATTAGTGGAACTGTTTGAGCGGGAAGTTAAGGTGTTAAAAAATCTGGATCATCCGCGAATTCCGAAGTACCTTGACTATTTCTCGGTGGATACTGAGAGAGATCGCCAGTTTATGCTGGTACAGGAACTAGTTCCAGGTAAATCTTTGGGGGATTTAGTTGAGCAAGGCTGGTATTTTCAAGAACCAGAGGTTAAAAATATTGCCCAACAGGTTTTAGAAATCCTCACCTATCTCCATGGCTTCCAACCACCAGTAATTCATCGGGATATCAAGCCCCACAATATAATTCGTACCGATGCAGGGGAAATCTACTTAGTCGATCTTGGTGCAGTACAGGATGTCTATCGCAACACCCTGACTCGTGGTGCAACTTTCGTCGGTACTATCGACTATATGTCTCCCGAACAGTTGCGAGGACACGCTAGCTTTGCTTCTGATCTCTATAGTTTGGGCTGTACCCTACTGTATTTATTGACCAGGCGATCGCCTGCGGAATTACCCCTAACAAGAATGAAAATTAACTTTCGTTCTTATCTTAAAATTGAGCCTCAGTTTGCTGATTGGCTCGATACTATTTTGGAGCCTGCATTGGAAGATCGCTTTAGTTCAACTAATGAAGCATTAGCAAAACTAAATAGCAAAATTATTGCGAACATCAAGCCTCCCGCAGGAAGCAATATTATAGTTTGCCAAAACAGTACAAGTTTAAGCTTTATTATTCCACCTAATAAATATATGGATAAAAAACTATGTTTAAATTATCTATTAGCTATGTCAGGATCAACTGCATTAATCTTCTTTAATAGAAATGCAGAGGATTTTGAATATTTTGGTCTTATCTGGTTCTTTAATACAGTGTTATTGACTGTAATCCTTGGTAGTCCAATCATTTATCCTTTAATTATTAAAATTAAAATTGATATTCAGCGAGATAAGTTTGTAATTCATCATGACTATAAAGTTTTTCAGAAAACCCAAAAAGGCTCCACTCGAAATATTACTAGGGTCACCATAGGGCAGAATATAAATCATAAGAGTGGCAATGTTGTAGGAGAATATTGCTCTATTGAATCAGGTGTCCAAAGTTATAAATTTGGCGAACATTTATCTTTACCTGAAAGGAGATGGCTAGTTCAGGAAATTCGCAATTTTGTTAGAGAAATAGATCCTTATAAAACCCTGAGATGATTTTAAATATTACGTAAAATCATCGGTAATATCAAATTTAAAATAATAAGATTAATCTTTTAAGATATCTAGCCGCAGTAAGATTTTTGAGCCGATAGAGGAACACTAAAGATATTGTTATTTTTCATCGGGCTTATGGAAGTTCTATATCAACCAGGGGAAGTAATTCAAAACTGCTATCGTATCGAGGGGGTTTTAGGACAGGGGGGCACTGCTGTTACCTATGAAGCAGTGGATTTAACCCAGCCAGAGTTATCCGTCGCCATCAAGGTGCTCTCTCTCCAGCAAACTAGTGATTGGAAATTAGTGGAGCTGTTTGAGCGGGAAGTTAAGGTGTTGAAAAATCTGGATCATCCGCGAATTCCGAAGTACCTTGACTATTTCTCCGTTGATACCAAGAGCGATCGCCAGTTTATGCTGGTACAAGAATTGGTTCCAGGTAAATCTTTGGGGGATCTAGTTGAGCAAGGCTGGTATTTTCAGGAAGCAGAGGTTAAAAATATCGCCCAACAGGTTTTAGAAATCCTCACCTATCTCCATGGCTTCCAACCACCAGTAATTCATCGGGATATCAAGCCCCACAATATAATTCGTACCGATGCAGGGGAAATCTACTTAGTCGATCTTGGTGCAGTACAGGATGTCTATCGCAACACCCTGACTCGTGGTGCAACTTTCGTCGGTACTATCGACTATATGTCTCCCGAACAGTTGCGAGGACACGCTAGCTTTGCTTCTGATCTCTATAGTTTGGGCTGTACCCTACTGTATTTATTGACCAGGCGATCGCCTGCGGAATTACCCCTAACAAGAATGAAAATTAACTTTCGTTCTTATCTTAAAATTGAGCCTCAGTTTGCTGATTGGCTAGATACTATTTTGGAACCTGCATTGGAAGATCGCTTTAGTTCAACTAATGAAGCATTAAGCAAGTTAAATCAGCGATATACACCAGCAATTATTAAACCTTTAGCTGGCAGTTCAATTCAGATTAATAAGCAAGCAGATAAATTGCTGATCAAAGTTCCTCCCCAGAAAAGATTGGGCAAAATTGCGATAAAGGCTGCTTTAGAGCTTATGCTCTCATTAGTCATTGCCTTTCCATTTTTATCATTTGCCATAAACTTGTTATCTTTTATCTTATTTAACTCAAATGGCAATCTCTTTTGGCTGGTGATTTTCACAGCCTCTATTTGGGGAGTATTATTACTATCGATTAGTATTGTAGTTACTCGTAGCTTTAGCCTTCTATTTATTTTCTTTGGTCAGATCTACCTCCGCATCGATCCAGAAAAATATCAGATACTTTGGCAGTGTGTGGGAATAAGTTATCGTCAATTGGGAGTAACACCTAACATCCAAGCAATTACCCTAAACCAAAAAAATATCAAACATAACTCTTTGTTCCCATCTCCAGAATATTGCGTAATCTATGAAGGAACAAAAGAGCATCAATTTGGCATTTGGTTAACCAAAGCAGAAAGAAGGTGGCTCATAACAGAAATCGCGAACTTTGTAACTGAACTATACCCCAATAAAAATAAACAAGACTGGCTCAGAGATCTTTGGAAATCAGGTTAAATATAGATAAAAGCTTCGTTATTATTACTGATCAACATAATCTAAGATAATGATGGTATTAACAGAAACTATTAGGCTAAACAAATTCAAGAAAAAAACTCTGCTTTTTATCTTAAACTAGAGACATGATTTGCCGAAAAATATTTCTGCCCCAAACTATTTTTATCATCTATTCGATCAAGACAATTGTTTATTATAGAAATAATGTTTATTTTTATTTGATTAGTATTCTCTATGTTGAAAAAATTCTTTTTAATTACTAGCTTTTTATTTTTCAATCTCAGTATAAAGACAGCACAGGCTTGTAGCTATAGTCCTGCTCCATTTCCTGGAGAAAGATTATGGGGATCATCCTTAGCACTGCAAGGACAAGTAATTGCCATCAAGCCAATTGAAAATGAAGATTATCATGAGATAATTTTAAAGGTATCTAAAGTTTGGAATTCAAACCCTAATAAGAAACTTGGTGTTTATAAGAGATATGTTTTTAAAATACATACTGATCATATTTATCCTCCAGAACGCGCATATTCAGCAGCATCTTATTGCATAACTAGACGGAGTTATGAAGCGATAGAAAAATATGGTTATTATGTTTTTTCTATTGAAGATGCTGGGACAGAGTTTCCCGTAGGACTCAAATTAGTACAGGTCGATTCTGCTAAAGATTTTCGGTGGTTGGTTTCAGAAATATCAGGCTACGATGACTATGATAATACTCTTGGTGTGAATCTACATCTCGAACATTGGACTAAAGAAGGATACCTATACAACCCTTCAATCACAGGCTCTAATTTGACTTATGAAATATTTATAGAAAACAATGAATAGATCGACCCGTTGGCGATCGCGATAATCTTAAAAACAGATTTATCTTGATATCCTCTTTGCTCTCCCATGACAAGGATTTTCATTCTCGGTTTCTCGCTTCACATCAGCAACATATTTTCAGATTTAGTTGATTTTAGAGCAAAATCTGCTAAAAAAAAGATGGATTGGAGTATATTTAAGATACAGAAATTAATATAAAGATAAAATTTATCTTGCAAAAAATAGGAGATGGGAATTTTCGCTGTATTCTACAGAAAATTCAAATTATAGGATTCTCTTTTATGAATATTGTCGCTATACTCGTTTCCTTAGTAGTAACTACCGTTAGTTTACTGATTATTTCTAAACTGCCCCTTGGCATTGAAATTGATAGCATTAAGAAAGGATTTATTGCCGCGATTGTCTTTGGCATTCTCAATGCAGTGTTGCACCCCGTGCTGTCTCTTTTCGGGCTACTAAATTTTGTGACTTTTGGCTTCGCTTCCCTAGTCATCAACGTGATTATTTTCGGACTCGCCGCTTTATTAGTTCAAGGATTTAGATTACGCAATAAGTTTCTGTCGCCTATCATTGGCGCATTTGCATTAAGCGTAATTAATTCGATTATTTTTAAAATCTTGCCTTCAGGACTTGCTGGTTAATCGAGTGAGTCATTCCATTAGCTCAATAATCACCTGATAACACTTGATTAAGTTTTGCCAAAGGGCGATCGCTCTTTGGCTTTTTGCTGTAAATATATGAAACTTCTGACTACTGATACTAAATCCGATTACCAAAATACACTTATTAAATGCAAACCTGAAATCCCGCTACCCGTTACCCGTTAACCTTTACCCCTGCATAGTCAATAAGTGTTCTATCTAAACAGGATTTAGTATGATTGAGCTTTTGATCCATATCAAATTTAAGAAGTACAATTGCATTAATGAGTCCTTACTGCTGACAGACTGGTAATTGCCAGGTTTTGTAATAAAAATTAACTATTTCCCTCTTCGTTCTGGAGAAAATTAGGTTAGATTTGGAGTTGTTTTTTCAGGGATCACTCCATGAATTCAAAACCATCTACGCACCAGCAAATTTCAATTAAAACCCCAGCTTCAAATATGATGTTTTTCGATCCTTCCTTAATTAAAGCGGCGAGAAATATATATCGTAATTATTGCAATATAAACGTTGCGACTGAAAATAAGCCAGTGGGAATAGTAATCAATCGAGATAATTTTCGAGGACAGTTAGCGTTTAGTCCCAAACCAATTCTTTTACCTAGAGAATGTTTTATTCCCCTCAAGCAAATTGAGGCAGAAGCTTATTAGTTAAGTAATAAGTAATAAGTAATAAGTAATAATTGACACTATTCGTCGTAAACGATAAAAATTCTGGTTAGTAGTTAGTGGTTGGTAGTTAGTATTGGTAAATCTACCACTAAAGACTAAAAACTAAGAGCAAGGACTGCCCTGAAGGTAAGACTTTTAACCCAGAATGACCGTTTAACTTATCTTAGTGATTTTCCAGAATTGCTAATTATTGATAACTATTAATCTAATTAATTAAATTCCCAATTGAACTATGGATAGCTTGGCTACAGCAATGGGGTTGTTAACGGCTTTTATTTTTGGAGCCTGCATTGGTAGTTTTCTTAACGTAGTAATCTATCGAATTCCTGCGAAAATATCTTTAATTTATCCTCCGTCAAGATGTCCTCAATGCGGACACAAGCTGGGAGTGACTGAAAACGTACCGATTTTTGGTTGGCTTTGGTTGCGGGGCTGCTGTCGCTGGTGTAAAGCGAAAATTTCCAGCCGCTATCCCATAATTGAAGCTGTGACAGGATTACTATTTATGCTGGTGTTCTGGCGTTTTGGCTATAGCATCGAGACTTTGGGCTACTGTGCGCTGTTATCCTGGCTGCTATCCCTATCGATGATTGATTTCGACACCATGACCCTACCTTCAGCTTTAACTAAGTCAGGTTTAGTAGCAGGTTTACTCTTCCAGGGTATTTTAGGTTGGCATCTTGCTCAAGGTGAGGGAGTAGCTAATCAGCTAATGTTTGGGATTAGTGGCGCTGTGGTTGGTATTTGGCTATTGGAAATTATTGCTTTATTGGGACTGATGTTGATGGGACAGCAGGCAATGGGGGATGCTGATGGTAAGCTGATGGCGACTATTGGGGCTTGGATTGGCTGGAAAAACGTGCTGCTTTCTGGCTTTATCGCCTGCGGTATTGGGTCTATTGTCGGCGGTAGTGCGATCGCATTAGGGATTATCAGCAGAAAACAGCCGATGCCCTTTGGTCCTTTTTTGGCTTTAGGAGGAGTTCTCAGCCTGTTTTGGGGTGATGCTCTACTTAACTGGTATTTCAGTACCTTTGCTAATTTTTAAAAGTCACTCTTTAACTAACTAGATATTAAGGGAGATTGGGATTTTGGAGCATCGCCATACTAAAATATTATTGTAATCAAATAGGTTTAGGATAAGTGCTATCTCCTTCTGATTGTCCTTTTTATAAAAGACCTCTTGCATGAATCAAGCGATCGTTAAATCGATTCCGCAATTATATAAACC
>JBCBIE010000058.1:0-35240 GCA_038524995.1 Cyanobacteria bacterium J06621_8
GGGGGATATAGGCTTTGGATACAGCTAATCAGCAGAGGATTCTCGGATATTTTATTGAAGAAGCAAAAGAACATTTGCAAACTTTAGAGCAGGGGATTTTACAACTAGCTGCCTCTGTACAGGATACTGAAACTGTTAATGAAATGTTTCGAGCTGCTCACTCTGTAAAAGGTGGTGCTGCGATGTTAGGCTACACCAGTATTCAGAAGACTGCTCATCGTCTCGAAGACTCTTTTAAAATTCTTAAAGATCATCCAGTTGATGTTGATCAAAAACTAGAAACCTTGTTTCTTAATGGATACGATCATCTTCAGGATTTAATTGAACGTCTGGAGAATTCCGCTGATTTTAGCGACAGTGACGCTGTCGAAATTCTACAGCAGGCAGAGTCTAATTTTGCGGTTTTAGATCAGTATCTTCAGCAGCTAATGTCTGGGGGAGGTTCTGAACAGCCAGGTATTAGTCAGCAGGTGACCAATATCTTGAAACAGATGTTGCAAATCTTCAAACAGTCAGATAGCCCTGAAAGTCGCCAAAAACTTCATTTAGCCTGTAATAATTTGTCTGCAATCGCTCCTAATGAAGAAAACTGGCAAAAGTTAATCACCACAACCCAGAAGGCAATTACCAATAAGAAATATCCCTACAGCAGCGTGGCTCAGGTAGTAATAAAGGAGATCAAGCAGGCTGGGGATTATCTACACAACGGACAAGTCGATCAACTAGTTCCTAGTCGAAATCTTCAACAATTAGCAGTTACTGCTGGCACTACTGCAAGCAGTACTTCAGGGGGCACAGTTACTATCCCCAGAGATCCTCAGGGGGCGGCTGTGGCATTACTTAAAACCTTCAACAAACAGCAGATTGCTCAGATATTTCAAATCATTAAGAATCGGCTCTAACGCCAATTAGGAAAGATTAACACTTATCTTTCCAGGTATTTGTAGCTAACTTTCTCATTAGTGTTGCGATCGCGACATCGCATACAACTTATCCTGCATGTATAGCCGTGCAGGAAAATTCAATAATGAAGAAAAATAAAAGGTAATACTTAATCCTGTTTAGATAGAACACTTATTGATTATGCAAGGGGAAAAGTTAAAGAAGGTTGAGGTTTTTCAGGTTTGCATTTAGTAAATGTATTTTGGTAATTGGATTTAGTATAAGAGAAATATTGGTAATGTATAATTAATCGTACATTTATGCTGAGACACTTGTTTTTCAGATTTAAGCGATCGCAGTCTGAAATTTACATGATCTTAAACCACCTTTGATAGCTATTGTCTATAGCATTAAATTAGTCAATAACTTTATTTTCTCAAATTAATAATTGAAAAATTTTATTAGCATTAAGTTTCTTCCTTGAAAACTTAATAATTACTAGAGATTATCTTGTCTAATTTATTATATTTAATTTCAGAAATTATCAAGAAAATAATAGATTTTTATAAAATACAAAAAATTGAATTGTACACGCTAGTATGAAACTGAATTGGGGAGCAAAAGATAAACTTACGGTCGCCTTATTCATAATTCTTATTCCCATTATATACTGGGGATTAAATAGAGCCGGTTATCTGCCATCATTTAAATATTTATTTACTAAAAAGGAAGCTATTAAATCCGACAGTCTACCAGTAGCTAGAGACGATTTACTAGACTATAATCGCTCTCTTTCCGAGATACTCAACGAGCCACTAGATACCTCGCAAACTGCAATTAAGGTAGAAAAATCTCAATATAAATTGACCCTTTACTATCGAGGAACAGCAATTAAATCTTATCCAATTGTATTAGGTGGCAATCCTGTAGAAGATAAGTTAAAAGAAGGTGATTCTAAGACACCAGAAGGAATATTTAAAATTAGAGATTTATATCCTCATGCTAGCTGGTCGAAGTTTATTTGGATAGATTATCCTAATGAAGAATCTTGGCGTAAACATCTAGCAGCAAAACAAGCAGGGCAGATTAGTTCGTTTAGTAGAATTGGTGGTGAAATTGGCATCCATGGAGTACCTAATAATCGCAACTATTTGATCGATAATAATTCTAATTGGACTTTGGGTTGTGTATCCCTCAAGAATCAAGATGTTGATGAAATTTATACAGCCGTTCGAGTCGGAACCACAGTTGAAATTACTCCTTAATCGCTAAAATAACTTTTTCAATTTAATTAACTTTTATCAAAGATAGCGATCGCTTCAAATCAGACAAATTAGCATTGCCCGTACAAAATAGAACCGTTTTAAGTTCAGCAATCAGCAGCTCAATCAGCTCATCTAGAGCCTCCTCCGACTCCGAGGCTGCCTGTAAGAATGGGAAAGCTAACCCCGCCAAATCTGCCCCCAAAGCGATCGCCTTTGCCCCATCCAAACCATTACGCAACCCCCCTGAAGCAATTAAGGGTAGCTCAGGATATTGCTGTCTAATCTGTACTATACAGTCGGCGGTAGCGATACCCCAGTCGGCGAAAGTTCTGCCCAGGCGTCGTTGAAGATTAGTTTCAGCTCGTTCACTCTCAACTTTTGCCCAGGAGGTGCCCCCCGCCCCCGCAACATCAATCACGTCTACCCCAGCATCAATCAATTTACTCGCCATTTTGGCAGAGATGCCGTTGCCCACCTCTTTGGCAATTACTGGAACCTCTATTTGCCGACATAGCTGCTCAATTTTGACGAGTAAACCCTTAAACTTAGTATCACCATGGGGCTGAATACATTCTTGTAAAGGATTGAGATGTAGGATTAAAGCATCTGCCTCTAAGATATCCACTACCCGTAAACACTGCTCCAAACCATAGGTGTAGTTAAGCTGAACCGCCCCCAAATTAGCAAACAGCATAGCATCGGGAGCCTGCGATCGCACGGCAAAAGTATGGGCTAAATCAGGTTTTTCCACGGCAATTCTTTGAGAACCAACTCCCATCGCCAAGCCATGGTTTTGTGCGGCTAAAGCCAGACGATAGTTGATTAACTTCGCCTGTTCTGTTCCTCCCGTCATGGAAGAAATCAATAAGGGAGCACGCAATGTCTTTCCGAGGAAAGAAGTAGTCAAGTCAATCTCATCAAAGTCGACTTCTGGCAGACAGGAGTGCTGGAAACGATACCGCTCAAAACCACTGGTCAAATTACGAAACTGTACGTCGTCTTCCAGACAAATACGCAGATGATCCGCTTTTCTAATTTGCGTATTGGTCATGAATTTTATACTCCTCTATTTAACAGACTCTATTATGCAAATTTTATTTTACTGTTTTTGCCAATACTAAATATCTCATACTAAATCCTGTTTAGATAGAACACTTATTGACTATGCAGGGGTAACGGGTAACGGGTAACGGGGTTTCAGATTTTTCAGGTTTGCATTTAATTAAGTGTATTTTGGTAATCGGATTTGGTATGAGATACAGTTCAACTGATGTAAGCATAAAAATAGAGGCAAGCTGCTTGTAGCTCACCTCTAGCACTCAATTGTTTAAGTTAAGTTATTTGAATTTAATATTTTATTTTGGTCATAACTTAGCCTTAGCTCAGGCAAGAACTATCTTCCGCCACGCATCTTTTTAGCCATGTTGCGGAACATATCCAAGTTATTGTCTGCTTGACGACGCTCTTCGGGAGCTGGTTCAGGCTGAGCCGCTTTAAAATTAGATTGAGCGGGCTGCTCAAACTGAGTTGGCGTGGTAGGAGTAGGGTTGAAAGAGGCGTTAGTATTTTGATTGGATTTCTGGCTACTCTTCTCAAAAGCGTTCTTCCGATTTGATTGCGCAGAAACCTCCGATTCCTCAGAAAAACCGCCTTTATTACTGGCTGTTTTAGGAAATTTATGCTTGATTCTGACGGACTTTCTCATGTAGTCAACATCGCCCATCGTCATCGAATCATCAGGACTTAAGAAAAAATCTTTGTCTCCCATGGTTGTAACTTCTCCTGTCAATTAATAGTTATGTTATGCAAGGGATAATTACACTTAAATTAGTTAAAAATTCTTAATTTTTAATTAAAAAATGTAATTAATGATTAATTATTCTTATGTATTATTTTACACACAAGCAAACCTAGAAGTCAATAAAAATGCGGATTTTGATTACTCTAAAAAGTAGACTTGATTGTTCTAATCTCGCGAGAAATACCCAGAAAAAGCAAAACTCTTAAAAAATAGTCAAATCTAGCGATCAGCCTCCAGATCTGTAGTTTAACTAAAAGAAGCAATCTTTAAAGATGGAGGAAATTGATGAGCAAGCTACGCAATATTTTGCTTGGGGCTGGAGTAGCAGCAGTTGGCGCTATTGGTACCAAAAAGGCAGTGGACTATCTCCGCAACCGTAATCAGGAAGAAGTAGTGGAGGAAACCGCAGGAGATGCCGAGGCTGTAGCGGCTGATGACGTGGCATATGCAACTGTAGAACCCAGTTCAGTTCAAGATTTTCTGGATCGCAGCTTCGGTAATCCTGGCAGATATGTTCCCACTCGTTCCCCCAAGGTTTTTGAATATCAGGACGAGCAGTACATGGTTATCTGGTCAAGGGATAACGAGAAAGACAAGAATCAAATGATGGCTTTTAAGTATACCGATGCTGGTCGAAAAATGGTAGCTAGCGTTGGCTATACCTCAGACACAACTGACTACAATATTAATTTGGACGATACTGATTTTGCGATCGATGTTAACGGCGAAAAGCTAGTTAGCGGACAAGGAGAAACTAACGGTGCTGATGAAGTTGATTTTGTACTGGCTTAAAAAGCTACAGGCTACTTGAAGTATTAAAAATATCATAGGGATTAGGGATTAGGGATTAGGAATTAATTGGCTACGAAGCTATCTTCTTCCTAGTCTCTATTTCCCATTCCCCAGTCAAGGTTTTTCACCCATTACCGAAGGGTAAGAGATTAGAGATTATTGAAGTTTAAAAAGCGCTCAAGACTCATTAACCACAGCTAGTCTTGGGGTAAATAGTCAGGGTTAAGAATTTCTGCTGGGGTAAAAGGCGACAAGTCAGGAAAAGTATTTAAGGGGAATTCCGTTTCATCAGCAGCTTGTTCCCTCCCATCTTGGTAACATTCGTCAAAAACTTCTTCAAAATATCGCTTTAAGCTAGGACTGGCTTGAATATCATCTCTCAATCTGCGCCGATGCTCTCTGATACTAGATTTCCAGCTATTAGACCTTTTCTGTGGCTGATATTTATACTTGAGTAAGTGTAGCAACACAACCACCAAGTTACTCTTAATGGCTCGTTTCTCACTTCTGCCCATATCCTCTATTTCTTCAATCAAGTTAGCTGCGTCTACCTCATCAAATTTACCTTCAGAAATTAGTTGGGCAGTATGTAACAACCAGAGATAATAATCTCGCGAATATAGATTTGCCGTATTAGTAGCAGATGATAGTTGAGTAGTCATATCGATACTCTTATTACTTGTATCTTTGATGATATGGTAGCTATTCTTCAGTATCTCTGGAAAGTGATTTTGATTGAAGTGGAGATTCAGGCGATCGCATTTCTGAGAAAACGGCACGCAGTTAAAATTTTGTACAAGAAAGTCTAATACTAATCATCATTGTCTAAATCTGCGTGTTCAGTAAAAGAACCTAAATGTTGTGTTTCTCCTGCTTCAGCTTCATCCAATCCTCGTTTTAACGAGTCAAGAGCAAGTTGATTTTTCCAGAGCCAAACTTCTTTTTCTGATGTGTTCACAAGCGGGTCTTGAATAATTTGCTCTGATTGATTGCTCATTATTCTGTAATTCTTTTTTTTTGCTAGTACACTAATTCATTCTTAATGCTAACACAGTCAATATTCAGGCGGTCGCAATTCCGATTCCCAATAATGAAACAAAAAACTATCTATTAAATATGGGACGCAAGCGCGATTAGAGATAACATGAAAAGCTAGTTATAAATTTTGCACCAGTCATTATGCCATTCATATGGACTCTAAATCTAAAATCTACAAGAATGCTGAAAGAAAAAAATACAACATTACAACTGCTCAACGTAACGAATATAGAAAAATATCCCAAAATTCTAGATTAGCTAAATTAGCAGCAGAGAAAGGTATTCTTGAAAAAATTCATGATATAAATCATCCAAATCTTTTCCCTGAATTACTAATGCCTAAGAAAGAAAAAAATGGTCTTAGATATCTTAGTTTATTCAGTGGTGGCGGTGGACTAGATCTAGGTTGTGATTATGCAGGTTACTCTCATGTAGCCTCCTACGAATTAATACCTATTTGTGGAGAAACACTAAAGCTAAATCGACCACAATGGTCTGTCTTTAGTGGATTACAACATGGAAATGTTACTAATGTTGATTGGAATATTTACAGGGAAAAAATTGATGTAATTCATGGAGGACCGCCTTGTCAGCCATTCTCAATTGCTGGAGAGCAGAAAGGAAAAGAAGATGATCGTAATATGTGGGGAGAATTCAATCGTGCTGTGAATATTATAAAACCCAGAGCATTTATAGCAGAAAATGTTTTAGGTTTGATGAATCCAAAATTTGAAGGCTTTGTAAAAAAATATATTTTGGAAGAATTGAAATCTTACAAAATTAAAATGTTTGAGATGCACTCGGCTGACTACGGAGTTCCCCAAAGAAGACGGCGTGTTTTTTTTGTTGGCTTTAGAAATAAAAAAGACTTCATCAATTTTACCCAGCCAGAGGCAACTCATTCATGGGATCGTTTTAGGAAATCAAAACAGAATAAAGCTCTCAACCTAAACATATTTGATTATGATAAGCCTAATACCATGGGAGTCCGTGAGTCTTTGGGTTTACCTAATATTAATTTTGATGATCTAGCACCAACTATTAGAAGTGCCTTTACTGGAAAAAGAAATACTACATCAATTTTAAACAGTTCAGCGGGTCAAAAATCTTGGGGTGATTTGGAAATTTGGGCTAGTGGGGTTCAATCTAATAGAGAGAAGGCATCAGCGTTTCCCGCAAAATTCGGTCATTTCCGTCTTTCTGTGCAAGATTGCGGAATTATCCAAGGATTTCCTGAAAGCTGGAAGTTTGCAGGTGCAGTATATCAAATCCTAGGACAGATAGGAAATTCAGTTTCTCCGCCTGTTGCTTATGCTGTTGCACTTAATGTCGCTAAAGCTTTGAAATCTGTCTGATTTTTTTAATTATTGATTATTGATATAAACTCGTACCATTTCACGTAACTTTCTTGCATGGTTTTCAGTTATTTCCTCCCATTATCTAAAATAACTTCCAGGGATATGGGGGTTATTTAGCGTACTGCCTCGTTTCATTAAATACGTAGCTCTATCTTGTAAAATTTGCAACATTCTATTTTTACTATAGCCATTCCCAATATCTTGTAGTTCTATATATTTGTTTGTCGAATATTGTCTCTTCTGAATCGATTTTGCATCTTCAAGAGAATAAATCTCTTTTTCTCCTGAAATTATGTAGAGATCTTCCAGTGTTAATTTTTTAGATGCTATTTTCGCCAATTGAAAATCTGGTTTTATATATTCTTCTTTTTCCTTAATCCATCCTTGCATAAGTTCTGGAGAGCCATATTTATAATAGGATGCTTTGCTATCTTTATCTGTATAGAAACCAAATAGCCAATGCTTGCTTTGCCATTTTTGAATATGATCATCACCAAAATCTCTAACTGTAGTGACAGAACCACTTTTTGACGAGGTTGTTTTTAACTCAAAAGGAATATTTATTCCATCTAGATCCAAAAAAGCATCAATTCCTGAACGTCCTTCATTTTCATCTTTGATGAGCTCGAAAAGCTCGATCATTTCTTGTTCTCTTGAATCATCTTGGAAACTACCTGCCACTAATAACCCCTTTTGATAGCTTTTTTCGGCTGTAATATCCTAACTCCTAGTTTTATATGTGTCATATTGTCAAAAATCTCTTTTAAAAATCAATAAAAATGTTTACCCATTTATACAGCGATCGCCTGCCAGAGAAAACCTTTTCACATAGACCACTAGACCACTCCCTAACTTAATGACTCCAGCCAGTCTAATAACAGAGCATTAAACTCTTCAGGATATTCATCATGGGGACAATGACCCGCATCAGGAAGTTCTATCAGTTTAACCAGGGTATTGAGGGCGGCGATCGCTTTTGCCTGTTTTGGGGGAATCATCCGATCTTTAAGTCCCCAGATTAGCAGCATCGGTACTTTGACCTGGGGTAGTAAATCACGGACTGATTGGGCAAAGCCTGCTTTTCTGACGCTACGGGAGAGACGAAATAGAGTTTGTTCTGAGCCCTCATCGTAGGCAGGGTTGGAGAGTATGGCGACTAATTCATCGGTAACTGCCGCTTTCTTGGGATAGGCAATTCCTGCCCAGCGGCGAATTATGCTGGGTCTTCTGACTATTTTGAGAATATTTTTAATCAGCAGTGGGGAAGCCACTAAATTTTCTATGGTAGTCACCAAAGGACGTACCAGGGGGGGCAGCATGTCTTCGCGGACTGAAACATCAGGTAAACTCAACATTACTAAACCCTGAACCATTTGGGGATATTTAGCCGCCGCATTTAAAGCAACCAAGGAACCTATAGAATTACCAACTAAAATTACGGGTACTCCGATAAAAGTCTGCCAAAAATCATGAATCTGTTCTGCCCACAGGTCGGCACTATACTCAGTATCAGCCTTACGGGAAGCCCCAAAACCTAATAGATCCAAGGCATAGACAGTATGATATTGCCCTATTTCCCCTAGATTATGCCGCCAATGCTCAATGCTGGCACCAAAGCCATGAATAAAAATTACGGGAGGGCGATCGGAGGCTAACGTGGCTCTCAAAAAACTATAGCGAGTCTGCCATCCGCGCCACACCCAATCTCTTTGATCGCCAATCCGCTGTTGCCAAAGCTGATTTGTAGTCAAATTCATTACTTTAGAAATATTTACAAGAGGATTAAAGGGAACTGAAAGTCTTTCAGATTATGGATTGGAGCAAATCTTATGTCGAAGATAAAATTAACTTAATACTCTATTAATAGCATGGTCGCTAAAATAAGAAGATGATAAATTTTTTATCATCAAATACGCTAAATAGTGCACAAGATTGCTAACGTAAAATAAAAAAATAATACGCCTGTGAGAGATAGAAGACGCAGTAACAATAGTCGCGATCTAACCAAAACTAACGAAAGAATTCGTTTTCCCGAAATCCGTGTTATCGATGCCGAAGGAGGGCAATTAGGGATTATTACTCCCAAAGAAGCTCTCTCTATAGCCCAAGAAAAAGGTTTAGATTTGGTTTTAGTCAGCGAAACCGCTAAACCTCCCGTCTGCAAAATCATGGACTACGGGAAGTATAAGTATGAGCAGGACAAAAAACAGAAGGAAGCGAAGAAAAAACAGCATAATGCTGACGTTAAGGAAGTAAAGATGCGCTATAAAATCGAGGAGCATGACTATAATGTTCGCGTCAGAAATGCTCAACGCTTTCTCAAGTCTGGAGATAAGGTCAAGGCAACCATTAGCTTTCGTGGTCGAGAGATTCAGCACTCAAGATTAGCTGAAAGCTTGCTGCGGCGGATGGCAAAAGATTTAGAGGAGTATGCCGAAGTGCAGCAGTTTCCTAAAAGAGAAGGGCGCAACATGATGATGATGCTATCCCCTAAGAAATAGCTAAATACGGTTCAAAAAAGCTAGAAAAATTTTCACTAACTTTCATAAACCTCAAAGAGAAGGGCTGATCACCCTTCTTTTTTTGTGTTTTTTGGCTAATTCTCGAATCAAGCTCAAAGAGTAAATGCAGCTAACTTTGGTTCGCTTTAGTATCCTGTACCGCAACCCAAAATAGAATAACTGTTAGAGGGATGCTAGCAGCAAGAATTAAACCAGTAATCATAGTCCCTAATTCAGGTTCACCAGAAGACAGTTCAAACACCGAACCTACTCCTGCGATCGCCGTAATGCAGCATATCAACAAGCAGATTCCGCTCTTAGGCGTCATTGAAACCATATTAATTTACTCCCCTAATTAGTTTGCTAAATTTAGTTTTCTATAAGTTATGAGTATTTGATCTAAAAAGCCTTCAGCCCAGGGCTCATAGCTAGGAAACCCAACCCTTTTATTTTTTTATCGGCTTAACAGCATTTACGGAAAAGCCTTTCTTAGTTAACTGTTCATTAAGAGCCAGGCTATTGTCAACCCGATCCACAAACATAACGCCATTCAGGTGGTCAATTTCATGTTGAATTGCCCTGGAAAGCAATCCTGTAGTCTTTAACTTGCAGGGTTTGCCCAGCTCATTACGGTAGGAAATTTCCACCTCATCGGGGCGCGTCACTTCCATATAAACCCCAGGAATGCTCAAGCAACCCTCTTCGGCGGTGGTGGGGGTAGCGCCAAATTGAGTGATTTTGGGGTTAATTAAGACCAGAGGAGGCTTTTCTGGTTCATTCCAAGCAATATCAATCACCACTAGCTGCTTGCTGATTCCCACCTGAGGAGCCGCCAAGCCAATGCCATCCGCACTATACATTGTTTGCAGCATTTCTCTAATTAGAGAGCGGATCTTATCATCAACCTTAGCAATCCTCTTGGCTGGCTGCCGCAGGACGCGATCGCCAAAGTAGCGCATATCGAGGGGAGGGTTAGCAAGCTTTTTCTTTTCAACTGCTGTAACAGAGACCATATAGTAAGCGAAGGCAACTAAAATTATATTCTTTAAATATATTTTATCGTTAATTAAAAATTAACTACAATAAACCAGTATCTTAGGGGACTGTTTATGAGAGATTTGTACCCGCCAATAGAACCTTATAATCAAGGTAAGCTCAAGGTTTCTACACTGCATACAATTCATTACGAAGAATCAGGGAATCCTGAAGGGAATCCAGTAATTTTTCTTCATGGGGGACCAGGGGGTGGTATTGTTCCCGCTTATCGACAATATTTCGACCCTAAGCAGTGGCGGATTATTATTTTTGACCAGCGGGGCTGCGGTCAGAGTACTCCATATGGGGAATTGAGGGAGAATACCACCTGGGAGTTAGTCAAGGACATTGAAAAACTACGCCAGCACCTAAAGGTTGAGCGCTGGGTTGTGTTTGGGGGGAGTTGGGGAAGTACCCTGTCTCTGGCATATAGCCAGAATTATCCTGAGCGCTGCAAGGGCTTGATTCTTCGGGGTATCTTCCTGTTAAGACCATCGGAAATTCGCTGGTTTTACCAAGAGGGAGCCAGCAATATCTATCCTGATGCTTGGCAGGAATACCTAAAGCCGATTTCCCCCGCAGAGCGAGATGATTTAATCGGGGCATATTATCGTCGCCTGACCAGTGAAGATCGTCAAACTCGACTAGAGGCGGCACGCGCCTGGTCGGTATGGGAAGCCAGCACTAGCAGGCTGATTCCTTCGGCGGCGAGTAAACAGAGTTTTGCTCGACCAGAATTTGCCGAGGCTTTTGCCCGTATTGAATGTCATTATTTTGTCAATCAAGGCTTTTTTAACCAGGAGAATCAACTACTCGCTAATATTGATGCCATGCGCCATTTACCAGGGGTAATTGTACAGGGACGATATGATGTAGTCTGTCCTGCCGTTAGTGCCTGGGAGCTTCATCAAGCCTGGCAAGAAGCTGAATTGATGATTATTGATGATGCAGGACACTCCGCATTTGAGCCAGGAATTAAGGATGCTCTCCTTGAAGCAAGCGATCGCTTTGCTAAGTTATAAACATAATCAGTCCAAGTTGCTAACTCCTAGGAGCTAAATGTTCGCTTTAACCAAAAACACTTCTCGCCAACGAGAGATCGCTGAAGTAGTATTTCGTAACGGTTGGGATTATGCGCGGGGATTGTTAATGGGCAATAAATCCGATGAACCCCGACTGCCCTCCCCTGAAGTTTTACGCAACATTCTGATCGAGCTTGGTCCAGTCTATGTCAAGCTAGGGCAGCTATTGTCTACTCGCCCCGATCTCCTACCAGGTCGCTATGTCGAAACCCTGACGGATCTTCAGACTAACGTTCCTGCGGTGCCTTGGGAGCGAGTTAAAACTCTGATCGAGGAAGAGTTGGGGCAGTCCTTCACCGCGGTATTTAAGGAGATTGACTCCCAGGCGATCGCCGCAGGCTCCATTGGTCAAGTTTATCGGGCTGTACTGGCTGACGGTCAGCAGGTAGCTCTTAAGGTACAGCGACCAGGGATTGATGCGGTGGTAGCTCAAGATATCTCCTTGATTAAACGTCTTGCCGAACTAGTTTCTCTGACTGAGTTTGGCAAAAATTTTGACATGGTTGGTTTAGCGGAAGAATTTTGTAACGCGATCTTAGCCGAACTAGATTTCAGCACGGAAGCTGAATACACTGAGCAGCTACGTCAAAATCTGTCAGATAGTCAGTGGTTTGAGTCTCAGCAGCTAGTAATTCCCCAGGTCTATCATCAGCTAACCACCAGCAAGCTGTTGACCATTGAATGGTTAAATGGAGTACCGATTCTCCGAGCGACCCTTCCTCAAGTTAGAGCCAACCAGGACGAAGCTACTCAGCGCAGCAATATTACGACCCTGCTGTTTCGCGCCTTTTTTAAACAGGTTTATATTGACGGCTTTTTTCATGCTGACCCCCACCCAGGAAATATTTTTTACCTTGAGGATGGACGCATTGCGATCCTCGACTGTGGGATGGTGGGTCGCCTTGATCCTCGTACCCAACAATTATTGACAGAAATGTTGTTAGCCATTGTTGAACTGGATGCGGAGCGCTGTAGCCAGCTGACTCTAAAGCTAGCCAGCAGTGGGAGTCAACAGGTTAATTTAAATCGTCTTACCAATGAGTACAATGTCATGCTGCGCAAATACTATAATCGCAGCATTTCTCAAATCAACTTTAGCGAGGTAATTTACGAGGTATTACAGGTCTCCCGCAACAACAAAATTATCTTACCCAGCAATATGGGTTTATATGCCAAAACCCTGGCAAATCTGGAGGGGGTAGCTCGCAGCTTCTATCCCCAGCTTAATCTGCTAGACCAGATTAGACCCCTGATGGAGGAATTAATTCGTCGTCAGCTATTAGGCGATCGCCCAGCGGAAACCCTACTCAGGATTGGCTTAGACCTTAAAAGTCTTTCCCTGCGATCGCCACGGCTAGTTGAGTTGCTTTTGGATCGCATCACCACGGAAACCTTAAAGTGGAACATCGATCTACCGCGACTAGATATTTTGGCACTGAGCCTTGAAGACTCGGCAAATCGACTTTCCTTTAGTATTTTGGTGGGTTCCCTAATCATGGGAGCAGCCATCATTTCTACAGGGTCAGCAACAGCTCAGGTGTCACTCTTGAGTAATGTCTTGTTTGCTGCGGCAAGTCTTCTGGGATTATGGTTAATTGTCAGTATTTTACGTTCAGGAAAACTTAAGTAATTTAATTTTAATTAATACGGCTGGTGGCATCTGCCAAAATTTAATCGTGCTATCCCTACCCGCAGATGCTAACCATTTGCCGTCAACACTAAAGTTGTGATAAATCTGGGCAATAAGGTTTTTGTCAAGGATTAAGATATTGAACACTTTACTTCCAAACTGCCATTCGGTTCGGTCAAGACTCAAAACCCACGGTTCGGGTATTTCCATCATGCTAATCACTAAACAAAATATTCGACTATGGTGTTTTGCGATCGCAGTTATTCACAGCCGACAAAAGTTAAGGACTGGCGGCTAACACTATTAGGATTAGCTTTAGCAGTCAGCCTGATTTGTCCATCGGTAACCACAATTCCTCTAGCGGGAACAATTGTTCCTTGGGCGGTTTCGACTGGCTGAGAGGCGAGATTCACCTGTGAGCCATTAATAGGGCAGCTATCGAAGGTTATGGGTTGCAGGAAGTCACTGGGCAGAGTGTCAACAGAATCAATGGAAAAATCAACATCGGGAACGGTGAAATTAAACGCTAATATTGATGAGTCTGCCTGAAAGGTAAAATTAACGATATTACTACCGCTAGCGTCAGCATCGGCGATTGCATTGGCACTATTGGAAAAGACTGCGGTATCTAAGCTATTGATAGCATCATTATTAACCGCTAAATTACTCAGGCTAGTGAAGCTGACTCCTTGAGGAACGTTGAAGGTAATATCTCCAGGGCGATCGCCCGCTATATTGAGGGTATTATTACTCAGAGCATTGGCAACTGCCACGGCATCACTATCGGCAGTAGCTTCGGCAAATACTGTATTTTCTGAAGTTACTATCAGTGAAGAATTAATGGTGTCTATCTGAGCCGAGTCGCTATTGAGGGTTATGTCTCCTCCCTGTCCGATGGTGATGTTGTCATAAGTTAGAAAAATTTGTGAAACTACCTGAGAAGGGTTTTCTGGGGTTGCTACGAAGGGCTGGTTAGCCGAAATAGTAGCGGTATTGTTGGCAATGTTGGTTAGGGAAACCGAAGAATCAATGCTAGCCGCGTTAATTGCTTCTCCCGCCTCTAAGAAAATCTCGCCTCCTGAGCCGATGTTGGCTTCAGAGATAGTTAAAGCAATTTGTGATACTGATAGGTTGATATTGGGCGTGGTTGACCCATTACTAGAGAGAAAGTCGCTCACTGCCACCTGAGAGCTGATATTCCCAACTTCTAGATTATCTCCTGCTTCAAGCTCAATCTCCCCACCATTTCCTATATTTAGCTCCAGTAAAGCGGCAACGATGGAAAAATTATCTAGAGAGCTGGAGTTACTATTAATGGCGATCGCCGAACTGCTGTCAACATTTCCCAAATTAAGATCGTTACCTGCTAAAAGAGTAATATTCCCCCCTAAACCTGCGGTGACGTTGGCTTGGGGAATGGCAAAAATATTGTTAGCTTCTTCAATGGTATCAATTGCCGTATCGAGGGTAAGATTGACTTCCGACAATGCCTGAAGATCTCCGAGGAAGATATTTTCTGCTGCCAATAGAGCGATCGCCCCTGCATCACCCGCAGTAATAGTTATCTGGGGAGATATTGCCAGATTAGCCTCGGTGATTAATTGAGCGTTAGTAATAGCAGAAGTATTAATTCCCTGGGGCAGGTTAATATCGTTACGGGAATCGAGGGTTACATCCCCGCCATTTCCCAAGGAGTTACTAGTATTAATGGCGGTTACTGTAATATTTGCCGCGGCAAAATCCATATTAGGTAAATCTTGATTGGTTAAGAACACCTGTCCCCCAGGGTTATTAACCATACCGTCAATCTGAATCTTGCCTCCAGACTCAGCAGGAGATTCCGCCGTTATAAAAGTATCAACTATTGTTCCTGCGCGAATATCGAGGGTTGGTTCCGCAGCGCTATTAAGAGCTAGCAAGGTACCATCAGAGAGAGTTATAGTTTCTTGGCGAGGATTATTGCTAGTATCAGCCCCAATAAGATTAATATTTCCAGCAAAAGTAACGTTGCCTCCTGAGAGAATCTGGAGAGATGCCCCCGTATAGTTTGCCAGGCTGACATCACCCTGAGCCAGAATTGCCGTATCGACAAAACTTACTAAATCCCCTGGAGTGCCATCAAACCGTTCCAGGCGAAAATTGCTCCCGCTGACAAAAAGAGCATCACCATTCACTGGGCGATCGCTGATGAGGGTTAAATCCCCTGTGGCAAATAAACCACTATTAGGATTATTGAAAACTGATAGATTAACTGTGTCACCCTGTAAAGTCAAATCTCCTGAAGCATTAGCAAGGAAAGGCTGATCAGCTAAATCTGTAGCTGTAATAGTATCCAAAGCTTCCAGTGAAATATCTTCCCCAGCAATTAACTGCCCTTGCAACTCTAAATTATCTGCCGCAAGAGTTAAACTGCGATCGCTCTCTAAAACTCCGCTACTGGCAATATTTCCTGAAGTGTCCCGCAAATTTAACCCAATGGGAGCATTAATCGTTAATATCGGAGTCGCAGTACTATTGGTAATAAATTCCGTCCCGTCTCCAAACTCAATTCCTGTGGCGGTGCTGCCAAAAAAAGAGCCGCCGATGTCCAGTCTGGCATTTTCCCCAAACAGGATTCCCGCAGGATTGACCAAAAACAAATTAGCGTTACCGTTAGCTCGAATTAAACCATCGATTTGCGAGATATTTCCTCCCGTAACTCTAGAGAGAATATTGTCAATTTCTATGGCGTTGTTAAAAAATGCCTCACCGCCATTAGGCACCGAAAATTCCTGAAAGCTATGAAATAGATTCCCTCCCGCCTGCTCTCCTCCAGTAATCTCAGCTATATTGCCCTGCTGATTAACTACCGTAGATAAGCTGCCATCAGGGGTAACCTGTGCGTTTGCCGATGAAGCAAGCAAACAAAGACTAAAAGTAGACCAGCAGGTTCTTAATAAATATTTCATGGCAAATGTCTCGTTGCTCGGCGATCGCCTAGGTGGATTACAGCGTACTATCTTAGTAGAACATAAAATTTTGACTCCTGCAATCAACAGCAACCGTTCTTTACCAATACTTAATTCAGATGAGAAATTATTGGCTTTCCAATCGCTGTAGAGATATCTGAGCCGCCTCTTTTACTTGAGGATGAGTATCTTTAGCTAAAAACTTGAGGGCGGAAATGCTTTTCTCTGTGTCCAAATTTCCCAAAGCTTCCGCAAGTCTTTGACGAATTAACCAATCAGTAGAATCAGCAAAATTAAGGATCTTATCCACAGCTTCGGTAGCTTTAATTTCTCCTAAAGCGGCGATCGCCGCTTGCTGGAGAATCACTTCATCGCTATCTAAAGCCTCCATCAGTAATTCTTTAGCTCTAATATCCTGCAAATTCCCCAAGGAAACCGCCGCGCTAAATCTTACCAGCCAATTGGTATCTTCATAAAACGCCCTAACCAAATGTTCAAAAGCTCGAATATCATTAAGATACCCTAAAGCCCCTGCTGCATCAGCGCGAATGCCATAGTCAGGGTCAGTTTCTAGTAGCTTAATTAAGATCGGGAAACATTCGGAAGTCTGCTTGATTCCCAAGGCAAAAACTGCCATTGACCTCACTGGAAGAATTTCATCATCTAAAACCTTCTTAATTAGGGGAACAGCGTCTTCTGGCGCAACTTCTCTCAACTTAGTTAACGCTAATAGACGATCTTTTGAATTAGGACTCTCTAGCTGAATGGCAATTTTGGCTAAATCTGGCATTTTATACCCTTATTGTAAATTGGCTTTGTTGAAAAGTTATTAGCTATTATTTGTTAGTAATTAGTATTTAGTTCTTAGCTAAGTAAATAATATTAAATTTTAGCGAAATAGAAGATTTTAAAATATTTTGCTTGATTTACTATCTGACTGCCTTCTTCAGTTTGCTCATGATTGGGCATCAAATAGCGATCACTTAATTACGATTCCAAAATCACTCAACTTTGAATAAGAATGGATCAAAAGCTACCAGCAAAGCAGATGGAATTCTACAAAAGAATTGATGAGATCTTATATTATAAATGGGACCCTATTGGCATTGCGGATGGTGTTTTGGCAAGAGATGAATACCAAGAATACCTGCCGAAAGTATTTCGATTAGCTTTGGATAACGATTCCTCTCAGCCAATAGCTGAATATTTAGGAACTATAATAACAGTGAATATAGGACTCATATCATGTCAAGCCCATAATTTAGCCATAGCGAAGTTAATTATGGAGGTCAAAATCGAATTAAATTTGTAATCAGCCACCTAATGGCTATTAGCCAATCGTGACAAATTAAGAGACTGCTTGAGAGATTGCGATGTTGTTGGTCAACTGGTTTTTGACTTTAAGCTATGAGCCTTTAAAACATTTGTTTGTGAATCTTACGATATTTAGAGCAATAGCTTATTAAGAAAAATAAAAATTAAGCTCCTGCTAAATAACAGGAGCTTAACTCAGATAGCTAAATGATTAATTCAGTCTAAACTAACTAAATTAGTAGCTTAGTCCAAATCAGGCATTGCTAGTGCTGGTTCAGTTTCACGCTCAATACCTTTTTCAAATCCGCCAGCAGCAGCTCTTGCTCTACCCGCATGCCATAAGTGACCTACTAGGAAGAAGAACGCCATTACAAACTGGAAGGAAGCCAACCATTGACGAATGTTAACGAAGTTAAAGGCGTTGGACTCAGTAATAATACCGCCAACAGAGTTGATGGAAGCATTAGGTGCATGAGTCATGTACTCAGCCGCACGACGTAATTGCCAAGGCTGAATATCATTTCTAACTTTGTCGAGGTCAATGCCGTTAGGACCACGCATGGGCTCTAACCAAGGACCACGGAAATCCCAAAAACGCATAGTTTCTCCACCGAGAATGATTTCCCCAGTAGGAGAACGCATCAAGTACTTACCTAGACCAGTAGGACCTTGAGAAGAACCAATGTTCGCACCCATTTGTTGGTCACGAGCTAGGAAAGTAAATGCTTGTGCTTGAGAAGCTTCAGCATTTGTAGGTCCATAAAATTCACTGGGATAAGCAGTGTTGTTGAACCAGATGTAAGTGGAAGCGATGAAGGACATTAAAGATACAGCACCAATGCTGTAAGCAAGATATGCTTCACCATTCCAAATCAATGCGCGGCGAGCCCAAGCAAAAGGCTTGGTTAAGATGTGCCAGATTCCACCAGAAATACAGATAAATCCGATGTAGATATGACCACCGATGATGTCTTCCATGTTATTAACGCCGATGATCCAGCCTTCGCCACCGAAGGGAGCAGCAGTTAAGTAACTAAGGATTACCGCAGGGTTCAAGGTGGGGTTAGTAATAATACGAACATCACCACCACCTGGAGCCCAGGTGTCATAAACGCCGCCAAAGAACATTGCCTTGAAGACTAGTAGGAAAGCACCAAGACCCAACAAAATTAGGTGATAACCAATAATGTTAGTCATTTGGTTCTTGTCTTTCCAATCTTGGCTAAAGAAGTTGGAGTATTCTTCTAACTTCTCTGGACCACGAACAGTGTGATAGACACCGCCTAAACCTAGTACGGCAGAGGATATTAGGTGTAAAACACCAACTATAAAATAGGGGTAGGTGCTAATTACTTCACCACCAGGTCCCACACCCCATCCTAGGGTAGCTAGGTGAGGAATGAGAATCATGCCCTGCTCATACATGGGCTTTTCAGGAACATAGTGCGCGACTTCGAAGATAGTCATAGCACCAGTCCAAAATACGATCAGTCCAGCATGGGCAACGTGAGCACCCAACAGCTTACCTGAAAGATTAATTAAGCGCGCATTACCCGCCCACCAGGCAAACCCGGTGGAGTTAATGTCGCGACCTGCGCTTACGCCAGGATTAGAGAGCGTTACCACGTGGTAGTACCTCCTCTGGGAATTCAAAGTTTTGATGTGGTTGGTCTTGGGTTGCCATCCATGCTCTAAGACCTTCATTGAGCAGAATGTTTTTGGTGTAGAATGTCTCGAACTCTGGGTCTTCCGCCGCTCTCAATTCTTGAGATACGAAGTCATATGCCCGCAGGTTCAAGGCGATTCCGATGATGCCGATACTCGCCATCCATAGTCCTGTTACTGGTACGAACAGCATGAAGAAGTGCAGCCAGCGCTTGTTGGAGAACGCAATCCCGAAGATTTGCGACCAGAAGCGGTTTGCTGTCACCATACTGTAGGTTTCTTCATCTTGGGTAGGCTCAAACGCACGGAACGTGCTTGCTTGTCCACCGTCATCGAACAGGGTATTTTCCACTGTTGCTCCGTGAATCGCACATAGTAGCGCTCCACCAAGTACCCCTGCTACTCCCATCATGTGGAAGGGGTTGAGGGTAAAGTTGTGGAACCCTTGTACGAACAGGATGAAACGGAAGATGCCCGCTACTCCCAAACTGGGTGCGAAGAACCAGCTGGACTGCCCTAGAGGATAGAGCAAGAACACTGAGACAAATACAGCGATGGGTGCTGAGAATGCGATCGCGTTGTAGGGACGAATTCCTACTAGACGAGCAATCTCAAACTGACGCAGCATAAAGCCGATCAGTCCAAAGGCACCGTGGAGTGCTACAAATGCCCACAAACCGCCGATTTGACACCAGCGAGTGAAGCTCCAGGCTGCTTCAGGTCCCCAGAGGAACAACAGGGAATGACCCATACTGTCTGCGGGGGTGGAAATAGCAACGGTGAGGAAGTTACAGCCTTCGAGGTAGGAACTTGCCAAACCGTGAGTGTACCAAGAGGTTACAAAAGTTGTACCAGTGAGCCAGCCACCGATAGATAGGTAGGCACAGGGGAACAGGAGAATACCTGACCAGCCTACGAATACAAAGCGATCGCGCTTGAGCCAGTCATCGACGGCATCGAAGATGCCGCGCTTGGCTGGCGCGCGTCCTACTGCTATTGTCATATTTCTTAATCCGTTTGCTCAGAATATACTAAGACTGCAAGATTTATTAAACTCGCGCCTTCCTGGGATGCTGCCACCTGGTTTTACTTCAGGTTTCTTGTAAAGCCTCTTTCAAGGCTTTCAGCGAACTAGGAACGCTTGTCAAAATTTACTTTATGTATCATGCCTTTGATAACCCTCTCATGAAGAGATAAGCATCAAGTTTTATAAAACTTTACCAGATTACCAGACAATATTTCTCAACTTTAAGATGAAATTTTGCTTAAGATTACTTTGCAAAACTTAATTGCAGGCTTTGTTCAGTAATCAGGGATAATTCAGCTTAAAATGGCACAAGAATATTGATACTAGGTGATTACAGGCGTGTTTATAACTAAAAGCCAGCTTTCTAAGACTGGTTGATAGCTACTTAATAATTATTAGCAAAATTTTTGTAAAATGGCATAGTAGTTACTCAAAGACGAAATAATATCCTAGTGTTAGGGAAAGGCTGCCCAGCAGTATCTACCTGTCCTAGACAAGAGATCTGATAGAGCCCAAAAAATCAAAAAGTTTATCTAAAAAGTTATTCCAGTCCAAAATCACCGCAATGACAACTAACCAAGTCAAACAGCAAATTCTTAAGCAGAACATTCTTGGCTCTCGCAGATTGAGTAATCTGTTTTGGGCTGTGATCGTTACTATTGGGGGAGTGGGATTCCTATTAGCAGGGCTTTCAAGCTATCTCAAGGTGAACCTGCTGATCGTTTCCGATACTAGTGAGTTGCAGTTTGTTCCCCAGGGGGTGGCTCTAACCTTCTATGGAGTCGCGGGTTCTTTACTCGCTACCTATCTCTGGTTTCTTCTGGTTTGGGATGTTGGAGGTGGATACAATGAATTCAATAAGGAAACAGGTCAAGTGATTATTGCTCGCCAAGGTTATCCTGGAAAAAATCGCCAAGTGAAATTAGAATTACCTCTGGAAGATGTCCAGTCCGTTAAAGCTGAGATTAGGGAAGGCTTAAACCCCAAGCGCTCGCTGTATCTTAAAGTTAAAAAGAGAAGAGATGTACCCTTAACTCGCGTTGGAGAACCTATTGCTCTTTCTACTCTGGAGAATCAAGGTGCTGAGTTGGCTAGGTTTTTGGAAGTTCCTCTCGAAGGACTATAGTTTTGGAGCTACGCGAATTATGCGATCGCTTTTTGACAATTCTCAGTAAAGTAATAATCTTCAGTAAATATTTTAATCTGCACTTTACATGTTCTATTAAAACAAGGCGGTAAGTTTAACCCTATAATTTTACTGCTCCAAAGTCTTCATGTGAGATGCCATACACCTAGTTAGATGAAAGCCATTCACTTAATCCGATAGCTAGGGATAAGCTATGAAAATAGCTGATTAGCTTTAGGGAAAATATTTAAAATCGGCATTAAATCTGCCACGTCATCGTTACTAGGAAAGTCACAGATTTCATTACTGTTTTTTAGCATATCTATCGTGATGTTTAAACGCAAAAAAAATGCATTTTGTCAATATTTATTTAGCACTAATCTCAAGCCTGTGAGCTCTCTCTCATAAAGTTCACATTATTTTACAAATAATGATAAACTGCTTATTGTAAGCTCACTTAGCAAAAGAAACTATCAGGTATTAGATTCAGAACAGTACTAATGAGAGAGAGGTTTTGTAAATACCAAAAGTAATTTTTTCTAGATTTATTTGGAAAAATTATCCAAGTATTTTTAAGAAACAAATTAAGAATTTTAGGTTTTACCATAGCCAAGATCACAAATTAGAAAATCTCAAGCTAATACTTCTATAAATATCTGCCGCAAAACCTGGGAAATCTACATCATCTGCTCTTGGGTGAAGGTAGAGCTAAATATTTAAAAGACCAAGTGTGGCTGCGGGTGTTGTCATGATGCATTAGCACCTGTTCTCACAAGGGTATCGTGATGTCAAAATACTATTCATCTCAATTTATGTCTTTTATTAGGCACGCATAAATTCACTGAAATACTATTTTTATGAGCATCACGAAAGTGATATTTAAGTGACAAAATTAACATTGCATGCCAAAGAGTTTCTTTGACTGAAAACTACATTCAGGGAAACTTAGCGGTAATTGCGAGAATATTTTGCTGGCTTTCAAATACCAGCTAGAACATTCTCAAATCAACGATAAACCTATTGAAAAAATCTAGTTGACTGTGGTAGAAACAATCCAAAGAACAATCAATCCTGTGGCTAGACCAGTCACCCCCCTGGGGATTCTGGCTCAGCAGTTACAGCAAACTCTTCGCCTAGCGAAAACAGAGCCAGTCTCTCAGGAATTAGCAGCAGCTTTGGCTAGAGCATCTCAATTAGCAGAGGGAATCACCCCTTACGTTGCTAACTGCACCACTGCCGAATCGACAGCTTTAGCAAATTTGACTCGCAAGACTCAAGAAGAGGACTGGAGTAAAAGATTTGACGATGGAGAAACCGTTCAAGCATTAGAACAAGAAATGCTTTCGGGGCATGTTGAAGGACAATTACTAAAAATGCTGGTTGCCATTAGTAAGTCTCGTCGAGTCCTAGAAATTGGCATGTTTACAGGATACTCAGCTCTAGCGATCGCGGAAGCCTTGCCCGAAGATGGTAGCCTGTTGGCTTGCGAGGTTGACACCTACGTAGCTCAATTCGCCCAAGACTGTTTTACTGCATCTCCTCACGGCAGAAAAATTAAGGTTGAAGTAGCACCAGCGATAGAGACGATGAATCGCTTAGTAGAACAGGAAGCATCATTTGATTTAGTCTTTATCGATGCGGATAAGGGAGGCTATATAGATTACTTTAACCTGCTGTTAGATAAGAATTTACTAGCGCCCGAAGGGTTCATTTGCGTTGATAATACCCTTTTGCAGGGGCAGCCCTATTTACCTCAAGAGGAACGTAATGCTAATGGAGAAGCAATCCATCGCTTTAATCGTTTTGTTGCAGAAGATCCCAGGGTAGAGCAAGTTTTGATTCCGATGCGTGATGGCATCACTTTGATTAGGCGCAAATAATTTTTAAAAAATGGCACCAATACTATTTATTTCCCAGGGAATGGCGATCGCCAAAAGCCTGGGAACCTTAACACTGCTGCTGTTGCTGCTACCGTTTAATCTGATTCTGGTCTTATTTTCCACAATCGGCAATGGAATTAATCGCACTCCAGCCCAGCAAAAGGATAGGACTGTCCCCAGGAAGCGAATTCTGATCACGGGGGCAAAAATGACTAAGGCGTTGCAGTTGGCGCGATCTTTTTACCGAGATGGTCACGAAGTGTATTTAGTAGAAACCCACAAATATTGGCTTTCTGGACATCGCTTTTCCCGCGCTGTTAAAGGTTTTTTTACTGTACCTGCCCCTGAAAAGGATTGTGAAGGTTACTGTCAGGGCTTACTGGCGATCGCCAAGCAGCACCAGATCGATGTTTTTGTTCCCGTATCAAGTCCCGTTGCCAGCTACTACGATTCCCTGGCAAAAAAGACTTTAGAGCCCTACTGTGAGTCGATTCATCTAGAGCCAGAGGAAACCGCTTTACTAGATGATAAGTATGCTTTCTGTACCCAGGCGAAAAATCTTGGTTTAACCGCCCCCAAGGTATTTAGGATTACTGATCCGCAGCAAATTCTTGATTTTGATTTTGCCCAGGATGGTAGCCAGTACATTATCAAAAGCATTCCCTATGACTCAGTATTGCGCCTAGATCTGACTAAGTTACCTTGTCCTGAAATGGAAAGCTACGTTCGTAGGCTACCTATCAGTGAATCTAAGCCCTGGGTGATGCAAGAATTTATCCGAGGGCAAGAATATTGTTTTCATGCCACTGCCCGCAAAGGTAAAATTAGACTCCACTGCTGTTCTGAGTCTTCGCCATTTCAGGTAAATTACGAACAGGTTGATAACCCCGCCATCTATCAGTGGGTAGCAACCCTGATTAAAAAAATGAATCTAACGGGGCAAATTTGTTTTGACATGATTCAGACTCAAGACGGGACAGTTTATCCTATTGAGTGCAACCCTAGGCTGCACTCTGCCATTACCATGTTTCATGATCATCCAGGGGTAGCCCAGGCATATCTCAGTGATGGAGAACTCGGTGAGGCAGCGATTACGCCCCTCACCGATAGTAAGCCAACTTACTGGACTTATCACGAGCTGTGGCGATTACTTAGTGTTCGTTCTTTAGAAGAGCTTACAGCCTGGTGGCGCAAGGTAACTCAAGGAACTGACGCGATCTTATGTCCTGAAGATCCCCTGCCCTTTTTAATGCTCCATAATTGGCAGATTCCCCTGCTGCTGTTGGATAATTTGCGTCGGCTTAGAGGCTGGGTCAAGATTGATTTTAATATCGGTAAGCTGGTTGAGCTGGGGGGCGACTAGGACATTGAGCAATGAGCAATGAGTAATGAACATTAAATTGAGATAGCTGTAGCCATGACCTCGATCGCCTTTTCTTTTATTGGTTGCCTCATTTTATTTACTGTGGTGGGGGTTTATGCTGCCACTCAGAAGCAAGATACCACTGCGGATTATCTCTTGGCAGGGCGGAAAGTTAATACTTGGGCGATCGCTCTGTCGGCTTTATCCACGGGACAAAGTGGATTTTTGTTTACGGGGCAGGTGGGTTATGCCTACACCCAAGGAATTTCGGGGATTTGGCTGGCGATCGGCTGGGCAATTGGTGACTATCTTGCCTGGGGATTAGTTTTTAAGCGTTTGCGGCAGGTTTCAGAGGCTTCCGATTCCGAAACTGTACCCGCTTTTCTGGGGCAGAAACAGCCTGGCGATCGCTGGATTGTAATCATCGCGGCACTAATCACCCTCCTATTTCTTAGCGTCAGTGCGGCAGCCCAGTTAGTGGCGGGGAGTAAGGCGCTCAATAGCCTATTTGGCTGGGATTACGCCTGGGGTACTCTGATTGGGGCGGTGATTGTCGTTATCTACTGTTTTTCTGGCGGCATTAGAGCTTCAATTTGGACTGATTCAGTCCAGAGCGTAGTTATGATCTTGACTTTGCTGCTACTGTTAAGCATCACCATTACTGCTGGAGGAGGTTTTGGCAACCTCTACGCTAGTCTAGAGCAGATAGATAGCAACTTTGTAAAGCTTTTTCCTAGCAATTTAGCCTGGGGTTTTGTGCCGTTTTTCCTGGGCTGGGTTGTTGCTGGCTTTGGCGTTGTGGGGCAGCCTCATATCTTAGTTAGGGCTATGGCGCTAGACTCACCTGATAATATGGGCAGGGCACGGGACATTAAAATTATCTGTGGGCTGGTGACTGCTTTCTCGGCAATGCTGATTGGTTTAGCAGGGCGGGTTCTCTTACCAGAACTTGGGGATTCTGAATTGGCACTGCTGGATTTATCTCAGGAGCTTTTACCAGGGATTTTAGTAGGTTTGATGTTAGCGGGTTTATTCGCCGCCACCATTTCCACCGCCGACTCGCAAATTCTCTCCTGTTCTGCGGCACTGACTCAAGACCTCCTTCCTGGTTTAGCCAGATCCTATAAATTTGCCAAAATCGGTACGCTGCTGGTCACCAGCCTAGTTTTGATAATTGCCCTCGCTAATAGCCAAAGTGTTTTTGCCCTGATTACCTTTGCCTGGTCAATTTTAGCTTCAGGACTAGGAGTTTTATTAATCCTACGCTGTTTTAACCTGGCGGTAAATACGCCAACGGCGATCGCCATGATGCTAATGGGGATTGGATCTGCCGCACTCTGGAAATTCCTTTTTCAGCTTTCAGGTGCAGTTTACGAAGTACTTCCTGGGATGCTTGCTAGCTACATCGCTTACCTAGTGGGAGCCTATTTCAGTAAATCAATTAAGAGCAAGCAAGAAATATAACAATTAACTAAAAATGACCTTTTTAAAAGAATTAGCTCAATCTCGATACTCTAGCCAATCAGCTAACTTAGCAGTTTTACACCTAGTAGGTTCTGCGGTTTCCGAATTTTACTATCAGCTATCGGTACTTTATGCCAAAGAAGTAGTTCAGCCTGTGGGAGTAAGTAGCTACTACGCAGTGGTTAGTCCTGAAGGCTTATGGCAACTGGGAGCCGATCTAGATTCCCTGTCCGATAAGATATCTTTGGCGGCAATGGTTGAAAGACTACCAGCAGTTGATGTCGTAGTACCTCACATGTTTTGTTTCCCTGGCATGACCAGCTATCGCTCATTTTTTGAGGAGCTTTTGGGCATACCTGTAGTAGGTAATCGAGCAGATATCAACTCCCTAGCCACCAACAAATCCCATACCAGAAATATTGTGGCAGCCGCAGGGGTCAAAGTAGCAGCAGCCCAGCTACTCCAGCGGAGTGACACCCTAGCTATGAAGCCCCCCTTTGTGGTTAAACCCAACTCAGAAGACAACTCCATCGGTCTTACCTTAGTCAAAACTGAAGCCGAAATTGCCGCTGCCCTAGAGGCAGGGTTTAAATACGACGAGACTCTACTAGTTGAAGAATACATTCCTGGACGGGAAATGCGGGTTGGCGTAGTGGAAATTAACGGAATCTTGACCGTCCTGCCAGCGCTCGAGTATTTATTAACTAAAGATAATCCAATCCGTTCCTTAGACGATAAATTAACTACCAAAAATGATGGTGAGCTAATCAGACAGGCAGTAAATATTGACTGCCCTGCGGTAATGAACCCTGAATTAGAGCAAAAGCTGGCACAGGCAGTTACCAAAGCTCATCTAGCATTGGGATGCCGCGATTACTCCCTTTACGACTTTCGGATTCATGCCGAAACCCAAGAGCCATACATGTTAGAATCTTGTTCCTTCTGGTCTTTTATTGATGCCAGCGTGCTGTCCCGAATGATAGCAGCAGATGGACGCAAGCTAGAGGAAGTGGCATATAAAATCTGGAGTAATGCCGCTCAAAGAAGCCGCGTTGCCTGCGGTTCACTATTTAAATACGTCAATCCTGAAAATAATTAACGCTAGTTTAGGATTACGATATTTATTTGTTGGGATAGCTATAGGCTGCAAGCTGTGAGTCTGTAGCTTTTTTAATGGCTTAATTTAATAATTTAACGTAAGTTTTAGAACTGAACAAAATGCTTTAGTTAAAGAACTGGCGATCGCACAACACGATATTTTACTTTGTAATTTAATAATTTTAGCAACACAATAAACGATCCTATGCCTTCAATCTATCGCTAGACATACTATAAATCCCTGATTAAACTCTATTCAAAGTGCCTGTATCAAGGAAGAATTATTCATGAATATACGAAGAGAAGTTTCTCTATACGAACATGCCAAAACTATAGATCCCGAACCTATGTATAGCCCAAACCATGATCGTTCGTATCCTGATAAAAAGTGCGAATGGTTTACGGATAGCAATGACAACGGAACGATATGCGCGAGAGAATAAGCGACTTGCTTAAAGGTAAAAAAGGCTATGCAGTACAAGAATTTTCTGATCAATATTCAACAATATTAAGACATACAGAATTGCCTCTTGATAAATATGAGTCTAAAAATAGTGTGCCAGGCTTCATAGACGAATGCTCAAGCGGCTGGATTCGGATCGAAGATGAGTTTTGGGAATGGACTGGAGATAATGCTGTTTGTTATCTTTGCAAAATGAATGCGAAAGTTTCAGCAGAAACTTAGGCATAGCAAAAAAATTAGCTAAAAGAGGTAGTTTTAGTTAAATATTTAGATATTTGAGATTTTATGATACTGCGATCGCCCTAACAGTTCCCATATCAATCAACTGCAATATATCAAAATCCATCAGTGCAGCAATAGTGAAGTGCAAGATAGCCACATAACTTGTATATTTAATTTATCTGTACAAATGTACATACAATATTTAGATGAGGTATCAATGGGACAAAAATAAAGCATTAGGCAATTTAAACAAACATGGTATGGATTTTGCTGATGCCATATCAGTTTTTTCTGACGAATTAGCAATCACAATATTTGAAGATCGCTTTGATGAAGAAAGATTTATTACTATTGGGATAGACTGTTTTAACAGAATTCTAGTAGTTGTCTACACCATGCGAGATGATGAAATTCGTCTAATCTCTGTCCGTAAAGCTACTAAAAGCGAAAGATTACAATATGAGTCTGGATAAAAAAATGAACTCTGAATATGATTTTAGTCAAGGAAAGCGAGGAGCTGTTGAAGCAACTCCACCAGGGAAAAGCCGTATTACAATTCGCATCGATGATGATGTTTTAGAATGGTTTCGGGCAGAAGTTCATCGCCGAGGTGGTGGAAATTACCAAACATTAATTAACGATGCACTGCGACAACATATTCAACATAAACGTGAACCATTAGAAGAAACATTAAGAAGAGTTTTGCGAGAAGAACTTAAATAGGTAGAAAAACCGTAGATTTTCAAGTAAAAGCGGATTAGCAGTATACCAATGAGCAGCAATCAAGGAAGTAATAATGATGGATATTAACTACTAAGCTAAATAATTGGTATTCTATCTAGCTTATCTTTTCTGAAGAATTGCTTTCATCACCCCACGAGATTGTTCAATTTCTGCTGGTGAAGGGGCGGTTTGTTGCCAGCTAGGACGCTGATTGAGGAGTTCTACCCAGCGAGTTACCTGAGGATAGGGTTTTAGACTAATTCCTAAGTTTGGAATAGCAGCGACGGCAGTTCCTGCCATAATATCAGCATAGGTCAGGCGATCGCCATTCATTTGAAATATTTAATATTGCTAATTTTCTCCTCAAAAAGCTTTGACCAAAGTACGAAATCTCGTTTTGTGGTTGACGGAGATTACAAGGGCTATGGAGTAACAGGAGAAATTATCGCTAGCGTGACAGAGTACGACATTTCAGTATTGAAAGCGACACCGAAACAAGTTGCTTTTCAGACATGCCCATACCCTGTTCTCGCCCTCTGGAACAGCATTTTTTGCCTAATGATAATAAAGTTATCGATCCATGGGATCGAATTGAGGTAGCTTAAATTTGGCGGATCAAACATCACCTGGAGCGATCGCCTGAAAAGACCGAATAGTTTGACTCAAGATTGAGTAATTCTTGTACGCCCTAATATTGAAAATCTTTTTCTCAGTTATTTTGTTTTCTCTAACGCTCCCAAGGTGGAATCGGCTGAAACTGTTCGATTAGAAAGTCAATCATTATGCGAACTCTTGGTGCAATAATCTGGCGACTTGGATAAAGCAGCCAAATAGACGCTTCTGTGACGAGTGGAAATTCTGGCAGCACTTCAACAAGAAGCCTAGACTTTAGGCTTTCGCTAGCATTCCAAACGGACTTCATGCCAATCCCCATTCCTTGCTCAAGCATTTTTCGCATTGCCTCGCCATCGTTAACGGTGTTTGAGAAGGAAACGCCAATGATTTTTCCATCTTCAAACTTCCATCTTGTTTCTCCAAGTGTGACGCATCGATGTGTTGCGATATCGTCTGGTGTAGTAGGAATACCATGTTGTTCGAGATAAGCGGGAGAAGCCACAAGTATTCGTCTGTCAGCAGCTAGTTTACGTACAATTAAGCCACTATCTTCTAAGCTTGCATTTCGGATAATTAGGTCATAAGCGCCTTCGATAACATCAAGAACTTCATCAGATAGTCGCAGGTCAAGCTTGACTTGTGGATAGCGAGACTGAAATTCAGCCAAGAGAGGGATGATATACATCCGTCCGAAGGAACCAGGCATTGTCATTCGGAGTACCCCCTGTACCGATTCCTCCTTCCCTCGCACTGCATTTAGCCCAGTCTCCAGTGTCTCTAAGGTTTGTTGAGCGAAGGGCAAAAACAGCTCTCCATCTGTTGTCAGTGACACTGCTCTGGTTGTTCTGTTGAATAAGCGAAATCCTACGATTTCTTCGAGTTTAACTAAGCGAGCACTGGCACTTGCAGGGGAAAGTGACAGGTCATATGCTGCTGCCGTGACACCACCTAGTTCGGCAATTCTGATAAATAGGCGGAGTGATAAAGTATCCATTTATCAAAAATATCCGAATTATGATTTCGTTTCAAGCCCATTTATCTTTTTAATCCAAATGATTAAGATACAATTATCGCTTCTACGAAGGAAACCATAATCTATTGGAGACTAAAACATGAAAGCAATGCTCATAAAATCCTATGGTGAAGACGCGAAGTTTGAACCTGCGGAAATCGAAAAACCTCAAGTCAAAGCTGGTCATGTCCTCGTAAAGATCGCAGCGTCGAGCGTAAACACGGTCGATACAATGATTCGGAAGATGGGCAAGGAGTTACCACTCTCGCCCGATACGCCAGCGATTCTAGGTATGGACTTCGCTGGGACGGTAGAGGCTGTTGGAGAGGGTGTCTCAACTTATTCAATTAGCGACGAAGTTTACGGCTGTGCGGGTGGATTAGGAGACTTACCAGGCACGTTGGCTGACTACATAGTGGCGGATGCCAACCTGATTGCCCATAAACCAAAAACCTTGTCGATGCTTGAAGCTGCTGCCTTGCCGCTGGTTGCTATTACTGCTTACGAAGGTCTAACTCGTGCGGGCATCAAGCAAGGGCAGAAAGTTCTCGTACATGGAGGTTCTGGTGGCGTTGGTCATGTTGCTTTGCAACTAGCAAAACACTTTGGTGCCGATGTCTATTCCACGGGAGGTGGTGATAAACAGTTAGCCCTAATCGAACAACTGGGGGCAACTGGCATCAACTACAAGACAGAATCGGTTGAAGAGTATGTTGACAAACACACGGGTGGAACTGGTTTTGATTTGGTTTTTGATTCTGTTGGCGGTGCAAATATGGTTAATTCATTTGAAGCAGCAGCACTTAACGGTCAAGTTGCATCAACCGTTTCGATGTGTGAGCTGGATTTGACGTTAGCTCACTTCAAAGGATTGTCATTGCATGTCGTGTTTATGCTTATTCCGATGCTGCACAATTTCAAAAGAGAACAACACGGTTCAATTCTTCGGAGCATAGCTCAGATTGTCGAGTCTGGTGGATTAAAGCCCGTACTTGATGAAGAGCATTATTCCCTCGAACAAGCTGGGCAGGCTCATACTCGTTTGGAAAGCGGACAAGGGATGGGCAAGGTCGTTATTGAGAACTAATAGCCGAAAATGCTGGCATTACTTAATTCACGCCAATTCATTGAAACGAATAGGAAATATAAAATGAACTACGACAACTTCACTACGTTTAACGTTCAGGTCAAAAATGCGATCGCATGGGTCACGTTCGACTATCCACCAGTTAACATCCAAGGCACGGCGATGCTTGATGACTTAAATCATTTGGCGGAACAATTGGAGAGCGACCATAGTATGAAAGTCGTGGTATTTCAATCGGCACATCCAGAAATATTTGTAGCCCATTACGATACTGGTCTTTTAAAAGATATGTCAACGGTTGCTATTTCTAGAGATGAGATTGAAACATCATACTTACAAAATGTACTAAACAGAATAAGTAAACTACCACAAGCTACTATTGCTAAGGTTGAAGGCTTTGCCCGTGGTGGCGGTCACGAATTTGCCCTGGCTTGCGATATGCGTTTCGCTGCTCGTGGCAAGGCAAAGTTTATGCAAATGGAAGTAGGTATGGGGATACTACCTTGTGGAGGTGGCGCATCTCGTATGGCGCGTCAGGTTGGTTTGGGAAAGGCATTAGAAATTATTTTAGGTGCGCGTGATTTTGATGCCGATGAAGCAGAAGCCTATGGAACAATTAACAAGGCACTCGATGCCGATAAAATTGGCAGCTATGTAGAAGCATTAGCCGACCGAATTTCCAAATTTCCCGCAGATTCTATTGAAGCTTGTAAGCGTGCAGTATACGCATCTATAGACTTGCCAATTGAATCAGCCCTCAAGGAAGAAGCTTATTGGTTATATCAAGCTACGAGCAAAACACCAGCGATAAAACGTTTTGCGATGGCAGATGAAACACGTTTTCAAGATGACATTGTGAACCAGCGCAACTTTGAAACTGCCCTTATGGATCTTCAGGACATCGAATAAATAAGGCACAAACAAACTATAAAAAACCAATAGTATCGTTAGAATCCGAGAGTACATGGATACACTTCACACCAATAAAATCTTTGCAGATGATTGAGATGTTAATGAGAAATGAAAGATTTTGAACTTATCAACAAAGGGTATAACAGCGTTTTTCAACCTCATCAGTTGAGTATTGGAATTGTAGTTCCCATTGAGAATTATGCCTCTAACCCCGTACCAACTATGGAACATCATTTAGAAAGAGTACGGTTAATCGATCGCCTGGGTTTTAAAGCATTGTGGCTGAGGGATGTTCCTTTCAACGTGCCGACCTTTGGAGATGCTGGACAAACCTTCGACCCTTTCACCTATCTCGGTTATTTAGCTGGTCAGACAACAGATATTGCTTTAGGAGTCGCCAGTATTGCTTTACCTTTGCATCATCCCGTTCATGTGGCTAAATCTGCTGCGACTGTAGATATATTATCTAGAGGTAGGTTGATTTTAGGTGTGGCATCGGGAGATAGATATGAAGAATATCCTGCAATGAGCATAGATTATGAAAATAGAGGAGAACTATTTCGAGAAGCATTTACCTATATCCGTAAAGCACGAGAGAATTGCCCGACTCTACAATCTAGTCACTACGGCAATTTAACAGGTGATATCGATATACTTCCCAAGCCTACCGCCCACAAAATTCCCTTATTAATTACTGGAAGTAGTCGGCAAACTCTGGAATGGAATGCAGAACATGGAGACGGCTGGATGTCTTATCCCAGAGAATTATATCTACAGCAAAACACCATAGCCCAGTGGCGCGCTCTGGTGGCAAAAACACAAAATTATGACAAGCCATTCATACAACCGTTGTATGTAGACATCCAAAAAGATGATGATTTTAAACCCCAACCAATTCACTTAGGGTTGAGGATTGGAGTTAATCATCTGACCGATTATTTACACCGTATAGAAGATATAGGAGTGAACCATGTGGCATTAAATCTTCGGTTTAACTCAAGGGATATGAATCGCACATTAGAACATCTTGCGGAAAAAGTATTACCTCATTTTCATAAAAGCCCACTACAGCAAAAAGTATCATGAACATATTAATCACTGGCAGTACCGACGGAATAGGAAAGCTGGTCGGCATAAAACTAGCAGAACAAGGGCATGAAGTTTATTTGCACGGCAGAAATAGAGAAAAGCTGGCTACGGTAGTCTCGGAAATCAAAGAAGAGACCAAAAATGAAAAGATCGAAGGGTTTGTGGCAGATTTTTCAGATTTAGATGCTGTCAAACAAATGGCTCAAGAAATTAAGCAAGACCTATCGAAACTTGATGTATTGATTAATAATGCAGGAGTTTATAATAGCAGCAAAAGCCAGAATAATAATGGTTTAGATATGCGCTTTACAGTCAATTACCTAGCCTCTTTTCTATTAACAAACGAGCTAATTCCTCTTCTGAAAAAAGCAGAAAAACCTCGCATTATCAATCTAAGCTCTGCTGCTCAATCTCCTATAGATTATGAAGTGTTAACTGGAGTAAAAACGCGATGCCTACGGCTAGCTCCGCAATCGCCCAGTGAAACCTATGCTCAGAGTAAATTAGCTTTGACCATGTGGAGCTTCTATTTAGCCAAACAAGAACCCAAACTAAATGTAATCGCTGTAAATCCAGGTTCGTTGCTCAATACAAATATGGTCAAAGAAGCTTTTGGAAAACACTGGTCGTCTGCCGATAAAGGAGCAAATATTCTCTACGAATTGGCAGTTTCAGAAGATTATCGAGATGCGAGTGGAAAGTATTTTGACAACGATTACGGAACTTTTGCCGAAGCGCATCCCGATGCCTATAACGAAACCAAAATTAATAAACTTATTACTACAACAGATAATTTATTACTAAGGTAGTAGCTTCATTCCATGTATTCTCTAAAATCTTCTAGAGGCTCATCAAAATCATCAGACATCTAAACTTTACCTTTAACACTACCTCTTTTCAAAGGTCGTAGTGCAGGAGTGATGGGTGATATTTTAGCAAATTGACTACAAATAAAGCCTCCAGTATCTAAGATCATCCTGTAATCGAAGCAATGACCTCTTCGGTCATTTCTTGAAGCCTCTGAGTAATCAATGTTCTCAATTCATTTTTTGATTACTGTAACCTTGCCCACACGAGCTTTATCTTTGTTTTCGGAATACATTTGATGACATCAATTTGACACCAATTGATTCCTGATTACATCTGGAAATATTTAAAACTACCAAACTTTCTCCCAAAAAGCCTTGACCAAAGCACGAAATCTCGTTAATATTATCAGGCTGATTAAAAATCAGTTACGATGCGGATGTCGTATAGTGGTAATACCTTAGCCTTCCAAGCTAAAGCTAGGGGTTCGATTCCCCTCATCCGCTTTCTAAGTTATATCAAGGGTTTTAACATATTGAAATGTGAAGTAAATCGAGGTACTGGAGTAGGAGCAGTTTGAGAGTCTAGACTCCCAACGCTAGGTGGCGGCTTCTGTTCTTCCATCACTCTGACCCAATGTACTAAGAGGGTAGACAAGGAAAAAGACAGAGAAGCGATGTAGTAAATAATCGCTCAAGTCAAGCCATTTCTGTTGACCAACTAGCCCACTGACGCTAGTTGAGACACATTTATCTTAAGAAACTGAAGGATTTAATTAGCTTAATTTCTTAATCCTACGAAATGTTGAGAACTAGCGATCGCTAAACATTCCATCGCACTTAAACTAAGATAGTCAAGTCAAGTATCTTGTTTAGTGCGATCGCTCTTCGTAGGATTATCATCAATAGCTATCTAGACTTGAAATTCAGCAAGAGGAATTATCATTGATGGTTGATGGCAATATTCTTTGAAGCTTTAATTTAACTTGAATCCCCAATAGCTTAATTTAGTAGATTTGCTAGTTACCAAAGAGTGAATCCC
>JBCBIE010000059.1:0-3993 GCA_038524995.1 Cyanobacteria bacterium J06621_8
AATAGCTTGATTATCTCATTTTCCTTCTCTCCCATTTCATGCGTTTGCCCTGCTATTTATACCGACCTACTTAACTAACCTCAAGCAAAAATTGCCTGTTCCAATTCAGCGATCGCCCGTTCTAAATCATCATTTACTATTTGAAAATCAAATTCGCTACTAGCCGCAATTTCCTGTTGAGCAATTGCAAGTCTTTTAATAATTGATTCCTCTGTATTAGTACCCCTTTCTCTAATTCTCGCCTCTAACTCCTCAATGGAAGGAGGTAAAATAAAAATACGCCGCGCCGCAGGAAAAATATCGGCGATCGCTCTTGCTCCTGCTAGCTCAATTTCCAGTAAAATGAATTTACCTAATTTAATCTGTTCTACCACCTGAGCTTGGGGAGTACCATAGTAGTTACCAGCATATTCTGCCCATTCCAAAAGCTCTTGATTAAGAATTGCCGTTTCAAAATCTTTTTTACTGAGAAAAAAATAATCCACCCCCTCAGTTTCTCCAGGGCGAGGCGACCTAGTTGTGGCAGAAATCGATAGCTTTAACTGAGGATGACGTTGCAATAATAGCTTGACCAAAGTGCCTTTACCAACGCCGCTGGGACCTGTAATTACAATTAATTTGCCTAGTTGTGGGGATGAAGATGACATTAATGATAATTTGATTAGAGAAAGTAGGTCATTACCTTTAACAGTATTGAGCGAAATTTTAGCAGTAGCCCTATATGCAAAACATTGAATGCCCAATTATAGGTCAAAGATAAAGTGGACATTCCAGCATAAACGTTGAAGTATCCACTTGCCTACTTAATTAAGATTCTTTACCCTCTTTGTTCACCACAAAGCGGTGAGCCACGGTTTCTGGTTGAATTGCTGAGAGTACTACATGAGATGAATCCATAATAATTACAGCGCGAGTACGACGACCATAGGTAGCATCAATCAGTAGACTCTTTTCTCTGGCTTCGGTAATAATTCTTTTGATAGGTGCAGATTCGGGACTAACAATAGCAATAATACGATTAGCAGAGACAATATTACCAAAACCAATATTGATTAATTGAATATCCATAATTATTCAGTTGTGATATATAGATTTACTTCTCGCCAAGTTGTTCAACCGCGATACGGAAAATATAATCTTAATACTATAATTCAAAAGTTTAATTTACAAGCAAAAAGAAATGTAAACGACTTTCTTTAAGAAAAAGTTGGATTTTAGCAATAATTTAACCCCTCTGTAGCCAAAATCACAAAAATCTACTGTCAAACTACTGATCTATCCTTAATAATATACATGCAATCAGTTGACTACACAACTCTAATGGCAAGCTGCGCTGAGTTAAATCGTGACTGGATTCCTTCCCGTCTCGAACAAGTTTACCAGCGCGATCGCTTTACAATTTGCCTCGGTTTAAGAACCCTGAAAGCCAGACCCTGGTTGACTATTTCCTGGCATCCTGAAGCAGCGCGCATCCATATTGGCAATGCCCCACCCCGCACCAAAGATACCTTTACTTTCAGCGATCAGTTACGTCATCAACTCAAAGGATTAGCCCTAACATCGATTCAGGCGATCGCCCCCTGGGAAAGAGTTGTCGAACTTCAGTTTGCTAATCGTCCAGGGGAAGCAGCACTGTGGTATCTCTATGTTGAAATCATGGGCAAATACAGCAACGTAATTCTAACCGATGCCCAGCGACAGATAATAACCCCCGCCCGCCAAATTAGCAGCGCCCAGTCTAGCATACGTCCGATTCAAACAGGGCAACCCTATGAAGTTCCTCCTCCGCTGACGGGCAGTGCCCCTAAGCTTGAGGAATCCTTTGAGCGATGGCAGTCGCGGGTTAGTTTAGTTCCTGGACAGCTTAAAAAGCAGTTACTCAAATCCTATCGAGGCGTAAGCCCCAGAGTTGCTATCGAAATTGCGATCACCGCTGGTTTATCGCCCCAGCAGTCTACGGAAACACTACAGCCCCAGCAGTGGCAGGAATTATTTAACTATTGGCAGCAGTGGCTCAAGATTTTAGCTACCCAGGAGTTTAACCCAGGCTGGTTAAGCGACGGCTATACTGTATTGGGCTGGAATCAGGTAGCAGAAGCTAAGGATGTGCAAATCTTACTCAATCGTTACTATACAGCAGCCGTAAATCGGCAACAGTTCCAGCAGCTATATCATCAACTCAACCAAAAACTAACCAACCTGCTTAAAAAACTCCATACCAAAGCCACTACTTTCCGTCAGCGATTAAATCAATCAGAGGATGCAGAAAGCTATCGACAACAGGGAGACTTATTAATGGCGCATCTCCACGAAATCAAGCCAGGAATGAAGTCGATTACCCTCAATGATTTTGCCACAGGGGAACCAGTCAAAATTAAGCTCAATCCTGAAAAGAATCCTCCACAGAATGCCCAGGCTATTTATAAACAAAGTCAAAAGCTGAAGCGGGCAAAAGATGCAGTTGTGCCCCTCCTTCAGGAAGTAGACGCTGAGATTAACTACCTTTCTCAGGTACAGACAGCATTAAAGCAGCTTCAGGGAAGCAATACAGGCAGTGACGAAGACTTACAGGCACTAAACGAAATTAAGGAAGAACTAATTCAGCAAGGGTATCTTACTACTGAACGACAAAACGGCGATCGCCAACTGGATCAAGACTCTCAACCTTACCGCTATAGTGCCCCTTCAGGGTGTGAGATTCTGGTAGGACGCAACAATCGTCAAAATGATATTCTCAGCTTCCGCACTGCCGTGGAATACGATCTCTGGTTCCATACTCAAGAAATCCCTGGTAGCCATGTCCTATTGCGCTTAGAACCTGGTGCAGTCCCCTCAGAACAAGACCTCCAGTTTACAGCGGATTTAACGGCATACTATAGCCAGGCTAGGGAAAGCGAACAAGTACCCGTAATCTACACTGAACCCAAACACGTCTACAAGCCGAAAGGAGCTAAACCTGGCATGGTCATCTACAAACAGGAAACCGTAATCTGGGGTAGACCACAGGTAGCTAAAGAGATGATAGGTAACCTATAACTCGTAGGCTATACAGTCTAGGTATGCCTTTTGGGTAGCCTAATTTTTAGGATAAAATATTAGTTGCTTTAGTTTAAGCCTAAAAGAGGGATGGTTATAGTTTTAATACCTTCTCTTTAATTAATATTTTAATTACTATTACCATCAGGTAAAAATTCAGATGCTAGTATTTCTTCTAGCTCGTAAGGACAGGTTTCAGGAAATAAAGATAATCCTGTCTCTTTTTCTGCGCTAATGATTGCTAAAGGATATATTTTTTCTCTAGTCTCAGCAAGTTTGGGTTTAAGACTAGGATTTTCTGACAGTAATTTGTTGATACGGAGACGCTGTTCTTTAATAGTTAATTGCCAGCTACGGGAGCGTAGATTAGGCTGGAATTGCCATTTAAGTAAATGCATAATTAATACTTCTAATCTATTTTCTAGCTGTCTTTTTTCAGAACGCCCCATATCTTCTATTTCTTCGGCAAGATTACCCCAGTCTATTTGCTCAATTTCTTTATTTCTTAATAATTCTGCCTGCTGTTGTGTCCAGGCATAAAAATCTGCTTGATAATCAACGCGATTCATAATTTTTCTTTCTCAAGGTAAGTAAAAATAGGGTTAAGTTAATTTTATTAAAGGCTAAAAACGTCTTCATAAATATCTTTCATAGTTAATGTTAATCCGACAGAGTTAAGCTGTAGCTCTTGATCTTTATCCAAAGTTTCTATGGTCCAATTTTCCTGATCATCTCGACGATAAACTTCCGCTTTTATTTCATATTGAGAAACTAAAACATATTCCTGTAGGCTATCTAAAGACTGATAATTAATCAGTTTCTCTCTTTTATATGTTGCTTGAGTGCTGGGTGATAGTACTTCAATTATCAAACAAGAAGAATTTAAAAAGTATCGTTTTCTATCTTGAGGATTACAAGTAACTACTACATCAGGATAATAAAAGAAGTTTCCTCTTT
>JBCBIE010000059.1:4093-34943 GCA_038524995.1 Cyanobacteria bacterium J06621_8
TCTTGAGGATTACAAGTAACTACTACATCAGGATAATAAAAGAAGTTTCCTCTTTGACTACTGGTTTGTATTTTAACTTTCATATCAGAAACAAATGCACCACACGAACCACCACGTAAATGAGGACGTAACAACGCAAAAATATTACCAGCTATCAAATTATGTTCTCTGCTACTGCCAGTCATAGCGTAGATTTGCCCTGCTACGTATTCATGGCGTATTTCCGCATCTTGCTCTAACTTGAGATATTCTTCGACGGTTATAGGAATTAAGGGCGATCGCATGATGATAATTATTTCTGTTAAATGATTATTTAAAATCTATATACTCAAAACATCTTCATAAATATCTTTCATTGTTAATGTTAATCCGACAGAATTAAGATGTAGTTCCTGATCCTTATTTAAAGTTTCCATTGTCCAATTTCCCTGATCGTCTCGACGATACACTTCCACTTTTATTTCATCTTGAGAAACTAAAACATATTCCTGTAGACTATCTAAAGACTGATAATTAATTCGCTTTTCTCTTCTATCTATGATTTCAGTTGAATCAGAGAGAACTTCCATAATTAAAATAGGATTAGTTTTAAAGTATTTTTTATTATCACTAGGATCGCAACAGACTAAAAGATCAGGATAGTAAAATATATCGGCTTGTTGAGTTTTTATTTTAATTTTCATGTCGGAAAAGAAGGCACGACAGGAAGTACCTCTTAAATGGGGACGTAATAAAGCAAAAATATTACCCACAATTAGATTATGTGCTTCGCTCGCACCAGCCATAGCGTAGATTTGCCCTGCTAAGTATTCATGGCGTATTTCCGCATCTTGCTCTAACTTGAGATATTCTTCGACGGTTATTGGGATTAAAGGCGATCGCATAATCTCATCCAACTTGCACGCTTTAACTATATTTTCCCACAGTCTATTTTTATATTTAACTCTGCCTATCTACTTGAGCTTTGTAAAATAGAAAGAGCATTTCCGTTACCTGGCACAATATAAATGTTTTACTCAAAAAATTTTCTTAATCAAGAATAAACATGGAAAACTCAGAAAGTAGACTGAAGCGCATCGAGGCGATTACCGAAAGTAATGCCAAAGCAATACAGACACTATCATCTGATTTAGCTGAAATGAAGCGCAATCGCAATTCTATGTACTTGCTGATGAAGAATCTTACTGAAAAGATGGGACAGTTAACCATCCATCAAGCCAGAAGTTATGAGTTAATTGAGAGTTTAGATAATCGGCAAAATCAGCTAGCTAATCAACAGCAACAGCTCATTGATATTATTAAAATAATTTCAGCCAAGAATGACAATTAATTACTATCTTTACTGTTTAAACTTTATGAATAAGTAATTCTAACTGGAATCACTTTCTCCAGCTTCGTTAATTTCTCCTGCAATCTCTGCATTTTCTGAAATATCGCCTTGGTTGTGACCAATGCCAACCTTGCCACTTTGTTCGTAATAATTTCCTTGTAAATTCTCGTTATAATTCTTTCCTACATTAATCGTTTTATTTGCTTCTGCAAGTAGCTTTTGATTTTCGCTACATTGATCAAATAATCTATTAATTACCTGATTGTTATCCTGTAATCTGTCTTGATAATTTTCTTCTATTTTTTTTAATATATCTTTATAAGTTTGCAAAATATCTGTTTCCAATTTTATTTTGCTCGCTTGTGGTGGAACTTCAACTTCGATTAGAACACTTCCATCTCCTAAATTTTTAATAGAACCTATATTTAAACAATTATCTCCGTCACTAACTTTAGTATTCTTCAAAGAATATGCAATAGCCTGCCATTTAAATCCTTTTTCAAAAAATAACTCTACTGTTTCTAAAATTTTTTGATAACGTTTAGTAAATTCTCCTGTGATAAAGTTTTTCTTAGGATTGTGGGGACGTCGTTCTTGATTACGATCTTTCAAATAAATATAATCACACTTCACATTGTTGAGATTTGTTTGGCTATTAATATTCCAATCTTCAATGTTAGCCGCACTTAATGTAGCTTCCTCAAAATTAGTATTTAATGCCTGCACTTTTGCAAGATTAGCGCCACTTAGGTTGGAGCGAAAGAGGTTAGCACCGCTGAGGTTAGAATCACTAAAATTGGAACTTTGGAGGCTTGCAAAACATAGGGTTGCATCTTCAAGCTTGGCACCTCTTAGGTCAGCAGAACTAAGGATGGCATGACTAAAGTTGGTATCACTAAGATCTCCACCACTGAGATTGGCTTTTTCGAGATTAGCATCTTTTAGATTTGCATTATTGAGGTTAGCATTACTGAGAATAGCACCATGAAGTTTAGCACTCTTAAGCTTGACATTACTGAGAATAGCGCCTTTGAGGTGTGCATTATTGAGGTTAGCATTATTGAGAATGGCACCATCTAGGTTGGCACCATTAAGGTTGGCAGCTCTGAGGTTAGCATTACTGAGAATAGCACCACGAAGGTTAGCATCTCTGAGGTCGACATCATCGAGGTTAGCACCATGAAGATTTGCATCTCTGAGATCGGTACTATTGAAGTTAGCACCATTAAAGTTAGCACCATTAAGGTCGACACCACTGAGATTGGCACTATTGAGGTCGACACCATTAAGATTGACATCTCTGAGGTCGGCACCTCTGAGGTCGGCACCTCTGAGGTCAGCACTATCAAGGTTGGCACCATTGAGGTTGGCACCATCGAGGTTGACATCTCTGAGGTCGAAACCGTTTAAGTAAATTCCAGTTAAGTTTTCCCTGGAGAGAACAACTTGAATAGCAGGGTTATCATTGCGCCATTGATTCCAAGCCTCTACTCCTTGTTGAAGTATTTCAACGTGTTTTACGTCTGCCATCTACTATGATAAAGCTAGATCATATCAACTAAAGCTACTGCACTCGAAAAATTTTAGTAGTTTTTTTGTATTTATTTCATCGGGCTTTGCTCTTGAAAGCAGAAGAGTTGGCGATAGCCTGTATCAAAGCCTCACCAACCATAGCTTTAACAGCTTTTAAGCATAAGAATTAGCTATTAAAATTACTGTCTAGAAACTCTTTCAAAGAATTTTCGATTTCTTGGGGATTATCTGTAGCGGGATAAACAACTGCATTTGGTCTATTTCTTAAAACGTATTCATTCCAGGCTTCTTGATCATCCCTATGATTTAAAACATAGCGCCTTAATTCATTAAGTGACATTTCTTGATAGTTTAGAACCAGAATTCAAGACTGGGGGAACTATCCCCCGAACCCCCAGTTGGGGAAGTGACGGCTTCCCCAAGCCCCTTCGTAACTAAAGTTTAGCTACTGATTACTCCTTCTATATTAAAGCTGACGTATGCGACATTTTCGTCACGAAGCTAATTCACAGTTTAATAAATCTCTTAAAAGCTAATGGCTAATGGCTAATGGCTACGAGCAAATAACTTTTAAACGAAGCTAATACACATCAGACGTATTAATTAAACAAATATCGCTCTAAATCATCGATAATTGCGTTAACTGACAAGATATGTCCTGAATTATGCCAATAGCGACCAACAAAATACACCTGATTCTTTCTAACCGCCTCCAGCTTCTGCCACAAGGGTTTTTGCCTGAGTTTTTCTTGGCTCAATTGATCTTCATCTCTGTCCCAGGTGGTTAGAAACAGAACATCACCATCAAGGATAGACAGCTTTTCATCGGAGATATTTTCATAAAAGAAATAGTCCCCTTGTTGAATTGCAGGTCGAGATACTCCCAAATCTCCTAGAATATCTCCCAGTGGATGCTTGCTGCCATAAGTCCAAACTCCAATTCCTGAAGCAATTCCAGCTACGGATACCTTAAGATCTGACGAGCGATCGCCTAATCTTTCTTTAAGCTTGTCGATTCTTTGCTGATAGTCCGCCATCAACTGCTCATAGGCGGCTTGTTTGTCTAATATTCCCGCTAGTTCCCTTAGCTGTTCTTTCCAGGAGGGATAGGGAAAAGTTAGATTCAACACAACCGTAGGGGCAATCTGAGATAGCTGGGGATAGATATTTTCTAAACTACTGTAGGAAATAATCAAATCTGGCTTTAATGACAGGATTTTCTCTATATTAGGGCTATTTAAATCCCCTACAGATTCGATCTGGGGCGCTTTGGCTTGAATAATGTCTAGGGCGGAAACGCCTCTATAAAAAGCGGCGGCGATAGGCTGAATACCTAACGCCAGGCTATTTGCTAAAGGGTTGGGATGGAGGATGATAACTCTCTGTGGTGTATGGGGAATACAGCTTTCTCCCATCACATGCTCTACCACTCGACAATCTTGATCCAACGGTGGAGTAGAACTAAGATTCTGGTTAGTTCCCCTACAGGCTACAGTTAAGATTGCCGAAAGAATACCCGCAACTATTAAGGAAGCAAAGCGTCGCCAGAAGTTTCGACTTCTTACAGCAGTCAAGTAATAAGCAATAAGTAAGCGGTTACGCATTTAAATTGGTTTGTATCTTTTCCCTGTTCCCTATTCCCCTGATCAAAACTTATAAGATAAAGAACCAACAACGGTAAAAGGATCTGCGGGAAAAACCAGGTTGGCACTTTGAGCCGAGGCAAAAAATTCGTTATCAAATAAATTTCTGAAGTTAACCGCCGCCCGTAAGCCTTCTTTTTCATAGGCGATAGACGCATTAACACGGGTATAGCCAGGCAGTTCAAAAGAATTATCTAAATCCCCTGGGCGATCGCCGACTACAAATATTCCCAAACCAAAGCCCAGTCCTGCTAAGGAACCTTGCTGTATTTTATAGGTTGTGGAGATGTTAAACTGATTTTCGGGAATGTTTGCCAGTCCGTTACCCACTTCAAAGTTATTGTCTTCTGTAACCCGAGCGTCGGTATAAGCATAGCCAGCAATAACGCTCCAGCCTGGTAAAATTTCGCCACTAACGTCTAATTCAATGCCCCGACTACTTTGTTCTCCTGTGGGAATGGTCAGCAGGGGATTGTCAGGATCGGTAGTTGCCACGTTAGTCAACGTCAGGTCGTAAAACGCTAAAGTTGCCGACAGGCGATCGCCGATATTTCCTTTAACGCCTATCTCAAACTGAGTCCCCCGTTCTGGTTCTACTAAAGCACCGCTAAAAACATTGGGGGCTTGTTGAAAGGAACGGGTAAAGTTAGCGTAGAGGGAAATGGGCTCAATAGGCTGATAGACGACACCAACGCGAGGATTAAAGGCTTCTTCCTGGGCAAAATCGTCGGTGTCATTAACGGCATTCTCAAAGTCCTGACTGGAAATATCGAAACGTCCCCCCAAAACTACGATTAAATTATCAGTAAAGTTAATTTGATCTTGAACAAACAATCCCAGAGACTGGATTCGCGTATCAATATCAAACTCAAAGAAAACGATGTCAGATGCTTCCCCAACGCCAAACACAGGATCAAAAATATCTATAGAGGAAAATCCCACCCCCGTCTCGATAATCTCTGTAGTTTGTCGAAATAAGTTAAATCCTGCCACCAGCTTGTGTTTAATGCTGCCCGTATTAAACTCTCCCACCACGTAGTTATCAATATTGAAAACATCACTATTGAATTCTTGCTGATCTAAAGCTCTAATTATGGTGCGTAAATCATCGGCAAAGCCAAAGGAAAAGAGAATTTCACGGTCTAAATCAAGTAGGGAAGCGCGGAAGATACTCTTTAATTGCCAGTTGTCGTTAAAACTATGCTCAAAATTGTAGCCAATTCTATAGACGGTATTTTGACTATCATCAATATCGGGTTCGGCGATCGAGGTTTCGCGGGGTATTTCACCATTAGGATTAGGCTCAATAGTTCCCTGGGCGGGTAAGCCAGTATCGAAGGGAGTATTAATTTGAGCATATTCCCCTTCAAAAGTTACCTTAGTGCGATCGCTAATTTTCCAGGTTAAGACAGGGGCGATCTGATATTCCTGGCGATCAAAGAAATCCACAAAGCTTTCATTAGTCTGGGCAAAACCACTTAGGCGATACAGAACTGTCTGGTCTTCGTTCACTGGTCCCGATACATCTATACCGCCGCCATATAAATCAAAATTACCAATAGAAGCTTTGAGGTTAAAAAACGGCTCGGCTAATGGTTGCTTAGTCACATAGTTAACCGTCCCGCCGACTGTCCCCTGACCAAAGAGAACTGATGCAGGACCTTTAAGAACCTCAATTCGCTCAACATTATTTAAAACCTGAAGCAGACCATTAGTTGAGTCTTGTAAACCGTTAGTTAAAGTGTTGTCCGAGGTATCAAATCCGCGAATCGCAAATACGGTAAAGAGATCCCTTGGAGAATCGGTTCCGCTAGCTACACCAGCAACGTTTTCTAAAGCTTCTTCAACTCTGGTAATCCGCTGATCTTCAATTACTGACTGGGGTATTACCTGAATTGACTGGGGAATATCTCTGAGGGGGGTATCGGTTCTCGTTCCCACCGTCGCCTCATCTACCTGATAACTATCATTATCGTCTACCGTTCTTGTAGCAATAACTCCGATCTCTTCGTCTGCATCTTCTGCTGTAGCTGCCCTTGCAGGAACAATGCTTAACACTAGATCTTCTCTACCAGCTATTACCTCGGCGCTTGGGGTTTGATTGATTCCTGTAATCCTGACGCGAATGCTGTTTTCATCCTCTTGATTTACCGTAATGCTGCTAATTCCTGGTGCAGGATTGAGTTCGGTTACGCCATTTCTCAGGGCAAAAGCAAGGGTGGCATCGGGAATATCAATGATTAAATCCTCCCCTTCCGTGAGAATTAGAGGGACTAATCTTTCACTTCCTGCGATCGCTTTTAAGACTAATTCCAATCCCTCGGCAGTCTCGATTATCTCAACCGCCGTAACTCGCCCTTCTCTCTGAGCCATATGCGTAGCGATACCCTTTAGGATCAGATCTGCCGCAGTACCTCTTCCTGAAAGCAAAATTTCTTTAGTTTCTAACTCTTCAATTCCTGAACTATTCTGCTCTTGCGCCTGAACAGGACAAAGGAAAATCCAACCTGAAACCCCTACAGCGGATAATAAAACTGATAATAATTTCATTCAAACTCCTCACCGACGGATAACCGCCTTATTTAGAAATATTTTTAATATTTAATTGAGGAGTAGTTTATAGAAGTTGCCCGCTGCTCGTCTACTCAAAATCCGCCAGGTGTTTCTCAAAATCCGCCTTGCTTCCAACTAAGCACTGACTCGGCGTAATGCCAAACCGACGCTTAAACGCTACGGAAAAATGTCCAATATTGCCATATCCCACCAGAATTGCAACCTCTGCTACTGAATGCTTTCTCTCTCTCAGTAACCTTTCTGCTCGATCTAGGCGTTGCTGTGCTATGTATCCCACTACAGTAGTTTTAAATAGCGTGGGAAACCCCCTTTGTAGGGTACGCTGGCTTACTCCTACCTGCTGGGCTAGTTGAGGCAGGGAGGGGGGATGCTCTGAATGTTTCGTTAGGATGTTTTTGGCGTAGTGTAGAGCGGCAATTGTCTTAGGCTTGAGTCGAGGTGGTGATTCTGCTGACTGCGACTCTATCTTAATTAAATTGAGGTACAGCGCCAGCAGTTCAAATACTTTCCCTTGCAGATAGATCTGCTTTGCCATGCCATGATAGGGAGCATTCCATAATTGATAAGCCAGCGATCGCATCTGGGATGTTACTTCGGGATAAAATGAAATTTTCCAGTCTTCCTCTTTATACAGTTGTTTTTCTAAAGCTGAATCAAATAATCTATCATCAGGAAAGTAGGACTTAAGCGCTTCTGGCTCAATCTCCACGTTGACATAAACTAAACGATGTCCAGTTTTATGCTCATCCACAAAGGCTGGAGAAATACCACTTCCTGAAAAATAACTACGTACTTGACTAAAAGTGGGATAAATATCGCTGCAAAAAAAAACCCGATAAAGGAATCAAAATCTGAATCGGATGTCTATGAACAGGAGTTTTTAGCACCAGATCTTGATGATATTCACAGTCAAAGAAGTATAGACAAACCCCTGGGGATAGCTCTATCTTGCGACCATAACCCCTTCCTATACATCGCGGCACCTGCCGAAGCTGCTCAAAATCATCTAGTGTTGAGCTATTTGCTTGAGGTTGCTCCGCCTGCTGATATATTTCTTCCCAGTCTTCTGGATTGAGAATGAGGCTCATGAAGTCACGATTCTAAATGATTATTGAGATTAATTATCATTAATTTTACCATGACCTTTATTTGGCGATCGCTTTTAGCAGGTGAATATAGCAGTGTAAGGGTGGGTCTGAACCTATAACCTATAACCTATAACCTATAACTGAGGGCGACCCCGCGTACCACAAGGGCATAACATCGGCGTAAGACGCAAGCGGCAGTCGCTACAACGCGGGGAACCCGCGCAACGCGCTGCCTTGGGAACGCGCCCGAACCCGAAGGGCTATAACCTATAACCTATAAGGCTTAAAACTGGTTTGTTCTATTGGAAGTGGGTAAGGCGATAACTAACCACTAACCACTAACAAACTCTTAACGAAACTATCTAATCTAGTAACCATCAAGACATTGTTCAATTAATTCGGGAACATCACTTACAGGATAGATAGGCACCCCTAACTTACTGCTAACCTCCGCAACGGTCATATCATCGAGAAAGGTTGTTTCGCCATGTTTTAGCATCAGAGATGGTAATAAAATCCCTTCTTTGAGGTCTAAATTTGCTAAACCTGATAATAAATCTTGTCCCGTCAATAAACCTGTTACCGTAATTTCCTGTCCCCAATACTTGCTATTGAGGGCAATTAAATTGATTTCCAAACCCTCCACCGCATTTAACTGCGCCACAAGAGGTTGAAAAGCATGTTCTACGGCGTTGCCCACAACCCAGGTCAAACGGCGTGGTGATTCAATACTAGGCGGGAGCATGTCCCTTGCCGTAGCCTGAAACTGCTTGAGAAATAGCCGAATCGAGCCTACTCCGTTGCCAATCTGAGGATAATCCTCATAGTGTGACTCAGGAGGAACATCCTGTCCTGCAATTAAAAACCACTCATCGGCTAACCAGGCAAAATTACTGCCAAACTGGTGCTGAAACTTTTTCTGTAGTTCCTGTACCTGCTTAATTACGGCGATCGCCATTGGACGATTAACGGGCACTAATTGATCTTCGGGGGGGCGAAAGCGAGTCAAGCCCACGGGCACCACCGCAGCGGAAGCAACTGCGGGAATATCTCCCTGATGGAAAGAGGCTAGATCTAGTAAGGTGCGTTCTAGGTGAACCCCATCATTAATCCCAGGACAAACTACAACCTGGGCATGAATCTGTAGGCGACGTTCTTGAAACCATTCCAGTTGTGACTTAATCAAACCAGCCCGCTTATTTTTTAGCAGACGAACTCTCACTTCTGGTTCAGTGGCATGGACAGAGACATAAAGAGGAGACAGTCGTAGTTGTTCAATACGCTGCCATTCTTCCTCCTTTAAGTTAGTCAGAGTAAGGTAGCTACCGTAAAGAAAGCTGAGGCGATAATCATCATCTTTAAAATAGAGACTTTCTCGTTTACCTGGGGGCTGCTGATCAATAAAGCAAAAGGGACAGCGGTTGGTACACTGAATCAGACCATCAAACAGCGCCGTCTCAAACTCTAGCCCTAAATCGTCGTCATAATCCTTTTCAATTTCAATTTGATGCAGTTCTCCCCCAGCGTCAACTACTTCTAACTCTAAGAATTCATCGCTACAGAGAAAACGATAATCGATCAAGTCTCGTGGCTGAGTCTGATTAATTGAAACAATGGCATCCCCAGGCTCAAAGCCGATCTCAGCGGCTATGGAATCTGGCACAATACGGCTAATTTTGGCTGGTTGAATAGTGACTTGACTCATAATTCTTAAATGATATCAAGAATAAACTGGCGACGGAAGTCGATATTTTAAGCTACGGGAGTTGTTTAGTTTAGATTGTGGCGATCGCTTTCTTAAAGTTATAAATTTAAAGATAAAATTATGAAGTCAAGATAATTTTATGCTTTAAGCTTGTTTGGGGCATTAAAAGTTAGTATGATTGCACAGTTCTGCTACTCTCTTACCTTGTATCTTTATGCTGATAGAGTTCAGTGTTGGTAACTATCTATCATTCAAAGAAACAGTCACCTTCAGCATGGTGGCGGCAGATTTAGGTACGCAAACAGAGTTAGATCAAGATAATGTCTTTCAGGTAGATAATGAATTAAGTCTTCTCAAGAGTGCTGCGGTTTATGGCGCAAATGCCAGCGGTAAAAGTAATTTGGTTAAGGCGATCGGCTTTATGCGTCGGTTTGTACTTAACTCTTCATCTCGTACTCAAATCACAGATTCTATTCCAGTCGATAGATTTCGCTTATCGACAGATACAGAAGAGCAGCCTTCTTTTTTTGAAATTGTTTTTTCGTTAGATAAAAAAATATACCGATATGGTTTTAAGTTAAATCCCCAAAAAGTAGTTTCTGAATGGTTATTTTATAGTGCAAAATCAAAAGAATACAGATATTTTGAACGTAAAGGACAAAACTTTGAGGTTCTCAAAAGATTTCCTGAAGGGATATCATTAGAATCTAAAACTAGACCTAATGCTTTATTTTTATCTGTTGCGGCACAGTTCAATGGCAAGATATCAGAACAAATTTTGCTATGGTTTAAACGTTCAGGAGTTCTGTCGGGAATTGGAGATAATCTAACTAATGCATATACTTTAGAGCTTATGGATGATGTAGAGTATAGGCAGGACATCATTTCCTTAATTAGAAAGCTAGATTTAAATATTAATAATTTATTACCTCTCAAAAAAACAGTAGCATTGGATATTTTTCCTCAAGAGGTATTAGAAAGTTTAGTTACAATGCAAGGAAGAAAAATTGAAGAATTAAAGGATATATTAGAAGTTAGCATTGTAACAATGCATAATAAATATGACTCTCAAGGAAAGATTAACTCTACTGAAAAATTTGACTTAGATGAAAATGAATCGGAAGGAACCAAAAAAATATTTGCGTTCGCAGGACCAATTTTACATACCTTACAGCAAGGTCGGGTATTATTAATTGATGAGTTAGACGCGAGGCTCCATCCTCTCATAACTAAAACTATTGTTCAGCTATTTAATTCAAAAGAAACCAACCCAAATAATGCTCAACTTATTTTTATGATCCATGACACAAATCTACTAAATAGGAGACTCTTTAGAAGAGATCAAATATGGTTTGTTGAAAAAGACCGTTATGAAGCTACAGATTTATATTCTCTAGTTGAGTATGAATTATCTGATGATTCTTCTTTGGAAAATGATTATATCAAAGGTAGATATGGAGCTATACCTTTTATTGGAGATATTGGAAGCTTTATAGCTAGAGATAATGCAGGGATCGAAAAGAAATCAAAAAAGACAGAAAAAGAAAGCTTACAAGGATAGAAACCAAACTAGAGGAAGAAGAGGAAAACCCAATAAACGTTTCCTAATCGTATGTGAAGGAACAGAAACAGAGCCCAATTATTTTGAAGCTTTGGGTAGGAAAATTAAAAATAAAGTCAATCTAAATATTAGAAGAGAAGGAAAAGTATATTCCAGTTTAGTCGAAAAAGCACGAGAGATAGTAAAAGAAGATGGAAGTTATAAAATAAACGCTGGAGATGAAGTCTGGTGTGTATTTGACAGAGATATTAATAGGCAGAACGGCAACCAGCAAGACTTTAATGAAGCAATAATATTAGCCTATGATAATAGCATCAATTTGGCTATCTCTAATGATGCTTTTGAACTATGGTTTTTGCAACACTTTTCTTATTATGAAAGTGAAACCCATCGTATTAATTATAAATCTATGCTCAGTCAAAGCATAGGAGGGAAATATAATAAAAACGACCCTCAACTATACGAAAAGCTTGAACCCTACCAAGAACAGGCGATTAAAAACTCCGCTAGACTTTGGAATAGCTATGATCAAACAATAGATTTGCCCACTGACGAGACTGATAAGCTAATTAAGAAACACAATATGAATCCTTCTACAACAATTCATTTACTCGTCGGCAAGTTAATTAAGTATCTTTAAGTGCGATCGCACTAAAGGCTCAAGATATAATTCAATAGCCTCAAGAATATTCTCTAGAGCCTCCTCTTCAGTTTCACCACAGGAAACACAGCCAGGAAGTTCGGGACACCAAACCGCCCATTCTCCAGTTTCTCGATCAGCTTCTAAAACGACTCGCCATTTCATAATTTTTTTTTAAACTCCTCAATCAACCTCGATAATGACCAACAACTTAGGTCTACAGAGCTTGAAAAGCGCAGTGCGCTTCCTTACCGCATCAATTTTGAACCATTTTTCTGGCTTCACTTAAACCACTCCACTTTATCGGCGATCGCATCGCGGTGGCTTTTAGTAGCAGGATTATCACTATAGCCTAAGTATAAATACCCAAGGCATTGATCTAGATCCCCCAGTCCCAGAAACTTTTTTAACTCATCTCTATAGGTAATACCACCAGAGCCCCAAAAGCTACAAATATCATAAGCGGCTGCGGTTAATGCCATATTTTGTACGCTACAGGCGACAGCTTCTATTTCTTCAATTTCAGGAATTTTTTCTGATTTTTGACGCTCCATACAGATAACAATTATATGGGAAGACTGAAGTATATTAGTCTTCATACGCTCATACTTTTCTGGCTTAAACTTTGCTTCAGGAGTAATTGCTTGATAGAGATCTGCTTGAAAGTCAGCCAGTTTTGCGAGTCCAGAATTAGAAAAAACCTTATATCGCCAAGGTTGGGTTAAGCCATGATTAGGTGCCCAATTTGCATTTTCTAAAATTTGCCAGACAATACTATCATCAATCTTCTGACCGTTGAATAGTCTAGGTTTAGTCGAACGACGAGTTTTCACTAAGTGATTAAACTGCTCTGTAAAAGTAGTCATAGTTGCTCAAAATATAGATTAGAGAAATATTTAATCTTACTAAAGATAATTTATCCCAATAATTGTAATCTAAATTACATGGATGATAGTTAGACATCAGATATCAATCATCAATTAAAAAATCAAAATTTTGATTTTCTTCTCTGTCATAAATCCTGATGTCTATCCACAGGCTGTTAAGCAGCTAACTGTTGTTGGGCTCAACATAATTAATAATCATATTTAAAATTATTGAAAAATGAAATTTAATCTAAAAAATAAACTTTCCAGAAATTTCCTCCTAAAAGGGTGTCGAAACAGAAGATCGAGGTTAGATTGGGTATTGTGTAATTTCACAGTTTTGTCAGTGAATATCTAAAGTTGCTGACCCTGAGTCTAATTAACATATTCTTAAGTTTATCAATCCTCAGATACCTCCCAGACTTAAATATAGATAAGGAATACGCAATTATAAGCGGAACCAGAAGCATAAGCTAAAGATTAAACCTTAATACCTATGAAAGATAATTCTCAGAAAGACAGCAAAAAGTTGCTACTCATCGATGATGACCCCAACCTAATCTTACTAGTTAAAGATTACTTGGAGTTTCGGGGTTATAACGTAGATACGGCTGAAAATGGACGAGAAGCCCTAGAAGTCTTAGATCATCAGGTTCCTGACATGATTATTTGTGATGTCATGATGCCTGAAATGGACGGTTATGCTCTGGTAAAGCACATTCGCGAAGAATCTACCACAAATCGCATTCCAGTCTTGTTTCTTTCTGCCAAAGGTCAAAGTCAAGACCGAGTCAAAGGTTTGAATGAAGGTGCTGATGTATATATGTCAAAACCGTTTGAACCAGAAGAATTAGTTGCTCAGGTAGAATCTTCGCTGAAGCAAATTAAACGCTGGGAACAGGGGAGACCTAGAGGGCTAGACGGCGCACCAACCATTCATGTTCCCCAAAATGTTGAGTTGACCCCCACAGAACTCAAGGTAGTTCAGCTGGTGGCAAAAGGCATGGCAAACCGCGAGATTGCCAGTCAGCTCAATGTCAGTCAGCGGACTATTGAAAGTCATGTCTCTAATATGCTGAATAAGACTAGCTTAAACAACCGTACCGAATTAGCACGCTGGGCAATTGAAAGCAGTATGGCTTAAACTCTCAATTTAATTAGCTAAGAAAAAGTTTGCTGAGTAAATCAGTGGTCTGCTATTATGTATTTCTAGTGCTGGCGTAGCTCAGTTGGTAGAGCAGCTGATTTGTAATCAGCCGGTCGCAGGTTCAAGTCCTGTTGCCAGCTTCAGAAATAGACCAGTTAAAATTATTACAATAGCGCCTGCTTGATTGTACAATTGACAGTTGTACTAGGCTATATAGACGTGATAGAACGTTATACTCTGCCCGAAATGGGCGAAATTTGGACTGATAATTTTAAGTTAAAAACCTGGTTACAGGTAGAAATAGCAGTCTGTGAGGCACAAGCAGAGCTTGGTTACATTCCCCAGGGGGCAGTTGATGAGATCAAGGATAAGGCAGACTTTGATCTTCAGCGAGTGTTAGAAATTGAGGCAGAAGTCCGTCATGACGTAATCGCATTTTTAACCAACGTTAATGAATATGTTGGTGATGCGGGAAGATACATCCATTTGGGTCTGACTAGTTCTGATGTTTTGGATACAGGGATTGCGCTTCAGATGCTGGCTAGTCTCAATCTAATCTTAGAATGTTTAGAAGAGCTAATTCAGGCAATCCGCTATCAGGCACAGCAGCATCGCTACACTTTTATGGTGGGTCGTTCCCACGGTATTCATGCTGAACCAATTACTTTTGGCTTTAAGTTAGCTGGTTGGTTAGCCGAAGCGTTGCGTAATCGTGAGCGCCTAGTAAGACTGCGAAAAGAAATTGCGGTGGGGAAAATTTCTGGTGCGGTTGGTACCTATGCCAACGTTGAACCACAAATTGAGGCGATCGCCTGCCAGAAGTTAGGTTTACAGCCAGACTGTGCTTCTACTCAGGTAATTTCTCGCGATCGCCATGCGGACTATGTGCAGCAGCTAGCCCTACTTACGGCATCTATTGAGCGTTTTGCCGTGGAAATTCGTAATCTACAGCGGACGGACGTTCTGGAAGTGGAAGAATTTTTCTCGAAAAAGCAAAAAGGCTCTTCGGCAATGCCCCATAAACGTAATCCGATTCGTTCTGAAAGATTGACGGGAATGGCGCGGATTGTTCGTGGTCATGCGGTTGCCGCCCTGGAGAATGTGGCACTGTGGCATGAGCGGGATATTTCTCACAGTTCCGTAGAACGGGTAATTCTGCCAGATAGCTGTATTTTGACCCACTTTATGCTCAAGGAAATTACTGGTCTGGTGAAAAATCTGCTGGTGTATCCTGAAAACATGAAGCGCAATATGAATGTCTATGGCGGAGTAATCTTTAGTCAGCGGGTGCTACTAACCTTGGTGGAAAAGGGGATGCAGCGAGAAGAAGCATATCAGATTGTTCAAAACTGTGCCCATCAAGCCTGGAATAAGAGCGACGGAGATTTTCGCCAGTTGATTTCTCAAGATGAAACCGTCACCCAAACCTTATCAGCGGCGGAGATTGAGGCTTGCTTTGACCCTAATCATCATGTGCAGAATTTAGATCAAATCTATCAACGTCTGGGAATATAAGGCATTTGGCTAACAGATAAAAAGCTTATAGCTATCTTCACAGACTAACTCCCTTGCCCCGAACTGACGTTAATATAAATCATTAATCAACTTCTGAGGTTATAAAAAGAAAAGCATGTCCGTAGTTGTCTTGGGCAGTATCAATTTAGATTTAGTGGTAGAGGTGCCCCAACTGCCAGTAAAAGGAGAAACCGTGATCGGCGATCGCTTTTTTTCCGCAGCAGGGGGGAAAGCCGCTAACCAGGCGGTTGCGATCGCCAAACTGGGAGCTAAAGTCAGTTTAGTTGGTCAAATTGGTGACGATAGCTTTGGTCAAACTCTAATTGCCAGTCTCCAAAACGCGGGAGTAAATACTCAGGGAATTACGGTTAACCCTCAAACCTTTTCTGGCATTGCTGCCATCGTCGTTGATCGCCAGGGAGCTAATACTATCGCCTGTGCAGCGGGAGCCAATAACTTAGTTCGTGAGCCAGAACTAGAACAATTTAAACAACTACTGCCCCAGGCTAAAATTGTGCTCATGGAGTTGGGTATTCCCATCGCTACGGTGTTGAACGCAGCACGGGAAGCCAAAGCCCAAGGTTGTTTAACGATCTTAGACCCCGCACCTGCACCCGCAACCTTACCTGAAGAGCTATATAGCCTAATCGATATTATTACCCCCAATGAAATCGAAGCTAGTCAGCTAGTAGGGTTTACCGTTGATGGCGTTACTACCGCCAGACAAGCAGCTTCTTTCCTCCATCAAATGGGTATCAAAAACGTCATTATCACCCTTGGTAATCAAGGTTCTCTATTCAGCAATGAAGTTGAAAGCCTATGGATCAAACCAATTTTAGTTCCCGTAGTAGATACGGTAGCAGCGGGGGATGCCTTTAATGGCGCTTTAGCGGTAGCTTTAGCTCAGGGAAAACCTCTCTCAGAGGCTTTGCAATGGGCAACCGTGGGAGGCGCTTTAGCCGTAACGAAAAGTGGAGCGCAATCTTCTCTACCTAGTTTAGAAAGTTTTCAACAGCTTTTGAGTCAACAATCTTTGCTGCCAGAATAAATAAATAATGAAGGCATAAGTGCAGTTCTCATGAATGAAACTCTTTTGAACACTGGGTACAGTCTATGAGATGTCACGGGAGTTTAAATAATAACGCTGTAAGTTTCTATTTCAGAAATACTTAGTAGTTTTTGATCATTAGTCATTAAAGAAGATTGGAGCCTTAATGCTGTGCCTGCAATAATTGCATCTGGTGTTTTGAGGCTATATTTTTTACGCAATTTTATTGCCTCGATTTTGATGGAACTTTTTAGTTCGACAACAGTAATTTGCTCAATAAAATTTTGAATTTTCTTGGTTTCGCCAGGCTTTATCCTGGGCTATGAGAGCAATTCAATTTCAGTGATAATTGAGATAGCGTATTGTCTTGTTGGTAAAGGCTGCTTCAAGCGATCGCCCAAATGATATAAGACTACGTTAGTATCTAAAATAACTAAGGGGCTACCATTCATCACGAACTTTTTGCTGGTAGGCTAGGGGCTCTTCCGTTAAATTTACTGTGCCACGATATTCTGACAGGTCACTGGATGGTTTTGCCTGAGCTAGAATTTCTGCTAATTCTTCATCTGCTGGACTAGATTCATCTGTCGTTGCGTAAGAGATAATCAGGTCAACGTCCTGATTAACTACCCCCAGGGGAATATCAAGATGAACCATACCATCTTTACCAGTATGAGTATGAACGTGAATTTTTTGCTGGGACATAGGCATTGCTATTTTTTCAGTAGTCGGTCATCTTAAATTAAATTGTATCTTGTATATTAACAAGTGATATTATAAATACACTGAAAAAGTAACGAGTGAGGATAAGAGAAAAGTACGATAAATTTTTACTGGACATACTGCCAAATTAAGTTCAGTATTTCTTCTCGTTCAAAAGGCTTGGCTAGACTGGCGCTCGCACCTGCCCGCTTGGCTTTCTGAAAATTAATCAACTCTTGAGTTTCATTGATCATAACAATAGGAACATCCTGGAAGTCATGATGATTTTTTAGGAGCGTGCATAACTCATAGCCATTTAAATCTGGCATTTCCGCACTCAAGAGAACCAGGCTCGGTTTGAATTCCATTAACTCACTAAAGGCATTCATGGCATCCTTAATCGCCAATAAAGAGAATAGATTCTGCGCCAAAAATTCTTCTAGGTCACCTTGTGAAGTCAAATCGTTGTCAACGTAAGCCACCTTACAGGTAGTTTCCAGAGCCAATACCGTTTGTTTACTATGAGTATTAACCACAAATCCACTGTCTTCTCCTCGCCAATCTGCTTGGGACACAGTCTCAAAAATATTTTCTGTGGGAGGTAAATTGGGTAGCTGATCAAAAGGTGATTTAGGAGCACGCACCACAATAGTCTTGTCCAGAATCGAAGGATAGAGAATTTTGGCTACCACTAGTTCATCGCGATCAATGATGGCACTGATCTGACGAAAGTTCAGCCCCTTAAGCAGCTTACAAATAGTTTCATTTTGTTCCGCATTAAGATTGCCAATAGCTTTATCCTGCACCGATACTAAGTAAGGACGTTCAAAGGAAGAGGAAATTTTGTCGGCAAAAGCCTGCCAGGCTTCAATGCGTTTTTGGCACTGTTTGGTGTAGGAATTGATATCAAAACGACATAATTCTTTGATCGGCTTGGCTTTATTGACAACCGTGTATTTACAGCCAGGTAAGCATAAAAAGGTCTCAAATACTTCTCTCGTAATTCTCCTGATGACCGTAACTGCTTCTGCTGAAGTGAGATAGCCTGCTTCCAAGAGCCACATAATACCCTGATAATCTGAAGGAAACTGGAGATAAGCCCGCAAATCATTTTTAAACTTGAGACGAGGTTGCTTAATAATTGAATTTTTAATTTGTGGATTTTGATTGCTCAAACGGCGTAGATGTCTCTCTAACCTTTCAAATGGAGCTAAGGAATTCGTAGCGTAAACCAGTTGTCCTTCATTAAAATGCAAGAAAAAGATCAGAGAATCATAGACAACCTGGAGGCAATTATTTTTCTCAGCAGAAGACAGACTGCCCAAAATATTAGGCAGATTGGCAGCAGAGAAATTAGATTGATCTTGCCCTGCATCAACAGAATTGAGCTGGTTCATGCACTCTCAAATATACTTAACTCAAATGCGAACCTTCTTAGAATACCCATTTAGAGAAATTGAGTAACAAATTTACTCAATTTCTTAGTTCCAGCAACGTTACAAAATCCGATTCTCTAACCCATTCTTGCCAAAAGACACTATTCATGTTCCAATATGTCAAAGATTCCTCAGCTGTGAATTAATAGAGCAATTTTGGCAAATTGAATAACAGTACTATGATCAAATGAAGACTACAAGGCTTCTATGAGGTTACGGTCAAATACTTCGCGATTAGCTAGAATGATTTCTATATATGGTTAATACCATGTTAATTCTGGCAATCAAAGTACATTAAACTTAACAAACTTTGTCGCATTATTAGGCAACAAATCTTTATTAAAAAAAACTAATATATAAGCAGAAGTTGCCAGCAGCAGCTTAAATTAACTAAAAAGCAATATGACAACTGAAAACATCCATTTACGCTCTGAATTTATTAACACTCAAGTAATTGCTAGCAGCAGCGGCAAAAGGCTAGGAGTGGTAAAAGAGGTCTTGGTGGATATAGACCGCAGAGAAGTGGTGGCTTTGGGACTACGGGATAATTTGCTTTCAGTCTCGGGAATACCAAAGTACATGTATCTCGACAGTATTCGTCAAACTGGAGATGTCATTTTAGTCGAGGATGAAAATGTAATTGAAGATATTGATATTGAAATCTATAGCAAGTTGATTAACTGCGAGGTAATAACCGAAGCAGGGGAACCTCTGGGAAAGGTTCGGGATTTTCAGTTTGATGCTGAGAACGGTGCAGTCAACTCTATTGTAATTGCTTCTCTCGGCATACCGCAAATTCCTGAACAATTTATCAGCACTTATGAACTCTCCATTGATGAAGTTGTTAGCAGTGGACCAAATCGCTTAATTGTGTTTGAAGGCTCAGAAGAGCGCATCCAGCAGATATCTGTAGGGCTTTTGGAACGGATGGGAATTGGTCGTCCTCCTTGGGAGAGAGATGATGTGGGCTACTACCCTCAAACGATCAACGCTGACAATCAATTGCCCTCAGGAACTACGGTGCGTCAGCCAATTTCTACCCCTGTGGATAACAGGGAGCCTGTAATGGCGGAACGTTGGGACGAAGATGAGTGGCAGGAAACGCGAACTGTACCGCCAATGAAACAGCAGGCTCAAGCCGTACCTTATGAGGAAGAGTACGAAGAAAATAATTGGGAAGATGCCAACCCCGAGGTTTACCAAGCTCAAGTTTATGATGCACCTCCTGCTAAGGAATATGCCTATGAGGAGGTGAGTAATGAGGATGTCTGGGATGATGATATTAAGCCAGAGCCCTATAATCCGCCACCAGTAAACATTCCTGAAAAGCAAAAAGCTCCTGAATACGAAGAGGAACCAGGATAGAAACTGTCATTAGTACAATAATTCAAATATATTTTTTAACTAGAGGCGAGAAATATCACTCGTCTTTTGTTTTTTATTTACTGGCTTTGACGAAAAAATTAAAGGCTGACTGCCATACTCCTTGCTTAGTGATTATGCTATCAATGGCTTTATTATATTCAGCCTGTAATAATTTTTGTTGTGCCTGAGACAGATTTAGCAGAGGATTTCCCCTTGGATAAAAGTCTTGAGCGAGCAGTCCAGCACCATAGTTTTGATCTATCCTATATTTGCGAAACTGATATTGCTCAATTTCAATATTTTGAAATCCCGCCTCGCCTAGAATGAGAGAGCAGGCTTTTGAAGTCCATAAAGGTCTTATTATATGCGGTAAATCCATATCAAACAAATCCTGGCAGATTTGTACTTTGAGATCTGCCAAATAAGAGCTTTTATTAGGTGTAGTGAAAGCAAGATAACCACCTGGCTTTAGCCAACGATAGCATTTAGCGATCATGGCTGGAATATCGCTGATGTAGACGAGTGCTGAACAACAAAAAATTAGATCAAATTGTTCGTTAGGAAAATCAATTAACTCTGCATCTGCTTCAATCAATTCTAGATTTCTAATCCCTTGGGCGACAATCTTCTCTTGGGCTTGAGCTAACATTCCTGACGCTATGTCTACACCAATTGCCGTTCCTGGTGCTGCTGCTTTGGCTGCGGGAATTGCCACTAAACCTGTGCCCGTAGCCAAATCTAGAATCGTCTGCCCAGATTTTACCTGAACGTATTCTAATAAGTGTTTCGCTTCTTGAGGATGACTATCCCCTTCGGAATCATAAGCAGTTCTACTGTTAAAGAACTTGATTACTTCTTGTTTATAGTTTGGTTTATGGTCTTCCTGCATTGTGGTTTCAATTCAGAAATTTTTTCCCTAACCATCTATGGAGGCAATACATTCAATCTCCACTAACACATCCTTGGGTAAGCGAGACACTTCCACGCAGGCGCGGGCTGGGGCTGTTTCCTCAGAGAAATATTCAGCGTATACCTGGTTCATTGCACTAAAATTGCCTAAATCACTGAGAAAAACGCTAGTTTTAACCACGTTATTCCAGCTTGCTCCTGCTTCAGTTAAAATTGCGCCAATATTAGCCATAACTTGCTTAGTTTGGGCTGTGATGTCCTCTGTGCCAACAATTTCTCCCGACTGAGGATCTAGAGGAATTTGCCCCGCCACAAATAGAGTTTTTCCTGAGGTTACAACTGCCTGGTTGTAGGGACCAACGGGGGCAGGAGCTTGAGCGGTACGAATAACTTGTTTAGACATAGGTACTATAAGATTAATCCGAGAACTAACAATAGAGAACTGGAGAGGTAAAGATTGACCGCAATAAATTTGCTGTTGCTAACTTTGTCAGGGAAACTATGGTTTTGGTTGACGTGAGTCACTAGTTGATAGGCAAAGGGTAAGCTGGCAAAGATAATTAAGCTTAGTAGAGGCAGGATTTGCACCATGATCAGCACTACAGTCAAGGCATAAATACTGACGGTTGAAATAGCCAGCACTGCGGCACCTTTAGCCGTTCCTAAGCGCACTATCGGCGATCGCTTGCCTGCGGCTAAATCATCCTCAATCTGATGAAAATGAGAGCAAAATAGGATAATAGAGGTACTAATGCCAATAATACTAGAAATCGCCAGATTATTAGGAGAAAAGCTCTGGGTTTGTCCGTAGTATGCTATGGAAACGGCTCCTGGACCAAAAGTAGCAAAGCAAATGATTTCGCCCAATCCCAGATAACCGAGACGAAAGGGGGGTCCCTGATAAGTATAGCCGAGAAAACAGCACAGTAAGACTAAGCCGATTATGGTTAAATCTTGTTGCCACCAGGATAGAGCCAGCATGACACTTACCCCCGCTGCCAGACAGGTATTGGCGATCGCAAACACTAGAGATTTGTTGCCTGTTAGGTTAACTACTGAGTGAGCCTTGTTAATATCAATTCCTGTCTCAGAATCAAAAACATCATTACTCAAATTGAGCCAGGCAATAATTAAAATTGCGGAAGCAACCAAGACCAAACAGCTTGATAGAGAGAAATGGTGAGTTTCTCTAAAAGCTACTGCCGTACCGACAGCCATTGGTGCGATCGCCACACTATAGAGCGGAGGCTTAATGGCAGCTAGCCAAAGCTTGGTGTTTTTGGACTTTGCTTCCTTAATGGTCATTAATAATTAAAGCTGTTTGGATGGCGATAATCCTGCTGTGTCAGGGGTTAGAACTATTGCGGACATTAGCCTATAATAACAATATAATATTATCTTCAATTTAGTAATTTCTTACTGAGCAACCTAATAAATTAATTATTAATTATAGTTTTTTTGCCTGAAATTCAATTCATTGGGCAATGATTAAAGATAACAGCTCTATGTCCTCTGTAACTCAATCTGACAATTTAATTTTAAATAATAGTCTTAATCAAGAAGTAAAGAATTTCTGGCAAAATCAGCGACTAGATTTTAGCGTAACCGAATCAACCAACATTCTTAGTTTTGCCTGCCAAATTCCTCGAGTTGATCCTTTAGCTTGCTTACGGAAATTTAGCGACAGCAGCACGTTAAGTTTTTATTGGGAAAATTGCAGTAAACAAGAAGCAGTAGCCGCGTGGGGAGTCGCCAGAAGTAGCTATATCAATTCAAATTCCAGGTTTAAACTGGCGCAAAAGTTTGTCCAGAGCTGTTTTAGACAAATTACACGAGCAGGAGAAACTAATTTAGCCCTGAGTAAGCCAGTTATTTTCTGTGCTTTTACGTTTTTTTCTGAGGTTCTAAAAACAGAACCATTTCCCCCAGCAACTTTATTTTTACCTCGCTGGCAAATAGTTAAGCAGGGTAAAAATTGCTGTTTAATTATTAACTATCCTCTAAATCAAGGACAGAATTCAAGCTCTCTGATTAGCCAACTGAGTCAACAGGTTAATAGTATCGACTGGTCAGCTTTGGGACAGGTGTATCCATCGCCCAATAGTAGCCTAGCATCCATGAATAGGGAACAATCTGAAGATCCTGAGCACTTTAAATCAGTTGTTAAATCGGCTTTAAATTCAATCGCTGAAGGGAAACTAAACAAAATCGTCCTAGCTCATACAGCAGAAATTAGTTTAACCAAGGCTTTTAACCTGGAGCAGTCCTTAGCGAATATGCGATCGCTTCATCCAGATTGCTATATTTTTGCTACTAGCAATGGTAAGGGTCAAAACTTTGTAGGAGCAAGTCCAGAACGTCTGCTCAGCGTCCAAAATAAACAGATTGTGACCGATGCCCTAGCAGGTTCTGCACCAAGAGGAGCTAATAATAGCGAAGATTTGCGTCTGGCAAACCTTTTGCTGAAGAATCGCAAGGAAAAACGGGAACATGAGTCGGTACGGGACTTTATCATGGCAAGTTTACAGAGTATAGGGTTAAAGCCTCAGCAGCTACCAATGCAGTTACTCAAGCTATCAAATATTCAACATTTGTGGACACCGATTTATGCTGATCTGCCTGGGGACATTCAGCCATTAGAAGTTGTAGAATTGCTGCACCCCACTCCTGCTGTCGCTGGGGTACCTTCCGAAGTTGCCTGTGAGCAAATTCTTGCTTATGAAAAATTTGAACGTTCTCTGTATGCCGCTCCCTTGGGCTGGGTAGATGAAGACGGCAACTGTGAATTTATCGTTGGAATCCGTTCTGCTCTCATTGACGGCGATCGCGCTACCCTCTACGCTGGTTCTGGTATTGTTTCTGGTTCAAATCCTGATAAAGAATTTGCAGAGATTCAGCTCAAGTTACAGTCTGTCCTCAAGGCATTAGTTTAACGAAAGTTTGGGATAAAAGAGTTGATCTGTGGAGATAGCCCTAAGCCTTAAGCTCTTTAATCCTTAACCGCTTCAGCCGAATAATCTTTGAGACTTGCCGAACTCATTTCTATCAGCAAACTTTTCCATGATTGACTTCCGCAATATAAATACCCTGTGGGCATCGTTACTGGTGGCAACATTAGCTCGTTGTGGCTTGAAGACGGCTGTAGTTTGTCCTGGTTCACGCTCAACGCCTCTAACTATTGCCTTGGCTAATCATCCTGAGATTACTACGGTGCCGATCTTGGATGAGCGCTCGGCGGCTTTTTTTGCTTTGGGTAGAGCCAAGAAAACTGCTTTACCCACAGTCCTCGTCTGTACCTCGGGCACCGCAGGGGCTAACTTTTATCCCGCAGTAATTGAAGCGCACCATAGCTCTATCCCACTAATTATCCTCACCGCAGACCGTCCTCCTGAACTTCGTAGTTGTCATGCGGGGCAGACGATCGATCAGGTTAAGCTTTATGGAAACTTACCTAACTGGCAGGGTGAATTAGCTATTGCCGAAGCTAGTTTATCGATGTTGCGCTACCTGCGACAAACTATGGTTCAGGCATGGCAGCGGTCACTATTGCCCCATCCTGGAGTAGTACATCTTAATATTCCGCTACGAGAACCCCTCGCTCCCACAACAGAGCCTTTAGGGGAAATTACCGCTCTACCTCCTGATTTTCTGGAGATGGTAGTTCCCGCTGCTGAATCTGCTGCCAGCGAGATTATCCTGCCTTGGGAACGCTGGCGAGGTAAATCAGGAATTATTATTGGGGGTTTAGCCCAACCAAGGGAACCAAAAGCTTACTGTCAAGCGATCGCCTGGTTATCTCAAAGCCTGTCTTTCCCTGTGTTTGCCGAAGCTCTCTCTCCTCTAAGAAATTATCGAAACCTCAATCCTTATTTGATTTCCACCTACGATGCTTTGCTGCGTAATTCTGAAGTACGGCAGCTAGTTCCCGAGGTTATAATTCAGATCGGAGAATTACCCACCAGCAAGGAGCTTAGAGGCTGGCTTCAGGAAATTGATGTCCCCCGCTGGATTATTGACCCCAAGACTGACAATTTCGATCCTCTCCATGGCAGGTCAACTCAGCTTAAGATTACCGTTGAACAACTTGCCTCTGCTATCTCCTCTTCAGAGATGTTGCCTGTTAGTCACTATTGTCAACAATGGTGCCAACGAGAAAAAAGCACTAGGAATGCTATCGACCAAACTTTAACCTCTCTAACGCCTCTCTATGAAGGAAAAGTTTCTTGGCTAATTTCGCAACTGCTACCCCCAGGTACTCCTATCTTTCTGGCTAACAGCATGTCGGTGAGAAACGTGGAGTATTTTTGGCAGCCCAATAACCGTGCCATCGTCCCCTACTTCAGTCGTGGTGCCAACGGCATTGACGGCACTCTATCGACTGCTTTGGGTATAGCTAATCAGGATGCAGGGGTGTTGCTCACTGGAGATTTAGCCCTTCTACACGATACTAATGGCTTTTTAATTAAGCCCCAGTTTCAGGGACACTTAACTATTATCGTAATCAATAACCATGGTGGGGGCATTTTTGAAATGCTGCCCATTGCCAATTTCCCTGAGTTTGAAACCTATTTTGCCACGCCCCAAGCAGTAGATTTACCTCAGCTATGCAGAGCATATGGCGTTGAACATTACTTAATTAATCATTGGCAACAACTTGCAGATTTAGTCAGCAATTTACCCTCTCAGGGAATTCGGGTTTTAGAAATTCCTTGCGATCGCCAGGCTGATGCAGTCTGGTTAAAGAGCAATTTACCGCGTTTTTCAGACGCTCTAAATAATCAATAATCTGAACTTTCACAGATATTTACTAATAAAAATAATCTGATAATTATGTTATTTTCAGTTTCGTCTCATACTTATTAACTTTGATGGAATAAGAAATGTTGAGATTGATTAAATATTAATTTACAACATAAATTTTTGTAATTCCTGCCGAGTAAATGAGGAACCATGAAAAGTACTGATATCAAACACTTTACCCTTGAATCAAGAAACTCAGACGATTGGTTAAAAGCCAAAAGAATCATCCCAGGAATAGCTTTATCTCTTGCTATTAGCGGAATCACTTACTGGTTTCAGAGTAGACCAGGGATGGGGATGGTAAGTATTTCCTCGATCGCCATTGGGTTAGGAATTATCTTGGGTAACCTAGTTAAAATACCGAAATCATTTCAACCAGGAATTAAATTTAGTGCTAAGGAAATTCTCAAGTTAGCCATTATTATGCTGGGGTTTAAGTTGAATTTTCATGATGCGATTGAAATTGGTCATCTGGGAGTTGGCATTACTTTTGTTACCATCGGCTCAACGTTTCTCTTTAGCCACTGGTCAGGTAGTAAGCTGGGGTTAAATCGGCGACTAATTCAATTAATTGCGGCGGGAACATCAATTTGTGGAACTTCAGCGGTGGTAGCTACCAATGCCGTGGTTAATGCAAGTGATGAAGATACGGCATATTCCATCACGACAGTAACTTTATTTAGCATCTTGGCGATGTTGGTCTATCCGATAATAGGAGGAATTTTACACTTATCTACAACTGAGTTTGGTTTCTGGTGCGGCTTTTCGATTCAGCAAACGGCACACGTAATTGCAGCATCTCTAAACTATGACGTTATGAGTGCCGATCTGGCGACCATTTCTAAATTATCACGAGTGATCTACCTCGCACCGATCGTGCTTCTTTTAGGAACCTTCTCTTCTCCTAAGGGCAGTTCTCAGGGGAAAAGTTTACTGTCTCGAATTACCATCCCCTGGTTTGTGCCACTGTTTCTAGTAATGTCGCTGATTAATACTTATTTACCAGTAGCGCCAGGTATTAAGCAAGCATTAGTTCAATTTGATGGATTTTTATTTGTGATCGCAATGGCAGCTATGGGATTAGAAACTAAGCTGGCGGCGATCGCCACTACGGGAATCAAGCCGTTTTATCTGGCAGGCTTATCTTGGATCTTTATTGCTACATTGAGCCTGGTTTTGGTCAAAACCTTTACGATGGGGGTGTAAGAGGTTGTCTGAAAAGTCTCATTTGCTACATGAAAGCCCCCTAAATCCCCCAAGCTTGGGGGACTTTTAACTGTTCTCCCCCCAGAATTGACGAGCGACCTTGGCGAGGTTTCCTCGCCTAAAGCACGCGCGAGTAGGGGGGCTGGGAGGGCGAAGTCAAGAACTCTAATGTCAAAAAGATAACTTTTCAGATGTCCTCTAAGGTTCAGCGATCGCAGAAAGGCAAGAAATTCATCATGCTTGAAGTCGGGGTTTGAGTAGCAACTCATACCGCTGACAAACTTAAATAATTGTCTGAAAGGTAATCGCTGTATCAATAAAACTATAGTTAAACTGTACCAGTTAAATTGATACAAAAAAACTCTAAAATATAATTGCTCAAACCATTGCGATAAATAAATTATGCCCTTAGACTAAGTTCCTGCACACTTGCTACCCAATATTCCAATAGCATTAAATTATTCAATTTGATTTCCATTAGACGTACTATTTAGATTTAAGACTTTGATTGGATGAACATAAACCAAATAAAGATATAAAAAAGCCAAAGAAATTACTAAAGTAATTAAGCCAATAACAGAAGACGATATTTTTATCCCATTCTTATCAATTTGTATCTCAGTATTTTGAAAATTTGGTGTATTGCTTGTGATAGAAGTTCTTTCTTGAGCAGAAACATCAAGTTTCTCATTATCTTCTCTTCCATCGCCCAAATTATCTTTTATCTGTGGCTGATGAGATAAACCATGTCTAAATTGAATATAGGAAAAACGCAATCCAGATAAAACTAGAATCATAACGATGGCGAAAATTATAATTGTTGAGTAGTAACTCCAATCAAAAATGCGCTTGTAATGATCTTCTAGCCATAGTGGAAAATCCTGATTAATTATGATAATAGGCTCTTCTGGACTTTCTTCAGCCTTTTTTTTCAACTCTTTAAAGTTAGGTGCTGATGTGGGCTGAGAATATACAGGAAGTGAAAAAAAATAATTGAATATAGGCAAGATGCCAAAATAGAAATCGCACTTTTTCTGATTTTCATGAAATATATTAACTAATTTATAATTTTTTTAAAAAGGTATATTATTGCGATAAATATTACTATCATAGCCTCCCTTATAAACGCTTCCTATGCCGTTCCCATAATAAGGATAATTATTAACTGGATTTGAATTGTCTAGAGAGTAATTGTTAAGATTATTTCTAATAGAAACTGCTACAGTTCTTAGCAGGATTTTCTGAACGATTGCTACTCACACGCCGTATACAGATAACGAGACTCCTAAGTATGAAAAAGTTAGCGATCGCCCTATTGATATTTGTTAACGTGAGTTTTGGATAAGAAAGAGACAAGTAGATAAGCTGAAATCAACTAAAAATACAGCCTTATTTTGGTCAAAACCTTTACGATGGGGGTGTAAAAAAATAGGTAAAAAAGCGATCAGGGTGGGTACTGCTCAGAGAAGCCTGTTGCATCTGTTTCTATTTTCCTACATCGACAGCCCCAAATACTCCCATTAATTAATTTGCTAAACTAAACCCATTGAATAACACATTCTATCAACTATGCTTCAAACTCTGTGGGCTACTGTTCGAGATGGCAAGATAGAGCTGCTGGAATCGATGGATTTACCAGAAGGGACTCAGATTTTGGTGACCTTACTGCCTGATAACGACACTAGTTTCTGGCTACAGGCAAGTCAACCCTCTCTTGATGCGATATGGGACAATGAAGAGGATGATGTCTATGCCGAACTACTTTAAGAACGATGTTGTTCTTGTGCGGTATCCCTTTTCAGATTTGTCCAAGGCGAAAGTGCGACCAGCAATTGTTATTAACGCTCCACATAAGTCTCAAGATTTAATTGTTGTGGCATTGACCAGCAAGCTTGATAAGCTCCTTGACGGCGAGTTCCCATTATCAGAGTGGTCTCAGGCAGGGTTAAATGTTCCTACGGCAGTAAAAAGAGGACTTTTTACAATCAGAGCCGATCTTGTCTTGAAGAAAATAGGTATTTTGACTCAAGAAGACGTTGAACAGTTGGAGCAGTCTTTGAAAAACTGGTTTCACCTGTGAGGTCAAAAAGTTTTGTTTGCTTGAGCAAAATCTAGTCAGACCGTAGTAAATTTTCGTTCAAATAGCGGAACCATTTTGCTGCTAGGGTGACATCAGTAAAAGGGATCTCAACTGATGGGCGATCGCAAAATCTAAATTCTAGGGCTGTTTTACCCTTAGAAGGCAGTGTTTCTTTTTCCATAGCAGTATCTAGCAGCGCCTGATCATATGACTGCTGATTAACTAGCAAGCTCATTTGCTCTACCTGTTCGAGGGAAAAGCTTTGGAGATTAACAATCCCCTTGCGGGTTGGCTGACCCCAAATAATTTGGCGCTCCTTTTTACCCATCGCGGCATAGATATCAAATTTAGCGTTATCAAAATCCTCTGCCCAAACTTTATATGCTTCTAACTTTTGATACTCGTTCCAGCCGCTCCAGGCTAACCAGCTAAAAGCTACTAATAGCGGCAGCCACAGCAAACCACGCTCCATGTTCTTGATAAAAGTTGTTAATTTTAAACAGCAAATGCTAGCAAAGCCTTTTGAAAAAGCGATCGCCAAATCCTAGTTAGGCAAAATCATCGCCCAAAAACTCTCTAATCTCTTTATCCCTTAATAAACAACTGTCGTTGAGACTAATACAGTGTTTCTCATTAGTATCGGATAACGTAACCACCAGGGACAAACGATCAGACTGGGACTGACGCAACTGCTTTACTTCTTTTTCTAAAGACTCAATGCGATCGACTAGAGTCCGAATCACTGCTGCCTCAGAATCAGGCAGATTTCCATGTTCCAAAGGATTAACCTTAACCCCCGAACGATAAACAACTCGACCTGGAACGCCAACTACAGTGCAGTTTGAGGGCACGTCCCGCAGTACTACAGAACCAGCGCCAATCCGCACGCTGTTACCAACCTGGATATTGCCCAAAACCTTAGCTCCAGCGCCAACAACTACATTTTCCCCCAGAGTAGGATGACGTTTGCCAGATTCTTTCCCCGTACCCCCAAGAGTCACCCCCTGATAGATCAGCGAGTAGTCTCCCACAATCGCCGTTTCTCCAATAACTACTCCCATGCCGTGATCGATAAACACCCCTTGACCAATTTGCGCCCCTGGATGAATTTCAATTCCCGTTAGGAAGCGCGCCAAGTGAGAAACCAGCCTGGGGAAAAAGGGCGTGCCAACTTGATAAAGCCAGTGGGCAATGCGATGCAAGAATAGAGCCTGTAGCCCTGGATAACAGATTAGAACCTCAAGCCAGTTGCGAGCTGCTGGGTCGCGTTCAAAAATGATGCGAAAGTCCGCTACTAGTGAGGAAAGCATTATTGATGATCCTTAATTTAAATTTAGTGTTTAATCTTTATCAGATCATTTTATCTTTATTCATGTCATTTCTGAACTAACGATAGTGGCGTGATATCATCTATAACGCCAGTTTTGGATGAGGACATTTATCTTTCGAGATAGCCATTAGCTATTAGCCATTAGCCCTTCGGGTTCGTCAGTTGCTCACGGGGGGAACCCCCGCCCTCGACAGTTGCTTATCGACGGGAACCGAATGGCGCGTTTTGAGCGTGGGCTATGCTGAATCGCATTCAACTTATAGAACCACGCTGTTGGGAAAGAAGATTCTTACCCAACAGCCGCCGCCCGAGTCCGCACTGTCTCGCAAAGCTTCGATTGAGGTCGAGGCACGCTGGGGTTTCCCCAGCATG
>JBCBIE010000060.1:0-34382 GCA_038524995.1 Cyanobacteria bacterium J06621_8
TAATCTCTAGCAATTAAAAGAAAAGTTTATAAAGCCGTTGCCAAAATATAGACTTTAAAAACTGAGAGTGTTATCAAAGTAGAAGCCAAGAATACTACACAGACAATTAAAGGTTTTTCTTAGCCAATAAACTCCTCGCTGTCCTATCACGCTAGGTTCAGTGTAGTTTTGGTATGTCTTAAATTATTTCTATTTAATCCGAGTTTCTTTAAAAGAATGACTTCTAATAACATCTTTAGCAACGATATTTTAAACGGAGATTTAGCTACTAGCCTTGTTCCATAATTAGGGCAAGAAGATATATCCCTAAATCTTAATCCAGAATCAAGCAGCTTTATTGATCCCTTAACAGAAGAAATATCTTTAACTGAGCCAGAAACCCTAACAGAAGAAACTCAAGATAGTATTGATCATAATTTCCCCTTCAATAATTCTCCTGACATTAATAATCTTGCTCTTCTAAACATAGATCCCTTAACAGGAGATAATCCCGAAGAGCTTCAGTATAATGATCTAAATTTAAACGATACTTCCTTTGCTTCACCTCAAAATCAACTCACATTTCAGGGGGGTTTTGGTGACTATGATGGTGGTAATGACATTACATTTGAAGTTAAGAATGATGAAGGTATTGTTGTTGAAACCTATGCCTTAACTGGAAAAGGTCAAGCAACTTTATATAGAGACGATCAAGAAGGAGACGCTTATGTTTTCTTTTCTGGTACAAATGATACTACTGCCGTTAGTATTTCTGCTAAAAGCAACATTCAATTTAACAGCTATATTGGCGATTCTCTCAAGATAGAAACAACGGGCAGTATCGAGGGAGATCGTATAATCCTTAGTAATGCTGATCAGACAGGACTAATTTTAAAATCGGGTATAGAAGATGATGATGAAATACTAGATGTTGTTAAATATAATGTTATTCATTTAGGAGAAGGTACAGCGAAAGGAATAAATGAAAATGGAGATATCCTTGTAACTCGTCTTCCAAATGCCCATAGGGATTACTCTTTTATTTATAGCCAAGATGGGGAATTTGATTACTTTAGCAGATATCCTGCTCTTGCTATAAATAATTCACGAGAAGTAGCTGGTGCATCCAATCTCTATTATAAAGATGGTGTTCAATCAAATGTTGGACATTTGCTTGATCAAGAACTTATTGATATATATGGTGGGCGTTATGCAGTTACTTATGCATTAGGCATTAATAATAATGGTCATATAGTAGGACAATCTAATCTTGAAAATGAATACTACCGCCAATATTATGAGTCTAATCCAAGATTATTTAAAACTGTTACACATGCCTATGTTTATGATGGAGATTCTTTAACAGATATTCATCCTGAAATAGAAAATTTATTTGGTGACGATATCAACGAAGATCGTAGTAATGGAAGTTCAGCAAAAGATATTAACGATTATGGTGCCATAGTAGGTTATTATGCTAGCGGAGACAGCAATTACACCCCTGATAAATATAAAGCATTTATTTCTGGTAGTCAGAGTATAAACTTACATAGTCTTCTAAATAACGATAATTTAGCGAGTACTGCGCACGATATTAATAATCAAGGTCAAGTACTAGGTATAGCTAGAGAAAAAGGAACAAAAGGAACTTCATCATCCTTTTCCTATTTTATTTATAGTGATGGTCAAATAAAATTTGTCGAGCCTTATCTAAATAATATTAACGATAGCGGTCAAGCTGCTGGAAGCTTGAAAGTTGAAGATGAACTTGAAGCAATTATATATGATACAAATAATGATGAAATAATTAATCTAAATGATTTAATTTATAACGACGGTTTTATATTGCGTTCAGCAGCCGAAATAAATGAACAGGGGTTGATAGCAGCTAATGGTTACTTTATCGGAGATCAGAATCGTAAAAATAATGCTTTTCTGCTTAATCCGCAATTTGCTGAACCTGAACTTGACGACTATATAAATATTGGCAATATCTCTACCTTTGGCGACAGTGTTCTTTTACAAGGCAATGAAATAACCCTCAGTGGAGAAGCCATTACAACTGCTGGCGGTGAGATTACCTTTGATGGTGCGACGATAGTTGAGAGCAATTTAGTTATTGATTCTTCGGTAACTGAGGAGGAAGTAATTACTGATGGTGCTGATATTACTTTTACTAAGACTCTTGATGCAGCTGGTGCGGGAAGTCAAAATCTAACTTTTAAAGCTGGTACGGGTAATATTCTCTTTAGCGAGACAGTTGGTGGCGAAGCTGCTTTCTTTGATCTTGCTGTTGCAGGTGCAGGTTCGGTAACTGCCAATAATGATCTAGCGATTGATGGCAATCTTAGTTTGGAAGTGATCAATGATGTTACTGCTGCTAACCTGTCGGCTGCTGGCTTGGTTAATATCTCCCTCGGCAAAGTAGAAGAGGAGACTTATGATTCAACTGGCAACGTCACGACGGGGAATATTGAGGCTTTAGCAATAGAGGTTCTCAACAACGGTAACTTTACCGCTGGGGAACTAACTGCTACCGCTGGCGATATTAACGTCATTTCTCTCAATCAGCTTAACGTTGGTCAACTTGCGGCTAATGATGGGGCAATTGATTTAATCAGCGGTACGGCAGGAATTAACGTTAGTGGTTCAGTTCAAGGGGACAATGGTTTTGTGGCTTTGGCTCAGCAGGATATCGTTACTGATGAGATTACGTCAACTCAGGATGCGGTAATTCTTAAGTCGAGTCAGGGTGCTGTTACCGTTAATGGTTTGGTTACGGCTAATGGTGATGTTTCGTTGGCTGCTGCTAATAATGTAACTGTTGATGCTGTAACTTCCAGTGATGAAAGTGTTGCCGTAATTAGTGCCACTGGTATTGTTAATCTGGCTGGTGCAATTTCTGCTAAAGAAGATTTAACAATCGCCTCAGCACAAAGTTTACTCATTGACCAAGAAATTAAAGCTGAATTGGGAACTATTGCTTTAGTTAGTAGCCAAAGTTCTGTAACCGTCAACGTAGCAATTAATAGTGCCATCAGCGTTAACATTGCCGCTAAACAAAATGTCTTAACCAGAAAAATTAGGACTTATGGCGGTGGCGTATTTGTTGATGCTGAACAGGGAACGGCAACTATCAGAGGGAAGATAAATAGTCGTGGCGGCGATATTTCGCTCTCTGCTTTGGGTAGAGTCAGAACCAAAAACATTATTTCCCGAAGCGGTGATGTTTTTGTTATTAGTGACACTAGTGCCGTTAGAACAGGATATATCCGTACTGATAGAGGCAACAGAAGCGGCGATGTTTATCTAGAGGCTGGTAGAAACATTAAAGTTGCGGCATCGGTAGAGATAAACGGTGAACAATATAGCATTTACGCTGGAGACGATGGCGTAATTAATATCGCTCAACAGCAAAATAGAAAACAAAATAAAAGGGGAGAATTTATTGTTGGGGATACTAGTAAAAGCGGTACTCTGGAAGCAATATCTGGTCAATTAGCTTTTCTAGAGGGTGATCGTCCACCGAGTCCTTCTCCTGTAATTCCTATTATTAAAGGGATTCTCGATTTTATAACAACTCCACGTCCAGTTGAACCACCTAATGTTGTTGATATTAATCCGATTACAGGTGATCCTTATGTAAATGATGATGAACGAGAATTAGTTAAACAATTAACGCTAAAACAAGAAGAAGAATTGAGAAAAATCTATAATAGTAAAGATCCTAAATTTGCACCATCCATAAATATATCCTTTAGGACAGCGCAAATGCCAATTTTGACTGAACATATCCTGTCTCTCTTTAGAATGAAATAGCCCTGAAGTAAATAAGTGCTAGACCACTTTATTTTAAACTTTCAGATAGTTATTTTTCTAACTTGGTTAGCGGTACTTAAATAATTTTAAAACTCAAAATTCAGCTTTTAGCTCTTAAATAATAGAAAACTGCTATGGTTAATTCTGACGATAGGAATTTGATGATTCTTGATTCGCTTTAGCTGGATAACTTAATTTTGAATTGGCTAATAATAACAATTTATATTGATGCTGAAAATATTTTATAATAGCGTTAATTTCTTGTTGAGGAATAACTTTAACTTTGAGAGTAAATTGAGAATTAGTCTGAACTTCAATTGAGCTTAGGGTAATAGTTTGTGATTGATATTTAAGATTTACTTCCTGATACGCTTGTAGAAGTAATGTCCAATCAATCTTATGTTCAAACCTTACTTCAACTGTCCCGATTAAATTTTGAATAGTTGATTTAAATTCCTTTAAGCTAAGACGCTGCTTTCTATCGTAAGGAATGCGATTTCTCCGATTTGGAGCCAGATATAAATGCTTACAAATCACTTGCTCAAAGCTAGTCTGCAAATTAATCCGCAAATTTTCTAAACAGACGCCAGTTAAATGGCATTGATTAAATTTGGTCTTCCATGCCTTGGCTTGCCTCAAGTTGGCTTCTGTTAAGTTTGCCTTGGTCAAATCTGCCTGAGTTAAATCTGCTTGGGTCAAGTTAGCTTTTTTTAAACAAGCTGCTACTAAACTAGCGTTAGCCAAATATGCCGCTGTTAATTCCGCTTGACTCAGATTAGCTTCCCTGAGATTAGCTTGAGCTAAATTCGCCTCCGTCAGATCTGCCTGAAAAAGATTTGCCTGCTGTAAAATCCCCTGACTTAAATTGGCTTCGGTTAAATTCCCTTGCTCAAACTGCGCCCGTGTTAAATTGGCACGGGTAAGATTTGCCTGGGTTAAATTTGCCTGGTTAAAATTGGCTCCATCAAGCTCTGCTAATTGAAAATTGGCTTGGGTTAAATTTGCGCCCAAGAAATTAACCCCACTCAGGTTAGCCTGACTAAAATTGGCTCCTGATAATTCAGCGGCACTAAAATTCACTACCCTTAAATCGGCACCAGCCAGATTTGCTAGGCTAAGATTAGCTCCAATTAATTCCGCTCCACGATAGTTAACTCTAATTAAAATAGCGCCTGTTAAATTCCCTCCGCTAATACTGGCTCCACTGAGATTAGCCTCTGTTAAATTGGCTCCCGTTAGATCTACCCCATCAAGGTTAGCACCACAAAGATTAGATTTGACTAGAGTTGCTCCTGCTAGGTTGACTCCTGCTAAATTGATGCCGAGCAAAACCCTATTACTCAAATTGATTCCCCGAAGATCATAAGGATGGTGGAAGTGATTTGCTCTCCACTTATTCCAATATCCAACACCACGTTTTAGAGCAGCAAAGCATTTTTGATCAACCATCAGGTACTCTTAGTCAAAATTAAACGGTTTATTTTAGCTTTAGATTATATCCAGGACTTCAGAAAGATGAATGATTAATACTAATTAATTTACGCTTTGTTAGCTCATGATCATAAGTCATGGTTATTTTTACGAAGGGCGCGCTTTATTTTCAGATCGACAGTACACTGGGAGAATATGTCACACTAGAGACGTGAAGAGCCATATCACTCTCTTTTTAAACAATTTATGGTGGACTTAGTATCCTGGAGTCTGCCCAGCCTAAAACTCATTTGTAAACGATTAAAGGATATATAAATCATGGGATTATTCGATCGCCTGAGCAGAGTTGTTCGAGCCAATGTCAACGATCTAGTAAGCAAAGCTGAAGATCCAGAGAAGGTCTTAGAGCAAGCTGTAATTGATATGCAGGAAGATTTAGTACAGTTGCGACAGGCGGTTGCAAGGGCAATTGCAACGCAAAAACGTACTGAACAGCAATACAATAAAAACCAATCTGAAGGTAACAATTGGCAGCAAAGAGCACAGTTAGCGCTTTCTAAAGGTGATGAAAATTTAGCTCGTGAAGCACTAGTACGTAAGAAATCCTATAGTGATACGGCTAATAGCTTAAAAATTCAGCTAGATCAGCAATGTAATCAGGTTGCTACTCTCAAACGTAACCTGATCGCTTTAGAAAGCAAGATTTCTGAAGCTAAAACTAAAAAAGACATGCTCCGTGCCAGAGCTAACGCCGCAAAAGCTAACAAGCAGCTTCAGGACTCCATGAGCAACATGAATACTAGTAGTGCTATGGGTGCTTTTGAACGGATGGAAGATAAGGTAATGCAGCTAGAGGCAGAGTCCGATGCGGCACACGAATTAGGCGGCACAGGCATTGAGCAACAGTTTGCCGCTTTGGAAGCCAGCAGTGGCGTGGATGATGAACTAGCAGCTATGAAAGCGCAGCTTACTGGCAATAGCGCTGAAACTCCTCAACTAGAGGCAGCAGAGCCCCAAACAGCCTCAGATAAGGTAATAGATGCTGAACTGGATGAGTTACGTTCTCAGCTTGATAAGTAAGCTTAACTCTGGTTTTTTCTAAGATCCACTATGTTCTGGTTTTAGCTATCAGCTTTTAGCTCTTAGCTATTAGCCTTTTAGCCAAGCAACGGCGGGTAGATAATATCCGCTTTTTTATTGCTTAAGTTCACTTACGGTTGCTTTTGGGTTTTTATTGCTACTAATCAGCTTCACTTTTTCATAACAGGCTTGGGCTGCTGTTGATTTTCCCTGTTGTTCAAATAGTTTTCCTAAGATGAGGTGGGCGCGGCTAAAATCAGGCTGAAGCTGCACTGTACGCTGCAAACAGACGATCGCTTTATCTATTTCTTGCTGCTGTAGGAGTTTTCTTGCCAGATTAAAGTGTTCTTGGGGCTTAACCTGCTCTGGTTTGAGGTTAAAGGCATGATACCAGCAGAGGTTTGACTGTGCCTCCTTACCTGTTTGATGGTAGACTCTGGCTAAATTACGGTAGGTTTTAGCCATCTTAGGGTCTAATTTTAGAGCTTCTTGATAACAGTTAATAGCTTCTGTCCACTGCTGTTTCTGGGCATACAGGCTACCTAAATTATTCCAAGAAGTAGCTGAATCTGAGGCTGGAGATTCTGGCTTAATTGCTAACTCAGCGGTTGCTTCTGGTGCAGGATTTGCGGAAGTATCGTTACTAGAAGCCAGGGCTTTGGCTTGAGGGAAATTAATTTCCCTCGATTTACTAGCTAATTTATGCTGAATCTTGGTGAGGGTAGCCGAATTTAGTTTGGCTTGCTTAATTCCCTGAGGCTTGCCATGGTTTAAATTAGCTTGACTCTGGGATTTTACCTGAGAACGAGACAGTAAATTTTTAATCGGTTTTTGCTGCGCTGATGAGTTTGAAAATTCTAAATCATCGTCGGTTAGAGAAATTAACTGCTGATAGTAGATTACCGCCTGCTGCCAATCTTCTAACTCTTCAAATATCTTGACCAACTGAGCTAATTCCGCCTCTGCTTGGGGATTTTGCTTGACTCCGTGAACGTAAAAAATACTGGCTTCCTGAAGCTTACCCTGCTGATAAAGCTCTTGACCAAAGCTAAAATATTCTTGGGGAGTTAATCTTTCAGGTTCCAAATCAACTGCACGACAAAAGCATTCCAAAGCTTGCTCACTATTGCCTAACTCTTCCCAAATCTGCGCTAGACTCCGATATGCCCCTGCTAAATTAGGGTCGAGAATGACGGCATTTTGGAAATAGTCTAGAGCCTGCTGCCAATTTTTTTGCTCGGCATGAAAACTGCCTAAATTAGCGTAAATCGTGGCAGAATTGGGATTAATTGCCAGTGCTTTTGCATATACTCCTAAAGCCTCTGCTTTTTTACCCTGTACTTTTAGAACATTCCCCAAAATCTTATAAGCATCAGCATTTTGAGGATCATGTTCTAGGGCATTTTTACAGGCGGCGATCGCCTGTAACCAATTCTGTTCTTGAAAATAAATCTTGGCTTGCTCGGCATAAATCCTGGCTACGGCTGAATTTTGCTGGGGTGTTAGCTGATCCAGATTTTGATTTGACGGTACTAATGCCAAAGATTTACGAGGGGGGGAATTTTTGAGTTGAGGATTTTTTTCTAAAGGAATGAGAGTGGAGGAATTACGATTAATACTCATTTAATACAGGGTTTCTATAAACAGTTAAATGTTGTAGCTGATAAGAAGACTAGTACTCTAACAGCTTTAAACTAAGGGTTTGCCATGAGTCAAGGGAGATAAGAAGACAAGGGAGCAAATTTCATCCAGCTATTCCTCAATCGAGGTGTTGAAAAAATACTAAGGAGCGATTGAGCAATTTGAAAACTTAAAAAGGATTCTCGGCGAACAATCTTATCTCAGGAAATCCCAGATTGCCATACCATTAACTTGTTACCGCTAGCAAAATTAAGGTTTTCTCTATTAATGCAACTTGCCAGACGGATGCAGTTTCTCGGTCGTAATGTTTTTGCCGATATGGATCGCGCTAAAAGCCAAGCCCAAAGCCGAGGAAAAGATATTATCGACTTATCCCTTGGTTCGTCAGATTTAGCCGTAGACTCCAGGACAATTGAGGTTATCAGCAAGACTCTACAAGACCCCTCTACCCACGGTTATCTGCTTCATGGAGGCACCAAAGACTTTAGGATAGCGGCTGCTGACTGGTACACTAAAAAATTCAAGATTCCTGTAGATCCTGAAACAGAAGTATTACAGCTCATTGGCTCCCAAGAAGGTACGGCTCATCTACCTTTAGCAGTTCTCAATCCAGGGGACGTTGCTTTACTGCTCGATCCTGGTTATCCTTCTCACATGGGAGGGGTGTATTTAGCAGGGGGAACAATCTATCCGATGCCTCTAAAAGTAGAAAACAGCTTTTTGCCCATATTTGCTGATATTCCTCCTCAAATCTTAGCCAAGTCCAAAATGATGGTGTTGAGCTACCCCCATAATCCCACTACGGCGATCGCTCCTTTGGATTTTTTCCAATCTGCTGTAGCTTTCTGTCGCCAACACAATTTAGTTCTGGTTCATGATTTTCCCTACGTAGATCTGGTTTTCAGTGAATCAGAAAATATTGCCCCGTCAATCCTCCAAGCCGATCCCCAAAAGAGCTGTAGCATTGAATTTTTCACCCTGTCCAAATCCTATAACATGGGGGGCTTTCGCATCGGCTACGCCATTGGCAACCGCGCTTTAATTCAAGCCTTGAGACAGATTAAGGCTGTAGTTGACTTTAATCAGTATCGCGGTATTTTAAACGGTGCGATCGCCGCATTATCCAGTCCCCCAGAATTAGTAAACCAGACGGTAAACACCTTTAAACAGCGACGAGATGCCTTTATTGAAGCTCTGGCACAAATTGGCTGGCAGGTAGCCACTCCCAGCGCTACGATGTACGTCTGGGCAGAATTGCCCCCACCTTGGCAAGGTAACTCAGTTGAGTTTTGCACCAAGTTAGTAACGCAGACTGGCGTAGCGGCATCTCCTGGGGCAGGTTTTGGTCAGGAGGGAGAAAGTTATGTGCGTTTTGCTCTAGTCAAAGATCCTGCAACTCTCCGTGAAGCGGCTAGGAGAATTCAAGAATTTCTTAATCATGATTATTAAAAAGCCTGTTGACTGATAACTGATTACTGAACTTACCAATCATCATCATAATCTTCTTCATTTACTGGTCGCTTGATAGTAACTGAAGATGATACTAAAGTAGGAGTTATTTCTGTGACATCATCCATGACATCAGGAGTATTCCCTGAAAATCGATCTAGCTGTACTAATTCCCCTTCAAAACTTTGAGTCAGACTATCAATAGCTTGTTGTAAGGAATCAGAATTGCTTTCTTGAGCTTGATTGAAATCTACCTCCGCAGCTGAAGGTGGGAGCGTCTCTAGTTTAGTTTCTGAAGATAAATCAATAGATGGCGTAGTCGCCTTGGTCAAAGTTGACTCAGAGGGCTGCTGATGAGGCGGACTATGATGCTCATTCTTGGTGGAATTTGATAAACCATTACCAGATAGCTGTTTGCCATTACCTGCTGGCTTTTGAATCGCGACGCTTGCTTTAGGAGGCTGCTGCGGGGTTCGATCAAGATCTTTATTTTGGCGAGAAGCTACGGAACCATTGCCTATTGGCTGTTGACTATTAGTTATTGCCTGCGGAGGCTGTTTAACTTGAGTAACGGAGTTTTTAGCAGCATTATCTTGAGCATTTGCCACCTCTAGCTGAACCTTAACCTGTCGTTGACACACCTGGGCAAAAGCTGCCTCAATGTTAGGGACTTTTCCCTGATTGAGTTTCTGAAGTCTAGCGGAACTAATGCCTACGATCGCACAAACACCATCAAAGCCCACCAAATGACACTGCTGCTTAACTAAAGCTTGAGTAGTAGGAGGCTGTAAACAACTCACTACTTTGCCCCAGATTTCTTGATTAGCCAGGGGATCTTGCTGGTTAATAGAAGAGACATCTGGTTCAGCAGTCTGTGAAGCTGTCTCAACGGGAGGAGTTAATGGTTCTGACTTAGGATCTACCTTCGGAACAGTAGATTCCTCAAAAGACTTAGTACTAGCTACAGGCTGTTGCTGGGGAGGTTTGCTTTCCCTCGCAGCAGTTGAAGGATGCTGGGCTACTTCAGGGATCTGCTCACTCTTTACCTGGAGTGCTGCAGCAGGGGGAGAGGCTGGCTCGATTCTAACCTGAGTAGTGGCTGTGGGTTGGGGCGCTACTGAGGATTGGGGGCTAGATTGATTCGGAACTGGAAGGGGATTGGCGACAGTTATTTCTGTAGAGGCGATCGCCTGACTGGTTTTAGGCAGCAGTCCGAGCAAGGTAACCTCCAGCCAGAGGCGGGGCTGGGTGGTTTGCTTAAGTTGAGTTTCGGCATCTTTTAAATGCTGCTGTCCCCGCAAAATCAATGCCGTATCCCAGTTTTTAGCAGCCGTAGCTAATTCTTGCCAGCAGGTTTCCGTAACGGTGGTCATGGATGAATCCTGGGGGGCTGTTTTTGCCAGCAGCAGATTAAGATAAAAGCTGGCTAAATTTTGCAGCACTACCAAGGGTTCCTTTCCGCGATCCAATAGGCTACGACACTGCTGGATTACTGCCAGGGCGTCATTTTCCCGAATTGCCTGGAGTAAGATTAATAAGTCTTGTTCGGGTACCGCCCCCACTAAATCCCAAACCTTAGCCACGGAAATCTTTTCTGGCATGAGACTAAGCTGATCGAGTAAGCTTTCCGCATCCCGCAAGCCGCCATTAGCAATCTGAGAAATTAAAGTTAAAGCATCATCGGCGATCGCAATTTCTTCAGCATCGGCAATATATCGCAAATGCGCCGTCATCTCCGTTAGAGGAATCCGTCGATAATCAAACCGCTGACAGCGAGAAATAATTGTTGATAAAACCCTTTGGGGATCAGTAGTAGCGAGGATAAAAACTACCTGGGGCGGCGGCTCTTCTAAGGTTTTAAGCAAGGCATTAAATGCCGCCGTACTGAGCATATGACATTCGTCAATGGCATAAATCTTGTAGCGACACTGTACAGGGGCAAATCGCGATCGCTCGATAATTTCGCGAATGTTATCAACTCCCGTATTGCTGGCAGCGTCAATCTCCATCACGTCAAGAGCCGAACCTTTGGCGATCGCCTGACAGGCTTCACATTGACCACAGGGTTCGGGAGTTGGCTGGCTACTAGTCAGACAATTTAAAGATTTTGCTAAAATTCTGGCACTGGAAGTCTTACCTGTTCCTCTTGGTCCTGTAAATAGATATGCAGGAGCAATTCGACCCTGTTTTAAGGCATTGCTGAGGGTCAAGGCAATCATTTCCTGACCAACTAAATCAGCAAAAGTCTGTGGTCGATACTTGTGATGTAGAGGTTCGTAAGGCATAGTAATTGTGGATTTTCAATTTGCCACTAGTTAGTGACAAATTATCCCTGTACAATTGAGCAACATTTTATTCACTTTCCCCCCAGACTTTAAGCATGAATGAGTCTGCCTAAGCCCTAACGAAAGTCACGGCTAAGAAATCATTAATCATTCTGCTGACTGCTTGGCAGATAGTCAGATTTAGCTTTGACTATAATGCTTAATGAATCAAAACCCTGACTCAAGATGACGAGTTCATCAGTTTCTTGGGGAAAATTAGTTTAGTTTCTCTCGTAAAACCAGTATATTTGATCTAAGGTAATGAGTCATACCATTGGGCAAACCGAAGAAAATAATCAACAGTCAAACTTTAGCTCATCCCAGACTGTTCAAGACTCATCGCAGCCAAAATCTCCCCCTCTAAAGTCTAATCCAACATTATCAGATGCTGATTATGAATTTTTATTCAACCAGCTTCTGGAGGGGATCGCTCATGGCTGGCACGATCAGCGAATCATTAAATTTTTTAAACGCCTTGGCGATCGCGGGCAACAGCCAGATTGGGTTAACTGGTTAAATAGGGTCTACCCCAAACTTTTAAAGTTACCCATCCAGTCCAGACAGCAGTTGGGAAACATCATGATTCGCTTAGGGGAGTTGACCCAGGCTGCCACAGAAGTCAATCAGATTGGAGGTGCATCCCGTCGCATTGGCAGAGAGTTATTGCTCGGCAATAGGGAATCAGTAGTCTGGGAGTATGATGGGGCAGACTTGCCAGTTAACGCTGCGTCTTCCACTCTGGAAACGGATGCCGATCTCTCTGAGCGGTTACCCCTTGATTTTGCCGAACTCAGCACTGATCAGCCCCAGGATAATTTATCCGATTCAGCTGATATCTCTCCAGAAGAGCAAGTTTCAGAAACTAGTCCAGATTTGTTGCCAAATGAGGAGACGGAAACTTCCCCATCTCAGTCTGAAATTGAGTCAAGAATTGAATCAACAGAGATTTTTGCCGAAAATGCTCCTTCCCCACCTGTCAGCTCGTCAGAAGAGCAGTCTGCTCCTCAGTGGGAAATAAACGGCAACGAAGAGGAATTTGAATTTGAGCAGTCAGACTTCATCTCCTCCCCCCTTCAAACCAATCCTGCTGAATCCGAGAGTTATCCCCCTCCCCAGCCAGTCAGTCATCAAGCTGATTCTGAAGACTCAATGCCCGCTGAAGCAGAATTGCCAGAGGTCAATGAACACTCATTAGCAGCCGCCTCAGAAGTCCTAGAGGAACAACAGCCAGATGAGCCATTGATCATGGATCTCCAAGACTCTAGCCCCGTAGCCATCGACATGCAGCAGGTTATGGATTTAATCCAGGAAGATGAATCACTGGCACAGCAGATCTCTGATAAGCTCAACCAGCCATCTCAGGAAACCTCTTCTGAAGACATTGCACCTGAGGAAGAACAGAGCCAGACAGAGCTAGGGACTGAGCTGACATTGCCCGCCGATGCCAACACTAGTAGCGAGCTGGATGATTCCAACCTAGAGCTAATTGAAAGCTGGTTTAGCCTGGGACTAAAACAGGTTAGTGTGGGAGAATTTGAACAGGCGATCGCTTCCTGGGAAAAAGCACTAAACATTAATCCTAATTTATCGGAGGCTTGGCACAATCGGGGTAGTGCATTGGGTCGTCTGGGTAGCTATGAAGCGGCGGTAGAATCCTTCCAAAATGCCTTGTCAATCGATCCTAAAAATTATCAGGCTTGGAATGACCGCGCCCACGCTTTATACCAGCTACGAAACTGGACAGAAGCAGTTGCTAGCTGGAGCAATGCCATTCAAATCATGCCAGGTAATCACTTATTCTGGTATAACCGAGGCTGTGCCCTGGAGCAGCTAGAGCAATGGCAAGAAGCGATCGCTAGCTATGAAAAAGCGCTAAAGATCAAGCCCGATTTTCAGCCAGGACGCTCAAGATATATTAACCTAGTAGCAGATAATTCTCGCCCAAATTAGCTAAGATGACGGTAACCGAGTTATCGTGTAAACTTTATTATCTTTAGTTAGTGATCAATTTATTTGAATTTTAGCTATTTATGACTGAATCATTGAACAACACAATGGAAGAAACCAGAAAATCAAGCGAAGAAAGAGTAACTCAATTAAGAGACCTAATTGATACTCTCAGAATCGCTGAAGAGATAGCTGGTAAGGGTTATTTAATTAGCAGTTCGGAGCTTGCGGATCTAATGGACATTAATGCAAGTGCTGTAACTAGCAGAGGTGATCACTGGTCTTGGCGCAACTGGGTTGTATCTAGGGTAAGACGAGAAGGAAACCAAATTTTATGGCAGTTAGAAAGGGTTGATTAATCAAAAATCATGAATTCATCCGTACCAGATAACGAGCAGCTTATAGTTCGTCCTCTTCAACATCGTGACGTGGACGCAATTAATGCTTTAGTTAATGAACATGTTGCTAGAGAAACTTCTAAGCGTCTGATAACTATCGATAGAGAACTAGAACAAGTCGGTTCTTGGTACGGATTAAAAAGATTTTTGGGTCTTCTACCCCGTTCCTACTACCATGGTTGGAGGGTTTTTGTTGCTCAGTATCGCTCAGAAGTTCTTGGCTTAATTCAGGTTTCCTCCCTCAACAGTACCCGCAGCACCTGGAAAGTTGAACGGGTTCTGCTCAACAGCAATTCTGCCCAGCTAGAGATACTCAAAACCCCCAAAGAAATTGGTTCTCAACTGTTGCGTTATTGCCTGCAAAATATTTGGGAAGCCCGCACTTGGGTTCTAGAAGTCAACGTCAATGAGAAAAATCATCTGGCTCTTTATCGAGAAAATGGATTCCAACCATTAGCGCAGCAAACTTACTGGCAGCTACCAGCAAAGTTAATTTCTCAGTTGGCGCAACAAGATTCCGCTCTGCCCAACTTTTTACCAGTGAGTAACGCTGATGCTCAACTCCTGTATCAATTAGACTGTGTTTCCATGCCCCCTCTGCTGCGACAGGTATTTGACCGCGATGCTGAAGATTTTAAATCTAGTATTGTGCAACATGCAGTCAGTCAAATTAGGTTATGGCTTAACGGAACAGACGTGGTTAGCGGCTATGTTTTTGAAACACAGCGTAAGGCGGCGATTGGCTATTTTCGCCTAGAATCCTCTAAAGATGGTTCACGCCCTCATCGAGCCCAATTAACCGTTAACCCAGCATACACCTGGCTTTATCCAAAATTAACTGCGAAAATGGCTCAGATTCTCCAAGAATCAATTGATCTTAAGCGCGGTTTAGCCGATGAGAATCAGCTACACTCCCAACCCTTAGAAATCGTTTCTGCCGATTATCAACCTGAAAGAGAAGAATACTTCAACAAAATCGGTGCTTCCGCAGTAGAACAAACTCTACTAATGTCTCGCTCTGTATGGCATAAAATTAAGGAAGGGAAACCATTAGAAGGGTTACAGCTAGCCGACGTACTCCAAGGATTTAAACCCGCACGAGCGCCTATCCCTTCGCGAATTTCTTTGCTCAAATCTCTTTCCAGCTCATATCATAATACAGTACGCAAAAAAAATATTTTTCGCTCCAAATCTAATGATTTAACGACAGATAAATCTAGCTCCAATGGCTCTTTCAAGCCTCCCAGCAGTGGCTTAGTTTGAGCCTTTTATCTGGTTGACGACTTATTATATTAATAGCCTTTCTCAAATTAGTCAGGTACACCAAGAGAATTACCCACTAACAACTATCAACTAACAAAAATTGATTAAAATTCTCATTAAAAAACAATATTAGGTTTACTTCAATTGCATTAAAATCAAAGGCATGAAAAGAGTAGCAGCTTTAGGATTAGATGTAGGTCGAAAGCGTCTTGGTGTTGCTGGCTGCGATGGATTAGGCTTATTGGCGACAGGATTAACCACTATTTATCGTACCTCTTGGCAGGAAGATTTAAAACAGCTTGAACTAATTATCCAGGAAAGAAACGTGGAGATTTTAGTCATTGGTCTACCCTATAACCTAGATGGAACTTTGGGGTCTCAAGCCAGAATAGTCCAAAAATTTGCCGCCAAAGTTTCTCGAATCCTTCAGCTGCCAGTTGAGTTCATGGATGAGCGGTTGACATCCGTGGAAGCTGAATCACAGCTCAAAGCTCAAAAAAAGTTTTCTAGCCGCAATAAGGGGGATATTGACCGCCTGGCTGCGGCTATTATCTTGCAACAATGGCTTGATCTACGTCGAAGCAATATAGCTCAAAGAAAATCTTAATGTCTTGATAATTAGAAGTAGTTGACTCTCCTAAAAGCACTATCATACTGACAAGGATAATCTAATAGCTAAATTGGCATTGCATCAGGAAGGCTGAGTTTGGCAATTGGCTTTTCAATCAGACAGTGCCAATGGCAGGTAAACAGATCAGGTTGCTGAGTTTTAAGAGTAATTAATGCTGGAGCCGCGGGAAACGGCCAGAGGCGATCAAAAACAATTTCCCCATTATATAGGCTGAATTGTAGAAGATAGGTTGCTTGGGGAGCAGATAGAGATTTTAGTAACTCCTTACCTAAGGTTTGAAGGGACTTCTGCAAACGCTTGGGGATGAGCACAGGATGCTCATAGGAATTTGGCATCGACCCCTCACCAATAACTTCCGCAAAAATAGGTCTTTCTGTCAAGATTATAGGCAGCCACAAATGACCCAGCCATGAGTCGCCCACGCTAGTTTTAAACCCTAAGTTTTTTTCGACCCAGCGTCTTCTGGAATTAATATCTTTGCAGGCTGCGTAAATTTTTCTCTGGGGAAAGTCAAAATAGTCTGGCAACTGAATAGTTAAAGGACAGTAAATCGCATTATTATTCTTGTCCTTCCTAGAAATTCGAGAATTTCTCGACCAGAGAGTGGCGGCAGAGACAATCTCGATCGTTTTCGACGGTGAAGACTTAGCTATGCTTGAGCGCAACGCTTCTACCATTTTTTGAGTCACGGGTGAGGCAGAGAGGAGCTTTCCTTGATCGCTAACCTCGGCGTTAATAATAATTACGACTTTTTCCATTCCCCTTTCATCGTTGTGAGATTTTGCCATAGCTGTTGTGAGTCGAACAGTATTTTCTCTGGTTAAAATGCTTTATTGCTGAAGTGTTAATTTGTCATCGTCAATCGTCAAAATAACAGTTCATCATACTTGTAGGGCATAGTTGAGTTATGAGTTAGTCCAGTTAGCGGTTAAAGGTTTGAGGCATCAACAACCAACAAAGTTAATATTGGGTCGATATTGCCATACTAGAGCGAAACATTTGTCCCTAATCTCGGCGTAATTATTATATACGGTTAATACTTTTAAGCAACCATCTGCTTTAAGATTAATTAGTCTCTTTTGCAACTCTTATCATAATTGCTGCACGACATTATTTTCAACACGGTGGACGAATAATTCAATAATTTAAACATAAGATAATAAATTAGCTCAACCGTAGTAAATACGCTACTCAAAACTTTAAAGAAAAAATAATTGTTGAATTAAGCTTCCATTATTTGGAAATGCTCTTTAAATCAGCTACCTTAGTCGATTTAAACCTTGTTATCTCAAGCTTTTAGTTTAGCTCTGCCACTATTTTCACAATCAAGCTCGTAAAACCTATTTAAGGGGATGAAAGCTACTCTGACTCTTAATAAAATATAAAGAACATTGAGCGCATAACCTATGGAACTATTAGAGTATCAGGCTAAGGAACTATTCAGGACGGTGGGCATTCCTGTTTTACCTGCTCAGACTATTCAAGATTCAAGACAAATTAAGCAGCTGCAAATTCCTTATCCTGTTGTTCTTAAGTCTCAGGTCAGCTCTGGAGGTAGAGGTAAAGCTGGAGGAGTAAGGTTTGTCGCTAACACAATTGATGCGATCGCCGCTGCTCGCAGTATCTTTAATCTCTCAATTTTGGGAGAATACCCTGAAGTAATTTTAGCAGAGGCTCATTACAACGCCGAACGGGAGCTTTTTCTGGCAATTGTGCTCGATTATGAGCTAAGATGTCCCGTCTTGCTAGGCTCTGCCTATGGTGGCATGAACGTCAATTCGTTGTTATCGAATCTTAAATATGTAGTAGTTAATACAGAATTTTCCATTTTTTATGGGAGAAAGTTAGCTGCCAGTATGGGTCTGTCGGGGGAATTGATTAGTTCAGTTAGTAAAATTATTGCGAAGATGTTTAGTCTTTTTCAAAAGCAAGACCTTGACCTAATTGAAATCAATCCCTTGGGGGTTAATGTTCATGGGGATTTGATGGCGCTAGATGGCAAAATTAAAATTAATGATTGCGCTCTGGCTCGACAACCAGTCATTGAAGCGCTTAATTTTTCCCAACAGCAAATTCAGTCTACTCAGGGTAGCCTCCAAAGTAGAACTCAAGATTTTAGTCAAGTTAGCTGGCGTTGGTTAGACTGGCAGAATAAGACTGGTAAGGTGGCTCTGGTTTGCAGCAGTTTTGATGCGGCTCTTTTAACCTGGGACTTATTACAGCAGAAACAAATTCTTCCCGCTTGTGGCGTAGTGCTAGAAAATAGCTTAATCCCTGAAGCCAGTAACCTTGAACTTTATCGCCAAAATTTACAGGAGATTCTGGCTGAACTGGAGTCTAAGGTGGGTCTTGAAGCGATTGTGCTCAATATTTGGGAGACAGAAGCAGTCTGCCGCGAAATTTTGCACGCTATAACTTCCTACTGTGCTCAAAGAGAGGAACTAGCGCTCACTAACCCCACAGCTATGGCAAAATCTGAAGAATCTTCTTTCCCGTCGTCTGAGGTTATCAGTGTTTCCTCTCCCCGCTTTGTGGTGCGTCTATTGAATCAAGCTCATCTGAGTAACTTATCGTTAAGCAAGCAAATTTGTTTATCCAGCAATTTAGAACAGCTAGTTGAGTCTGTAGCAAGCATAATGAATACTGAGACTGATCAATCTCAAGATTTAGGTTAGAGTAATTAGATTTAACGCTCAAACTAGTTGTAGGAGCAAAAGAGCAGATTATGAATTGGTTTTCTCCTCATAAAATCCTGATTCAAGGAATTACCTCTTATCAGGCTGCTTTCTATGCTTTGCAAATGAAGGCACAGGGCACAAATATCGTAGCGGGGGTTAGCCCTGGTAATGGCGGCACTAAAGTATCTGGAACACCAGTTTTTGATTTGGTCGAACAGGCACTATCTTACAGCGATCAAATAGATATTAGCCTGATTTTTGTCGAACCTTATCAGGTACTGGATGCTGCAACAGAGGCGATCGCCGCAAGAATTCGTCGCCTAATTATTTTTACTTCTCAGGTGCCGCCTTTAGATACCATTAAATTAATTCAGCGAGCGCAAAAAACTGACACCCTGATTTTAGGACCTGGTAGTCATGGCATCCTAATTCCTCAAGAGCTTTGGCTAGGGAATTTGCACCCTCAATTCTATCGACCAGGAACAATAGGCTTAATTACCACTAGTCGCCATCTCTGTCATGAAGTTGCCGCCGAATTAAATGCTGCTAGCCAGGGACAATCAATTGTGGTTAGCTTGGGGAATGACCGCATCATTGGCTCAAATTTACCCTACTGGCTCTCTATTCTCAACGGGGATGCCCGTACTAGTGCTATCGTTGTAATTGGACAAAGAATTGATCAAGTTGAGGCTATAACAGCATACGTTAGAGATCATGGTCATCATAAACCCTTAATCTTTTACCTGGCTGGTTTACAAACCCCTCAGGAACAAGTTTATAATGATGCCCCTACCATTATTAGCAATCATTTATCAGCTTCAATTCCCGTAGTTAATCGCGATCGCCAAAAAACAGCTAAATTAAGAGAGATAGGAATTAAACTGGCACAAAGACCGAGCGAAATCCCTACTCTGATTAATCAGATTTGCCAGAGTTAACTGCCCTCCAAGTATTGGTACTTAGCTGACAGAGTATACCCAAGATTAACATTGCAAAACTTCAATTACTTAAACTGAGCGATCCGAGCTAGGCTGGTAGGAGTCAAACTTGCCCCCCCTACTAAAGCACCGTCAATTTCTGGCTGAACCATAATCTCATCAATATTCTCAGGCTTAACTGATCCCCCATATTGGATCGAGACATCTTTATTATCCAACTGTTGACGAATGATGCCGATGACACGATTTGCTTCTTTAGCTTGACAGGTGTCACCAGTACCAATAGCCCAAATTGGTTCGTAAGCGATCACCAGATTGTTTTGATCGATTCCTGCTAGTCCTTTCTCCAACTGGTCAATAATAAGATTTTCCGTCGCTCCTGTATCCCTTTGAGACTTAGTTTCGCCAACACACAAAATCGGTTTTAAACCAGATTGTTGCGCCGCTTTTAACCTTAAATTAACGGTTTGGTCTGTTTCTCCAAAATATTGTCGTCTCTCACTATGACCCACGATAACGTAGTTAACGCCTATCTCAGACAGCATACTGCCAGAAATCTCTCCTGTATATGCCCCTTGGGTTTCCCAATGAATGTTTTGAGCCCCTAACATTATCCTGCTGCCGTGGAGATTTTTGGACATGGCAGTTAAAGAAGTGAACGGAGCACATAGCACTACTTCTCTTTCTTCACTAGTCTCCCCCAGCTCTGATTTAAACTCTTGCACAAAAGCCAGGGACTCCTCCTGATTCTTGTGCATTTTCCAATTACCAGCAATGATTACTTTTCGCACAATCTAAAACATTTTTTAATATTCTTTGCATGTCTCAGTTTAAGGCTTAGGGGGTTATTAAGGCTAGGTTACCAATTTCTCTATCGAGATCACATTTTTTTGATATTTGTTACACATTTTTTCGGTGATCTCGCTATTCCACCTTATCTTTCTTAAAAAGAATTAACTTTTCTTAAAAAATACGCTAAGTTTGTTAATATAGTGTTAGTAATATCATTTAGCTAAACTGCTGCCAATGAAACCAAGGTTGTTGAGGTGACGGTTCAAGCTAGATAAATCATTTGGACTCATAAATAGTCTGAGAATTGTAAATTTATAACTTTCCGGAGTTTTTCCCTGTTCATGAATAAAATTTCACTTGTAACCAAAGTTTTTCAACCAATTTTAACAACCAATTTTTGGCAACAAACCTCCTGGGCTATACTGAGAGCCGTATTAGGCATCATGATGTATCACAACGGTACTGATAAATTGGGTAATGTTGAAAGTTTTGCGGAAGCTTATGTTTCCTACATTGGCTTGCCTTTCCCTATTTTCTTCACCTATGTTGCTGCTTACACAGAGCTAATTGGCGCTGTTCTCCTAATTTTTGGGCTATTTACTAGACCTGCGGCACTAGGGCTTTTTGGTACTATGTGTGTAGCTATGTATCACCATATTTTAGTAGCTGGCTTGAGCATCCCCTACTTAGAATTGTCTGCTATTTACGCAGCATCCTTCCTCTTCTTCGCCGTTAATGGCGCGGGCTTATTTTCAAGTGATGCACTAATAACTAACCTCCTGGATGGTTCGGCTTTATCGGCTCAAGATAAAGAGGTCATGCAGCTAGAGAAAAGCTATCAAGTTTCTGAAGGTGCGAAAGCCAAAGCTAAGTAAGATTTAATAGCTTGCTTTAGAGTATCTAAACAAACCCCGCTAATGAGAGATCAAGAAGAACATTAGCGGGGTTTCTAGTGTCGATTACTAGCCAAAGGATTAAGATCATCTAAAACTCTCGTTATTTAACAAAATCGTTATTATTAATTTAGGGAACTGGTGTCCTTGTTGAAGGTATAAGTTTTAGACTACAATAAGCGTTTAGGGCAAAACCTTGCTCAGTTAGCAATTAGTAAAGGGAGCACCTTCATTCAATGCATAGAAAAAGTTCTTTCAATTCCTCTCACGTTATGTATAGATCTGAGGAACTAGTAAGTGCGGCTTCCAATCGCTACCGAATTACAGTACAGGTTGCTAATCGGGCTAAGAGGAGGAGATATGAAGAGCTGGAAAACTTTGATGATCCAACGATGAAGCCAGTGATTCGTGCCATCATCGAAATGTCAGATGAGTTGACTCAACCAGAGATCATTGGAGACTAATTGATCGCTGCTTTAGTCGCTCCGCACATTAATATCGAGGCACATTTAAGCTTCTAAAACAGCGCTTAATGTTTAACCCAGGTGAGTATTTAAACTGCTTAACCGCCATTTCTCTTTATCTTTAACATTCAAAATTGTCACGCCGTATCAAAGCTGGGGACGGATGGCGTATTGGCTGGTGTTCCCAAGATTCTAAATATCAGGGGTTAGTAGGAGCAAACGATTGGGCAATCGAACTAACCAGTGAAGAGTTTGCAGATTTTCAGCGCCTTCTTAACCAGTTAGTTGCCACCATGAAGGCAATGGAGGCAGAACTAATGGAATCAGAAAAGATTAGCTGCGAAGCTGAAAGTGAACTAGTTTGGCTAGAAGCCACAGGCTATCCCTACCACTACACAATACGTCTAATATTAAATGGCGATCGCCGCTGTGAAGGCAACTGGGCAGCAGAAGCAGTACCCGAGTTCATAGCGGCTATAAATTCTCTAGAGGTTAGCTAAATTCACTTTAGAAATCCCCAAGGCAACTCTTAATAATACAAAAATGAGTCGCCAATAGTAAGTACTCAGAAATTTGAACGCAAAACTTAACTTACAGACAATTCTGAGACTTAACAACGTTTCTTTGAGTCACCAGACTAGGATAACTAACCAGCGTAATCTCACCGTTGGCTTTAACCGCCACGCTACGGGCAGGATAAATATATCCTTGAGCAGTCAAAATACCCTGCTGTGGCTGGGGTAGTTGAGCCTTGTTCTCGTCGCTAGTTTCAACTACAATACTGTCGCTGAAAAAAGGCTCCACAGGCTGAATCGGAATTCCTCCTTTGCCCCTAATATTCAGGCTGCTATTGCTGATCTGAGTCGTGGAAGAACACGCCCTAGCCACCGTAGCTTGAGGCTCAATCACCCTAGTATCCAATTCCGTAGCGCCCCGTGATTGGTCAACATCAGGCACAAAAAATGATACTTCCCCATTTACGCCAAATTCTGAGCTAGCATCAATATCGTTTGTAGAATTAGCTGGTTGAGAGCTACGTTCTTCAATCCCAAATAATGACTCAGCAGTAATACTGATATTGCCGCCATCGCCAGAGACAGCACTTGCCAGGATGTCGTTATTTTGATTTGGCAAAGCAACTACAAAGGTCGTATCTATAGTTAAGTTACCGCCATTAGCATCTTCTTGTGCTCTGGCAGAGATCAAATTACTAGTATTGTTCAGAAAAATCGTGTCAGCAATTTGCAGGTTGATATTGCCCCCCGTGCCGCTATTAGTAGAAGCCTCAATGACTCCTCCATTATCTAGGTTGAGTTCCTCAGCCTGCACCGTTAAACTTCCGCCGCTACCTGCTCCTTCACTGGCGACTGAGATCTGGGCACCGTTGACAATGTTGATTGCGGTAGCACCGTTAATCGTAATACTACCACCAGCTCCTGTAGCTGTGTCCGTAGCGTTAGCAAAGAAACCAGTATCTGGTTCTAAATCTTGTAATATTTCCTCAATAAATGACTCCTCAGGAGTAGGTGGATTGTCACCATCAAGCTCAATATTGTCGGTAATATTAAGTACGATGTTGCCCCCATTCCCACCTCCATCTGTTCCCGTAACAATTTTTCCTCCTGTATTCAAGTCAATACTCTGAGCGTCAATCGTTACTGTACCCCCATCGGAACTATTTTCAGTTAAAGCATTAATATTGGAGCCTCCAGCGATGGTTAAAGTTTCAGTGTTGACCTCCACATCCCCTGGTGCTCCCACCGCATTACTTAGAGCATTACTAGTAATCAAAGAGAAGTTATCTAATGAAACGATAGATGAGTTGATGATTACATCCCCAGCATTCCCTGTATTGTTTAGATTAGGAAAAAGGGAGTCTCCTGTATTGCTAATAATTAAACTTCTGCTGTCGAGAAATAATCCAGCGGAATCAATGATAATATCCCCCGCGTTACCCTCTCCTTGAGAGACTTTACTGAGAATAAGAGTGTCATTATCTAAAGAAATATCTCCTGTGATATTAATAATTACATTGGCAGCATTCCCAAAGCCGTTAGAATCCGCTGTTATTAGTGCGTTATCAAGAACGAGAGAAGCAGCGTCAATAGTTATATTGTCAGCATTACCAGTAGCACCCGAAGACACTTGACTTTGAAAACGGCTATCGTTGACAGCTATAAAAGTATTGGCAATATCTAAGTTGAGGGCTCCCGCATCTCCAGTACCTAAAGTTTGGGAAAAAATTGCGGAATTATCCAAGCTCAAAGAGCCAGCAGTGATGTCAAGATCCCCTGCATTGCCGTTTCCACTCTCAACTACCCGTGAGTTGATTTGACCATCATTAGTTAAATTAAGTTCTCCGCTGACGGTAGCGATTACGCCCCCTGCATTACCCTCTCCGAGAATAGTGCTACTAACCCGTGAGCCATCAAGAGAGATATTTGCCGCTGTAAGCTGGATATTACCTGCATCACCAGTACTTTCGGGAGTGACGTTATTGCGGATTACACTATTTCCTGCCAGGGAGATAGATTCTGTGGCTAGGAGCTGAATATTGCCTGGGGTAGCGCCTGCTGCTGCTTGGGGATTGACGCCGCCATTGATTACGCTATCGTTAGTTAGGGAAATGTTATTACCCTGAAGAGCGATCGCACCACTGCCATTACCCGAAGCGTCGAGCAAAGTGAGATCGTTTAATGATATTTCTGCTAAGTCTAGCCCTTCAGCAGCCAAGTTAAATCCCAAATCACTATCGAGGGAGAAGGTACCAGCGTTGGACAAGCCACCGAGGAAAATTTCTCCATTTCTGGCAATGAGGTTACTGGTATTGATTTCGATATCCCCCCCCAGTAAAGCTAAGTTTTGACCTGCCGTAACATTTAAATTCGCACCTTGGAGAGTAATGGGGGCAGGATTATCACGAAAACTTAAGCCGATTGGGGCATTTACCGTTAAAATTGGTGCGACAGCGCTACTGGCGCTAAATTCTACGCCATCAGGAAATAAAACACTATCAGCAGTACTCCCGTAGAAAGAGCCACCAAGACTAAGGCTAGCTCCCTCATTAAAGACAATTCCCGCAGGATTGACTAAAAATAAATTGGCGGTACCGTTAGCGCGGATCAAGCCACTAATCTCGGAAATTCGCCCCCCCGTAACCCGAGAAATAATGTTATCGATACTGCTAGCATTATCAAAAAAGGCTTCTCCCCCACTGGGTACGGAAAAATCAGCAAAACTATGAAATAAATTGCCTCCTGCTGCTTCTCCCGCGCGAATAATATTGCTGCTTCCTTCGATGGTTACCGTAGTTGAGGTGCTGCCGTCAGGGATAACCTGAGCCGATGCTTTGGTTGCACAACTTAAACTAGCCAATAGCATCAGAAAAATTCTTACGGTTTTGGATTCTATAAACATAACAACAGTACTAATACCTCATCTAGATTTACGAATTGTGAGCAGCAGTTGGGAAAATTGTGCTTTGGCAAATTGGCTTTCTGAACTACGGTTTATTGAGCAGCATCAGAAGTTCTGCGATACACCGAAGCACTATAAAATGGGAACAATAGCTCAAACGAAATTTTTATCAGCAGTTATCTTGAGCATACCGCCCCAAAAGAGAGTAATTGTCTCAATTTAAGAATAAATAGCAATATTTAATGTTTAATCTTATGTTGACTAGATTAACTTTGCTATCTTGAAAACTATTTTATAAATACTGAGAGCAATCAATTTTGAGTGATTTAGCTTATCTTTTTGCTCAAAAACATATTATTTTTTAATGTACATTGCCAAGTACTTTCATGATATTATGCCATTGGAATATGAAACAGCTATATTACATTTCTTTAAATGTCTACCATCATCAATCCTACCGAGCCAGGAATTATTAATCAATTGCCCAATGGGGGCTTTGAGATTCAGGGAATAGAAGGTCAAGAAAACAGATTAGGAGGTAGCGAGGGGGACGATCTAATTACGGGGGGAGTCCTAGACGATATCCTCAGCGGTTTTGGCGGCGCTGACACCATTAATGGTGGTCCAGGGAACGATCAGCTGTTTGGCGGAGATGGTGACGATATTATCAGTGCAGGTATAGGGCAAGATTTAGTTGATGGGGGTGCTGGTAACGATCGCCTGATTATTAATGACGGCGGCAGTACTCTAACGGGGGGATCAGGGAGCGATATTTTCCAGCTTGACTTTAGCGCCTTGGGAGGTGCCGATAATATTGAGCCTGCCAACTTGGAGGAGCTAGGGATTGCAATTAGTGAGATTACTGATTTTCAGCCTGGAGAAGACCAGATAACCATTCAGGGGTTAGGAGGCACGGCAGCGCCTATCTACAATAGTGATACGGGAATATTGTCTTTGGATGATGTCGAGATCGCCCAACTAGCGGCAAACCTCAATATTAGCGAAGGGGACATTGAAATTGCGGGCAATAATAATCCCCTCAGCGTTGTGAATAATTCCGAGAATGCGGTCTTTAGATTTTTTGATCCTAATGCGGGGGGACACTTTTACACCTCCAGTCTGGCAGAAAGAGACAATACCATTGCTAATCTGCCTAACTTTAACTTTGAAGGGGCATCCTACTCTTCGGTAAATCCCAGCAGCGGTGGACAAGAAGTATATCGCTTCTTCAACCCTACTACTGGCGTGCATCTCTATACTATTAGTGAATTTGAAAGGGATGCGATTATAGCCAATCTGCCCAACTTTGCCTTTGAGGGAGTTAAGTTTTTTGCTTATGAAACGCCAGTTGAAGGCTCAATTCCCGTTTTTCGATTTTATGAGCCCACTTTAGGAGTTCACTTCTATACTCCTAGCGTTGCAGAAAGAGATAGCGTACGGGAGACCTTGCCTAACTATAATTTTGAAGGAATTGCCTACTATGCTTTACCTTTAGATAATTCAGGTAGTGAGCCGATATAGACTGGCAGATTCAGATAAATAACAGCATGAGGGAAAAAATTGCGGCACTTAAAATTGCGGCAACAGGAAGAGTCAGCGCCCAGGCAAGGACAATAGACCTGATTGTCTCCCAACGGAGGTCTTGATTTCCAGACACCAACCCCAGACCAATCACGCCACCAACCAAAGCGTGGGAAGTAGAAACGGGTAAGCCAATGCGGGATGCCAGCAAAATTGTGCCAGCAGTAGCTATTTCCGCGCAAAAGCCCGAACTAGGCACTAGGGAAATAATATTCTCTCCCACGGTGGCAATCACCTTTTTCCCCTGTACCGCCAAACCAGCAACAATCCCCAAGCCCCCAAGGATCAATATCCAGAGGGGAATTTCTAAGGGAGGAGTAGGGATAACACCTTGGTTAAGAATGAAGACAATGACTGCTAAGGGGGCGATCGCATTACCCACATCATTAGAGCCATGGGCAAACGCTACGAAACAGGCACTAAGCACCTGAAATTTCGCCATTAGTCTTTCAACAATCCGCAGTTCAATTTTTTGCTGATAATAACTCTTAAATTTGTACCAGCCATAGTAAGTAATCATCCCTGTAGTTATTAAGCCAATCCCCAAGCTGGTTGTTTGGGGGGGGAATGGCAGGTTTTGCAGCAGGGGCAGCTGAATTATGCTGGGTAGAACGATCACGCCAAATAGGGTCATCAGCATGGCACTGAGCCAGGGAATCCATTCCAGTAATTGCTGGAGGACGTTTTCTGATTCCAATAGCCAATAGCGCAGCAGGCTATACAAACCAGCCGCAGCCACGGCACTAATGAGGGGAGTAATGAGCCAGCCTAAGCTGATTATACCTATATTCCTCCAGGCGATCGCCTCAGAACCAAGGGCAACCCAGGTAAATCCAGCGATCGCTCCCACCACCGCATGGGAAGACGCTATGGGTAAACCTTGACTAGTGGCAAGCTGTAACCAGATGCCACAGGAAAGCAAGACGGCAATCATGCCCCACAAAAATAGTTGGGGAGTAGCCGCAAACAGGGTAGGATTAGCTATTTTAGTTGCCAAGGTAGCTGATACCTTTTGACCAAACAGTACTGCCCCTGTAAACTCCAAAATCCCAGCAATCACAATTGCTTGGGTTAAAGTAATCGCCTGGGCACCGACGGAAGTTCCCATGGAATTTGCCACATCATTTGCCCCGAGATTCCATGCCACGTAGACAGCAAGAGCCGAAACCAAGATAAGAACAACTAGATGCTGATTAGATAAAATTAAGCTCATTCAGCCCCATAAAAAATAATCGCGAAAATACTAACTTCCGCGATCGCCATCATTTGAGACTTAAGTTTACCTTGTTTGTATCAGCTAAATGTTCAATTTGAATTTAATGTAATACTAGATGATAAATTGTTATCAAGAAGTACGGAAGGTAAGGAGCTAATGCTTTCCTCATCATCTTCCGCCTCGACTGTTTCGCCAATGGATTTGGCAACCTCGATACCTAACTCTTCTAAGATAATGATCGGAGAAGAAAAGCTATCCTGCTCAATTCTTTTAACCAATACCTGTCCATTGGATAAATATTCCCCTACTTCAACATAGCGGCTAGTATCTTCATCAGGCGCTTGGACAATTAACCTAATTTTACCGTCAGCTTCGTATAGACCTGAGATAATAACCTCCTGAGCCAAAGATGGTACGGGCACTAATTCTGACTCATCTAGTTCATCGTCGCCAAGAGATGAAAGTTCTTCCTCAGAAAGAGGAATCAAAAACTGCGGCTCTTCTGGTTCAATTTCAATTTGAGGATCTAAAGAAACTATCGCAAAGGGATCATTCCTCCCACGGACGCTGTTTCTGACTCTAACATCTGGGTCGGTAGCAGGAATTAAGCCAGTAATTTTTTGGCGCGGTACTTCTTCTTGCTCGGTCAACTCGGTTTCTGGCTGCTGATTCGATTGTGATGTTTCTGCCGTGACGGGAATCGAATCGGCGGCATTTCCCTCAAGTTCTTGATTAGCATTAACAAAATTAAAAGCATTCGCACAACCGTTGGCTAAGGTCGCTAAAGTTCCAGTTAATATCAATAATACAGCCTTATTCATAATAATAATTCAAGTTAGGTTATTCTGAGATGTCTCAGCTAATAAAGCTGATTTAACAAGATGACCTATTAATTTAAGTCATAACCAAACAATTCAGACTACTAAGATAACAGTTGCTTTTCAGATTAGCCAGAGTAGGCAATTATTGATTTTCTTGAACCATAGATTTTTTGAGTAAATTTACACCTTTCTTGAGTTGGCGAGAAACAGTTACGACACTAATACCGAGAACTTTTGCCGTTTCTTTTTGGGTTAAATCGTGGAGAAAGACAAATTCTAAAACGTTCCTAGTTCGGTCTTCCAACTCAGCTAAAGCTTGCTGTAGACGTACCCGATCTTCATAGACTAATTGGAAGCTACGATATTTAGGGTCAGCAACTAAATCACAGAGACTAGTTTGAGCATCTAGATCGTTATTCACTGAGACATCTAGACTCAAAGGCTTACGATTTTGATAGGCTAATTTAATATCTTGCCATTCTTTGAGGGATACTTCTAGATATTGCGCGATTTCGGAGTTGGTTGGTTGACGCTGATACTTTTCTCTAAAATTATGAACAAAAGTAATTGATTGTTGACGTAATTCTAACCAACGTCGAGGAATTCTTAAAGTCGGGCTCTTATCTCTAAGATAATGTTGAATTTCTCCGCGAATATAAGGAATTGCGAATGAACTAAAGGCACTGCCCTTTTCAACATCAAATCTTTCTATAGCTCTAATTAAGCCAATCGAACCAACCTGTAGTAAATCTTCAAAGGCTTCATTACATTGATTAACCCAGTGATAAGCTTCTTTTTTAACTAAACCGAAGTTTAGCTCCATAATTTGATTTCTAATTCTGGTTGTTGGTCTACTCAGATATTGCTGAAATAGATAAAGAGTATCCAGCTTAATATTGTTGTTAACACAAGTTGTCATTAAACTTAATCCCTAAACAGAGAGTAATTTATATAATTTAAAGTTTGATAATTTATTATTTACAAATAAATTTCTAAGAAACAACTACAGCTTAGGATTTCTAAGCCTCAGAAAACAACAGCATTTATACTATTTTTATTTTATAAAGATGGCAAGTAAGACCATGATTCTACTTAATATTTATACCTGACATTAAGGGAAATCAGTATTTTAGCTATTAGAATATAAATTTACCAATAAAAGTTGAGTGATTACACTTATTGACAAATGAATTTTTATTAAATGCTTTTTCAAAATAATTTTTGCTCATTGCTCAATCTATAACTAAAAAAGCTGCTTTATAAGTCTTCTATCAGCCTTGGAGAAGATATCTAATAAGTAAGTCAATTAGATAAAGAGCATATTTCAGAACAGGCAAAACTCTTAAACGTCTGATGTGAATTGAAAATATTTCAATTATGTCTATCCTTATTTGAAATTCATCTTTAGAATCAGAATTTAAGACTGGGGGAACTTTCCCCCTAATGGGTCGCGGTACCATATGCGAAGCGGTACCATATGCGAAGCGGTATCCTTTAGGACAAGGGCATAATATATCCTTTAGGACAAGGGCATAATATATCCTTTAGGAAGCCCCTTCGTAACTAAAGTTCAGCCTTAGATTAATCCTTCTATTCAAGGCTGAAGTGTGCGCTGTTTACTAAGCGAAACTAGTTCTCGGCACTGTGACAGTAGCTTAAAAGATTGCTAGCTTTTATTGAAAATAAGAAATTTAATTCACATTAAGCGTCTTGAATAATAAATCAAGAAAAGAATGGTTTGATGGAGAATTAGAATTTTGGCAGAAAGAATATTAAGCAGCGGTATTGATTGGACAAATCCTGACCCCAGGGTGGAAGTAAAATAAAAGGAGACTTGTCCAGTGCTAGTAATAAGTATCGATTCTTTTCGCTGTGATTTGAGAGCCACATTGATCGCTTATTTTTATCAATATGTCGGTGATTTGAGAAATTTCTTGCAAAACCTTCCAGTATTTGGCATACTAATAGATGGCAAAAAACACAGCAAGTAAAGGTTAAGCTTATAGGTTGTGTGCCTCATCAATTCCCAGAGGGAGTTAGGTGAAACGCGGGTGTAACTCAGTGGTAGAGTGTCTCCTTGCCAAGGAGAATGTCGAGAGTTCGAATCTCTTCACCCGCTTGAATCAATTATTTTGTAGTTCTTAGGCTTAAGTGTTTAACTTGTGAGATACACGTCTAACAACTTGGCAGGGTGAATATCGCGCGTTTAAATCGCGTCACCCGCTGAGAAAAGTTTAGTTTATGTTAAAGCATACATTAAGATTTGCTGGTGTGTGTATTGATTAAAATTAGGTTGAGATGTACTTGGTAAGCAAAATCAGTCAGCAAAAATTAGCTTTGTTTTTGCGCTCAAAGTCTATCTAAACATCTAATTTTAGTAAGCCTAAACTAATAAGAGTGCGTTCACATAAATTACAAAAAATAAACCCCAGCAGTGAATATCCCTGTCCTTGCTGTAGGAAAGGCAATTTAAAGCCAATCATGCTCACAGAAGCTTTGGGCTGCGATTGCTGCCAGCAAATTTTTGTAGTCAAAAAAGATGGATTAATTATCGAGCAGCTTTCTTCCATTTATCAGAAGAAATCCTGGCGATGGACGGGAAATCGCTGGAAAAATGCCTATGCTCGCTGGACACAAAGCTACTTATCTGTTTTGCTGCTGTTTCTCTTTTGTTTCAGCATTTTACTGGCGGTGATACTGCCAATACTGTTGCGCTGGCTAGGTACCCAGAGTATCATTTCTTGGATAGTGGTAGTTTTAATTGTAATTATGCTACTATTTCTTTCGCTGTTTGTAGTCTATCGGCATTAATAGCAAACTAATGGATAGTTCATCAAATCAAATGCTGACTATAGTAAGGGACTCCCATAAAGCTGCAATTAAACTAGCTCAGATATCTGGAGAAAAGAGGCGGCTAGGGGTAATCGCCCTGGCAAAGGCGATGGAAAGCAGTTTTGATGAAATACTGGAGGCTAATACTCTCGATTTAGAGCTGAGTCGGGAAATGGCGATCGCCGATCCTATTGCGGATTGGCTTAAGCTGACTCCTGAAAGATTGGAAATGACGGTATCGATTCTCAAACAGTTGTCAACTGCCTCAGACCCCAATAAGCGCCTAATTAACGCTCCTTATCAAATAGAATCGGCACAAACCTATTGTCAGCTAATTCCCCTAGGGACGATCGCCCTGATCCATGAAGCATTCCCTGAACTAGCGGCGATCGCCGCTGGGATGTGTCTTAAAACAGGTAACAGCCTAATTACTAGGGGATGCAGTACTGCTAGCAATTCTAATCAGGTGATTGCTAATTTGCTACAGCAGGCGATCGCCAATGAAGATTTACCAGAAAACTCTTTGTCTCATATTTCTCCCGATCTGGGAATCTCAGTCCAGGATTTAGTTACTCAAGATCGCTATCTTAATTTAGTAATCCCCTATGGCAGACCAAGTTTGGTACAGCAGGTAGCAGAAAAGGCGACAGCTACGGTACTAAAAACCACCATTGGTAACTGTTACCTTTATCTATCCCTTAGCGGTGATTTGGAATTGACGCGACGAGTGATTATTGATAGTCATGATGGGCAACCTGATGCCGTCAATGCCATTGAGAAGGTATTGCTGAATCAAGATATAAAATCTTCAACCCTACATTCTTTATTTAACACCTTGCAGCAGCAGGGATTTGACTTACGTGGCGATGAAGTATTATTGGAACAGTTTCCCGAATATCTAACCTTAGTTCAGCCTGAAGAATGGAGTCGTTCTTATCTCTCGAAAACGATATCTTTCCGCTATGTTGAAAGTCTATCTCAGGGGATATTCTGGATTAACCGTTATAGTAGTGGTCATGCAGACTGCATAGTCACGGAATCTTATCAAGAAAGTCGCCAATTTGTTCAGGGAATTGACAGTGCTGTGGTGTATATCAACACTTCCCCCAAATTCTCTCGTAACCCAGAAGGCAGCAGAAATGTATTTTTGGGAGTTTCTAATCAGAAGGGTTATCGACAAGGTTTGATCAACATGGAAACCTTTACTACCATTAAGCAGGTTGTTCAGGGATAGTTTATACTAAATCCCGTTTAGATAGAGCACTTGTTGCTTATGCAAGGGTAACTAGTAGCAGGTAACGGGGTTTTTTCGGTTTGCATTTAGTAAGTGTATGTTGATAATCGGACTGAGTATTAGTTATTAAAGGAAAAAAATATAATGTTACAGGCTTGGTTATTTGGCGTAGCAATTTTATTTGTATTGGCGGAGTTTAGTATCTGGCTTAAACAGTTTATGGTGTCATTACCAATTTACATTTTAGCTGGGGCTTTCTTGGCGATCGCCTCTAATTATGATTCGGGATTAATAGCCTCCTTTAGAAAGCAGATTCCCCTAAACTCAGAGATTATTACCCAAGAAGCAACTCTCGTTGAAACTAAAGCTGCTTTAACGGCTACTAAGCTTAACCAGCAGCCAGAAAGTAGAAAGTCCAGCGAATAATCACGACGCTTCATCAATGAACAGTGAGCAATATCGCATAATCCTGATCTGGCGTTAAGCAGAAAATTTAGATTGGGTAATTAGGTAATTAATCATGCTTAGTTACTTATGGAGCTTTTCAAAATGCCGATCTTGGTTTTTATGTAGAAAATCTGAAAAATCCCTGATTAAAGGACATTTTCCCTGCCTATGTGGATTTTCCTAGAGACATTAACTGATAACTATGCCATGTTGATTGTGGATGTAGATGAATTTGCCCTCAAACAATTTCCCTAGCCATAGACTTGTTTTGTCGGTTTTCCAGCAAGTTTAAAATAGCCAATAAACCATAGCCAGAAGCAATCGCTGAACTTTAGAGAGCCCACATCAATGACCACAACGATTAGTAGTAAACATAAGCCATTAGGTCAGACATTGATTGAAGCGGGGCTAATTTCAATCAATCAAATTGAAATAGCTTTAAGAGAGCAAGAAGAGAGAAAATTAAGGATTGGGGAAATCTTGGTAGCTCACGGGTGGATTGAGCAAGCAACGGTTGATTTTTTCGCTGATCAATGGAAAGCTACGGTGTCAGAGGTAAATAAGCAACCCCTAGTCTACTATTTTCATCAAGCGGCACTGCTAGACATGGAGCAAATCAAGGCTATTTTAAAGCTCCAAAAATTAAAACACCGCAAAATTAGGTTTCATCGTCTGGCGGTTGAGCAGGGCTATCTACAACAAAAAACAGTCGATTTTTTTTTGGCACACCTGTTTCAGATTTACGATCTTAAGACAATCTCCATTAGCAAACCCTACGAAGTCCTCAAGAACTACTCTCAAGGCATTCGCAAATTTATTAAAATAGATCTTCAAAAAGCGCCGATGATGGGAGTTAGCTTAAGGGGTGTTTTTTTGGATAGTTCTAATTTAAGCAGTATTGATCTTAGAAGAGCTAATTTGAGTCATTCTAGCCTGACTAGGGTTAACCTTAAACTAGCAAATATGGTTCAGATAACTCTGACTGAAGCTAATTTAAGCAATTCTTTGTTGACTAAGGCTAATCTTAATCAGGCACATTTAGAGCAGGCTAACTTCCAGGGCAAACGCATGAAATGGGAGAGAAGGAAAATGAGATAATCAAGCTAT
>JBCBIE010000061.1:0-34267 GCA_038524995.1 Cyanobacteria bacterium J06621_8
CTTTATCTTCTGAGGTACTATTACCATTAAGAGCAGAAACGCTTTCTTCATATTTTAAATTATATTATCTTTTATCACCAAAGTTTATAATCATTTCAAATACTAAGCTAAACTCTTGAAGCGCTCATAAACATTTTCAGCTTCAGATACTAAAGATTTAAAATCATCAGATTTTAATTTAATTTGGTATTTTATCTTGACTAACTTTTTCAATTCTTGACGTGAGACAGAAGTTCCCGCATGAAAATTTTGAGAATCAAAAACTTTACGAACATTATCTTTATTATGCTCAAAAATATCAAAACTTGTATTAAATTTTTGGTTTATTTTATTGATTACCGCTCCAAAATCGCTTATTATATCTTCAAAATTTGCTACCACAAATGTATCTTTATAAGGCATGATTTTGTTGTAGAAACGGATATAATATTTAAAAAGCTGAAAATAACTATAATCTAGAGCTGTATGTTGTAATCTAATACTGGATTCTAATTCTAAAGCTTTCCAAGATAATACTGAATCTACAGGATATCTAATCACAACGAGAGTTGGAATCTTATTTTTGGAAGCATAAATTACTTGAGCAGGAATATGTAAGTGACTGGCAACATTCACTTTTCTTATCTGAGCAGACTTGAAAGCTCCTACAGAAAAAGTATTACCAGAACGCTGAAATCCTTCTATAACAATGTTCGTATCTTGATTTACAGCCCATGATTTTCCTTTAGTAAAACTGTTAGCAGGAAAAAAAAGTTCTGGATAATCACCTAAAAAAGTTCTCACTGCATATTTAGTTCTAAAAAAATTCTTTTTTACAAAGTTAGGCGTAATAATTTGGTTCGTTATTGTCATAATTAGTTGTTGTCAAAGGTAATGGTTTAGCTGTTTATTACTATTAAATTAAATAGTGACTAACACTCGTTATATTGTATAACTATAAAATATTTACAATTATGGTTGTTTCTGATAATACTTATGAGCAGAGACTGTCATTGCAAAAAAGCTCCATAAAATCATACCTTTAATATTAACTGTAGCAGTGTTAAATACTATAAGTAAGGTCATACTTATAGAGATTGCCCTAGAAGATGACATAAAGGTATCAAACTTTGTTTCTTTAAATTTCACTGTCTGTAGTGTTAATGAAACCAGCCCGCTAAGGTATGGAAAAGCACCAATCCAACCCAGAGAAAAGAAAATATCTAAAATTCCACTGTCCAGAACTTTAGCTCGCAGCTGACCAGTCTCATTATCTACATAGAACGTATTTCCTACCCCAGATCCTGTAAAATTTGATAATGCAGTATCAATATTATTCGCATAAATTTCCCGTCTAGAAGTTAAACTATAATCATTTTCCAAATCAGATAAACTATTTATTCGAGAGTTAATTGTACTAGCGAAAGGTTCCACTGTCACTAAAGGTATTATCAACACTAGTATTGCAAAACCCATAGCAATAATTCTAATTTGCAAATGAGATTTTAAAGAGCCGAATAAAATTGTTATTCCCAAAAACCAGCCTAGCCAATGACTCCGAACTAAACTTAATAAAAAAGATAAATAACCAACAACCATTGCTGGGATTCTAAGTTTATTTTGGGAAGTCAATAATATTAATAAACTAGAACCCATGACTCCTGCAAAAGGACCAGGGGAAGTCATTGTTGACCACACTCTAATACCCAATGCTTCTGGGCGACCAAAAGAAGTACCAATTCCATCATTGGCAACACTTTCTAACCAAAAAACATCCCAAGGAGGTGCAATCAAAAATTGTATAATCCCATAACTTCCCATAACAATAACACCCCAGGTAAAAACTTTTTCAAAAATTTTTCTGTAGCTAGGATATTGCTTCCAGTTAATTAATATATGATAGCCAAAGCAAATTGGGGGTAGCCAATCCAGAAGAGCTCTAGTGGCAGTGACTAGTGAACCTTGAACAACACCAATGCAAAAACCATAACCTACTCCTATAAAAGATAAAGCAAAAGGCAAAGTTCCAAAACGATGAGAGTAAGGAAGATATCTAATAACGGTAATTAAGCTAATCAAACTAACTATGTATGGTGCCATTAAAATAACGTTTGGATTGACCCAGCCACTGCGATAGTCCACAATTCTCCTCAAAAGAGGAGTAAGAAACCACAGCCACCAAGTAAAGCCTACATACATAATGGGATACTGAAAGTATAGATATAATCCTACTAATAAAGAACCTATAGGAAAGGCTAGACGTACAATACTCCCTAAACCAGCAAATGTTCCTCCCAAACTAAAGATAATTAGCCCTAAAATTGCTATCCAAGAGGATTGGGATAATTTTTGAAATATAGAAAATTTGACTGATTGTTTCATTGTAGTCATCATTTTATCTAGTCAAGGAGCCAGCAGTTATTCATAAGTGTTAATTATTTTATATTTTGCGCTTACCCTTTTAACAATTCTGTTCTTGTAAGAGTTAACCATCCTTGCCAACGTCCTTTAGTTGAAATGATTAGCTTGTGCGCCACTATTAAGCCTTCTTGAGGCAAAAATCTTAGAAATTGCAGCAATCCAAAAGAACTTCTTGTTCCAATCAAGAAACTCCAAAATAAAAAAATTACCTTTCTTACAGGAGATAAATATTCTAATAAAGCAAGAGTCTCATTATGAACTGCATTAAAAAAAGCAATTTCATTAAACTTACGTCTTTGGTCTTCATCGAACCGTTGAGAGGGATAATGATCTACGATGATTTGAGGATCATAGATTAGTTTCCAGCCTGTCTTTCTCAAAGTCAGACAGAATGCTAATTCAAAATGTACCTGCGCTCCAGTGCCTTTCATTCTGCTGTCAAAACTCATTCCTCTGATAGCGTCGCGTCGAAAACTCATATTGACACCTTTTAATACGTCTACCTCGCGAGCTTCTCCAAAACCAATATGATGATTGCCAATAACTCTTCCAAACCACTGCAATTTTCCTACTGTAGCTTGATTAGCTTCTAAAAGCCGACTATCTCTATACTGCCAATCTCTACCTCCAACACCTCCAATTGATTCATCTTGCAAAAAGCATTGCTCTATTTTCTCTAGCCAATCTAAATGAGGTACTGCATCATCATCAGTAAAAGCAACAATATCACCAATACTTTTCTCTAAACCCAAGTTCATAGCTGCTACCACACCCGATACTGAAATGGTAGCGATCTTTAAAGGTATATCCTTACATTCAAATTCTTCCAAAAAATTCCGAGTGTCTACATCAGTGTCCCTTATAACGACAATTATTTCGTCAGAAGGTCTAACCTGGTGTATTAAAGCTAGTAAACAACGCCTTAAATCGTGAGGACGGCGATAAGTAGGAATAATAGTGGTTATTTTCATGATGCAATTAAATCCTCGAATAATTGTATGTAATTCTTGGCTTTAGTGATCCAACTATGGTGTTCCACTATATTTCTTCCTGCTAAACCCATTTGCTTTCTTAAATCACAATTACTAACTAATTTTTTTAGAGCTTTTTCTAATTCTTCAACATCCTCTGTATCTGCTAAAACGATGCCAGATTCTGGAGTAACAATGTCTGATACTCCTGTAGAACGAGTGGTTACCACAGGCAATTCCGTTGCCATTGCTTCGCTAATTACCATGCCAAAGGGCTCATAGCGAGAAGGAAAAACAAACATATCCATTGCTCTCATTAGTTCTGAAATATCAATTCTGTATCCCAAAAAATGAGTTCTGTCACTTATATTAAGGTTTGCCGCTAATTCAAGATAAGGACTATCCTCTGTACTACCAGCGATCGCTAAATGTAAATCTGGAACATTAGCTAAAGCTTTCAATACTGTGTCTAAATTTTTCCGGGGAGTCCGAATATCTCCTACAAAAAAAGCTAAAAGAACATTATCGGGAAGTCCTAAGTCTTGGCGACTGAATCGTCCTGGTTGAAATTTCTTTAAATCAACTCCGTTAACAATAACCTTAATTTTATCTGGAGGTACGCCAATTGCTATTAGCTCTTGCTTGACATTTTCGGATACAGCTACAATGGCTTTTGACTTTGAAAAAGCTTGTTTTTCCCAGTAAGCATTAATCGCTGTATATAATAATTGATAAAATCCGTAGATATTTTTATTTTGCTGCCAAGTATGAACGGGAGATTTTAGCCAAGAGCTATGGACAAAATGCACTGCGTTAACATCACTGGAAAAGTTTGTAATGCTGCCATTGACCTTAATTATGTCAAACTCTTGATGATGTTGTTTTAGCCATTGACTAGCTTTGTGAGAGAAGACAATATTTTTAACTATTTCTGTTGGTAAACCCTTTACAGGGATATGAACCCAAGTAACTAATTCATTTTGTTCTAACTCTTTATCTATTTGAGATGCAATTAAAGTAATCTGATATCCGCAGCTAATAGATTCTTTAACTACTTCATAATTTACTTTTCCTTGTCCATCTCCCTCTAATACTTTATGTGTGACAACACAGATATTCATAGTTCTAAAAAAATGATTACTTAGAAATAATTTTTAAAACTTTACTTCATTACTTCAACAGAACGATACTTTTTATTCCAAGTTTCTATATGCAGCAAAACATACGCTAATTCTGCTGCCAAAGATATCATGGCATTTATATAATCAAGTGAAACTGGATATCTAAATACATGAACACCGTGATGCATCAGAATTTCCTTGATCAGCTTAACTTTAAAAGATTGCTTCTTGTTTGTTCTTCGCCAATAGTAAACAAAACTTTCCCAAGATGCGCCTAATTTAAAGCCTAATACCCTTTTTCTAGGAGGATGATCTACTATAGCATCAGCAATAAAAGGAAAACTAAACCCAGCCTTTTTAATTCTTTCTCTTAAGTCTTGATCTTCCATGAAAGGGTAGGGATAACTTTCATCAAACCCACCTATTTTTTTAAAAATCTTAGTTGCAATCATCATATTACAAGACCACAACCAGCCACCATCCAGGTTCAGCGGTGCTTGCTCTAAAGGAGAATTGACTCCAGCTTCGCAGGTTGTTTTACCTTCATATACAAAAACATCTGATGTAATGGCACTAACAAAGCTACTCAGCCAATTTTGCTTTGGTAAACAATCGTCATCAGTAAAAGCTAACCATTCACCCTGAGCATACTTCGCACCATTATTTCGATTAGCAGCAGGTCCTTGATGAGGTCCTTCAACCCATTTAACCCAAGGATAATGTTCGTTAATCATCTGTTCAGCAGTAGTCTCTACACCATCGTCAGTTACTATTACTTCGTATTGCTCTACTGCTAAGATTTGCTTTTCTGGAGCTAAATAATCTAAACATTTTGCTAGTAGATCGTTACGATGATAGGTAGGAATGATAACGCTAATTTTAGTTAAAGCCATAATAAAATCTAATAATCTATCTGATATAATTTTTTTCTACAGTTTGAGAAAATCACAACCAAGATGATAAATCCTTCTGAATAAGTTTTTCTAAGGTTAGAATATCATTTTTATATAATGCAGTAAGTTCTTGTCGTATATCCAGTGGTATACTAGGTTTTTGCTTGGATTTTTGTTGAATTTTCTTGCGTATTTTTTTAGAGACTAATGGCTTGAATAGGGACTTTATAGGATTAGAAGTAAACAGTAACCTATCTAAAGTCTTACTTTTAGGAATTCCTGAGACGTTATATTTTTTGTGAGTATTTGGAATGAATTTAGAATCAACTCCAATAAACTGATAAACATCTTGGATCACGTTAATAGGGTTGGCGACTAAATCATCATAGAGGTAAATTTTAATTTGATTTTGAGTAAATACTTGAAAATATCGTTTAATTTGTTCTGAATAAAATCCTGCTTGTGTATAGTGCCAAAGAAGAGCATAATTCTTTTCAATTCGTTTTTGTTCTGCCTTAAGTCCTTGAGTAAAGTTAAAACTCTCTGAACCTTCCCCAGCTAAGTGTAAAAAACTAGAATAAGCTCTATCTACAGGATTACGTAAAACAGCGATAATTTTGACATTAGGAAGATACTTATTGATATTTTTTGCTGCTTTAGAACTGTACAGATACCAAGTTGAAGCCTCCCCCGCAATTTTACCTTGAGCTTCATGAAAAAGTGTTTGATAAGATTCAAGATCTGGAATATAGCAGTTGTTAATTCTCTCCATATCTCCCGGACCTTGAAAGTTTATTTGCTGATCTTCAAAAGCAAAAAACTGAGGTTCTTTAACGCGACTCATATATACTTGAGGATGTTCTTCCAAATATCTATATAGAGATGTAGTACCTGATTTGGCTGCACCAATAATTAGGAAGTCAGGCATTTTTCCAGAAGGAACTATTTCATTAGCTACCGAGATATTAGAGTAATTATGTTTAGACATAGATTCTACTACAGATCAAAAAGTTATGAAGAAATAACAGTATCATGATTACAATTAATCCAATGGTTTAAATCACGATTGATTAACTGACTTAGTAGTTCTACTTCTGGAGTATATTGTTTTATCAGATAATCACGCATTTTTGGATTTAAAGGAACACGTTTTTTATTTTTGCTTAATAAGCTTCTCATCGTTATTCTAATAGTTGAGGCGATTTTTCTTTTAAGAGGATATAAAAAATTAGGCGTTATAGCTTTAGCATATTCAAACATCCATGAAGGAGGCTTATTAAAAAATTGGTAAAGAGAAGGGTTACTAACTTGCTTATTGGAATTATGTACTAAAAAGTCTGGGTCAAAAGAAGTATCGACTCCAAGAAATTCCAATATTTCTTGATAAACTTGAGCTGTATTTATTTTAAAGTCATCAAATATAATGATTTTTACCTTATCTCGTCCAAATACATTTAAGTATCTTTGAACTTGAGTACTGAATTGTGCTACTTCACTATATAAAAGTTGTGTTGGCACATGACAAGTACTAGGGATTTTTGCTCCTAATTTTCGATCACTTTCTGCTTCCAATGCAGATTTGAAGTCAAAAATATTTTCATGGGAATATACAATGTGATGACTATGCAAAGAATAAAGAAAATCTACAGGATTTCTCAGCATAATTATTATTTTTGCATTGGAATTAAGTTGATATATTTCTGTTGCAGCGGTTTTAGAATAAAGATTCCAAGGTGAACCTTCTCCACAAGTTTTACTATCGGCATCTTCAAACAAAGATAAGTATTCCTGAAGATTTCTAGATTGAGGATTTTTGCCAATTACTTCATAGCAAAAATAATTTGGTTCTTTAGGTTTTGAAATAAAAATTTCGGGATGTAAATCTAAATATTTGCACATCGATGTGGTTCCACACTTTGGCGCACCTACAACAAAAAAATCTGGTTTTTTCATTTACTCTCCATTTTTGCTATATTAAAATTATTTATTTGCTAAAATTTCTCTTAAACTGTTCATATTTGGCATTGAATCGTGTGTATAAATTTCATCCAAATTGAATAAATTTAATATTTCATGAGCAACTTTAATTTGATGAGCATCTACGTATTTCTTCCACGAATTCACAGAAATAAAACCAGAGCTAACTTCACTGTAAGCAAGAGCTTGAACTGAAGGTATCTTGACTTTTTCCAAAATTAGAGATTTGTTGTACTCTTTATTTAAAAAAGTAAATAAACGCCTTATCTCAAACTCTGGCTTCATAAGAAAATTTTCATAGAAAGCTACATGTATTTCATTTTCGCTAAACTGTTTTAGTGGAACATAATTATTAATACACCATTGAAAAATATAGTTCTCAAAATCACTTTCAATTTTTTTAATATGTTCTTCAATATCGATAAGATAATCTTCTGTGAGGTGAGGATGCTCTTGGCAAAAACTTATGGGGTTATATAGCCTCCATTTCCGATTTAAGATTTTGTTGCGGCGAATTCGAGAGACTGCGACGGCACACGGATGTCTGAGAATTAAGACGATGGGGATTTCAGGAAAATTAACTTTAATATATTTTAAATATAAGTTGGCACATATTGCTTTAACTAATCTTTTTCTAAAAGTGAATTTTCTATTTCCAAAATTTTCATAATCGATAGCAATACTTTTTGGGGTTCCAGATAATACCTCACCTATTATTTTTAAATACTCATCGTTGTTACTTTTTGGTCTAATATACGTAGGGGGATTGATAAAATCTGGATGGTTTATTATGCCACTCAAGGGATTAAATGGTTCAAATAATTGTCGATATTCTAAATTATAATTAATGGTGTTAGCTATCCAGGTTGTCCCACTCCGTCCCACTCCAGCTAATATCACTGTATTTTTATAATCTTGATTTGAATCATTCAGCAAGTTAACATATAAATTAGTAGCATAACTTCTAATCTCTTTTTTAATTCCAGTAATCATTGACATGGTTTCTTTTGAGATAAAGTGTATTCTGGACAATAATTCTTATTTGGCTTTAGCTAATTGATGCTGCGTTTGATCATACTCCCAAAGTTTTCCCTTTCTACTTAACAACTCTTGATAAGATCCTTGTTCTACAATCTTTCCTTGTTCGAGCACCACAACTTTATCTGCCCCAGCAATTGTAGATAATCTATGAGCGATCGCAATTACAGTTCTTCCTTTCGATAGTTTTTCTAAAGATTCCTGAATTTGCCTCTCGGTCACAGAATCTAAGGCGCTAGTAGCTTCGTCTAAAATCAGAATTTCAGGGTTACGGAGCAAAGCACGAGCGATCGCAATTCTTTGCCTTTGTCCTCCTGATAGTCTCACTCCCCTATCCCCTAGAACTGTACCTAAACCATCAGATAATTCTTCAATAAATTCTACTGCATGAGCTAATTTTGCTGCTTGCCAAATATCCTTTTCACTAATATTTTCTAATCCATAGGCAATGTTGTCTCTAACAGAAGCATTAAAAATAAAAGTATCTTGGCTGACAATTGCCATTCGATTAAGAACAGAAGTAATATCAAAATCTTTTAAATTCTTACCATCTAGTGAAATTAAGCCTTGAATTGGATCATAAAAACGAGAAATTAAATCTGCCAGAGTACTTTTACCTGCACCAGAACCACCAACCAGAGCAGTTACCTTGCCTTTCTCAACAGTAAGATTAATATTTTTCAAGACTATATTGTCAATTTCATAACCAAAACTAACAGATTCAAAAGTGATTTCTTTTTCGAGTCCCTGAAATTGTAAATAACCATTATCTAGATAAGGCTTATCTTTTGTTTTGAGCAAATCTAAAATATTATTAATCGAGCCTTGAAAGCGACTTATGTTTTCTCTGGCTGCGTTTACTTGAGATACTAAAGGCATCATCCGAAACAGCACAAACATGAACGTTAATAAGGATGAAGTTTGTAAGTTGCCCTGAGAAATAAAAAGGTTAAACGCCACAATCACCATCATAATTAAGATAGTACTTGCCGAACCTTCCGCTAAGGGCTGTACGAGAGCCGAAATTCCTGCAACTTTATCTTCCGCCTGAATTACTCTATCGCTTGCTCTGTAAAACCTTTTTCTTTCAAAGTCCTCTGTTGCTGAACCTTTGACAGTACGAATTCCGTTGATAAACTGGATCGCTATGGAAGCCAAATGTCCGTTAGCTTTCGGAACCGCAAAGCTGGCTTCACGAACCTGACGAATTAGAGTCGATAGTCCTACTGACAGTAGCGTGTACAACAGTATGGCAGCAAAGGATAATTGCCAGGATAACCAAAACATCGAAACTACATAAGCAATTAAGGTCGATCCTCTGGTTATTAAGTTGATAGATACTCCAAAAGCTTGCCTAAGCTGATTAATTTCTGTAGTTAGGCTGTTGACTAAATCTCCAGAACGGCTAGTTGTATAGTAACTAAGGCTTAAGCTTTGAAACTGCTCAAATAATCTTTTACGAAGGCGATCGCATAAATTGGACTGAGATAATCTAGAGTAATAAAGTCCTGAGTAATTTAAGAGCGCTCGCAGCCAAATAGCTACTAGTATGATGGCGGATAATCGATAAATCCTAGCTACTGGAGATGCTTCGGTGGCTAGAAAAATAGTATCAAACCATTCAATCCCTGTGACTATAGGTGGCTTGTCGGGGTTGGTTAATACTTGTAAAAAGGAAGCAATCAAACCAACACTAACGCCTTCAAAAATGGCAGCTAGTAAAGTGCAGACTAGAGCTGTAAGGGCGATCGCTTTAAAGTGTTTAAACTCTCTAAAGATGATTTGATTATCCTGCCAAAAGCTCGTAGTTTTGAAAAATCTATTTACTGCGTGGGGTATTTTAGGACGAATTAACATTTTAGTAAGCATTTCTACCAGTAACAACTTTAGGGATAGTCAAAAGCAAGATTTTTAAATCTCCTAGTAAAGACCAACCTGACAGATATTCCAAATCGCACTTGGTTACTGCTCGAAGGTCGAGTAGCTGAGAACGAGACTGAACCTGCCAAGCACCAGTGATTCCAGGTAGAGCGTTAAGCCTCTTAAAGTCTGCTTGATCTAGACGTAGGGCATCGTACAGAGCCCAGGGACGAGGACCAACTAAGCTCATTTCCCCTCGTAGGACATTAAATAGCTGAGGAAGTTCATCGAGGCTAAATTGACGTAAAAATTTTCCAAGGAAAGTAATGCGGGGGTCTTGCTTCAATTTATGCAAGCCAGCTTGACTGCCCATTACCTGGTGATGCTGCTCTTCTGCATTGAGCTTCATGGTACGAAACTTACAGATTCTAAAGAGCGTACCTCGTTCTCCAACTCGCCACTGCCAATAAAATATCGGTCCTGGGGTAAGGACTTTAATCCCTAAAGCGATCGCCAACATTACAGGACTCAACAGCATCAATAACAATCCCGCGCTCAGCCAGTCCAGAATCCTTTTAACGCCCCAATAAAAAGTCTGACGACAGTTAGGCAAATCGCCATAAGAATTGATCCGAAGATAGACTGGCTTTTGGCTCTGCTGACAGGTATCTGCCCAAAGCTTGAGGCTTCGTTCTCCTAAATTGTGATCAAGGCACACGCGCTCAATCGAAGAGTTACGCAAGCAGCTAACCAACCACTGTTTTCTGGTCAGGGCTGGAAAATTATAGCCATTTTCCTCAGCAACGCTGTTAACCCAGAGGTTTTTTTGTCGCCATTTAAGATTGCAGGCTGGTAGATAGCTTTTAACCTTTGGTGAATCGAGGTCTAAAGTAAGTAGCCTAGAAGTTTGAATTACGATGTTACTTGTCATAGTCTTATCTAATAATCTAATAACTAAACTTGTTGGGTCAGCAATCTAGGTTGAGACTCGTACAGTCGAGAAACTTTTTTCGAGTCATTGCCCACAATGCCTAAAACCGCTAGCTTGTTAAGTAAAGCAGCAGCCTCTAATAATTCTGAGGCCTTAACCTTATCCAAGCGCATCATCAGTACCGTACTATCGCAGAGGGATGCTACCTTGATTGCATCCACCATGCCAATCACAGGCGGAGTATCAACTAAAATTAAGTCGTAGTTTTCCTGTTCTTTTTCAAGGAAATACTTAAATTTGGCAGAGCCTAGCAGCTTCACTGGGTCTGCTGACTTATGACCAGAGGTAATTAAATCAACAGTTTCCCCCTGAACAGAAACTTGCTTAATCGTGGGATGGTCTACTTCTCCTGCCAAATAATTAGCCAACCCAGAATCATTATCAGAATTAAAAGATTTGTGTAAGTTGGGACAGCGTAAATCCGCATCAATGACTAACACTCTCTGCTGATGACGAGCCATGGTTAGTGCCAAACCCAAAACAAAGGTTGACTTACCCTCACCAGCGATCGCACTGGTGATAGCCAAAGATTTTAGGGATGTATTAAGACTCGCAAGACGAAAGTTTTCATAAATTAGATCCAGCGCCTCGCGAAAAGGTTGCCATTCAATTACTTCCCTAGTAGAAATGTTTTGGGTAGGATTAGACACAAAAGGCAATCTAGCTAATATGGGACTATGCTCCGTTAAGCCTGGGGCAATACCCAAAATTGGCAAGCTGACATGACGCTCGATTTCCTGGGGGTTGGTAATACGATCGTCTACAGTTTCTCTAATGAAAGCCGCCGTTAAGCCCAAAAAGGAGGCAACCACCAAACTCAGCAACACTTCCTGCCGTACATTAGTACCGATCTTGCCCCCTGGTTTGGGGGGTTCTAAGATCTGCCAGTTAAAGCCACCGCGATTTAACTCTATTTCTAGCTCCTGCCTAGCCTCTAGAAGCCTTTGCAGAGCCTGCCTTTTAATTTCGGCTTCTTGGCGAAGATTACGATATTCTGAGATTAGAGAGGGAAAGTTGGTTAACTGCTGCTTTAATTCTGCTTTAGTTTGAGCCAGTGCGCGATCTCTTTGGCGGATTCCCTCAAGGTCAGATTGAGCTTCAGTAATGCGATCCACAAAGCTAGTATCGCTCCCCACTAATTCTTTCTGCTCTGGTAAAGATGTTAATTCTTCCCTCAAACTTTGGGAAACAGGACCCAGAATTTTTTCGGCTTCCCCAATTAAAAGAGCCCGCTGGGTCTTTTTTTCCTCCAGCAGATTCACAATTATGGGGTTATCATCAGTAAATTTAGCTCGCTGTTCGGCAAGGCTAATTTCAAGCTCCTGTAACTTATTGAGTAAATTTTGATAGCGAAGGGACTGGCTCAGGCGGGATAAAGCCAGAGAGTTATTGGAGGATAACTGTAGCTGCTCTTGAATTGAGGTGTAGTTACCTACGGTTTGGCTTTGCTCAGCTTTTAAAGCTTCCCTTTCCTGGGTAATCTGCCTGATATTTGCCTTGAGGGCGATCGCCTCCTGCTCTGGATCAATCAAATTATGTTCTTGACTCAACTGCGTTAAGGCTGCTTCTGCTTCGGTTAAATCTTGACGCGCCTTGGGAATTTGATCATTAATAAACGTCAGACCATTGCTTAATCTTTCTTTCTGCTGCTCCAGATTATACTCCAAGTAGACTTCCCGAACTGCTTCCAAAACCTTTTTAGTTTCCCCTGGACTGCTACCTATATAAACAGTCTGAATAATTTTCGTTTCTGTCCCACCTTTGGATTTACCGCTCTCTTGCTCCAGTTGAGCAACTGTTAAAAAGCTTTTTAAATCCTGAATAGTTGGAGGCTTGTTTCCGACTGAATTCTCTAATCTTAATTTGTCAACTACTCGACTGAGAATCTCGGTGCTTTGCAGCACTTTCAGGTGAGTTGCGTAATCCACCTCAATAGTTGTGTCTGCAAACTCCTTCTCTAAATATCGGTTACTACTGCTACTATTTACATCTTTGGCTTGGTAGTTTGATTCAACCAAGATTTCCATATAGCTCCGATAGACAGATGGCTGGGATAAAGCAGAAGGGAGAGAAACCGCTATTACGCCCAGAAAAACTCCCGAAAACCAGAGACGACGACGCCACAGTTTCCCCAGAAGTTGTCCATAGCCCAGGTCGTTTTGCGTTTCTAAATAATCTTGATTCATGGTTTAGTTTTTACCCTGCGCTTTGAGTAGTGAGAGAATCGAGAGCGCTAGCTTGGTTCTGCCAAATCGACTGACCGTAAAATTCGTTGACAATCTTTTCAACCTGCTGAAAAAACCTTGATTCGGAAAAATTGTTGACCGCGTGGGCGCGGATTTGTTCGTAGTTCCAGGAGTGAGATTCCGCTAGAGCGATCGCCTTAGAAAGCGCTTCAGGAGTTTGAGGATTGAACAGGACGCCTGTTTTGCCTGATATTTGCGTATCTAAGACTCCTCCAGCTCCATAACAAATCACGGGAGTACCGCTAGCATTAGCTTCCACAGGAACTAAACCATAATCTTCAAGGGCTGTGACGATTACCGCTTTGGCTTTTGCCATCAAGTGAGTCCGCCATTCGTCGTCTACGTACCCCAGAAACTTAATGTTTTCTAACGCCATTGCTTCTAGGCGCTCGCGCTCTGGACCATCACCAATGATGACCAAGGGCAATCCTAGCCAGTTAAAGGTCTCAATAGCTATATCCAGCCTCTTGTAGCTAATCATGCGCGAGGAAATTAAGTAGTAATCCTCCTTACAATCACAAAAAGTAAACTTGTTAGTGTTAATCGGATAATTGACTACCAAGGCTTTTCGCTGATAAATTTGTTCAATTCTTTTGGCTACTGTCGTTGAGTTAGCAATGTAGAGGTCTGGCTCATTGGCATACTCTAAGTCTTGCTGACGCAAATAATCAAAAACAGGCTTGACCATTGAGGAAAACCTTCTGTACTTGCCGTACTCTTCCAAATAAGTCTTAGTATTCCAGAGAAAGCGCGTTACGTTGTGACAGAAACAAATGTGCATTGCTCCTGGTCTTTTTCTTACACCCTTGGCAAAGCTGGAACTGCTGCTCAAAATTAAGTCATACTCCTGAAGATCCAATTGGCGGAAAGCTGGATAATACAGCGGAGCCAGCAGACGAAAACCTTTACTCGCTCCTGGTATTTTTTGCAGAAAGGTAGTCTTTACCAAATGACCATCCATTGAAATAGTGTTCTTCTGGTCGTAGATAGAAGAGTAAACATCAGCACCATCAAAAAGCCGACACAGCAACTCAAAAACTCTTTCCGCTCCGCCAAGCTGCGTTAAGTAATCATGAACCAATGCAATTTTCATTTCAAATCCTTAGCTGATATACAGAGCTCCTAAATGACGTTTTCGATTAAACCAACAATATGATAATTTCTGTCCAAAGGCAGGTTGTTTCTTCGTAACTTTATAGTTATTAGAATGTAACTAAGTAATTTAGATTACATATTTGTTAGATTTTGTCAGATTTTGCTGATATTATATTTAGAAACTCATAAGTATTTTTACTGAAATTTAACAATGTTTCAGGTACTATACAAGAGCACAAAATTCAATATATTCATCAAAAGCAATGTCAAATTCGCATGAGTTTGAATCCGTTTTGTCGTCAATAGACCAAGCAATTCTGCCTTCTTATTTGAATCAGACACAAGAAATGGTTCTCAGAGAGACCTGGAAGGGTAAAACGTATTCGCAAATTGCTGTTGAATATAATTATGATTCCGAGTACATCAAAACCGTAGGTTGCAATCTATGGCAAGTTCTTTCTGATGCTTTTAATGAGCAAATCACAAAAAGTAACTTTGTTCCTCACATGAGGAACAAAGTTACTAATCTTATAAAGAGCAAAGAAAGTAAAAAAACGGTAATCAGCTTGACCGAAATCAAATCACCCCAGACAGAAACTGAGTCAGACCATTATTGGACCACTGCACCTCAAACAAAAAATTTTGTTGGCAGGGATAGAGAATTAGCCGACTTAGTGTCATGGACTCAATCCGCTGAATGCCGCTGCATTATTGTTTCAGGAATGGTGGGATGTGGGAAAACCCTTCTAGTAACTAAGCTGGCTGAGACAATCAAAGATAGATTTGATCAAGTTATCTGGCTGTCCTTAAACCAGACGCCATCTTTAAAGAAATTACTTTATAATTGCTTAAAATTAGCAGATAAGTCTTTTAAAAATGATCCGCTCGAGTCTTCAGAACTAAACTTTTTACTGTCTGAATTTATTAATCTGCTGCGGCGCAGAAAAGTAGTGCTGGTGCTGGATGGATTGCAGAACATTTTTAGCCACAATGATAGTGATTTATCATACGATGAAAAGTTTGAAAATTATGGTCAACTTTTACGCTCTATTATCACCTCATCTCATGGCAGTTTATTAATTACAAGCAGTCGTATTAGACCAAAAATGCTGGAATTTTATTCCAAAAACCAGGTTAAATTTCTGGATTTGAAAGGGCTAAGTTTATCAAACGTTAAGCAGTTTTTAAGCCTAGAGCCAACAAAATTACTGCTTAACGATAGCCATATACAGATGTTAGGTTTGGAGCTGCAAAATAATCCCGAAATGCTTAGAATTGCGCAAAATTATCTAGATAACTTATCTTTAGATGATTTTGCGCCTACATTACAAGATTTAAGCATTCTAGAAGAAATTGCCAATTTGATAGATACAGAATTAAGCTATTTGTCAAGTATGAAGCGAGAAATTATTTACTGGTTGGCAATTTGCGATCAGCCTAGTGTGTTCGAGAGCCTATCGCAGGTTATGGAACAACGTCAAGCCAAGATAAAATTTTTCTCCAGCATTGACTATTTGCTCAAGCGATCTTTAATCATTGAGAGTGATCGCGGCTATAGCTTAATGCCTGTAATGAGAAGCTATCTGCGCCGAAAGCTGGTCAAAGCAGCTCTTCAACATTGCTCCTGATAAATTTATTCTAGAAAGTGAAGTAATGAAACAACAAAAAATTTTGTTCATCGACCATACTGCCGTTATGGGAGGAGCGGAGCTATGTTTATTGGATTTAGCTAGTGCCTATGCTGCTAGCTGTAAGGTACTTTTATTTGAAGATGGAGTATTACGGGAACGTCTAGAGCAGTTAAAAGTAGAAGTAGAGGTAATTCCTGCTGCCAAATCTATGCTCAATCTCCGTGCTTCGGGAGGACTAAATTCCCTGACCTCGATTCCCGAACTATGGCGTTTGGCGGGTGCGATCGCCAAAGCGGCAGTAGGTTACGATCTGATCCTGGCTAATTCTCAAAAAGCTTTTGTGGTCTCGGCTTTAGCTAGCTTGAATAGTAAAGTACCATTATGCTGGTATTTACATGATATTCTTACTGCTGGACACTTTAGTCAGATAAATCGCCGAGTCGCCGTATTTTTAGCTAATAAATTTGCCACTAGAGTCATGGTAAATTCCCGCGCTACGGGAGCAGCATTTGTAGCTGCTGGAGGCAAAAAGGATTTAATTCAACTGGTCTACAATGGTTTCGATGCTCGAAGGTTTGATACAGTGACGACTGAAGAGATAAAGACCATTCGTTCGGAGATAGGCGTAACAGAAGCTACTTTAATTGGTTTATTTAGTCGTTTTTCTTACTGGAAAGGTCAACATATATTATTAAAAGCAGTTAGAGAATTATCAGAAGTTCAAGTAATCTTGGTTGGCAAAGCTTTATTTGGCGAGGAAGATTATGTCTCGGAGTTAGAAAGCTTAGTCCAACAACCAGATTTCAAGGGACGAATTCATTTACTTGGGTTTCGCAATGATGTTCCCGCTTTAATGAAAGCCTGCGATATTGTAGTGCACACTTCTACAGAACCAGAACCTTTTGGTCGGGTAATTGTTGAAGGTCAATTAGCTCATAAGCCTGTAATAGCTTCAGCAGCAGGGGGTGCTTTAGAGTTAATTGAAGATGGTAAAACTGGTTTTTTATTTCCTCCAGGAGATGCGATCGCTTTGCGAGAATCTATTCAAAAATTAATCAGCGATCGCTGTTTGGCTGAATCTTTGGGGAAACAGGGATATGCTAGTGCTAAGGAAAAATTTTCTTTGAAGAGAACGTTGAGTAGCTTTGAAGAAGTCCTGCTGAAAGCTTAATGTATTCATCAAACTGTTTGACAACTTTTTAGTGACTTTAGAGTTCTCAGTCTTCGGTCATCTATGGCTTACACTTCACCTTTAGAGCCAACACGTAGATAGAATAACTAATGAATATGAAGTGGATCGATCTCACGTACTCGAAGACCTCGAAAGTTTTTTCCAAGATTTATCGAGTTGCGGTATTATTTTCCAGGTTGCTGAGTAAAACGATCGCCAAGCCAAGATATATACTTCTGTGTTTGTGGGCGTTTAAACAGCTATGGTGGGTAAATAGTCGTCTCAAGGAAATGGCTTTAGGTGCTTTAAAAGTTTCTGCCGATACTGAAGCAGTTAGCTTGAGCCTAGAGCTGACCAGAGAAATTCAGCAACGGGTTAAAGCGATCGCTTGGACTGCCAAAATACATCCTTTACGACCGAAATGTTTACATCGTTCTTTAGTTTTATATGAGTGGTTGCAAGAACAAGGGATTAATCCTCACTTAGAAATAGGTTGGGGAAAGAATATCGGTCATGCTTGGGTTACTTATGATGGCAAAGTACTAAATGACCGCTCTGACATTGCCGACATAACACCCCGTTTGACTAGAGCTTAAATTCTTCAAATTATTTTTGCATAGTTACAATTTGGCTTAGGACATTCTTATTGAGAGAGAAAATTTTTTCCTCCTCCTCAATAGCAAATAGGTAAACTTTGTCATATCTTGGTAAACATACACGCGGACAAGTCTTTTGTCGACTTGAAGGAAAGGAATTACTGAACACTCTAGAGGGTTGCACCGCTAATCTAGCTTTGTAAGGCTATAACAATCGAGCAAGTGTGTTGTGAGAGAGGAAAGATTACCCAACTTAGGAGCAGACATCCGTTCTCTGGTAGATGCCTGAGCTCAAGTAGACCCAAAGTTTCAATCTTAGCGTTTGCATGCCCTATCTCAACACCAATCGATAGCACAATATAAAGTAAGGCTTCTCAGGGTTGTGCTAAAAATTTAAATGTTACTTTTTGATCACCTAAAACTTCATAGTATTTCGCTTAAACTTTCCATAGCGCGATTTGTAATTTTTCAAAAATCATATTTATTACTAAAGGATTTAACTTAATGAGTAATGAAGTAACGATCAAGCGAACTGCAATATATCAAACGTCTCCCAACAATTTATACTCAGAGGTTGCCGATGAAGCAGTAATTCTTGACATAGATTCTGGGGTATATTATGGCTTAAACTCGGTGGGAGTTGATGTATGGCAATGGCTGCAACAACCTCGGACAGAAGCGCAAATTATTGATCGCCTATTGGCAGAATACGATGTAAGTCGAGAACAAGCTAATCTGGACATCCGCGCAATACTCGAAGAAATGTTATCAGCAGGCTTAATTAAGGAAGTTGAGTGAAAATGTTTCTGGTTTAAACCTTCTACTATTAGTTGATTTAGTTACTACTTGCATACATTGTATTCATACAACATATTGTCATGAGTGGAATTTTTGGCATTCATTATTTTAATAACCGAGTGGTAAAGCCGAAGGTTTTGCAACAAATGTCGGATATCTTAGCCCATCGCGGTTCAGATGGTGCGGATATCTGGCATCAAACGCAGACTGGTCTTGGTCATCGTCTGCTGTGGACGACACCAGAATCTTTATTGGAGAAACAACCATTAGCTGATGATGAAAGAGACTGTATTATTACTGCTGATGCCCGCATTGATAATCGCGAAGAACTTATATCCAAACTTGGATTGAATAAGTTTCTAGCTGAAAAGATCACCGATATTGAGCTTATACTGAAAGCTTATTATAAGTGGGGAGAAAAATGTCCTCAAAAACTGCTCGGTGATTTTGCTTTTGCTATTTGGGATAAATCCAAGCAGCAGTTCTTTTGCGCTAGAGACCATTTTGGCGTTAAGCCTTTTTATTATTATTACTCAGCAGGGGATACATTTGTTTTTGCCAGTGAGATTAAGGCAATTTTGTGTTCGCCAGAGGTACCGCAGAAGCTTAATCAGACAAGAATAGGAGACTATTTAACTTCAATGTTTGAAGATAGAGAAATTACTTTCTATCAAAATATTTTGAGACTCCCCCCCGCCCACAGTTTGACGGTAAGTAATAAGCGCATAGAGTTAAAGTCTTATTGGTCGTTAGACCCCAATAAAGAACTACTACTAGATTCTGACGAAGAGTATGCAGCGCAGTTTCGTGAAATCTTTACTGAAGCTGTACGCTGTAGGCTTCGCAGCCACACTCAGGCAGGAACTATGTTAAGTGGTGGACTTGATTCTTCATCCATTACCTGTATCGCACGTCAAATTATGAACGAAGAAAATGTAAATGCCAAGTTACCTACTTTTTCAGCAATTTTTGATGAGGTTAAAGAGTGCGACGAACGCAAGTACATCAACACAGTTCTTAATCGGGGTAAATATGAACCATATTATATTCATGCCGATCAAATAAGTCCTTTGACTAGCAATTCAAAATGTATGTTGTGGCATCATGATGAGCCAGTTTATGCCCCTAACTTGTTTTTAAATATGAGTCTGTATAAAATCGCTCAAAGACAGAGTATAAGGGTTATTTTGGACGGTTTTGATGGTGATAGTACGGTTTCTCATGGTACTGGTTATCTAAGAGATTTGGCTCGCAAAGGTAAATGGATCGCTCTATTCCACGAGTTAAAAGGATATGCTCATAATTTTAATTTCCCGTTTTGGAAGACCCAGCGGGCTTACATTATGAACTATGGCATTAATCCTTTTGTGGAGAAGTCCCAGCTTTTGAAACTAGGTAGAAGATTTATACGAGGTTTGATTAGACGAATTAAGAGCGTATCTAAGCAACCTGTCGTTTCTTGGAGAACCAGCCTTAATTCTGATTTTGTTAAGCAAACTGACTTGGAACAGCGTCGCCAAGCTCAAAGGAAATTTTTGCTCGAATCGCAGGCTCATCAAAGGGCAGAACATTACTATAGTCTCGTGCGAGGTGTAATGCCTTACACTTTAGAGGTTTTGGATAAAGCAGCAGCAGCATACGATATTGAACTACGGTTTCCTTTTTGGGACAAAAGATTAGTTGAATTTTGTTTATCATTACCGCCAGAACAAAAGATTCGTCGAGGCTGGACTCGCATGATTATGCGCCAAGGACTAAAGGGAGTTTTACCACCTGAAATAGAATGGCGTGGCGGGAAGTCAAATCTCGGTTCTAATTTTAGTTATGGATTATTTACTTTTGAACGACAGCTTATTAAGTCAGTATTGTTTCAAAATTCGTCAAGAATTTCTAATTATATAAATCTAACCTCTTTGAAAGCAGCATACCAAAAATTTATAATGCGTCAGGCTAATGGAGAGGAAGAAATGGATATTTGGCGAGCTTTAACTCTTAGTTTATGGCTAGAACATAGGAATCAAGCAATTGATGCGTCAAAACACAAGTCAGGAATATAATATTCAGTCTCGGAGGACAATTAGAGCTGATTCCCTAAGGAAATATTAAGTCATCTAGACATAAGTCAAAATAGTGATTTCATGCGGCTAATAGTTTAACTGTTTTATCTTGAGGAAATACCTGCTATACAAAGGTCTTGAGTTCTCAAAGAATCAGCGCTTAGATGGTTGTTCTGTTGGATAGTAAAACTCTAACTATCCAAGAGCAGAGCTATCTAATAAATTAACTTTAATGTTGTTTAAGCAATGGCTCTACGCCCAAGCCAGAAAATGGCGCAGGGCAAACTAACGTACAAAAATTAACTACACAAGGTGAAAAAAATGAAAAAAGCATACAATGCACCCAAACTAACCGTACATGGTGATGTAGAAGTTCTTACTCAACAAGGTGGCGTTAGCTCTACCGATGTTCCTAATGGAACTCCTGTAGGTCCAGACGGTATTACTTCCGTTGCTAGCTAGATAACAGCAGTTTATATCAAGCTGTTTTATCATAATCACATCTTGCACCAGTATAAGTAAACTTAATAACCTAAGTTTGATAATCAATTTACTGCCCTTTTACCCTTTTTCTTGATACTACAAAACAGTTGCAGAATGAGGGGAGTGCAAGATATTAGCCATAGCTATTTGAAATAGTGAAAGTAGAGGCAGTATCCTAGGTCTGCTGCTTCTGCCCTAGCTATTTTTTTGATCAATTATTATTTTCTTAGCTATATTCAACTCAAAGTCTGATGCATTTTTATCAAGCATATTGCTTAATTATTAAGTCTACTTTAGAACTACCAGAATTGATTGGCGTTCGTGAAACTAAACCTGATGTAATTATTAAGGTAGGAAAACTATTAAATTCACCTTTATTTATTAATAACGTTGCCCACTGTTATCAGCTTACAACAGAGGGAATGTATGCTTATTGGGAAGGGGTTGGTACTTTTTTAATCAAAGAGGGTCGAGAAATTATTGTCGATCCTGTTGCTGAAGCTGATGAATATCGCTTGCGCTTGTTTATTCTTGGTGCCGCAATTGGTACTATTTTGCATCAGCGGGGCTTATTGGTACTTCACGCCAGTGGTGTAGATATTGATGGTCAAGCTGTTGTGTTTATGGGTAACAAGGGTTGGGGAAAATCCACTATTGCTGCTAATCTTAATGCTAAAGGATATAACTTAATTGGCGATGATGTAATTGCCATTGACCTAAGTGGAAAGGAGCCAATGGTGCTTCCTGCTTTTCCTCAATTAAAATTGTGGCCAGATGCCGTAGCTTCTTTGGGTATGCAGCCCGAAAATTTACCGCGATTAGTTCCTCATTTAGAGAAACGCAATCGCCGAGTCGATGAATGTTTTAGCGAGCACAATTTACCTTTAAAACAAATTTACGTTTTGGGAAAATATCCAAGTTTAGAGATTCAACCTTTAAAGCCTCAAGAAATTATCAAGTATTTAATTATAAATTCCTATGTAACTCGATTTGGTGACGAGTTATTAAAGACAAATCAATCGTCTCATTTTGCCAAGCTAGCTCAAATAGCAAAACGGATCTCAATTCATCACCTGTTAAGACCTATCAATCTCGAACTATTATCCGTCACGATTGAAAGGATCGAAAATCATGTAACTGGCAAACAATTGGTTGTTTAACATAATAAAATATTTTCTAGCTTTGTGAGCAACTAATTTAAAGAGTAAGCTGAGCAAAACTCTTCCAAAGCGATCTTAATTTAGCATAATGAACCGAAAATACGGATCAAAAATACTATTTCTTTCATTATTTTTGATTGCAATTTTTTTAGTTGCCTGTGGAGCTTTTGCTCAAGATGAAGGTAGTGAAAAAATTATAAAATTGGGAAATCCTTTTGTAGATGACGGACACGAAGGCCGAGCATTAAACGTTTGGGACTTACAGGTTTTTGATGGCAAAATTTATCTAGCAGGAGGGAGTACCGTTACTAATGTAGGACCGATTAATGTTTGGGCATACAATCCTGCTAAGCAAAAATTTATTCAAGAGTATACCGTAGAGGAAGAGGCGATCGAACATTATCGGGTGTTTGATGATCAGCTTTACATTCCCGCAGCCGATCCTACCAAAGGAGATCGCAACAAGTTTTATCGCAGAGACGTTAACGGTCAATGGCAAAAGTATGCGTCACCTGTAGTTAAGTTAGCTCATGTTCGCGATTTGATTAAAACCGATAACGATCATGTATTGATGGTGGGTAACAATCGCCAACCGTCTAAGCCCGATAGGGTGGGAACTACTATTGCTATTGAAACTAAAGACGGTTTTTCTTTTAAAGCGGGAGGAATTGACAATGTTTTGGTTAATGGTCAGGTTCTTGCGAATTTTAACTGGTTTTTTAGCGTTTTTCGCTATCAAAATCGTATTCTTGCCACCAATGCTTCACTGAGAGACTCGGCAAGTTTTCCTGGATCTATTGCTCAATACAGTCCCCAAAGCGATCAATTTGAACTCCAGCGCGATTTGCAACAGGAATTTATTCCTCAAAAATTATTTGCCAAAGGTGGCAAATATGGTTCGCGAATAATCTATCGTCCTTGGAAGCCAGTTGAATATCAGAACTATTTGGTTTATCCAGTTCGTTCTTATTCAGCCTTTCCTGATAATTATCGACAGGCTTACATGAATTCCATTGGTTTTTTCTATAAATCGGGATTAGGTGATAGTCCTCAACAATTAAAACTACCTGGCAAAGCTTTAGGGGAAGATGTAGTAATAATTGGCAATGAGCTATATGTATTAGCAAATAAAAAAAGACAAGACGATCAATTTACCGTATATGTCTATAGAACAGACAGTTTAGATGGCAGAATAAAATGGCGACGGGTAGTTAAATTTAATAGTGCTAGCAAAGCTCGCTCTTTTGAGTATCTGGACGATACGTTCTACTTTGGCTTAGGTCAAGATTATGGAGAACCAATTGCTAATTCTGGTGATATTTTAAGTTATACAGCTCAATGATTTGAATCTCAGCTAGCTTTATATCTAAATACTCGAACTTAGATATATGAATTAAAGCTATGGTAAATAAACAGTTATGAAGATTGCTCAAAGCATTAAAGAGAGAATCAAAGTCGCGATGCGCTTCTTGCCAGCTTTACGCTTAGTATGGCAAAGTAGCCCTGGTTGGACGATAGCCAGGCTAATACTAGTAGTTTTTCAAGGATTGTTGCCTTTGGTAATGATTTACTTGGCAAAGTTAATTATAGATACTGTAACTATCAACCTCAGATCGAGCAATCCAGAACAGGTATTTACTCAAGTATTACCACTAATTATTCTGGCTGGATTTGCCGCTATTTTTAATAGCCTTTGTCAATCTCTCAATGAGTTAGTCAATACTGCACATTCGCAAAAAGTGACCGACTATATGCAAAGTATTATTCATGCTAAGTCGGTAGAGGCAGACTTAGAATACTATGAAAATGCTAAGTATCACGACGCTCTACAAAGAGCGCAGCAAGAAGCACCCTACAGACCACCTCAAATTCTCAATCGTCTGGCACAGTTGGGACAAAACTGCATTTCTTTAGTGGCAATGCTGGGTCTTTTAGTATCTCTACACTGGAGTATTGTTGGCGTTTTGTTGGTGGCAACCATTCCCGCAGTATTTGTTAAGGTTGAATATTCGCGCACTATATATGCTTGGCAGCGCCGACGTACTCAGCTAGAAAGACAATCTATGTATTTGGGTTGGATGTTGACCAACGAGCAGTTTGCCAAAGAAACTCGTCTATTTGATTTAGGTCATTGGTTTAGCGATGAATATGACAAAATTAGAAAAAAACTTTATCGGGAAAAACTGAAGATTTCGACTAAGCGTTCTATTTCTTTTTTCTTGGCTCAAGCTTTTGCGGGGGTTATTATTTTCGCGGTTTTTGCTTTTATTATTTATCAAACTATTCAAGGAATTTTACTCCTTGGCGATTTAGTTCTTTATTATCAAGCTCTACAACGAGGGCAAAACAACTTAAAAGCTACACTTACAAGTGTGTCTGGTCTTTATGAAGACAATTTATTTCTGGCTAATCTTTACGAATTTTTAGATTTAAAACCTAAAGTAATCGATCCTGTACAGCCTAAAATTCTGCCTCAATCCTTTAAAAGAGGAATTGTATTTAATAACGTCAGTTTTCATTATGCCGACTCTGCTCGCCAAGCACTCAAAAATATTAATTTAACTATCGAACCTGGTGAAACCATTGCCTTGGTAGGAGAGAATGGCTCGGGTAAAACAACTTTAATTAAGCTTTTGTGCCGTCTCTACGATCCCACTAGCGGTAATATTACAATTGATGGAGTGAATTTACGATCATTCAAAATTGCCGAGCTACGCCGTCAAATAAGCGTGATTTTTCAAGACTACGCTAAATATCATTTTTCTGCCCAAGAAAATATTCGTTTGGGTAACGTCGAGATGGAAAGCAGAGACAGCAGTATTTTAGCTGCTGCCAAGCGTTCTGGTGCCCATGATGTGATTACAAGATTACCCCACGGCTATGATACTATCTTGGGCAAGCTATTTGATACTGGCGAAGAATTAAGTATCGGTCAATGGCAAAAAGTTGCTTTAGCCAGAGCATTTATACGAGATTCTCAGGTTATTGTTTTGGACGAGCCAACCAGCGCGATGGATCCTAAAGCAGAATACGAAATTTTTAAAAAGTTCCGCGAATTAATTCAAGACCAAGCGGCGGTTTTAATTACCCACCGTTTATCTACGGTAAAAATGGCAGACCGAATCTATGTCATGGACAACGGACAAATTGTCGAAAGTGGCACCCATGATGAATTGATCGCCCTACAGCAAAGCTACGCTCGTTTATTTGAAACTCAAGCGCAAAACTATCGTTAAAAAAATATGATTGAAACTTCAGCCACCAGATCGGCTTTAACAAATAAACCAACTGCAAATCCAGAAACAGAATTGATACTGTGCTGTGCTAGTACCAAGCTTTGTGATTGAACTACTTATTAAGTATAGATTTTAATAGAACAAAAGGAGATTCAATTGTTGAAAGCGGGACTCATCTAGAACTTTTAATATCTGGAGGAGTTTACTGTCAAATGTTTAATACTCAAGCTCAGAATTATTAACCACAAAAATATTGTTAATGTATAATCCCAGTTTAAGTCAGTTAGAAGTAGATATAATGTTAAGCTGCATAAAAAGTGGCATAGACATTTCGGCACAGCAAAAATTACATTTCCTACTCCAGCAGAAGGTTGATTGGAATTACTTAATATCAATCAGCATAAAGCACAAAATATTTTTACTAGTGTATTCTAATTTAAATAAAGCTTATTCAAATTTAATACCTGATCATGTACATAAATTTGCTTATGATTACACCAAAGATAAGGCAATGGGCAACCTGTTAGTGACTCAGGAATGTTTAAAGATAACTAACCTGTTTCATAAAAATCAAATTAAGTGCTTGCCTCTGAAAGGACCCATAGTAGCCCAAATGTTTTATGGAGACTTAGCTTTGAGAACATTTGGCGACCTTGATCTTTTAGTTAGAAAGTCAGACTTTGAGAAGGCTCAACAAATATTAGCTGATGCAGAATATCAGCCAAGCAAGCTTAACAATCATAAATATTACCAGCAGGTTCAATATTATCCCCCCAATATTCCGCTCTGCATCGATCTTCATTATGAATTTTCACCCAAAAATCATTTTACTGCGGTAAATTCTCAGCTTTTCTGGCATGATTTGACCAAAGTTACTTTTGCTGACCAGACAATAGAAGTATTTTCAGTAGAAAATGCCTTAATTTATCTATGTTTAGAAGGAGCAAAAGAACACTGGCGTTCCCTAAATCGTCTATGCGATATTTATCAACTAGTTCTTAAATCTGAGCTGGATTGGGAAATCAGCTTGACCAACGCTAGCCTCTTAAATAGAAAGAAAGCCTTCTTGATGGGACTATATATATTAAAAACCATATTTAAAATATCTTTACCAGATTTTATTAACCGTAATATTGAGCACAGTCTAAAAATAAAATTATCAAAAAAGCAAATATGCACTTATTTATTTCGCCGTAAACTCAATCTATTGTTGTCTATCCAATGGCATTTGTTTAATTTACAAGTATTTGAATTGATTGATATAGTAAGATATATTTTTCATGTTATGAAAGTTAATTTAAAATTAAATAACAGCCGTTTAAATGATAAAAAAAATCTAAATTTTGTCAATTTTAGAAATTTATTCACCTTGAGATTCTTCCAATAGAGTATGACTCTTTTTACTAAAACTGGTTTTAAAATCTATTAAATTTAGAAATAAGTTTATTGACTTTTTGAGTTTCTCTGATTTTTTTTCAATCTTTCTAGCTGTCTCTGCTTGATTTCTTCAGCTATCCGCATATCAGTCAATTCTTCTCTGTCGAAAACTAAGCCGTCTAATTTAACCAGGCATCCTGCTAATTTCTCAATCTCTTCATCTGTCGGGCGATCGCCTGATAACAACTGCCTCAACCTAGCCTGAGAAATTTTGGTTTCCTTTTCCAAATGCTTCAAACCCCAGTCAGGATTTTCTAAAGTCTTTTCTATTGCAGTGGCAATGGTAGGTAACGAAGAAAAATTCAAATTTTCTTGAGTATAACTACTGCTAGCAAGGGGTACAACTTTGTGCGATCGCCGATCCGTAAATTGTTCTTGCTTACCAATCCAATCTTTGACAGCTTCCTCTAAAGTATCGTTTATATTTTGTCCTGCTTGCTTGCAAGCTGCCTTGAACTCCATAGTCAGTGACTTAGGAATGAATCCCCTCAATTCCTTATATTCAGACGATCTACGTTTATCAACCACTCGCTATTTATCTACCAATATCGCTTATACTCCATTTTCTCACAGGATTTCATAAGCAAACTTACAACGCTATTATCGCTAATATAAAAATATTGCTATTATTGCTATTATTGCTAATATTTAGTATATTTATCCTATAGAATCTCAAAGTAAGTTATTTGAGCGATTGCGAAGCTAGCCGCAGGCATCGCTGCAATAAGTATGAATCAATCTACCAGAAAAAATCTGCCCAAGAATATAGCTTTGCCTAATCTTGCAGATAATTTGGGCATCAAAAAATTACAGGCAAAAATTTACACTTTGTATAGTTTGGAAAAACAGGGGGAAATCAATCTGCTAACTGCATTGTTCGTAGAGTATCTTGCAGACAATTTGGAATTAATTCAGAAACCCGCAGATGTTGTAAATAGAAGTCTCGTCAACTTAACTTGTTTTTCCAGTCTTCCTACTGATTTTCCTCAAAATATAGAGATCCCAGTATTTCTCTACGGAGACAAAGTAAGTCATGAATCTATAGAAGATCATGGAATTATTATTGGTCGTTTTTATGCTTTTGACTACACAAACCAGCAATGGCGATGGAAATATCTCATTTATACCAATCAAGATTTAGCGATCAATACTATATTTTCTACCAGTATTTGTTGGGAAAAAGATCTGCAACCATTTGAATAAATCAAAATCATGGCTCTAAAAACTGTAAGATGCCGCCTTCAAGCTTCAGAAGAAACTCTCAAATATCTCTGGACGCTTATGTCGGATCGAAATACACCATTAGTTAACCAGACTTTAGAGATTATTAGAACTAATTCTGAAATTAATAAGTGGATCTCTCAGGGATATATTCCTAACGAAACTATTGAAAAGATAATCAAGAACCTCAAGCAACAGCCGGAGTATCAGGGAGTGCCTGATAGATTTCATACTTCTGCTGAAAAATTAGTCAAAGAAGTTTATCTATCGTGGTTTGCGATTCAACTCAAAAAGAGAATATCTCTCAAGGGTAAAAAACGCTGGCTAGCCATGCTAAAAAGTGAAGAAGAGTTATTGCAAGAAACTAATCTTAGTCTACCTCCTAAACGTAAAGCTGAAACATAAACTAAACGACCCCAAACGAGCCTTTTGCCAGATAAAAACCTAGTTTGTCCAGGCTGGAGATGAGCAAAGACAATGGATGCTCTAAGCTGTTTCTTCCCATCACTGATGCGGTAAGCGAAGCCATGCCGAAGGCTTATCGCTCTCTCGAATTCTCAACCGAAATTGAGCGTGAGGGACGCTGGGGTTTCCCCAGCTTGTCCAATCACGCTGTTGAATCACAGGCTCAATCAGAAGATAAGTCAGCCATTGTTTTCCCACCCAAGTATTGGTTTTAAAGTTTGTCGCAGTAAGTTAACCTGATTCATAAGGGTCGATTGTTAAAGTGTGGTTACTTTTCATGAAATCCTTTTCCTCTAATACTTTGCAACCCTATATCTTATTTTTTGTCCTGTACAGAGGTAAATTACACATATTATTTTGTTGGTGTGCTATGTTAATACACATAGTAAGTAATTTAATTTAAGGGCATTGCTAAATTAAGTAAGATGCTGAGGTGTAAAGGCTTTACTAAATACATTTAAGCTTTGGCAATGCTTTTCAGAGATGCCTGGAGATTCACTTTAATACACTTATTAAAGTCCTCAAAGGGCACCCAACTAAAGAGACAATGTAGATTTCTGCATTGTCTCTTTGCCTTTTGATAGGTTGCAGCTCAAGATAAATTCAGTCTAATAGTTTAGTTTATAGTTATAACTTTTAAGAAGAAGACCGTTCTGGCTTTACGATGACTTTAATGTCCAAACTTTGAAAATAGGCGCTACCGACTACTGCTAAAAATCCAAAATAAGCGATCGCCTGTACTAAATATAAAGTCTGACGATAGCCGAATAAAGCCTTGAGGACAATTCCAGGAAACTCACGGTCGGGTAAAATACTAGAGCCATCCCAAACTTGAGCACCAAGAATACAGGAATTATTATTAAATAAACAAATCTGACTCAGAGTAAGGTCATTGAGTAAATATAAAGCCGCATCAAAATGCTTTAAAGCACCCATTACTAAACCAGCCACAATTAGTAGTAAAAATATTCCCATCACCTGAAAAAATAGACGGATATTAATCTTTACTCCCAGGGAAAATAACGCCACTCCCATCACCGCAGCCAGAGTTAAGCCTGATACCGCACCAACCGAGGCTAGAGTCCAGTCTTGCTGAAATTTTGCCAAGATAAACAATACCGTCTCAAAACCTTCTCGCACCACGGCAATAAAGATCAATAAAAACACCGCTTTGCTGGCACCTTCACTATTCAAAGCCGAACTAATAGCACCTTCCACCTCTCCCTTGAGAGACTTTGCCTGTTGCGTCATCCAAATCAGCATCCAGCTTAACATAGCGATCGCCACTAGCCCAAAGATACCCTCCAAGCATTGCTTAACCACTGGTGCATAAATGCCTCCCGCCGTCTCTACTCCAGATATAGCCCCCGACAGCAAAAACCCCACGGCAACACTGGCAACAATACCGCCAATAATGCCTAAATAGACCCAGCGATAGAGTTGAGTTTGTTCGGCTTTTTTGAGGCAAGCCATCACAATGCCTACTACTAAAGCAGCCTCGAATCCTTCCCTTAAAGTAACGACAAAAGTTGGTAGTGCAGCAGTAAAGTCCATTATTTTAATCTGTGATTAATAGTGAGCATCCATTTTAAATTGGCAATCGCTGGAGGTCTTTATTATTACCAATGACCACCATCACTAATCCTTGTTTTAAAACCTGTCCTGGACTGGGGTTAGTCACAAACTTTTTGTCAGTACCAATTGCCAGTACGCTTAAGCCATAGCGGTTACGTAGATCTAGCTGGGATAAAGTTTGACCATGAAATTCTTCAGGCACCAAAACTTCAACAATGCTATTCTCCGTATCTAGTTCAAAACGCTCTAAAAATCCTGGCTGGGTTAAAGTGCTAGCTAGGGCGCAACCTGCTTCATGTTCAGGAAAGACTACCTGATCTGCCCCCACGCGACGTAATACTTTGCCGTGAATCTCTGATGAGGCTTTGGCTACTACCTGTTCCACTCCTGCTTCTTTGACGTTTAAAGTAGTGATGATACTTTCCTGGAGATAATTACCAATTGCCACAATAACAGTATCCATTTCAAAGATACCAGCTTCTTTTAAGCATTCAGGTTCTGTAGAGTCTAGCTGCACTGCGTGGGAAGCAATTTTTTGAGTTAAAGCTTGAGTGACTAATTTTTCGTCAATATCGGTACCTAAAACCTCGTAACCCATATTGTGTAATGACATGCAAACTGCTCGACCAAAACGCCCCAACCCGATTACTGCAAATTGACGATTCTTGCTACGGGAGTTAGTCAAAAAATTGAGAGATTTCAATGCCTCTTACCTGAATAATTTTAACTACTGGCATTTTAATCTATTCAGTAAGTCGGTATAAATAAAACTAACTAGTTAAGACTGTCAGTAGTTAGTCGTTAGTCGTTAGTCGTTAATTGCAATAGCTGTCGTCTAGTTTATATTTCTTAATCCATATAAAAATAAGTAAAGAAAGTAAATTGGGGTTGAAGCTGATAGTGAATTAAAAAAAGATAAAATATAAGTTCTTGTATCAATGTCACTGTGAATTTATCTATCTCCTAGAAGCTTAATGACTGAAGCCACCGCTATTCGTCGTCAACCATTTACTAGTCAGACAGGAAGCTTGTTTTATCAAGTTGCCATGTCTCAGCCTACTTCGCATTTATTTGAAGTCACTCTTCAGGTAAGCAATTGGCAGCTTGCTACCTTAGATTTGAAAATGCCTGTCTGGACTCCTGGTTCATATTTAGTTAGGGAATATGCCAGACATCTCCAGGATTTTAAGGCACAAGATAGTCAGGGCAAGATTTTGCCTCATCAGAAGCTAGGTAAAAACTACTGGCAGGTAGCAACGGAAGATACTTCAGAAATTAAGGTTAGCTATCGGGTTTATGCTAATGAACTGACGGTACGGACTAATCATCTCGATGCTACCCATGGTTACTTTAACGGTGCAGCATTATTTTTCTTTGTCCCAGGTTTGGAACAGCAGTCAATTAAGGTTAAGATTGACCCACCCTATCCAGAATGGCGAATTGCTACTACTTTACCTCCAGTACCAGGGGAAAGCAATACTTTTATCGCCGCTGATTTTGATACTTTGGTTGATACCCCTGTAGAAGTTGGCACCCAGCAGGTATATGACTTTGAGGTACTGGGCAAGCCTCACTCACTGGCAATTTGGAGTCAGGGGAACCCTAATCCCGAACAGATCATTGCTGACACCACTAAAATTATTGAAGTAGAAGCGGCTATGTTTGGTGGTTTACCCTACGAACAGTATTTGTTTCTGCTGCATCTTTCAGGCAGTGGCTATGGCGGTTTAGAACATAAAGATTGCTGTACTCTCAATTATCCTCGATTCGGCTTCCGCGATCGCGATAAATATGAACGGTTTCTCCAGCTAGTGGCACACGAATTTTTTCACCTCTGGAACGTGAAGCGGATTCGCCCTAAAGCTTTAGAAAAGTTTGATTATGAAGTGGAAAACTACACTACCTCCCTCTGGTTTTGCGAGGGTACCACTAGTTACTACGATATTTTATTTCCTCTGCGGGCAGGAATCTATAATCGCGATACCTACCTAACTAATCTGAGTAAAGATATCAGTAAATATCTCAATACTTTGGGGCGTACAGTTCAACCCCTGGGGGAATCTAGCTATGATGCTTGGATCAAGCTCTATCGCCGTAATGCCTACAGCGATAATAATCAGATTTCCTACTATCTCAAAGGACAGCTAGTTTCTTTGTTGTTAGATCTCCTGATTCGCGCTAAACATCATAATAAGCGATCGCTGGATAACGTAATGCAGTTGCTTTGGCAACGTTTTGGACAGGATGAGATTGGCTTTACGGAGGCTCAATTAAGGTCTACTATTAGCGAGGTAGCTCAGGTTAACCTTGATGATTTTTTCACTCGCTACATTGAGACGACGGAAGAATTACCCTTTGATGATTATCTAGCACCCTTTGGTCTGTATCTCCAGGCTGTCGCAGAATCTGACGCTCCCTATCTGGGAATTAAAGTTAATTCAGACAACAATCAGGAGAAAATCACCTATGTTGCTGCCGAGTCTCCTGCTGCCATAGCTGGCATTGATGCTTTGGATCAGCTGCTGGCTATTGATGGGATTAAGGCGAATGCTAAGTCTCTTAACGAAAGACTGAAAGACTATCAGCCAGGGGATATGATTCAAGTTACAGTATTCCACCAGGATGAACTAAAAACTCTCCCTGTAACTCTGGCAAAACCTCAAACGAACAGTTATAAATTAGCAATTAAAGATAATTTATCTTCAGAAGAGCAAGCAAATCTTGTAGGATGGCTAGGGGAAGCAAGCAATAAGTTATAGGTAATAATGCACAAATTTTTAGATTTAGCTTATTTTCAAAATAAATTTGTTCCTTTTCAAGAGGCTAATATTTCTATTGCCACCCATGCTTTGCACTACGGCACAGGAGCATTTGGTGGGTTACGGGGAATCCCTAATCCCCAAAATCCTGCCCAGATTCTACTGTTTAGACTGGATCGTCACTCTCATCGCTTAAGTAACAGTGCCAGGCTGCTTCACTACGATTTGCCCGCTGATAAAATACAGCAGATAATTATCGACTTTGTTAAGAAAAATAAACCAGAGCAGCCCTTTTATATCCGTCCCTTTGTCTATACTTCTGATTTAGGCATTGCTCCTAGACTACATAAAATTGAGAAGGACTTCTTCATTTATGGTTTAGAACTAGGAGATTATCTACCCCCAGACGGTATTAGCTGCCGCATTAGTTCTTGGTATCGTCAGGAAGACCGCAGTTTACCTTTACGGGGTAAGATTAGCGGGGCATATATTACCTCTTCTCTGGCTAAAACCGAGGCGGTAGAATCTGGATTTGATGAAGCAATCTTGATGAACTCTCAGGGGAAAGTTTGCGAAGCTTCAGGGATGAACGTCTTTATCGTCCGCAACAATCAGTTGATCACTCCTGGTTTTAATCAAGATATCTTGGAAGGTATTACTAGAGATAGCGTGTTAACTATTGCCAGGGATTTGGGCATTACCGTAATTGAAAGAGCGATCGACAAAACGGAATTGATGATCGCCGATGAGATATTCTTAAGTGGTACTGCGGCTAAGGTAACTCCTGTAAAACGGATTGAAAACTACAATTTACCTGTTCAAAGACCGATTACCGAGCAAATTAAGGATAAATTAACCGCAATCACAAATAATGAAGTGCCAGAGTATAGCGACTGGATCTATCAAATAGATTGTTAAAGTCAGTTCGAGATAAGAGAGTTAGTTTGTGAAGATAGCTCTAAGCCATAAGCCATATGCATAATAGTGGACGACTTTCCCAATTCTGATTTATTGCATTATCCCGCTTGATGTTATGCCCTTGTGGTACCGCTTCGCATAAGGTTCCCTCGCCATACCCAACAGGTC
>JBCBIE010000062.1:0-33164 GCA_038524995.1 Cyanobacteria bacterium J06621_8
TACTTATTGAGCGAGACTAAATTTGCTAATCAAACACCCAAAGTAATGGAATTTTATCAAAAAGATGCCAAATTAATTTCCAAGTTTAATTGGGATAATCTGAATGGATTATTTGAGCTTGAATCTGATGAAAAAAATGAATTTATCTTAGGATTAAAAGAAGTAGTGGATAAAAAATATACCCAGAAAAAATAGGCTGAGTTAAATCAAAAAAACTAATTAAAAGGAATAAGACTTGAAAAATGACTAATGTTAAAGAAAATCAACATAAAAGTAGAAACACTTCTTCCTGTTTAGTTATTGGTGGTGGAATTTCAGGTTTAATAGCTTCTCATGTCTTACAGCGAAATGGACTTGATGCAACGATATTGGATAAAGGACGTGGCATTGGAGGGCGTTTAGCTACTCGTCGAGTTAATTTTCCTGAGCATGGTCAAGGTATATTTGACTACGGAGTGCAGAATTTTTCAGCCACAGATACCGAATTCAAAAAATTGGTAGATATCTGGATTCAAGATGGTTTAGTAGTGCAATGGTCTAACGTTATTTATACTGCTGAAGGAAACTTTCAAAACAGTGAAGAAATTCTTTACCGTGGTGTTAAAAGTAACCGTAACATTGCTAAATACTTAGCTAAAGACTTGGATATTCGTACTCAAACTCGAATAGTTGATTTGCAATGGTCAAGTGGTCAATGGATTGCGAATTCACATCAAGGTGATTCATTTCAAGGAGATACATTACTTGTAACAGCCCCAGTACCGCAATCTTTGGAGTTACTAAATAATTCTGATATTAAAATTCCATTGGAAATGCAAACTAACTTAGAAAAATTGGCTTACCATCGCTGTATCGCTGTTCTTGCATTTTTAGATAAGCCTAGTCAAATTCCAGAAACTGGAGGTTTAAGGCTAGATCGAGAACCTCTAGCTTGGATTGGTTGTAATTATAAGAAAGGTATTTCACCAGAGGCTTACGCCGTTACACTTCATGCCAGCTCTGAGTTTAGCCTAGCAAATTGGGACGCTGACAGAGATATCGTGGCTCAACAATTAATTGATGTGGCTCAACATTGGCTAGGCTCAAAGGTCGTTAAATATCAAGTACATGGTTGGAAGTTTAGTCAGCCTATTACGTCTTATGGACAGCCTTACGCTGTCCTTAAAAAACCTGGTACTTTAGTTCTAGCAGGAGATACATTTTCTTCTCAAAAGAATTTAGAGGGAGCAGTTTTATCAGGACTAGCTGCTGCTGAGTTTATTGTTGATTCTCAAGATTAATTGAAATTCAAATATTCATCTTCCAAGACCTGCAACAGCTTCTCTTCCAAAGAATTAAGCTGACTGCGCTTCAGCCTTTCTAACCCCTGTAACAACCACATTGCAGCTTCATCTAACTCCCTAACCTCAGACAGTGCAGTCATTCTTGCACCTAAATCTAGCATTTGCTCTGATTCATCTGCGCTAAACTTCATAGGCATAAGGTCATCTACCGAAACCACAAACTGATCGTCCCAAGTATCCACCACACACTCATCTTTTTTTACTTCCGCTACGACGCACCAGCAATTCTGCTTCCCTGGAACTCCTGACTTGATGCGACATATTTCGCCCTCAGAAAAAGGATTAACGGGAGGATATTTCTGATGTAGGTAAGATTTGACTGCGGATTTAACTACAGATGCAGGCGGCACTTTTCCTAGAGCGATGTCCACTGCTATTACCCAAACTTCACCAACTTCAATTGGATTGAGATGAGCTTGAAAAATTGGTCGTAACTGTCTTTGTTTCGTAGGTAAGGGGGCATTTAGACCATTGGTCTTTAAATATTCATCAATAAAATAGTAAGTCTCAGCCGCCTTCATACAACGCTCGATATAAAGCATCGTAAAACCAAAAACTGACTCACAGTAAGACTCAAAGTTATCGAAGCGATCTCGATACAACTGAAGACGCTTAATACTCCTTAATGCCTGACCTCGCAGCACGAACCCCGTCCGTACCTGATGCTCTAATTTATCCCTTAACTCTGCTTCCTGTGCTGATAAGACATACAAACTGCAATATGCCTCACTATGCTGCGATTACATACTAATCTTACAACTTTTAGTGCAAATAACAGAGCTTCTATACTGTAATATTTTCTTAAGCTTTGCTAAGAAAAAAGACATGGCAATTCGACGTTCAAGCCCCAGAAAATTTGGTAATGGCGATCGCAGCACTGCTACAGTCACTACTTTACCTACGGTTAAGGCAATGGTGGACTGTTTTGAGAGATATCTTAACTTAACTATCGCCGATGGTAATGCTAGCGATGATACGATTAAAACCTATCGCAATCGTACTTCTCAGTTTCTTCGTTGGTGTAAAGAGAGAGAACTCTACCCTGCCCTAGTTACCAAGCAAAATATCCTTGAATATCGCAAATACCTAGTTGATGCTGGGAAAACCTCTCCTACAATTAGATTGTCTTTAATATCCACCAAACACTTTTATACTGCATGTAACCAAGAGAAACTGGTCAGGGAAAATCCCGTTGTCGGAGTAAAAGCACCAAGGGAGAAACGAGAAGTTGGCAGCACCATCAAGTATTTGACCCAGGAGGAGCTACAGCAGATATTTGATAGCGTCGCCCCCACTTATAAAATTCGAGAGGCTATAGCTAAACAGCTACAGGTATTACGCGATCGCATTCTCTTGGCTTGTATGGCACTTCAGGGCTGTCGTAGTGTGGAGATGTATCGGGCGAATTGGAGCGATCTTCGTCAATCGAGAGGTGAGTTCTATCTCATTTTGGATGGCAAAAATAGTATCAGAACTGTGATCCTGAGAACAGACTTAGCAGAGGAAATTATTGAATACAAAAAGGTTCGCTTTCTTAGCAAAGAAAAGCTGACTCCCCAGTCTCCTTTGATTATTTCCTTATCAAACCGTCGTTACGGTCAACGGCTATCTAGAAGTGGGATTGGTCATGTAGTCGATAGTTATCTTTCTAAATGTAACCTCAAACATTCTGAACTGGAGCGGAGTCTTTCACCCCATAGTCTGCGTCATACAGCAGGTACATTAGCATTAAAAGGAGGTTCGGATTTAAGAGAGGTTCAGGATTTTCTGGGTCACAGCGACCCGAAAACCACTGCGATTTATACTCATGTCCTTAATGCCCAAGAGAATAATCCTGCCAATAGAATTGACGTTAAACTCTGAAGTTTAATAAGGTCAGAACATAAACAATGCTGAGACAGCACAAAGGAATAATCAGATTTTGATAAAATAGATAAAGGTTTATCGTTTTAATCTAGATAGCTAATACTTCATCTTGCCCTAGTTTACTCATCTTTTGCTTCATGCTCTAAGCTCTCATAGGCACGATTAATTTGCTTAAAGATCCAATCAGGCAAACCAGAAGTATCAGGATGAACTTGTCTAGCAAGATTGCGATAGGCTTTTTTGATCTCATCAGTATTAGCGTCTTGAGAAATATTCAAGACCGTGTAGGGATCTTCTAAAGATTGATAGTTTTCCTCTTCCTCAAAAACATTAGTTTGCCAGTCAGGATCAAGGGCATCAAGAAAAGCCAGCAGCAGGTCTTCATCTTCAGCTTCCTCTAGCTCTTGTAGTTCAGCTAGTATTGATACTAATTCTAATAAAGTCAGGCTGGCAAGGTCTGTGTTGGCAGAGTAGCCAGCGACTACTGCAATGGTTCGTCCAGTGATTGACACCCTATCAAGAGCGATCTTTATTTCGATATACTTTCCTTTAATTATGTCTGGTCTTGACTTGGGACGACCTCGTTTTCGACTAAAAGGGATATTTGGTATGCCCATCCAGTTGATTACACGCTGGAACAGGATTTGTTCGACCTCCTGAGATACTGCGGCATCAGCTTTTAACTCAGAAGGTAGTTCACTATCTAACAAAAATCCGTCACTCACTTTAAGAGCAGAATATAGCTGTTCTGCTCGAAATATCTCTCGCTGCCATGCTTCACTAGCTTCCTTTGCAATTTGAGATGATGCTTCAGAAGTACTGCCGTTACACATGCCTATAATGAGAAGAAATAGCTGTGAAGAAATTGAAACTGAAGAAATCTTGGTAACTATAGCAAAGTCTCCAGCATGGCTTAACAACCTGCCACCAGTAGCAAACTCAGACTTGAAAGGATAGTAGTCTTTTCGTTTAGGTTTTTTGACTGTGGAAGATTTCTTATTTCGCTTCTTCTTTGGTTTACGGAAAAACTGCTGGGGATCGCGAAATCGCCAAATAGCAGTGGTAGGGGCAGTACTTTTAGCTAACCCATATCTCTTGGCTTCAGAAGAGTTTCGCTTAACAAATACCCGTTCAATGCTGTCCAAAATATTCGGTCCAAAATAAAACGAGTGACTCTTACCTTCATTGCGGTCGTAAACGGGTAAGTCGTAGGATTTGCCATCATAAGGATTACGAAGTAATTTTTTACTGAGTAGTAAGTCACTCCTCTCAAATTTGATTGAAACTCTGTTGTTACGTAATCCTTCAACGTACCTGGCATGCTGTGGCATAAATAAAAATGACAAAGGTTTATCATTTAATTTAGCAAACAGATTCAGAACTTTAGCATCTATTCCGCCATCTAGGCATCAGCGTGCAATATAAAAAATGTGGTTTACGATTAGAATCGAATATTATTATCTTTCATTAACCAAACTGTTGGGCTAACTTTTTCAGTTCTAATTCAATTGCTTCAAGGCGATTGTCAACGGTAACATCTGCACTACTTTTTTTAACTGTATCGTCTGGCTGTACTTTACCTACACAAACACATAGCTGTCCTTCTTCACGGTAAACACGATAATGTAGTTCGGTCTGTGGTAAAGGTATCCAAGACGTCCCAAAATCTTGCTCAAAGCCCATAGAAAGTGATCTTTTTAAATCTTCTTTGACTTCAGTATCTAGCAAACTTGTTTCTCTTGAATTCTGATTTTTATCATCCATAAGAGAAAGTCCTTATCATATAGATGTTCCTAATCTTTGATTGCAGACAGAAGCTTGAGCGCTCCTGGGGTATTTAGCTGCTTCAATGCCTCTATTCCTCTAGAAGAATAATAAGCTAGAGCCTCAAGAATCGACTTGATGATTTCGGGAGAGTTCGCATCAAAGGGGAACACCGCACCTCGACCGGTCTCCGCCAAAGTTTGAAAAGCTTTGGCGGTTTCTTGAAGATCATAAGGCAAATTTTCCTGGTCTTCGGCATCACTGGTGTCGTGAAAGAAAAACAACCTTACTCCCTTCAAAGCCAGACTGGAAACAATTCCAAGAGCTTCATTAATATTCTCCTCATAGCGATCTCCAACATAGACGATTACCCTCAGACGGTTAATGTCACTGGATAAATCCAAGATGTCGTTAAGCGCGGTTTGACCAGCTAAACAGCGTACAGAACGTATTTTTTCGGCAAATTTTTTCTTATCAGTGGTGAAACTAGTGATTTCTCTGACCTTTGATCCTCCGTGGTAAGCTAGCCCAATCTCTAGCTCTTTCGGGACAGCTAGAAACATACCTTCCGTTATTTCTTGGGCTACAGACCAGCATCTTTCGCGGCTAGCGGTGGCATCGATCGCCATTAAGAGCTTCGGCAGTGAGGTATTAGCGATTGTTTTGGCAATTTGTCCTTTATTTAACCTTTTCGGTCGTCTTGATTTGTTGCTAGAGGATTTAATCTTACCCTGACGGATCTTATTCAGGACATCATTTTTACGCGAAGGTAGGCTGCTCATTGCCGACAGAACGTGAATTTATTGCTTCTATATTATGATTTCTTTCAAAGCCTGACAAGGTGGTTTTTCATACGACATCTACTCTGAGAAAGATTTTCCTGCTATGCTCTTTGCAGCGAAGAATTAATAGATAAACCTTTATCAATTATTTTTGCTTCTTGTCGATTTGTCGATTCACTTTTGCAGGAGATGGGGGAGATCTAGCGAAGATACTGTTGGCTAGTTCTAGCCCAAGATGGGGGAATCTAAGCTAGTAAATTTAGATGATAAATAGGAACTATTTATAGCTTGAGATAAGAAGGAACTAATTTGGATCTTCCATTCAAGCTAAATTCTACTGCTAGAACTACTTGCCAGGGAGAATAATAACGAATTCAGCAAACTCTCCATGAACAGAATTTAACGAAATATTGCCCCCAAACTTTTCCACTAGTTCTTTAGCAATAGATAAGCCCAGCCCGAACCCACCATGGTCAGATTTGGTTGTCCAGAACATGTCAAATACTTTGTCTAAGTTTTCTGGTGCTATGCCTACTCCGTTATCTCTGATGATAATCTCAACCTGGCTTGATTGAAGTAAATTCCTCGTAGTTACAGAGAACTTCGGAACAAATCCATGATTGTTTTGATACTTACGGTAAAGATAAAAAAGAGAATTGTTAAGAATGTTGTTGAATACCGTCTCGACTTCGGAGAGAATCCCATCAACTAATAGAAGATTCTGATCGTATTCCGTTACGACCTCTAAATTTACACCACCATATTTGGCGATCCATAATTGTTGAGAGTCCAATAAAGCGTTTCTCAAGATGCCGTTGATTTCTAGCGGAGTCAGCAGCTCTGACTGGGGCGACTCAGACCCAACAAGAGTTCCCTGTTCGTAAATTCGATTGATTATGTCACTAATTTTGTCATTAACGGTTGCGAGACGCTGCATTTTTTCTAGAGATTCATCAATAACTGTCACAGGAGAGCGTACTTCTGGATTATCAGATTCAAAAAGATAGTCATAATAAGCAATGCTTTCTTTTAGCTCACCAAGTTTAGTTTCAGCATTTTGAATGTTTAAACCTTGTATATTGGTCTTGTTTTTGATCTCGTGAGCAAGATACTTAGCTATCTTTTGATAGAGAGATAGTTTTCCCTGATTGACTAAATTTTTCTGTGTCTCTTCAAGCTCTATTTGTAGTAACTTATTCTGTCTTTCAAGGTCATCAGAACGGATAAAATAATAAATAGTAAGTTCACATGTAAGGACAATTAAAGCGTTTGTTAATGTATAAATCCACCAACCGAAAAGTAAAGATATATAGCCAATAGCAATAATTAAAGAACAAGTAAATAAGCAATAAAATAAGTAGACAAACTTATTCTTTATAATCTGAAAATTCAAGTAGATAAACCATGTAATAAAGGATGAGGTTGATGCCAGCAAAATAAAAGAAACGTATCCCCCAAATGTTGGCATAACTCTTATAACAGTTCGAGCGTAAAGGGCAGCAGATACAACCTGATACGTAGCGCTAGCGTAAATCTCTACTCCATAGCTGAAGCTTTTTCCGTTAGATAACGTTGAGCTATAGGGAGTGATGTAGGTATCCTCAATCGACAGCGCCATAGTACCAATAAATATGATTTTATTACGCAATAAATTTAGGTCAAATTCGCTACTTAGTACCTGAGATAAAGTCAAATATGAAAAGGTACTTTGTTGATCACTAAAGTTAATTATGCTTTGATAATTATCAACCGTAAGTTCATCATAAATTAGGTTGGGTTCCAGCAAAGGAAAAATAGCTTTATTAAGCTTAAGCCATCCTTCGTCACCAGAGCTTTCAGGAACAATACCTTGTTGGTTTAAATACTTTAAGGCTACAGCTAGACCTAAGCTTGGAATAGACTGCTCTTGATTACTTTTTTGAACGTATAAGTATCCCCTCCTAACGTCTCCCGTCAAACTGTCTTCTATAATCTCGCTAGCGGCAGTTCTATCTTGTTTTTCTAGCTCTGAGTTAGGAGTTATTGAGCGTAAATTGGGATTTCCACCGTCAGTCTTTTCAATACCAATTAGCCCAGGAGTGTCGCGAAAAATGCTGTTTAATCTCGCTCTATCAGGAGTTTCTCCTTCGGTATTACGATGCAAGCTTAGTCCAATTACAGCAGGGTTGGACAAACGAACCTTATCTAATAAGTCAGCTAGAGTAGCATCACTAACTGGAAATCCATATTTCTTAATATCTTCTTCTGAAATTTTAATAATGACAATATCATTGTCTAAGCTGTCAAAATTGTCAGGACGAGAACGAAGAAAAGCATCGTAAAGCTTACATTCAACAAGCGGTAATAAATCAAAATAGCTGAATGTTGCGACAAATAAGCATCCAATTATTGTTGATAAAAAACCAGCTCTAAGTCGCATCAAGGTTGAAAATTGTATTACATTATTGGAATTTATTCTGTACAGGACAAAATTTATGAAACCCTTGTTTAAGGTATGCTTATTGATTTTGCTAAAATCTCTGATATGTAAAGCTTTAAGTGATTTTAATCAATTTTTGTCCTGCACTTAATGGAATTTAACTGAACTTTTGAACTAGGCTATCATAACACCAGAAGAATGGCACGATTGTGATCGTCAACACCGTGATTAGAGATGGCGAGGAAACCTCGCCCTCTCTCACGGTCAATATGTAGAATCGCCAATGGATCGAAGCTATCCACTAGCAGTCAAAAAATTATGTTTAAAAATGTATCTCAACGGAATGGGATTGCGCGGCATCGAAAGAGTTACCGAAATTCACCACACGACAGTCATTGACTGGATTAAAGAGGCAGGATTAAATTTACCTGATGCTCCAGAAGAATCAGAAATACCTGAGATAACTGAAATTGATGGCGAGGGACGCTGGGGTTTCCCCAGCTTGTCCAATCGCCATCAAGTCAGGTAAGTCAATGAAAGGTTTCAAAACCATTATTCAACCAAGTGCTACAGCTATCAAACGACAATCTCGTAAGCTGCGGGAGGTAATTCAAAGGCATAAAACTGCACCACAAGCTGCTTTAATCGACCATCTCAATCCAATTATTCGGGGTTGGTCTGCCTATTACTCGTCGGAGTGCAGTAAAGAGACGTGTAGTCATTTGGATTTTCTACTGTACCAAAAGCTGCGTGCTTGGGCGTACCGTCGTCATCCGAATAAAAACGGTAGATGGATAGCAAGCCGATACTGGCTAGTTAACAGTGGTGGTGGTTGGGTTTTCGCAGCCAAGTTGGGCAACCAACTGCTGAGATTAGCCACTCACTCACAAACCCCCATCGTGCGACATATCAAAGTTCAAAGCGCTCGCAGTCCGTTTGATGGAGATTGGAGTTATTGAGCAAAAAGAACAGGTAGACATCCTGAGCTACCAAATCATATCGCCCTATTGTTGAAGGTGCAAGAGGGCAAGTGCTCCTATTGTGGACTTTATTTTGAGTCGAGTAATCTTTTGGAAGTCCACCATTTGGATGGGAATCATCAAAATCATAGAAGAAATAACTTGGCTCTACTTCATCAACATTGCCATGATCAAGTTCATCGAGGTGTGCATGACAAGTACCAAATTGTTGAGAAGCTGGATGAATTGAAAGGTTCACGTCCAGTTTTGCAGACGAGTTAGAGGGGTGACTCTCCAGCTTAGTTTAACTCTCCCCCAGGGCGGAGTATGTTCACCACTACTCGCCAATATAGCCTTAAACGGAATCGAGGATTTAGGCAAAAGCGTTAGATATGCTAATGATATGGTGTTTATTCTCAAACCCAATGAAGATGCTGACAAATTATTTGAAAAGATCAAAGCATTCTTAGCAGAAAGAGGAATGAAGATCAGTGAGAGAAAGACCAAGCTGACAGCCACGGCAGACGGATTTGATTTTTTAGGCTGGCATTTTAAAGCTCAGAAAAATGGAAAGTTCAAAATTACTCCCTCAGAGGAGAACTTTAAGGCATTTCAACAAAAAGTCAAAAAGGTCGTCAATAGTTCAAATTATGGTGCAACTGAGAAAGCTGATAAGATAGCTCCCATTGTACGAGGATGGCGTAACTACCATCGTTACTGCGATATGAGTAGCTCTAGAGACTCCTTGTGGTTTTTAAATAACCGAACCTTCAAGGTATTTAACAAAGAGAAAAAGCAGACTAAGTATAATGCAGAAGCACTGCTTAGGAGAGCTTTTCCTAAAGTTGGATACAAAGAGAGCAAATTCATTCCCGTCAAAGGTGAAAAATCTCCCTATGATGGCGATGTGATTTACTGGAGTCAAAGGAATAGCCGATTATACAGTGGTTCAACTGCAAAAGCTTTGAAGGAGCAAAACCATTCATGTGGAAAGTGTAAATTAAAATTCATCCCAGGTGAAAGAATACATTTACATCACTGTGATGGAAATCATGAAAACTGGAACAAAAACAATCTTCTAGCGATACATGAAAGCTGTCATGATTACATCCATATGGGCAAAAGCAAGAGCTAAGATTTTCGGAAGCTGGATGCATGGAAACAGGCACGTCCAGATTTCACAGGGAGGTGCGAAGGATAATACCTTCCATCGACCTTATCCAGAAGAGTTTAACCCCGTTGCTATCCTAAAGCCTTATCTCATTAAGTGAGGGTGTTTTGAACTTTGATTGCTGAAAGCCACGATAATAAATTCAAGTCTTCAAAATGGAAAATTAGAAAAGCAAGAAGTAATCGCGGTTCTAGAGAGCGAGGACTTCTTGCTAATAAATACAGTACCAAATCCAATTAGATGGACTAAAAAATAAACACTTAAATAAACTGATAACACAAACTTTATATCTATGCTAAATCACTAAAATAAGGATAAAATCGTACTCTTTCTGTTGAAATTATCACTTCGAAACGATTATGGATGAAGCCAGATTACAAGCTTATATCGATTTAATTGAACAGCTGCTCACTTGCTCTAATAAAGATGCAGTAAAGAATATGCTGCAAGCAAATCAAGAGTTGATTGATTGGAAATTTTTACAGTTAATGGAAAAATATGCGGACTGGTTAGGAGAAAAGCAACCAGGGGATAATAGAGCGATTTACTTGCGAAATATAGCCCAAGATATAGCAGTACTTAATAACAGCAAAGGGGTTAATAATAAGGAATATCAAGTATTTCTTCAGGAAGTATTATCGGCAGAAATAGATAGTGATAGTGATCCTAAAGCAGTTTATCCTATTCTACAACGCCACCAACACCTTTTAGATTATAATCTTGCCCAACTTTTAGAACAATATGTTATTAAATTTTTTTCCAAGTGGAATCGACAAAAAATTGCTGTAGTTGCACAAGGAATTGGAAATTTATGTATTGATATTCAATATTTTCCACTAGGAATTCGGGTCAATAATATAGAAATTGCCATTATTGGATATCAAGTTATTTTGGAGTCCTTATATACTCGTGAAGCTTTTCCCGAAGACTGGGCTGCCACGCAAAATCATCTGGGTATTGCCTATGAAGATCGCATCATAGGAAAAAGGGCAGAAAATTTAGAGCTAGCTATTACAGCCTATAAACAGTCTTTAACAGTTTTTACCCGTGAAGCAAATCCCGAAAAATGGGCGGAGACACAAATGAATTTAGGTAATGCTTATTGTCAGCGTATAGTAGGGAAAAGGGCAGAAAATTTAGAGCTAGCTATTACAGCCTATAAACAGTCCTTAGAAGTAAGAACTAATGAGAAAAATCCAGAAAATTGGGCAAACTCACAAATTAATCTGGGCAATGCTTACTGTGATCGTATCAAAGGAGAAAAAGCAGGAAATTTAGAATTAGCTATTGCTGCTTATGAAAAGTCGTTAGAAGTTTACACCTGTAAAGCAAATCCTGAACAATGGGCAACTATACAAAATAATCTGGGTAATGCTTATTGGGATCGTATCAAAGGAGAAAAAGCAGAAAATCTAGAATTAGCTATTGCTGCTCATCAAAAGTCTTTAAAAATAAGAACTCGTAATAAAAATCCTGAACAATGGGCAGAAACACAAAATAATTTGGGTATTGCTTATGAAGCTCGAATTAGAGGAGAAAATGCAGAAAATTTAGAGCTAGCTATTACAGCCTATAAACAGTCTTTAGAAGTAAGAACCCGTGAGGCAAATCCCGAACAATGGGCAATCACACAAAATAATCTGGGCTCTGCTTATTCCAGACGCATCAGAGGGAAAAGGTCAGAAAATCTAGAGTTAGCTATTGCTGCTTATCAACAGTCTTTAGAAGTAAGAACCCGTGAAGCAAGTCCCGAACAATGGGCAAACTCACATATTAATCTGGGGAATGCTTATAGATATCGCATAAAAGGGGAAAAGGCAGAAAATCTAGAGTTAGCTATTACTGCTTATCAACAGTCCTTAGAAGTTCACACTCGTGAAGCAGATCCCGAACGATGGGCAAATTTACAAAATAGTCTTGGTGGCGCTTATAGAGCTTTAAATCAAATCCCCGAAGCTATAGAAGCCTGCCGCTTATCTTTAGAAATTTATACCCCTAAGGCTTTCCCTATTAGCTGTTTAGGAATAGGACGAAATTTAGCGCATACTGCTAACCACATCGAAGACTGGGAAACTGCTATTGAAGGTTATAATTTTGCTATCGAAGCAGTAGAAACTAGCCGCAGTTGGGCAACCACGCCTCAGCGAAAACAAGAAATTATGGAAGCTGCTATTGATGTGTACACAGGCATTATCCAAGCCTGTGTTAATAACAATCAATATGATCTCGCTCTTGAATATGTGGAACGCAGCAAAAACCGCAATTTAGTTGAACTTTTAGCCAATTGCGAGATCTATCCTAAAGGCAATATTGATCAATCTATTCTCAGGGAACTTGATCGCTTACGTCAAGAAATTCATGTTGAACAACGACGGTTAGATAATGAAGAAATAATCCGCAATAGTAACATTAAATTCTTAGAAAATAATCAACCACAAGTTAGTAGTGATCGCACTCATCTTAATGAGATTCAACAAGAACTTGATGAATTAATTAAAACCAAAATTAACCCTGATGATGATAGTTTTAGCCTCACCCAAAAAGTTGAAACCATTCCCTATAGTGAAATTCAATCTTTAATTAATCAAGATACAGCTATTCTTGAATTTTATTTAACTAATGATAACATTCTCGCTTTTATTATCACTTCAAACTCTTCTTGTAAAAAAGGGCTAACCCTATGGCAATCTTCTTCTGAAGATTTAGGAGCTTTAAAAACTTGGATGGATGATTATTTAAATATCTATAGAAAAAATAAAACACAATGGATAGAAACCCTTTCCTCCTGTCTAGAAAATTTATCAGATATTTTACACATAAATAATATTCTTAAGCAGATTCCTAGTGCCATCCAACAACTAATTATAATTCCCCATCGGTTTTTGCATATATTACCTCTTCATGCCTTACCCATTGAAGATGAAAGATCTAATAATATCATTTTGCAAGATAGATTTCTTAAAGGAGTTAAATATAATCCCAGTTGTCAACTACTCAAACAAGTAAAGCAACGTCAACGCCCATATTTTAATCATCTATTTGCTCTTCAAAACCCTACAGAAGATCTATTATTTACCGATCTAGAAGTAACTACTATTCAACAACATTTTGACAAAAAAAATATCTTAGTTAAACAAGAAGGTACTAAATATAACTTTAATCAACGATCCTTTAATAACAACCACTGTTCTCACTTCTCCTGTCATGGTTATTTTAATGTTAATAATCCCCTCCAGTCTGCTTTGATCTTAGCCAATGCAGAAACTTCTACCGAGACAAAAGCTAAAGTTAACAACAGCAGAGATTATAAAAGTTTTCCTTTTAGAGAGGGGAAAACAGCAGATTTAAGTAAATGTCTCACCCTGGAAGATATCTTTAAACTTGAGCTTCCGTTATGTCGTTTAGTCACTTTATCGGCTTGTGAAACAGGGTTAATTGACACGAAATCTCTGAGCGATGAGTATATTGGGTTACCCAGTGGCTTCTTATTTGCAGGTAGTCCCAGTATAGTTAGTAGCTTGTGGACAGTTGATGATTTTTCCACTGCTTTTCTGATGATTAAATTCTACGAAAATCTTAGAAACGAACAAAAATCTCAAGAAAAGAATATAGCTGTTGCTCTCAAAAATGCCCAAAATTGGCTGCGAAATCTCACCCCTGAAACAGGAGAAGAATTTTTCAAGCAAATCGAGCCTTACATTGATGAACTTTATCGAGATAAACCTCGTAAAGCCAAAGCTTTTAAAATAGGTGCACTTAAACGCATTAAAGAATTTGGCACACATCCCTTTGCCAAGCTTTTTGATTGGGCGGCTTTTACTGTTATAGGTTTGTAGTCTGATTAGACTTACACCAATTTTTCACCCCAGTTTTAGTCAGATAAATAACGACTGGCGTAGCTACCGCGGCTGGAATCTGACCACTTGCGGCTAAAGTTGCTACTCCCGCAGTCAATAACCCACCCATTAACTCGTCGATGAATACATCATCACAAATTATTTGACGACATTTTTGTGCTAATTCATCGAGAATATTCTGTTCTTCTCTCGTAACTGATACACCTGTTTCTATCGTGAGTAAGATGGCTGATTCCTTTAAGTCACCGTCACTTTCAGCAATCAAATCAAGCGCATCTAAAGCTTCTGGATAATCCGCAAAATCTTGTCGATACTGAGAAATTTCTTTACTAGTAATTTTGGTTGGATCATTCATACAATTACATTAGTCGGAAATATCTATTGATTCCATCTCATAAAGTTAAAGTTTAACCGTATCTTTTCCTCTTGCCCAACTTCTTGACCCTGAGAACATCGCCTGTTTCAACTTTAGCTTGCATGAGTCCAATAATGTAGTGCTTAAAGTCAATTTTCCCTTTTTCACTTCTCGGAAAATCGTGACTGTCATGTTGCATAATGAAATGCCTATAGCAATTATTCGACAAAATGTTAATGACTAGGAATGAAAAAGTATACTAAAACGACCGATTTAGTAAACGACAATCACTATCGATTTTCTTTAAAACTACATGGCGGTTTCACTGAATCGACAAAGTATATTAAAACGTTCATTTTAGTAGACTTTCTCCCAGCAAATTCGGCGATCGCGTTTTCTTGGTTAGAAAGTATATTTTTGTAGTTTACTTAATCAAAGTATATTTATATGATTATCACATGATTAAAGTAAACTTTAGCAACTAATTATGCTTCTCGGTTATCATCGCGTTAGTACTAAAGATCAAAGTCCACAACTTCAGATTGATGCCCTGCGAGAATATGGTTGTGAACGATTCTATTCTGATATCGTCAGTGGGGCAAAAGCGTCGCGTCCTGGTCTTGACGAGATGCTCAAAGAAGCCCGACCTAAAGATGTTATCGTTGTCTGGAAACTTGACCGTCTAGGGCGATCACTCAAGCATCTAGTCGATTTAGTTGCTGAACTCAATGAGCGCAATATCGGACTGGTGAGTCTCAACGACCCCATCGACACGACCACCCCTCAAGGGAGACTGGTCTTTAATATCTTTGCCTCACTCGCAGAATTTGAACGAGAACTGATTCGCGAACGTACCAATGCAGGGTTGGCAGTCGCCAGAGCCAGTGGCAGAGTCGGCGGACGTAAACCTGGACTCTCGCCAGATGCGGAACGTAAAGCTCGTATCGCTGCTTCTTACTATGAAGAAGGCATGACCATTAATAAAATTCTTACTGATTTGAATATCTCAAGACGAACACTCTATAAGTATCTTGACCATCGTGGCGTGAAAACCAGAGGGTATAGAAAACAAATTTGAATTTTAAGCTAAATTTAGCCTTTGACTCTTTAAATCACATATTTGTAATTTAATTAACATGAGTAAAATGCTTGTTAGTTCATAAGTACTGTTTTTATGATATAAGTATCTAATATGTGCTAAAACAGGAGGGCTTTAGAATAGGGTTTAATAATTAATTTAATGATTAGTACAAATATCCTAAAAGGATTTCGCCCAAGAATATCATGGACTACAATGAAAGCTATTTTAGAAATGAATAATATTCCTACTGGGAATGGTTGGGATAGAACAATAAGAAAACTGGAAACAAATGTAAGTGACAATAATATTGAAGCCAATATTAACCATTTAAAAGATATTTATAATAAACATCTTTTTATTAGTGAAAAAGCAATTCAGATTTATAAATTAGAAAGAAAAATAATTGATACACTGATCGAACAAATCAAGCAATATAATCCACCTAGTACGCCATTTCTAAAAACATATCCTTTTCCATTATCAAGTGAAGAACTAAGAAATATTAATTATGTTCAAGAAATTGTTAAAATTATAGATGATGAAGATAGCTTAAAAATTATATTATGTACTAAAAGATTGCATGTTGAGCGAAGTCCAATTGATACCGACAAATTACGAGAAGAAACAAAAAAAGATTTAATTGAATACGAGAAAGTTATTGGAGAGAAAAGATATTACATTCAATTTTTTGATCTAATAGTTTTGTCTAAACATAAAGATTTAATTGAAATTAGAATTGATGTTGGTCATAACTTATCTTCTGAAGAAATTGGGGAAGGTTTTCTTAAAACAAAAATGAGGTTTAATCTTTTATTAGATAATCTCAATACAGGTATAAAAAACCCATTGACAGATAGAATAAACTTTTTTCCTCTAATCGATACATTGTGTGAGTCTAATGAAGGAAAAATTGTTGAGCTTGGTTTTTTGACAGATGAAGGATCAATAAAAAATGTAAAAATGAAGAAGGGTTCAGTTGATCTTAGAAAAGAAAAATTTCATAGTGCTGGAAAAAAAGCAGTCGATCATATAAATGCTTTTAGGCTTTCTGTAAGATGGGATTATACTTTTTTAGACAAAATTAACACAGATATAGAACTTGTGATACCTGGTCAGGCTACTATATTCAATAACAATGTTCAGTATATTGAAGAAATACATATTAAAAAATGCTTTTCTTTAGATCAATATAATTTTATTTTCCAAAAAGTAATGAATAACTTAGAGTTATAATGATTACAAAAGAAAAAATTGTCGAACAAATAAAAACTGACTGGTCAGGAAACACTCAGTCAGAAATTTGTTTAATAATTTTAAATTATTTAATAAATAATAGTCCTCATTCTTTGTCTTATATTACCTATGGAAGTTTACGCAAAGTAGTAGGTAAAAAATATAATATAGAAAATTTTTTAAAAGCAATTCAATATCTTTGTGGTGATAGAACACATTTGTTAGAGTTGAAGTTTGAATTAATAGATGGTGAAGAAAGTTACCCTATTTCTTATTATGAATATAATGAAGCTCAAAAAACTGGTGAGCTTGTACATCCAGAAACAGGGGAATTAGTCAGCAGCTTTGAAGATAAAGTATATATGTTTTTTCAACCTAGTTCTTTAGTTATAAACTTAGCTGGAGATGAGTCCTAATATGGATGGAGATATTGAGAATCTTACTATTGCTGAATATAGAAAACTTGAGAAAATTTTTCCAGAGTTTGGTCGTTTTGCAACAAGATTAACAGCTAAATCCTATGATGATTTTACAAATACACTATACCAAGATATTGATGAAATAATATCTCAGATACAAGAAAACGCAGAATACCGTCAAAAAGATAGTGAAGATAGATTGACTATAGATATTAGAGATCAACTGAATCGCTTGGGATATAATGCTTCACACGAATCAAAACATAGGGGGCATGCTGATATTATTGTAGAGAATAAAAGGAAAGACTTTATCTGGATTGGTGAAGCAAAAATTCATCGATCCTATGATTATCTCTGGGAAGGTTTTTTACAGCTAACAACTCGTTATTCTACAGGTGATTGTGACCAGAAAGAGGGAGGTATTTTTATATATATAAAAGTTAAAAAAGCTAAGTCAGTTATTGAAAGATGGCAAAAATTTCTTTCTGAAAAAAATCTAACAAATTATTTGTTAGAACCTTGTAAAATGAGAGAACTATCTTTCTTTTCAACTCATGAACACGGTGTTTCTGGTATGAATTTTAAAGTAAGGCATATGCCTGTCTTACTATATTTTAAACCTGAAGATGATAGCGGTAGAAACAAAAAAAAGGCTTGATTACAAATCACAAGTAATTGCCGATAAACAAAATTAAATGATTGAAATATTTACATAAATTTTTATTTTTATTTCAATAGCTTTTCTATATCCTTCCCTATGATGTCTGCTTACATATAAAGAGTACATTCCCGTATTACTTGCTCGACCAACTAAGTAAATCATCTCAATCACTCTCGAAAAGGCATCGATTTCAATACTCTAGGTAGAAAACAAAACCACCTTGACCCACATCCCCCCAACACGGTTGAATTAAAATAAGCTGTTATGGGGGAATGATGAACAGATGAAAATAGACCGTCACGGTCGCGCTAAGATTCTCACCCAGTCAGAAATTCAACTCCTCTTCAACCAAGGTTTAACCCTTAACCCCATCAGAGACCGCACGCTTTTTGCCATCTGTCTCTATACCGCCTGTCGAATTAACGAATGCGTCACTCTCCACACTAGAGATGTCTACGACAGCCGTAATCACGTCCGCTCCCACCTTCTGCTCCGCAAAGGTCACACCAAGGGAAAACTGGCAACCCGCACCATCCCCATTATTGAAGACTTAAATGTGCGCCTCAAGCAATACAAACCCCTTCAACCCAAAGGCTATCTGTTTCCCAGTCGCCATAACAGCAAAAAAGGACACATAGATCCCGACTCTGCCAGTAAGATCTTAAGAGATGCCTGTCGTCGCGTCGGCATCGAGGGTGTCAGCACCCATAGCTTCCGCCGTACCGCCCTGACTCAAATGAGCAATGCAGGCATACCCCTACGAGTGATCCAAGAAATCTCAGGACACCGCACTCTCGACGAACTCTACAAATACCTAGAAGTCAAACCAGAACAGGTAACTGGGGCGATTGCCTCTCTCTCTATGCTTACCCCCGTAGAAGAACCCGAAACAACAGCCCCTTACATCGGGAAAACACGCTATCCCGATGTAAACCTAACCCAAGCCCAGCCAACCCTGGAGTCAGATTGAGCGTCGATCTCTGTTCGGGTATGGTAATGATAGATCAAGATTAAGCCAAGGCAATAAAATCTATCAAACCATCCATGACGAATCCACCTTACTGGCAAGAAGCCACGAACTATCTTGCTACTAAAGATCGAGTAATTGCTCGCCTGATTGAGACTTATCCCCAGGAAGCAATGCTCAATCACCAAAATTCTTTCTACACTTTGCTTAAAGCGATTGTCGGACAGCAAATTTCCATCAAAGCGGCGGCAGCAATTTGTCAGCGACTCGAATCCCTCATTGGCGATTTCTCTACAGAACAGTATTTAGCAGCAAAGGAAGATGAGTTACGTCAGTGCGGTCTCTCCCGTCCCAAAATTCGCTACATTACCAATGTCGCCAAGGCTTTAGAATCTGGTCAACTCACTCCCTTAAGCTGGTCAACCATGAGTGACGATGAAATAGCCAAGCAGCTTATGTCTATTAAGGGCATAGGCAGATGGACTGCTCAAATGTTTCTGATCTTTCATTTACATCGCCCAGATATATTGCCCCTAAAGGATGTGGGCTTACTTAAGGCGATCCAGTTACATTATGGGGCTGAAACACAATTATCAGACTCGGAGATTGGGGAAATTGCTCAAGTGTGGCAACCTTATCGAACAGTCACCACCTGGTATCTTTGGCGAAGTCTCGATCCTGTACCTGTTCAGTATTAGGGTGCGTAGATGGAGAGAGGAAAAACGTTGTATTTTCGTTGTGTTTCCGTTAGGATTGATTCAGGAGGCTTGAACTATGCTACCCATCGAAAACCAATCTCACCATCGACCAGGACTATTAAATTTAAAACTCGGTCAAACCTGGCAATCTTTTGAAAAGTTCCGTACCGAGGGCGCAAAAGCTCTAGCAGATATTAAGGACGGTATTGTTGCCACCTTAACCACCAAAACAGGTCAGTATCGTATTGTTGAAGAGCATGACTTTCAGCAGCTCTACGGTTTAGCCCGCGATGTAGATCGTCTGCGTGGTGGACTGCGGATGGTGACGGTTGCCGTTCGCGCTGCTCAAAAGCATCCAGATCCTGAGAACCTAGAAGTATTAGCCGAAGCTGTGGCGATGTTAGGAGATTTGCCAGAGTTGCCAACACGGGATAGTTTTGAACCTCTAATGCCTGAAAATATCAATGTTGATGACGATGATGATGTAATGCTAGATCCTAACCAAATTGAGCGTCCTTTGAATAATGACCCTCTTGCTTTGGAGAGCGAGCAACATTGACTTCAACAGATAATATTCCAGAAAACTTAACTGAGCTAGAGTCTTATCTGCAAAGCCTTTCTCACGATATTCAACCCCTTTCTATCATTCAGTCTTTTGCTAAAAAAATTGGTAAAACCAAAGCACGGCAAAAGCTTTTTAATGCCAATGGTGCGTTAGTGCGTTCTCCGATTAAATACCAAGTTTTAAAAGAGCAGGGATTAATTTCTCCAGAAGAAGATTCATTTAAACTTTTACAGGGAGACATCGTTAGTTCCGATGCCGCTTACTTTTTAGGTGAACGTATTACAGGTACAAAGTTTACCATTGCTAGTTCCACTTGTGACCTCGTGCCTGGTCGTCGTCAATATGCTGCGTTACTGCGATTACAGCCAATTACCCTTGATAATCCTCATGCCAAGCAGCTTCTGGGGGAGATGTTAAAGTTCACCTCTACCCAAAGAATGTATCTCCCACCACTGCCAGGAGACAGAGATGAGGTTTTAGCCAATGCTGTCCTATTTGATGGGGTAGTACAAATTAAATTAGAAGATTTATTAATGTCTACTCGCCATGCCAGCTTGAGTTTAGTTGGCTGGCGTATTTTTGGCTCTCTAGTACGCACCATTATGGTCAGAGCAGGGGAGAGCGAGGTGAAAATGAGAACCAGTTTGCAAAATAAGGAGGAATTCTAGCGTCTACTAAATCAGTTGATAGACATCAGTGCCTACTAAGTTGAAAAAAACGATTTAGTAGACAGTATATAGAGGTAATTTAGGGTGTCCATAAATTCATAGCTTTGGAGACATCTAGACTTAACCACAATTTCTAGTTTCAGGAATGCGATCACCTGCTTTATTCGTGAGATAGGCAGTCAAGATTATGTCTCTTGATCCAGTTACTTTAATGCCCCTAGCTGGTTGAATTTTACCTTTACTGGTCTCAATGGGTGCGAGAGTGGTTGAAGTAGAACTGTCTTCGCTATTAACTGTGACATTGAGAGAATTTAGAGGTAATACTGGTTCGGGGACAATGCGGGGGTATGACAACAATCCTTAAATTAAAGGGTTATATAAGCCTCAAAGCCATTCAATTCCTCTGTGCATATGTTTGTGTAACAAATAATATACTTATTTCTTTAAAGTTCTAAAAAGAATTTATCCTAATATTATTCAATAGTAATGTGATGTTTTTTGTGGAAATGTCAATTGACAATTCCATTGTTGATAATTGTTTAATCACTTGAATATTTAATATGAAATTTGCTGAGCTTGCTTCAAGATCTATAATGTCTTTCTTGTTTCTTACATCAATATTTGGATCTATTAATAGTGTCAAAGCAAAAGAAATACATGGTTTTTCAGAAGGAAGATATAAGCACTATAAAGTTTATCTAGAATCAGGAGAATACAAAATTAAAGTTTCTTTTTCTAATGAACCTAATGAGTCAGGAGATCCACATTTACTTATATATAACAGTGAAAATGAAAATATAGGATTTAGTAACAAATCTGATGATGTTAATTCTCTTAATGGGTATCTTGATACAGGAACTTATTATATTCGAGTATATATGTCTCGGTGCAAGGGATTCAGTGAGAAGCACGGTAGTTATTCTATTACTGGAATGCTAGTAGCATTGGAGCAATCCCACGATTCCAAACCAGGATGTAGTGTAGATCTTAGACTTTTCAACAATGATCGAGAAATATTCCCTAGTTTAGTTCTTGATAAAGAGGATTACCTCACCGCAGAAGAAGCACGTACACTATATAATCAGCCTAACCCTGCTGCGGAGGCTTTAGGAAATATTTTTCTAGATTCTTTATTTGGAGGAGGAGGAGGAAACGAAAAATATGGTGATAATCCTAACACGGTAACTGGTTGTGATCATAACGAGTATGTTGTTAATGGTCGCTGTGAACTCGATCCAACTTGGAGGGGTTATTAGGAGGTTTTCACGATAATATTGCAACGCTAAAATTGGTGATTTTAAAGATCTATCACAAGTGATTCCTACTCAAGTGCTTCGCTTGAGGTAGTTGTATTTACTGGAAGATAAACGGGTTTTCTCAAGTAGAGATAATTTTGGTTCCGATAATTCCGTTTCTCGGCAGTGAGGTAGGGGAAGAAGGTTTTAATAAAATTTATAAGAGTTAGTATTTTTAATACTATTGCAAAGTTTGCGATCTTCTTTCGCCACATGTGCGTAGTATTGGTGTTGAGCAGTTTACTACTGTTGTCAAATCTCAATACAATCGGCAGCAGCAGTGTCTTCCACAAGGTGGACATATTTTGAGGTTGGTCTTGTAGAACTGTGCCCCAGAAACTTCTGGACGAGAACAATATCCTTAGTAGCTGCGTAAACCTGAGTGCCAGAAGTGTGTCGCAAAGCGTGATTGCTTAACTCAATTTCACCACCCCGCAAACCAATTTGCTTCAGATACCCATTAACAACCCGTCGCAAGCCGTCACGGGAGATACTCTTACCGTAGTTATTTCCCGACAAGCTAGTAATAATTGGCAAGGACTTAACCAACTTTTTCCCAGCCAAATGAGCCAACAGCCAGACAGTAAAGTCTTCTCTCAACTTAACTTCTCGTTCGGCTCTTTTAGAACTAACATGGGCAATATACCTCCCCTCACGCTGAATCAGATTACCATATTTTAAATTCATCACCTCCACAGTTCGTAAGCCATGTAATGACATCAGACCAAGTATCACCCGATCGCGCTTTAATTTTGGTGTATCACCTTCAGTCAGAGCTAGAAGCTGTTGAAGCTGCTCTAAAGAAAGAAATTGAATTTTGTCTACACTACGGTTAACTGGTGGCTTGACGTTTTTGGCTGGATTAAAACTTACCAGCCGATGATCCATCAGGGCATCATAAAATCGACGCACCACCTGAAGCTTTAACTCAATGGTTGATACCTCGTAACCTTTATCAATCAGGTATTTACGATAGAGCTGAATGTGTCGCTTATCCGCCAGCAAGGGGTTAACTTCAGCATCACAACACCACTGCATAAAAAGTCGGCTCTGGGAGGTATAGTTAGCGATAGTGTCTGGAGACGCTGCACCCTGAGCCACCTCAAAACCCAAAAACTCTTCTAAAGCCCGATCAATATCAGTTGGCTGATGGCTTAATTTTACTGGATCTACTGGGGCAGTATTGTTGGTAGACGAGCTATCGTTAACGGAAGTAAACTTTAACATAATAATGATGAATGAAAAGAGATAGAAAAACCGCCATAAAAATCTGCTTCACCACTAGTTTCAAGAGCAAAGCGATCGCTGAGAATAATTCCCAAATAAATCTGAGCAGATGTCAGAGGTAAATTGTGCTTCAGCCAAGCAAAAGTAACTGAGCCCGTGCTTGGAACAAAATCAGCGATCGTATTTGACCATCGAGCAATATCTTCTGCATGAGCCACCATAACCTGCCCCAGAAGCTCCGCTTCACTCTTAACTGCTGATTCTAATTCTGATGCCTTGTTCCAAGATTCCCTCTGCTGCGGATAATTGTTCCTAGGAGACGCATCTTGGTACTTATCAAGAAAATTGACCGAAACACTCTGCTGGGTTCGAGATGCTAACCAATCAAGCCAATCTGGTTCTACTTCACAAAATTCCTTTGCACCATAGCTTTCATTAAGCCAGTTTTGTAACCAGCGATCGCTCTCATAGTTTAATGACTCAGCTAAATCTAAAAATTTTTGACCAGCTATGGAAAACTTACCAGGTGTAACAATACTAAAAAAAGAGCTGCCAGGATCAATATAATATCTAACTTCAGAGCTAAAAAAAGATGTGTGACAACTACAGCTTTCCATATGAGAAATAAAATTTCATAATTACAAATAGCAAAAATTCAACAACAACTTGACCCCTATGAATCATCGGAGACTGAATGCAATGGTATGACTAGAATATGCCACACGATACTTCATAAACATCAAATAGAACATCAAACTAGAGTAGGAGTTTTAACATTTGAAAATCAAACTATAAATCCTCATTTTTGGATTGAATTACATCCAGACTTAATAATTGATTATAGAGCAAAAATGTGGTTAAAATCCATAAAATAACGTCCCCATGGCATATTTAACACTTCATATTATCCGAAAGCTATATACTAAGGAAAAATTCTTGACTTAGGCTTATTAAATCCCAACGTATTGAAAATAAATCCCGAATTCAAATCTTAAAATCTTCATAACCTAACTAACAAACTTATTACACTACAATAAAAATTATCCTCTCAAAGTCTTTACCAATTTATTCAGAAAAGAACTGGCGTGAATAATTCTCTCTCTATTAGGGGCTAAAATATCACTTTGTTCTTGATGAATTTCCCAACATTCTCGCCTTGCCTGACAAGCAAAGTTAAAACAATTAACAATGTAATCATATAATTCTTGTTCTGAGAACGTTTTAGGATAAAATCTATCCATTAAATTTCCAAAGTATTCTGAATAAAGAGAGTATTCTTTTTCCCAGAAATTTCTTGATTCTATAGACTTACGATTAAGCTGATTAAACTCTGACAATACAGAATTAATACCATCATTATAGGTAGATGTAAAATCCTTAACATAAATTTCGGCATTACTAAAATCTTTTTTTAAAAATAATTCAAACTTTGAAATCAAGTTTTCTATATTATTAAAATTTATCTTAATAAGCTGTTTGTCTTCAACAATTTGAGGTTTAACCTCGCGATTGAATTTAGAAATTAATGCCTCTAATTCCTGACGTTGAAATTTAACAGACTCCATAGATAAATCATTTGCAGCATACCTTTTCTTTTTATTACTCATGATTTAAAGTGAAATACAAAATAAAACTACTGCCATATAATCTGACCAAACTTAACAACCTCAAATAATTGCTTAACCTGATCCAAAGCCTTATCTATTGCTGCTTCTAAATCTGACTGAACCATACCTGAGCAGGATACAACTTGAGACTGAGAAACCAACTTGCTACCCTGATAAATATTGACTTGAAAGCCTTTCACCCCACCCTTAACCAAACCTAGCTTATCAGGAGGTTTACCAAACATAATCAACTCGGCTCGGTAAGTATCAGGTAGAATCTCAAATGTTGTCGGCAAAACTTTACCCGTATCCCTGGCGTAATTCTGCCTTTTATTAGCTGTTTTGCCAGAACGAGTACGATAATAATTACGCTTACTTATACACTTTGACTCAGACCAACAAGTCTGATTCCTAGATTTGGAAATACATAACTTAGCACAAGCAGCACATTTTCTATTAATAGGTCTAGGCATAATAGAAATTACTTTCTAGCCAATTAAGCATCTGCTGAGTAGCCTGAAAACACGCAGGATTATGTCTGGGAAAAATCCGACAGGCTGAGTGAAGATGGTATCGTTCAAGCCATTGGGAATCGACTAAATCTTCTTCCGAGGCATTCTTGATCCAGTCAGGACGATTATCAGGATTTAATTTAAGAATTTGAACAATAGATTTAACTGGAGCTAGATAAATTTGTTCATCAGCGAGAAGAAATCCGTGCTCGGCGACATGATCACGTTCTAGCTTACCGTAAAGATCTACTTCCGCAGAACCAAAGCAAAGCATACCAAAGATATGATTTTGAATTGCATGATAATTCAGAAAAGCCTCCCAGCCTGGATTCGTCGAAGTAAAATTTCTGTAACCGTCATTAACACTAACTTTTTGCTTATCAAACCAAACACCTATATATTGAGCACCATCTTGGCAGCCAATAGCTGTTCTCAGTTGCGGTGGACAAGGAATATTAAGCAAATAGACAATCGTGCCCCCGTACTCCTTTGATGGCAAGTTTAAAAGCTCTAGTTTATCAAGCATAATCAGAAATTATCGTGTACTTCTTTAAACCCATCTGAACAATAGAATTCAACTCGCTTATCTTGAGGCTTGATTAAACAACCTAGTTTTACCCCGAATCCATGTAATCGTTCATCTTCTTCTGTAGTTCACCAAGTAAATTAATAGGCGATCGAAACCTAGTCACAAAAATTAAATCAGTAGAAGTATGAGATTCCTAATACTCCAGAATCAGCTTATTCCAGAAACTTAATAGTTATCAGTCAAGGCTGTAATTGCCTATCTACGGGAACTTGAAAGACGATCACCTTGAGATTAACCAACATAATTTTAATTTTAGTTACTGATTTAGTTACTGATTAATATCTTACTTCAAATAAGATAACCTGTAATCCTTTGTTTGCAATACTTAGCATCCTCTTTAAACGGTAGTTACTCGTTATAAGGGACATTATAACGAGTAGCGTGCATGTACTATTAACGGGGGGGGGACTGTTGAACTAAGCCGAAGAGTTACCTCTCCGACTCGTCTGCAAAACGGGCTAAAACTAGCGACGGTGACACCGGGGGCAATCTAGCTTGAAACACTTGTTCTGCAAAGCTTTTAAAACGTAATTTTGATGATCGTTAATCTTGGTGAATATTGCAGTTTTATGACTAATCTCTACACAAGTTGAAAATTTCAGAGCTTTGATTAAATACTTGAAAAGCATATAGGGCAAAGATTATATGGATTTTTGATCGAAAATTATTTGATAGCCTTAGCCACTGAAAGCTGCAAAAATATTTCAAAATGTTAAAGATTGACCCTCATGTCACGTTCGCTAATTCTTCCCCTAATTAGTCAAATGTTAATAAATAATAACTTTAGACAAATCATCATCAGCCAGCTATTAGAGTCTTAATCAGAGCTGGGGAAGTTAAATGAATATATTTACAGAGGAGGAACTTCAGGAGTTGACTCAAGAAATTGAGCGCCAGCTTCAAGAGTTAGAGGTAGCAGGCACGGTGTCAATCAGAGTTCCTGCTTTCGCGAGAGCAGATGAGGAGAATCCAGAAGTTTTACAAAGGGATAGCCAACTTCCCCGAAAACAAGTCGAGGTGATTGCACAAGTCATAGGTCGTTCTTTTAGCACTTTCTTTAAAGACTTTCTGGATGCAGCACTCGATAGTATATGTGAGAAAACTGGGAAACTCAATCAGCTTTGGCAGAAGTTAGGAGACTGGAATAATCCAGCATCTATCAATATAATTGCCAGTGTTCTTGCGGGAATGGGAATCGCCGAAAAAAATTTAAGATTAATTTGTGCTCCACTGGTCGCGATCTTAATAGACTTGGGAATTGAGGCATTGTGCAGAGGATATAAGAGATGTCGCCAGAGCTAAGTTTAAAGTTTTTGAGAGGCGATCACTTCGTAGTCAGCTTGGGAGAAAAAGTATCAAACCCGCTAGAGTTTGTACCGCCGCTTGACGATAAGGAACGGGACGAGATTCGTTGGTACTTAGAGGTTTATTCAGGTCAATACACCGCCGATGTGGACGATAATCGCGCCAGAAAGATAGAAGAACAGTTACCTCGTTGGGGAATAGTATTATTTGAGGCGGCGTTTCCTACGGGGACACAAGCAAGAGAATTATTTGAGAGCTTTTGCGAGTGCAGCAGGTTAGGAGGTTTGTTGAGCGTTTCGGCTAGCACTCCAAAGATCCTAGCTTTACCTTGGGAAATCTTGTCCCATCCCAAAGGAACGTATTTGTTTAGAGAGAGACCTCGGATTTCTATTCGTCGCCGCTTTGCAGAAGAAGGGATTGGAGATCGACAGGTTGCTGTTCAACCGAAAGAACGCTTGCGCTTGTTATTTATTGTTAGTAGACCTCAAGGGTCAGGATTTCTCGATCCTAGAGCCGATGCTCGCGCTGTCTTGGATGCTCTGGAGGAGGAAGCACCTGGACATTTTGAGGTTGAGTTTTTGCGCCCTGCTACGATTCCGCAACTATCTCAGCGGTTAAGAGATTCGAGTTTGCCTCCCATTGATATAGTTCACTTTGATGGACATGGCAGATTCGATATGGAAAAGTCGCGAGGATATCTGCTGTTTACTAATGCCAGAGGAAAAAAGCACGAAGTTTCTGCGGAAAATTTGGCAGAGGAGTTGCGAAAAGGGGAGGTTTCAATCACTATTCTTTCAGCCTGTCAGTCGGCAACAGTTGCGGGGGAAGAAGCGATCGCATCGGTAGCAGCGAGATTAACATATGAGGGAATTTCGGTGGTTCTGGCGATGAGTTATTCGGTCTTAGTAGAAACGACTCGTCAGTTGTTCGGAGCTTTTTATCGGCAGTTAGCAATGGGAGAAACTATTGGAGGGGCGTTAGATGAAGCTCGGGAGTATTTACACGAAAATCGGGCTCGCGGCTTCAGACAAAGAGGGACAAGTCGCATTCCATGGCAGCTAGAAGATTGGTTTTTGCCAACACTCTATCAAGGAGGTGAAGATATGCCATTGGTGGATGTTAGTTTGGCCGTTAGTTCTGCACGAATTAGAAAAACTAAGGAAAATTTACCCGCGCCACAAGGAGAATTCTTCGGGCGGAGCGGAGAGTTATGGAATATCGAACAATGGTTTAGTAAAAAAATCATACGTCGGGTTACTATTAGCGGGTTTGGGGGACAAGGGAAGACTGCTTTGGCAGTGGAAGCAGCTCGATGGTTGTGTCGTACGGGACTATTTGAGCGTGCATGTTTTGTAGATTATTCTGCCTATAAAGGTTTGGATACGGTGCAGTGGGCGCTCAATGCGATCTCTGAAGTGTGCGGAGAGAGTTTGGCGAATGTAGAGGCGGCAACGAGAGCGATTAAAATTCAGCCAACGCTTCTAATTTTAGATAATTTGGAAGCTTTGGCTGAAGAACCGTTGCAAGAATTATTGACGGTGGCAAAGGCGTGGTCACAAGTAGGACAGACGCGAGTATTGTTAACGACGCGAGGAGGAGATTATTATCCTGACGATCCACAGCATCTCTTATTGCCATTGGAGGGACTAAATCGCGAAGACACTTGGACCTATTTTCAGAAGTTGTGGCAGTTGCCCCCTGCTCCTAAGGTTAAGTTGCCTCAACAAGAGGATTTACTGCGCTTGTTTGAGTTAGTCAAATATCATCCGCTATCGATTCAGTTACTCGTACAGGAGTTGAAGAAGCAAGAGATTTCAGATGTAGGACAAGCGTTGGTGAGGTTGTTGCAGGAGACAGAGGAGAAGGATAAAAACAAGAGTGTCATTGCTTCTTTGAAGTTGTCCCTAGAACGATTGGATGAGGAAGTGTGGCAGTGGTTTCCTCTCTTAGGCATGTTTGAAGGAGGCGCGATGGAGAATGTTCTGCTGGACGTGATCGAGTTGAATCAAGAAAAGTGGCGGGGGCTGAAAGCACCATTAGAAGCAACAGGATTGTTGCAGACAGAAAATTTGCCAGGAATGAAGGAGACCTATCTGAAGTTTCACCCTACTTTAGCACTGGTGCTGCGACGGCAGTTGACGGCGGTAGAGCAGGGGCAGTTGCAGTACCGATATAGAAGGCGTTACTATAACTTGTCTAGCTATTTGAGCGACATAGATCGACAAACACCTCTCCAGGGGCGAGCAATTGCCCAGCGAGAGTTATCTAATATGCTCCGAGCAGCCTACATTACCTTGGATACTGGGGAAGAGTGGGCAGTAGAATTTGCCTCGTCTGTCTTCGCTTTCCTTACGTACTTCGGGTTGAATCGCGAAAGCGTTGCTCTCACTCAACGCATCCAAAAAGCGGCAGAAGAAGTAGGTTCGTATAATTGGTTTGCGTCTCAGGGAAACTTAGGAGACCAACTAATCAGCGCGGGTCGCTCACAAGAAGCGCTTCAAGTCTTTGAAACAATGCTTGCTGCTGCGGGAGAAGACCCTACATTCAACCGTTGTGTTATTCTCGGTAAAATAGGGCAGTGCCTGAAACTATTAAAAAAACTTGCCCCAGCCGCTACCTCATACCGAGAAGCATTGGCAGTGGTCGAGCAGTTGAAGGTATCCGATGGGGCTAGGCAACAGGAAATATCATTGGATGTATTAAAGCGGCAGATAGGTACTTTAAAAACAGATTTGGCCACTGTTCTAAAAGATATGGGGCAGTTTGAGGAAGCTATGAAGGCATATAAATCCGCCCTAGGGATTATGCGCCAAACGGGTGGCAATGTAAGAGGAGAAGCCGCTGTGCAAGGACAACTCGGCACTCTGGCTCTACTTCAAAGGAACCTAACAGAAGCCCAAAAATATTATAGAGAGGCCATCGACATCTTCCAGCGCCTGAACGAACCCGCCTCAGAAGCAATCGGTTGGCATCAACTGGGGATAGTGAACCAGGAAGCGGAGCAGTGGGAGGCAGCAGAACAAGCTTATCGGCGCTCGGCTCAGATTAAAGAATCTATAGGAAATCTAGTTAGCGCAGCCAATACCTACAACCAATTAGGGCAGCTCAATCGGTTTGCAGAGAAACCAGAGGCAGCAGAGGCTTGGTTTCGCAAGGCAATCACAGTAGCCCAGGCTTTTGGAGATAAGCAGGGAGAATCGTATCGGCTTCATAACCTTGCCTTTCTCCTTCTGAACCAAGGGGGCGAGAATCGCCTTAATGAAGTGAAGGAATTAGCAGAAGCAGCGCTAGTAATTTTTAAAACCCTCGATCCCACCGCCGCTAGAATTTGGACAACCTACATGATGTTGGCTGTAATTGCTCAGAAGCAGAAGCGATCTAATGCGGCACAAGAGTATCGGCGGCTAGCACGTCAAAACAAAGCAGTCCTTGCTGGGACGCAGGATGAGTTACAGCAGTGGTTACCTTTGATTGATGTGGTGCTAGCCGCCCGAGATCCAGCAGCGCGTCATCAATTTGAAGATATGTCAGAAAAATTGGTTAAACAAGGTTTTGGCAATCTGATGAAGGCAATTCGGCTTCTACTAAACGGCGTAAGGGATGAAAAAGTTTTGTATGAAGGGCTAGATTTGGAGTCTTCGATGATGATGATGGCGATTTTAGAGCAGTTTGAAGGGAGTTTATAGTTGTAAGTAACTCCAACTAAAAAAACATAATCTAAAACTAGAGCAATCAACGAATATCTTGTCCTATGGCCTATTATCTAAGTCTACTATTTCATTTTTAATAGTGTGGAGCTACCTATCATCTTATTTGTTCTGATTTTCCAATGGAGCAACCTGAAAGCCTTTGAGTAGGTGTTACTATAGCAACGAGGAAATTTTAGTCGGCAAGGAAGCATAGTCAGAGGAGTATGAGTATCATTTATATAGACAGTTACGCTGAGAACTGTAACGATGAAATCCTCTAATAATCAGACCTTTTAAACCATCGAAAATTCGTTCAATTTTTCTATACCAAATAAATCTTTGTTTTCATAATACAGAGATCGCCTGAAGGGTGAATTGTTAAGTTTGTCAGCAGTATCAGTTCCTACTCAAACCCCTACATTTGCGCTCTAACACAGCAAAAGCCTCTCTGACTGATCACCCTTAATGTGCGATCACGATCGCGCCTTTTTCGTTGCCTATTGCCGAGGATAGTAAGCGAAATACACAGCACTTGCTTAGTCATAAGCTGTCTTAAATGCCTTGATATTGGTAATGAAAACTAAAAGAATCAAAAAGCTCAAACAGCCATTAGTAGGTCAATTAATTTTAGAACTACGGCAGCTTTTAGAACAAACTCAAGAGGAAATGGCAACCAGTTTGGAAGTCTCATTCTCTACCATTAGCCGCTGGGAGCGAGGAATTACAAAACCCTCTCCTGTCGCATCATTGCTAATCGAGACAAAGCTTAAAGATTTGGGGAATAAGGGTGAGAAGTTATTAGATCGCTATTGCGATCAATCTAGCAGCTAAAAGCCCATCAGCCCAGAGCAAGTGAGACAGAATTTCACAACTCACTAATATCTGACACCAACGCATCTATTAACTACGTGTGCGTGGGGGATACTTAGTGCCTTTTTTGACGTGAAACCACCTGCGAACAATGGCAACAAGATTACTACAGCTCGACGATATCAGGCAGATACAAAACCCTGATCAGATAGCATCTCTGTTTCAAAAGCTAGGTTACAATGCTTGTTCTGATCGGCTAGATGTTGGAGATTTAGAACTACCACCTCGCAGTACCGAAGCAACTAAAAACGCCTATTTAATTGCCAATCAGGGAAAAAGCGAACTCCAAGTATTACTGTTTCACCTACAGCCACAGGAATTTAGTTCACCTTCTATTGCTAGTAATCGAATGCGCTCCATTGCCACTAGTTTATGCAGAAGACCCTCTAATTTTCTACTACTAGGCACTAGAGACTACAACCAGTTGATGCTGGTCAACCCCCGCAAAAACTTTGATGAGCGGATGAATCTTAAAGTTGGTATTCGTAAGCTACTGATCGACCGCACCAATCCCACTGCTTACGATCGCGATCGATTAGAAGCGATTGCCGTCGCCAACCAAACCCCCCAAGAGCTTTATGTCTCTCAATGCGAAGCCTTTAATGTCGAAAAATTGACCAAGCAATTCTTCAATGGCTACAGAGATTTATTCCATCGAGTTGAGCAAACAGTCAAACAACACAACTCCCATCCTTATTTTGAAAACGATGACCATCTGAGAGACTTTTCTCAAAAGCTGTTGGGACGCTTGATGTTCCTATACTTTTTGCAGAAAAAGGAATTTTTAGCTGGAGACCGTTCTTTTTTGAATACTCAGTATCGCCAACTAAAGTCCGACTTGGAAGATACAGATTTTTATATCGATGTACTAGAACCTTTATTTTTTGAAACTTTAAACAAGTCCCGTCCCAATTGTGAATCTGTTTGGGGGAAAATTCCCTACCTCAACGGGGGTCTATTCAATCGAGATTACGGGGCGAGAATTACCGATGGAGCAGGTATGGCTACTCCTGAGAAAGTGGAGATACCTAATTTTATGTTCGACCCAGGAGAATCTAAGAGCATTCTGAGCTTTTTTAATAGCTACAACTTTACCGTCGCCGAAAACGTCGAAGGAGACGAGGACGTAGCTGTTGACCCTGAGATGTTGGGAAAAGTCTTTGAAAATATGTTGGAGGTTGAAGAACGGGGCAAAAGCGGTACTTTTTATAGAACTCATTTGAGATCTATTTAAGCTTGAGCAAGTCTTTTGAGCATCAGTC
>JBCBIE010000063.1:0-31289 GCA_038524995.1 Cyanobacteria bacterium J06621_8
TGATCTCTGACCTACTTTTCTCATCTTCTACCTATTCGTGCAAGAGGTCTATTATCCAATTGACGCTTACCTGCCGATAAACCCTGTATTACTAAATCAAGATAAGATTCTATCATTCTCATATAGAATAAAATTCCTAATAATAAACCTTATTCAATTACTCCGGTTAATTGGGGTTCTATTACATAGATTTAAACTAGGGTTCATTGCTCATTGTTCATTGTTCATTGCTCACTGATAAAAGTATAACTTTTAACCGAGGATTTCTCTGCCATGACTATTTAACCTAAAAAGAAAGCAACAATAGCTATCAAACATGACAAAACAGACAGCATCAAAAAATCAAACCTTTTTAGAAAAAATTATTGCCAACACCAACCTGGAAACCTACAATGAAGCCCAGACAGCAGCTAAGGTGGTATTTCGGATCTTGCGTGACTTACTTCCGAGAGAAGAAGTAGACAAGTTAGCAGATGAATTAAAAGGCAAGGAAGCATCCAAAGCCAATATGGAACTTAAAGACTTGTTTAAAGACACTAATCCTATGGTTAGCTTCTTTAGCTACATTAGCCCAATTCAGCAGCTAAATATCTCTAAAGATACCTTTATGCTGAGACTAAATCAGGAGGGCGCAATCAGACACGACGCTGATCCCGAACAAGTAACCGCAGCAGTATTTAACGCCACCAAAGCAGAACTTTCCTCTGCACAAATCAAAAATGTGGCTCAATGTATCTCCGATCAAGAGTTGCGTATCCTATGGCAGCAGGCATAAATTAAGCATAGCTCAGAGAGCGATCGCCTGCTATCCCCAGCAAAATTTATTACTAATCTCCTTTACCAATGGATTTGACTGAGAATGTACCGCAGGCGATCATAATCATCCTTAAGCAGAGTACTAAGAGTCCGCCCCACGTTTACTAACCAATCACGGTTTGCCTGACGCTGACGATAAACCTCTCTCACCGAAGCTGCTACCAAAGATTCAACGGGAATGTCTTTAGCCGCCAGCAGGGTACGCAAAAAGTCCAGTTTCTCCGTAAAGTGAACTACTTCTTCCGCATCACAATGATAAACCGACTGATGAATTTGGGGTGGGCGGGGTGGTAAGTACTGAAAAATCTGACCCATACTGCCTCGCTTTAAATCCCCTGGAGTTTCAAAACCGACAATTGCCGCCTTAAACTCAGTTTTCAGCATGGCAAAAATTTGTGGCTGCTGTTCTCGTAACTCCTCTAGTGACAATCCCAGTGCGCGGGCGCGGTGAACCGAATCAATGGGGCTAGTAGTAACGTAAGTCACTACGGCATATATTTTATTACCAGATTCCTCATCAAAAGACTTAATCCAGCTACCGAAGGGAGGCATTACAGGAAACTTTAAGTCTTCTGGTTCCAAACATTGAGCCAAATATTGCGTAGTCGTAGTTTCAATTACCTCACCGATGTGCTGGGGATGGCGATCATCAGCGGTATGTTGGGGTAAAGGAAGACGCATACTTTATAACTAACTGATATTACTCTTATCCTGAGTATGCTAGCGTCATTTTTTCTTTTTCGTCAGATCCACAGGCTCTAGTTCAGTAATATTAAAAGTTACCAGCTTATCCCAGTTGCCCCCTTCAAACAGCACGGCTACTCGTCCGTCGTCTATTCGCTGTACTAGACCCTGAAAATTATAGTAAATATCATCCGAGTTAATAACTTTAACTGTGGCACCAGGTAAAATCATCATGTTTTTTTAAGGCGATCGCTTGATTGAAAAATTGCTCACTATTTAGCTTACCAGGTAAACCCAAATAGATTAAAGTACCTAATCTTGGATTGCATCCAGTATCTCATCAGTAGTAGGACTGTAGTTGGGCTCCGCGAGCTGAATTTTCTCCTTCCAAATATAGTAAACCTGTTCTAAAGAACCCTCATGATGACTCCAAGAGCCTGAATAGTCAAGGAAATTCAGCTTAACCAGCAGCCATTCCTGCTGGGGAGAATCCAGTGGCTTAGTTGCAAAAATAAATCCTGCTTCATTATCTTGATATTCATATAGTTCTAAGGAATAAAGTGAACCTTGCCAGCCATACTCGCCAGAAATTGTAGCGTCTATTGCAGCTTTTTCCGTATTATTTTTCGGAGTAAAGATAAAAGCCTTTTGTGGCTTGGCAGTATAGATCATTGGAGACCAGCTAAACTTTTTCAGCATAAATTCTGATAGCTTTTGCAACGCTTGCTGATCAGTAGTCATCAACCAAATCTCAGATTCCTGCTGATTGCTAATAGTCCACTTTATTTGGCTTTTAAACTTATATGCTACTGCCGCAAAAGCATTGTCATCAGCCAATTTATGATCAATGCCAACGTAGCCTTCACTTAACAGCTCATCAATAGTTTTACGTGATGGATAAGGTTTCTTGTAGGAATAATCATAGTGAGTTGGTCTAGTCTCTAGACTAACCCCATGATAACTCTGGGATGTACTCAGAATATTATATTTCATCATAAAGATTTCCCTTCAAAGAACCTAAATCTATTGTTCCCTAAAAGGATAGTAAAGATACATTAGACTGGGGATACACAGTTAAATGCCCATACAGTAAGCATTCCATGATTAACCGCTCATTTACTAATTAATTAAGGAAATTTATTAACTATATATTGCTATATTAGCTATCTTGCTTTAACCACAAGGATTACTACATAATCCCCAAAATAGAAAACTATAAATTAGCCAAGTATATGAAACTCATACATATCAAGTAATTAGCTAAAAGATCTTTTTTCTTTGATCCCAAAAGAATATTTAAACTTAAATTTTGCTTGAGCTTTCATATTATTATTCTGTCATTAAATGGAGCTTAAAAGCAAACTTTTAACTCTTTTAAACTAATAAAATCTGCAAAAGCTTAGCTGATAAATATTTGAGCAAATCATTGACTGGTACTTAGACTCAAATAGCTATCGTCAGCACCTCGTCATAACCAATTCAGGTCAACTTTTTGAAACACAAAAATTAAACCTTCGTAACTCAAGAATAAGAAAAATCATGATTTAATCAGCATAAGACTAGATACAATAAACCTTTGCCCCTAGCTTTTATATTTGCTGTATGTCTGAGATTGGGTCTATCCCTTTTAATGCTGAAGAAATCGCCGCAGAAGGTATTAAACCAGAGGAATATCAAGAAATTGTCCATCGTTTAGGTCGTCATCCCAACCAAGCCGAACTAGGTATGTTTGGCGTAATGTGGTCAGAACACTGCTGCTATAAAAATTCTCGACCCTTACTAAGTCAGTTTCCCACCACAGGTAAAGCCTGTGGTGCTGACCGAGAAAGAGTACTTGTGGGACCAGGGGAAAATGCAGGAGTTGTGGATTTAGGAAATGGTCTGAGACTAGCGTTCAAAATTGAATCTCACAATCACCCTTCGGCGGTAGAGCCCTTTCAGGGCGCAGCCACAGGAGTGGGGGGAATCTTAAGAGATATTTTCACTATGGGGGCTCGTCCCATTGCGATTCTCAACTCCTTGCGATTTGGTGATTTGTCAGATGCCAGAACCCGCAGCATCTTTCAGGGAGTAGTGGCGGGGATTGCCCACTATGGCAACTGTATTGGCGTGCCCACCGTAGCAGGAGAAATCTACTTTGACCCAGCATATAATGGCAACCCTTTAGTTAATGCCATGGCGTTGGGGCTGATGGAGACGGAGGAAATTGTAAAATCTGGTGCATCAGGTATTGGCAATCCAGTGCTCTACGTCGGCTCAACAACTGGTAGAGACGGCATGGGAGGAGCCAGCTTTGCCAGTGCCGAACTAACCGATGACTCCATGGATGATCGCCCTGCGGTACAGGTGGGAGATCCTTTTCTAGAAAAATCTTTAGTAGAAGCCTGCCTCGAAGCCTTTAAAACTGGGGCAGTGGTTGCCGCTCAGGATATGGGTGCCGCAGGATTAACCTGTTCTACCTCCGAAATGGCTGATAAGGGGGGAGTCGGCATTGAGCTAGATCTTGATTTAATTCCCGCCCGAGAAACAGCCATGACCCCCTATGAGTATCTACTATCCGAGTCCCAGGAACGGATGTTGTTTGTCGCCCAAAAAGGCAGGGAACAAGAGCTAATTGATATTTTCCATAAGTGGGAACTCCAGGCGGTGGTGGCAGGCTCGGTAATTGCCGAACCAGTAGTCAGAATTCTTTATCAGGGTGAAATTGCAGCGGAGGTTGCCGCCACGGCACTAGCCGATGATACGCCAATCTATCATCGGGAATTATTATCTGAGCCTCCTGCCTACGCTCAAGAAGCTGCCGACTGGACAGCAGATAGTCTCCCTGGATGTGATTATCAAGGGATTGATGTTCTGGGAACTTACAAAACCTGGAATGAAATTCTTTTGCAGTTAATGGATACTCCGTCCATCGCTTCTAAACAGTGGGTTTATCGGCAGTATGACCATCAGGTGCAAAATAATACGATTCTTCTTCCTGGTGGTGCCGATGCGGCAGTGATCAGAGTTCGCCCTGTTGCTGCGAAACCTGGAGACTGTAAGATTGGCGTAGCCGCTACTACTGACTGCAACCCCCGCTATGTTTATCTGAACCCCTACGAAGGAGCTAAAGCGGCAGTGGCAGAAGCAGCCCGTAACTTAAGCTGTGTGGGAGCCGAACCTTTAGCCGTAACCGACAACCTCAACTTCGGTAGTCCTGAAAAACCAGTAGGCTACTGGCAATTGGCAAATGCCTGTCGTGGCGTTGCCGATGCCTGTCGCGCCCTGGGTACCCCAGTAACAGGAGGCAATGTCTCTCTTTACAACGAAACTTTAGATAGCTCAGGTAACCCCCAGCCAATCTATCCGACTCCCGTTATTGGCATGGTAGGTTTAGTTCCTGATATCTCTAAAATTTGCGGACAATCTTGGACTACAGAAGAAGATCTCATCTATCTCCTGGGGCGTTCTGTTGCTCAATCTTCTCAGTCATCTTTAGGAGGCTCAGAATATTTAGCGGCAGTGCATCAGACTGTAGCGGGCACTCCTCCCATTGTTGATTTCCAGCTCGAAACCAAAGTACAGGCAGCCTGTCGTCACGGTATTCGCCAAGGATGGATTAATTCAGCTCACGACTTAGCGGAGGGAGGACTAGCAGTAGCGTTGGCAGAAGCCTGTATCGGCAATGGGCTAGGAGCTACGGTCAAGATTCCCATAACCACCGCTGAACGTCTGGATGAAGCATTATTTGGCGAAGTTACCAGCCAAGTTCTGGTATCCGTACCCTCTGCTTCGGTTGATGCTTGGGAAACCTACTTAGATAAAAATCTGCCAGACAGCTGGTATGCTATTGGTCAGGTGACTTCGGGTCAAGCTAATGAATCGATGCTAAAGATTTTAACAAATGATAATCTTTCTTTAATTAATGTTAAGATTGGCTTGTTGGGAGTTGTCTGGCAACAGGCAATAAAGAATAGGTTAGTAGCTATAGATGGTGCAAGCACAACTTGATGCGAGACAGCTGGCTAAAGCTTAAGAAAGCTAGAGATTTTAACTATTTCTAGTTAAGGTTGAACCAATAATTAAGTTATTTTTCAAACCAGTTAGCCTAAAAGATGTAACAAGCATCTTTCTAAAAGAGTATATAATCAACACTATATGGTAGGAGCAAGCCAGTAGCATGATGCCACAAGGGTCTTTTGATGGGATGGAAGGTTTAGATGCTTTAACGAATCTAGAGCATAGCGATAAACCAGAAGAAGCCTGTGGGGTGTTCGGGATTTATGCCCCTGAAGCAATTTTTGATCTTGCTAGGCTAACCTACTTCGGGCTCTACGCCCTGCAACATCGAGGGCAAGAATCAGCAGGAATTGCCACTCATAGCCAGAATGATATCCAGTGTCATAAGGACATGGGCTTGGTATCTCAGGTATTTAGCGAAGAAATTCTCAGTCAGCTTGCGGGAGAAGCAGCTGTGATGGGGGTCGGGCATACCCGCTACTCCACAACTGGCTCAAGTCTCAAAGAAAATGCCCAGCCTGTGGTTTTAGATACTAGGTTGGGCAAGCTGGCTTTGGCTCATAACGGTAATCTAGTTAATACTGTTGAACTAAAAAAGCATTTAACTGCTAGGGAGGCTAATTTTATTAGCTCTACGGATTCGGAAATGATTGCTCTAACAATTGCCGATGAAGTCAACCGAGGCAAAGACTGGATTCAGGGATCGATTAGCGCCTTTAAGCTGGCTAATGGTGCCTATAGCCTGACTATTGCCACTCCTGAAGGCTTAATTGGAACTCGCGATCGCAACGGAATTCGTCCCTTAGTGATTGGTGTACTAGAGACAGAAGATCCCAACAAGCCACGATACGTTTTAGCTTCCGAAACCTGTGGTTTAGATATTATTGGTGCAGAATACGTTCGTGATGTGCAGCCAGGGGAACTCGTCTGGATTAACGATTCTGGGATGGTTTCCATTCAGTGGACTGAGCAGGTAGAGAGAAAGCTGTGTGTGTTTGAGATGATTTATTTTGCCCGTCCTGACAGCGTGATGCACAATGAAACTCTTTATAGCTATCGGGTGCGTATTGGCAGACAGCTAGCTAGGGAATCAGAGGTGGATGCCGACCTAGTAATTGGAGTTCCTGATTCGGGAATTCCAGCGGCGATAGGGTTTTCTCGCGAATCTGGAATCTCCTATGGAGAAGGACTGATTAAGAATCGCTACGTGGGACGTACCTTCATCCAGCCAACCCAAAGTATGCGGGAAGCAGGAATTCGGATGAAGCTTAACACCCTCAAAGATGCTTTGCAGGGTAAGAGAATTATCATCATCGACGATTCGATTGTGCGAGGGACAACTAGTAAAAAGATTGTCAAGGCTCTTAGAGCAGCAGGAGCATTAGAGGTACACATGAGAATCTCTTCTCCCCCTGTAACTCATCCTTGTTTTTATGGTATTGATACTGACACCCAAGATCAATTAATTGCTGCAACTAACTCGGTGTCGGAGATAGCAGAAATTATTGGTGTAGATACTTTAGCCTACCTCACTAGGGATGGCATGCTCCAGGCAACCCTAGAAAACACCAATCATTTCTGTTCTGCCTGCTTTACTGGTGATTATCCAATCTCTATTCCCGAAGATATTAAACGTTCTAAGTTAATGTTAGAAGAGTTAAAAGTATAGACTAGTGTCGCTGCTGGTCAGTAAATAAGTAACAAGTTAGGCTATGTCAGATTTTCACGGTAGAGAAACAGTTACTCTAGTTATGCCGTTTTACATTAAAGCTGTTTAGATTAATTTCCCATCTATTCAGTGAGCGTTCAGCAAAGTTAAGTTTGTTGGACGCTTTTTTATTAACGCCGACTGTATAAAGTTTATTTAATGAAATGCTTGAAGACTTACTTTACAAGGTATAAAAAATAATAGATTAACTTTTAAACATAAAAAATTAGCTATGAAGTCCCACTTATTTACGATTACTACCTTATGTTTTATCAGCACGGGATTTAATAGTCATGCTGATGTCCAAAACAATTTTAATCATGGTTATTGGGAACAATCAGAAAATTGGTCAAACTCCCGTGTTTCTTTCCGCCTAAAAGCATTAGAAAATCCCTCGTCAACTAATCTAGTTCAAAATATAGATGGCAATCCTCGAAATGCAATAAATTATAATGGGCGCGGTATTCTTTACTCTGAATTAGGATTAGACGACAGAGAAAAGAAAGGATTAGCAATAAGTTATAATGATCGCGGGATGGTTTTCCATCGATCAGGGGAAATAGAAAATGCATTAGCGGATTATAATCAAGCCATTATACTCGACACAAAATTTGCTAAACCCTACAATAATCGAGGTATTCTTTACTCTGAATTAGGAGAAAATGAAAAGGCGTTAGCGGATTATAATCAAGCTATTATACTCGACACAAATTATGCTATTGCTTACAATAGTCGTGGTAATCTTTACTCTGCACTAGAAGAAAAAGAAAAGGCATTATCTGATTACAATCAGGCTATTATACTCGACCCAAATTATGCTATTGCTTACAATAGTCACGGTACTTTTTATAATAAATTAGGAGAAAAAGAAAAGGCGCTATATGATTATAATCAAGCTATTATCCTTAATCCAGAATTTGCTGGAGCTTATTATGGACGAGGTTTTATTTACTATAAATTAAATAATATTTCTCAGAGCAGAGAAGATTTTAAAAAAGCCATTTATTTATCTCAACAGCAAAATAATATGCAGGTACATGTACCAGCAGTAAAAATGCTCCAAATGTTAGAGCAACTACAGTAAAATCGAACAAACTTTAACGAGGTGTAACTTTTGAACTTAAACCGCATCTAGTTTGAGCGTGGGGTATGCTGAGGTCTCCTCAGCTTATACAACCACGCTGTTGAAACCAGGAGTTTTAAAGATATCTGTTCGAGGTAACAGCGCGAAGTTGCGTTGCGGGGGTTCCCCCCGTTGAGCAAACTTCGTAAGAAGGTAACAGGTAACGGGGAAGAGGGAATAGGCATTAGAGATAAAACTACAGTTTTCTGAATGGACGAGGTTTAGATCAGTAAAAATAGCTTTGGTGTATTAATCGCGGTTTGTGGATAGCTGAGTAATCAGTAATCTAACACTAAGATGATCTCACTAAGCTGCAAGCTTTTCGCTGTCAGCATCACAGTGCTTTTGGATCACTCCATAGCACTCCTCAACAGAAGCTCTTTGAGTCATAGCTTCAACTAAAGCGCTGTATGATTCCTGATGTCTACTCAAAAGATTTGCTGCCTGAAGCTCTGCCCAGCGTTCTTTTGGACCATAACCAATTTCAGGTAACCCTGCCATCATCAAGGCTTGCTTTAATTGCTGACGGTCTTCTGCCCCTCCCTGAGAATCACCATAAATCATTTGTTCCGCAGCAACTCCAGCCATCCACACGGTGCAAAAGCGTTCCAAAGTTAGGCGCATTTTTTCCAGTTCGAACTTTTCTGTGGTTAAAGAATCAGTATCAAAACTAACTCCACCCTGACCCAATCGCCCCTGCTGGATCATTTCCCAAGCCGTTAAAGTGTAGCCTGTAATAGGAATACCCAGAAAATATGCCGCTAAAAAATGACCAGCTTCATGGTAAATAATCCTTTGACGTTGTTCAGCAGAGGCAAATAAATCTAGCAGCAGGGAAACTCCCCGACTATTCCAGCTTAGAGTATCCGCTGTGGCTAAACTCAAAATGCCAAAGGTGAGAGCTGCGGGAACAACAGGGGGAATTTGAAAAATTGGACCAAGCAAAGAAGTCATGGTCATCAGGAAAATGCCAATGGCAATTAAATTTAGGGCAGTCTGGGGCATTATTAAATATTTCGATTTTTATACATATATTAATTTATAAATATTATATTGATTTAGATGACGATTAGCTTTATTGATTAGTTTCTGGAGTTGTTTCGGGAGCTGGCTCTGGTTCAGTTTCGATGGTTTGATTAACGGGAGGTGATTGTGGGGGGGCAGTTTCAGGAGGGGGGATCATAAATAGTGCTCCTGCGGCGATCGCCAGGCTAGAGAAGCCAATTGCCACAGGAGTCAGTCTTTCCTTAAGGGGTTGTTCTGGCTGACGATAGCGTCTACTCACCGAATGCAGTTCCAGAGTCATCTGGGGTAAGGCTAGAGTATCGGCGTAGAATTGGTCGATCGCATCAACGAGATCAAAAAGCTCCATCGTAGTCAGATCGACGGAAGTCGTGGGTTCTTCACTATTGGGCTCAGGCTCAAGGGTTAGGCGATGACAATGCTTTTCGGGAACTGGCTGGAGGGAGATGCGGGGATAGTCCATCGTTCCTTGATGAGGGGGGAATAAGCCACTGAGTACACCTTGAGCATAGTTGCTGACGGTATGGGTGAGATTTTGCCAAAAAATATTGCCGCCACTTAGTTTCTGGTTAGAGTTAAGCAGCAGAAACTCAGCATTAGTAAGGGTAGATAAGGGAGCCTGTCCACTCAAAATATCAGCATTTTCTGTATCAGGGTCTTCAACCCCTTCTAAAACCAGATTACAGTTAGGCAAAATGTATTGTCGTTTCATATTTTAAATTGCAAAATTACAGCTCCAAACATGGGCATTTACGCTACTTCACCATCAAATAGACTAAACCAGACTCGCTGCATGCCGCTCGTCCCAGTACAGAACAAAAGCTTTTTTAGTAAAGTTAAGGCTAGCTCATTAAGCTGGTCTTCTGAACTGAGATAGGCTGAAACTTTAGCACGACGGGAGTTCATCCGACTACGAAAATGAGCCCTAAATCTCTCCAAATATTCAGAAAGACGAAAATGATTATCCACAGGAAGATTTTTGTCCCGCATCTGCTGCTCTGCCAATATTAGCTGTCTAATCATAACTACTAAATCCTTAGCACGATAGGTAGCAATAATGACGAGAGCCTTTGCCTGGTCTAAGCTTAGTAAATCTCTGTTGTAGGAGCGTCGCCAGGGATTACTACAGCGCATCCGCCACAGATTGACGCGATGTTGGATAATTTGTTCAATGCCTAGCTGTTTTGCCGTCGCCAGCATCTTTTCTGAGGCTCCCAACTCCAGAGCCTCTAATGCCAACAGCAAGAGATCAATTTGTTGTTGGGTATGAGGAGAACAACCCTTAGAAGGGAGAACTATATCTGGTAAATTATTTAAAATCGGGGCGGTGCTGACGCTATCCCCAGAATCGGGAAAATCAGATTCTAAACTGGCAGATTGGCTCATTATAAAATTAAGTCCCAAGTTCTAAGTTATTTTTGATGGTTCTTTGTCGAGGATAACAAATATATCGCTGGTGCTATGATGCCACAGCTATTAGTTCCCCAGAACAATCTAGTCTAATTTATTGACTTTTATTTATCCAATACCCATGGAACTCAAATCTTTGATTCGTGATATACCAGATTTTCCTCAGCCAGGAATTATCTTTCGCGATATTACAACTTTATTAAAAGATCCTCAAGGCTTATGCCTCACTATTGAACGGCTAAAAGAAGCCTGTAAAACTGCTAATCTAGCTCCAGACTATATTGTGGGTATAGAATCGCGGGGCTTTATCTTTGCTACCCCGCTGGCTTATGAGCTTAATGCTGGTTTTGTTCCCGTGCGTAAGCCAGGAAAGCTTCCGAGCCAGGTTCAGGGGATTGATTACGCATTAGAATACGGCACCGATCGCCTGGAGATTCATCAGGATGCGATCGCCCCAGGTTCCAAAATATTAATTGTTGATGATTTATTGGCTACTGGGGGCACGGCACAGGCAACAGTAGAGCTATTGTTGGGACTTCAAGGGGAGATTATTGGGTTTGCCTTCGTGATTGAATTATTGGCTTTGGAGGGCAGAAGTAAGCTGCCTGAAGTGCCGCTAATTAGCCTGGTGCAATATTAGCAATTGTTTGTAAAGTAAATCTGAAAACTTTAAGAGTAGGGAAATAGAGAACTCACAGAATTTTGACCCTTTAATTGTAATCTGTGGGCGTTGGTCATAAATACGGTGGCGAGGATAGAATTGTCTATGTTTCCTGGTCAGAGATCCGATAACTATCATGCAGCAAGTTAGGGTTGATTCAAGCAAGTCTTATGCCCAAACTAGTAAAATTTGCCCAAAAACCCGATGTCTGGCGCGATCTTTTACTTAGAAACGTCCTAGTCAAACAAGGAGTTGAGGAGTGGGTAATAACAATAAATTAATTCAAGTATTAAGCTTCGGTACGGCGATCGCCATTGGTAATGTCACCATCGCCAATGCCAAAACTACACCGCAGGCAGATTTTAATGGCTATCAGCTATCTGATAATAATGATCAGAGCCTGGACGTAGCACCAGTATTAAAGACAGCTCAATCTGCTTTTCCCCAAGGGCTGGTACTAAGACAGAATATTCAGTCTTTTGATACCTTGATTCCTCCCCAAATCGCTCAGGCAGAATTAACCATTCCTGAAAATATCAGTCCTGGGGAAGTCAGCCCTGAAATTATTAAACCAGCCCAAGAACCAATTCCCAGTACGGAAAAACTTAATCCTAGCGGTAATCCACTGTCATTTCCTACCCAACCTGATGAAGTTGAGGTCGATCTACAGCAGCCCATTACCCTTGAACAGGCGATCGAGCTATCTCTAAACAACAATCGAACAATTCAGCAGGCTCGTTTAGCAGTGGAGGGTGCAGAGGCAGAATTGAGAGAGCAAAGAGCCGCTTTGTTTCCTGTTTTTGGCATATCTAGCGGTCTTAATTTTAGTGATAGTGCCTTTCTTGATAGTAACCTCCAGCAAGTCATTGATGGTCAAGTTGCTGCTGGTGCCACTGAAGAAGAAGCCGAGGCTGCTATTACTAGCGTTACAGCATCTTCAGCCGAAGATAGTAACTTTGTCTACACCAATAGCATTACCCTTAACTATAATCTTTTCACTGGTGGTTTACGGGGAGCAAGTATTAGGAGTGCCGAAAAGCAGCTTACTACCAGCGAGCTGGACCTAGAAATAGCAGTGGAAGAAACTCGCCTGGAAACATCTTCCAACTACTATAATTTGCAAAATGCCACTGCTCAGGTAGCAATTCAGGAAGCGGCGGTGGAAGATGCCTCTCAAACCCTAAAAGATGCACAGCTTCTAGAAAGAGCAGGGCTGGGTACTAGGTTTGACGTTCTGCGGGCGGAAGTAGAATTATCTCAGGCGCAGCAAAGTCTCAATACTGCCTTTGCGAATCAGAATATTGCCCGCAGGCAGCTAGCCGAAACTTTGAGTGTTTCCCATGAGACAGGGATTTCCACCGCAGATGCCATTGAAACAGCAGGGGCTTGGGAAGTTCCCTTATCTGAAACGATCATTATGGCATTCCAAAATCGTGCTGAGTTGGAACAATTTTTACTACAGAGAGAAATTAGTGAAGAAGCCCGTAAAATTGCTCTTTCTAGTGTCAGACCAACTCTCGGCGCTTCTGCTAGTTACTCTACTAGCGATGACTTTGAAGACGATTTTGATATTACCGATAGCTACGCTGTTGGAGTAACCTTATCCTGGACATTATTTGATGGTGGGGCTGCCGCTGCTGGGGCGAGACAGGCAAGAACAGACGTAGCAATTGCAGAAACCGCTTTTGCCGACCAGCGCAATCAAATTCGGTTTGCCGTAGAACAGGCTTTTTTCACCTTAGAAGCTAATTTAAGCAATATCGGTACTGCAACGAAGGAAGTGGAATTAGCCGAAGAGAGTTTACGTTTGGCGAGACTGCGTTTTCAGGCGGGGGTTGGTACCCAAACCGACGTAATTGAGGCGCAAACTCAGTTAACTACCGCCAGGGGAGCCTTACTATCTTCGATTACTGACTATAATTTATCCTTTGTTAGTCTACAGAGACAGGTTTCTAACGTTCCTGACAATGGCTTGCAAGATCTCCCATGAGGGGCTGATTGCCAAGACAAAATCTTATATTATTTGGTGGAGAATGGTTGACTAGTTGTTAAGTAGGTTGGTGTAAATAAAATCAATTAGTTAAGGCTGTTAGTTATTAGTCGCAATAGCTGTAACTAAATCTATCTTTCTTAACCTACGTGACTTTATCTTGCCCTACTTACTTAGCTAATCATTTTCTGTTTCTATGAACCAACATTTATCCATCATAAATAGTTATTAGAAACTCATGAGAATATTTTCTATATTTATCAGCAACTTGAATTAATGTGGTTTGATAAGTTAAAAACCAAAGTTAGTTATGACTGGCTGGGTTTTAGTCTGAGTATTTTTATTCTGCCTTTGTTCCCTGCTTTGGGGGCACTGGGACTAGTAATAGTGTTGTTCAATATCTGGCTCCTTAACCACCAGAAAATCATTCAAAATAAATTAAATCAGGGATTTTTTGGGCTGACTGGGCTCTTGATTATCAGTTGCTTGTTAGCCGAGTATCCCTCAGAAGCTTGGCTAGGATTAGCTAACTTTCTGCCCTTTTTTGCCTTATTTATTGCTCTTCGGCTGCTAATTACTACTCCTCAGCAGTTAAAACGGCTATCTTGGCTGTTAATACTCCCTTCCTTACCGATTGTTGTCCTTGGTTTAGGACAAATGTATGGCAGTTGGGCAACGCCGACAATTATCGAATCAATTTTAGGCTGGGATTTAGTTCCTCTGGGAGAGCCTGCTGGGAGAATGTCAGCGGTATTTATTTATGCTAACTTTCTGGCTATTTACCTGGCGATCGCTTTTACTTTGACTGGAGGCTTATTGCTGGATACTTGGCAAACTAGAGGGGCAAAACTAACTCGACAGCAAGGTCTAACTTTAGTGCTGTTGGGGTTAATTTTACTGGCGGATCTTGACGGTTTAATCTTAACTAGCTCTCGCAACGCCTGGGGTCTAGCAGTATTCAGCTTTATGGTTTACGCGGTCTATCTGGGGTGGCGCTGGCTGGTATGGGGAGTGGTTGGTGCGGCGACAGTAGTGGGCTGGGCTTCCTTTGTTCCCAACCTGGGGGGAACTCAGCTACGTTTGATTGTACCTGCTTTTATTTGGCAAAGATTATCCGATCAGCTCTACGACCGTCCTGTAGAGACTTTGCGAGTTACCCAATGGCAGTTTTGTGGGGAACTAATCCAGCAACGACCTATTTTCGGTTGGGGACTGCGGAATTTTACTCCTCTCTATGAGGCAAAAATGAACTTCTGGTTTGGTCATCCCCACAATCTTTGGATCATGCTAGGGGCAGAAACGGGTATCTTAGCAACGGTATTATTAACGGTACTAGTAGGCTCAATTATGGTGCGCGCAGGGGTGCTAATAAAAAATTGGTCTAGTAGGGATTCACCGCTGATTTTACTTAGCTATGCGATCGCCTTTAGCTGCTATATTTTGTTTAATTTGACTGACTTAACCGTCTTTGATTTGCGAATCAATACTATTGCTTGGGTACTCCTCGCCGCAATCAGTGGTGTATCTAATACCATTTCTCGAAACTAGCTAGGGAGATAGTTTTCATGTTTAACAGGAGTACTCCTAACTACTAACCAAACAATTAATCACTATAAAATTGCCCTGCCAAATCAGTAATGTCAGTCTCGGTAACTTCCGTCTGTTGCCACAGTGCCAAGGTGTTCAGAGTGCGATCTAGAAACATACTTTGACAGGCGCGACGCTGGATTTTGCCGCTGGAAGTTTTAGAAATGCTTCCTGTTTTGAGTAAGGCAACGGCAAAAACATTAGCCATGTTTTGTTCCCCCACCGCTAAACGAATCGCCCCAATTACTTCTTCTGCATTAAGCTCTCGCAGGGCAGTACGGTTAACTTCCTGTACCACTACTAGCTGTTCCTCCCCGTTAACTTCAATGCTAAATGCTGCACCATGATTAGGGCGAAGGGCAGGATGACTATTTTCCACGGTTTCTTCAATGTGCTGGGGATAATGATTGCGCCCCCAGAGGATCATCATGTCCTTGAGCCTTCCCGTAATGTATAATTCACCATCTTGGATAAATCCTAAATCACCTGTACGAAGATAAGATCGACTAGGATCATTGGCTAGAGTAGCCTGAAAAGTGGCTGCGGTTTGCTCCTGCTTCTGAAAGTATCCTTGACCAATTCCTGAACCTGCTGCCCAAATCTCTCCTACCTGATTCTCGGCACGCTTAACCTTTTGCTCAGGTTCAACAATAATTACCTCGTCTCCCAACCAGGTACGCCCGCAGCTTACCACCGCTTTCCCGTTAGGATGTTCAGGAGTCACGGGAACTACCCGATCTTCCCCTAAAGCTTGTTTCTCAAGGTAAATTACCTTGGGCTTTTGCTGCGCTTCAATCCCCGTAATAAACAAGGTAGCTTCTGCCATACCATAGCAAGGATAAAATGCTTTTGGGTTAAAGCCACAGGGCTGATATAGTTCGGCAAATTTAGCCAGGGTTGCTGCCCTAATCGGTTCAGCCCCTGAAAATGCCACTTCCCAATGGCTTAGATCCAGAGTTGCCCGCTGTTCCTCCGTTACTTTCTGACACAGTAGATCATAGGCAAAATTGGGTCCTCCACTGGTGGTAATTTGATATTTAGACATCGCCTGGAGCCAGAGAAAAGGCTTTTGCGATAGAGCAATGGGAGACATTAAAACTGCTGGAAGCCCCGCAAATAGAGGCTGCATCACCCCACCAATCAAACCCATGTCATGAAACATCGGCAGCCACATTAAAATTCTAGTTTGGTCGTGATGTCCAAAGGCTTGATAAATCACCTGAGAGTTATGGAGTACGTTACCGTGAGTTACCATAACTCCCTTAGGCTGACCTGTAGAGCCAGAGGTATACTGCAAGAATGCTAGAGTTGCTGGGGAGATATCTGGCATTTGCCACTGTTGAGCTAATTCCCGATTAACCCGATCGCTGGCAATCCAGGGTAGAGCCTTGAGCTTAAGCACCATTCCTGGATTTGAGCGTAGCTGCCCCTTAATCCTGTCGGCAAACTCTTGAGTTGTTAGAGCGATCGCCGCCTGACAGTCAACAATACGATTCTGGTATTGACTGAGAGACTTAATATGCTGTCGTGGATAGTCAGTAACGGCAACAACTCCAGCATAGAGACAGCCCAGGAAGCCTGCAATAAATTCCAGCCCAGCACTATAGGGATAGATTAACAAAGCGCGATCGCCTGGCTTAACTTTGGTTAATAACTCTACCGCAATGGCTCTCGCCTGAAGATCCAGCTCTTGATAGGTACAGCTACCAGACTCATTTTCCCCATCGGCTAAGAAGGTAAATGCCTTATGCTGGCGCTTATTGCTCGATTGATCCAGAAGAATATCGACAATGGTGGAATAATTAACCATTCGCTTACTATTCGCTTCGTTAAATAATGACTCTAAGATTCTCCTATAATGTAATCCAATATTGATGAATGGTTAACCATGTTACATTTAGCATCTATCATTGAACATAAGCCTGGCAGTTAGGCTTAAATATTAAATTTTCAGTGTGCAATGAGGCGCAGATATCTTCTAGATTCTCTGAAGAGAGGGCGATCGCATTATTAATCTAAGTTAATTTTTTGGCAATTTTTCATTAACTTTTTCTAGATAACCTTCCAAGTCTAATTGATGAGCTGTAGCTATATACACTCTTATTTCCCACTCTCCTGTTTTTTTGACATGAAGAATGTGGAGGACGATGATCGCTTGTTTGTCTTGTCCTTACTCTTTTCTAATTTACATCAGACGTAATATATAAACTTATATTGCCTATATTAAATAATTTTAAAAATTCCTGGATATGAATAAGCGTATAAGGTAAATATAATTATGTAGCACTCAATATATTACAATAAAAATCGATGTTTCTACCTTTGAACTATTAGTTAAGCCTATAGCGCCTCGCGAGCCGATTCCTGCTGCCTTTAGTGGCGTAGCACGTCGCGTCGTACAAGGATACTTTTTAACAATTACAAATCTTTTGTCTGAAGATATTCGTTTCCGCTTCAATTTTCGCTCAAGCCTTCCTCCTGACCCTAATGATCCCAATAGAACTTTTTCTGGTGCTACAGCAGATAACGTGGCTCTAATTTATGATATAGCGGGAGCAAATTTACCATTAAATAATCAACAAGTTTCTATTACTAATACTAAGAATTTAAGAGGCGATTTCACTTTGCCAGCATCTCAGACAGCTACAGTGCAATTACTTCCAAAACTAACTTTTGAAATTCTCAGCGATCCAGAACCAGAATTAGAAATAAGAGGTTTTTTGGAGTTGAGCGTACCAGCCCTTGGCGTTTCAGGTTCTCAAACTGAAGCAGAAAAAGTCCCAGTATTGCTTCAGCCAGAAATCCGAGGAACTTTTCTTCCTAATGACTTCTCAAGTGAGAGTATTGACTTCGATCAGATTAATTACTCTATTTTAACTGCGAGCGGACAAGCATTTAATGAGGTAGAACCTGACAGATTTACTCCACCAGTAACGATTACTCCTGAACTGCAATCTTCTGTCATCGAAATCATGGAACAAAACCCATTTATTTTCCAAAGCATTTCTAGTGATCCGACAGTTCAAATTAGTGAATTGATCGCTAATCTAGCTACCCTCGATCCGAGTGCTGATAACTTAAGACAAATTTCTAACCTAATTACTGAAATGGGTACACCTATAGTCATGCATCCTGAAACTAAGTAAATCTTACCGCCTTTAATTCTAGTTACCTTCTGCTTTTCCGTAAGTTACATTTTGTATAATTCCCCAATTCTCAGGTTTTGGAGAACTCCCTCTGAAGTGCCGATAATTCCTTTTCCAGAAACTAAAAGCGATCGCCTAGCTGAAATCTAGTCAACAACTATAACGTAATTTTTTGAATTGATAGTTAATACTTAGAAGATAAGCATAATAGATGCTGTAATTATTGCGATCGCATTATTAATTAGAGTATTGATTGAATCAGTAGGTGCTAAGTTAGTTTATTTATCTCCTCATTCTCCAGAGTTTAATCCTATTGAAAATTTTTGGTCTAAAATTAAAGCCTCTTTAAGAAAACTGAAAGCGAGAACATATCCTGATTTACTTGATGCTATAGTTGATTCTATGTCAAAGGTCACAAAAGATGATATTCGCAATTGGTTTATTCATTGCTGCTACTGTACCTCATGAATATGGGAATTGCTATATTTGTTTAACAGTTTATTTAACGCCAAAATTTAGGACTAACGGTAAATTTTAGTATCTTCTTGTTATTAGCTTAAGCTTTTTTTATATCGGCATATTAGAATATCCTAAAAATTAAAATTTTAATTTTACTATTTCCTTTATTTCTGATTCAATATAACGATCAACGCGGTAGCAAAGCAAGATGATTATACTTTCTATATCCGACGCATTTGATAATCTTGACTATTGTTAAATCAATCTTAAACTAAAATATAATAACTTTCTATGGTATTAATCTGAGGTTAATATTACTTTTACTGGGTGATTTTTATAGTCAGCTATTTGAGGTTTTTTAAAATTAGCTTAAGAGGAAAATATCATGGCACAGAAAAAAATTTTAATGCTGGTGGGTGACTTTGTTGAAGATTATGGGATAACGGTGCCATTTCAGATGTTACTGATGGTTGGTCATCAAGATCACCCAGAAATTTTTTCAATCAAATAAACCTGTAGCTGCAATTTGCCATGGTCCATAAATACTGGCGGCAGCAGGTGTTCTGAAGGGCAAATTTGGTGCATCTTATCCCGCAGTTAGTCTCGACGTGGAACAAGCTGGGGAAACTTGGATAGCTAATAATGATGACTTTTCCAATGCCTACGTTGACGGTAATTTAGTAACTGCACCTGCCTGGTCAGCACATCCAGACTGGATCAACAAGTTTTTAAGTGTTTTGAGTACTAAAATAGAGCCATAAAATATCGGCAGCAAGCTCAACATTTATCATCATATTATTTTGGGAGAATAAGTATTGTTTGAAAATGATTTTTGGCTAGAGATAGCAGCCAACATAGTTTAGGCTGAATTTATTTTACTTTTTACTCCAGAAGCAGTAGATATCTTAGATGCTACAATTTTATTCTCGATCAGGTTAGACTCAAGAAGGCAAGCGACGGCTTAAAATAGACTAAGGTTCGATGTTTACCAATCCAATATGAAAACCCCACGTACCCGTTCTCAAGAGCGAATCATCACATTACTTCAGAGTCTTCAGCGTTCTATTTCAGCTCAAGATCTCTACATTGAGCTGCGTAATCGTAATCAGGATATGGGTTTGGCTACGGTTTATCGTTCTCTTGAAGCTTTAAAGTTACAGGGCAAGGTTCAAGTTCGTACCCTGGCTAATGGCGAGTCTGTCTATAGTTCCATTAAGAGCGATCGCCATCATTTGACCTGTGTTAACTGTGGTATTTCTATTCCCATTGATGAATGCCCTGTTCACGATTTAGAAAAGCAGTTAGAAAAGTCTCATACTTTCAAGGTTTTTTACCACACCCTAGAATTTTTTGGCTTGTGCCAAAAATGTTATTCGACTTTTTAAGCTAAGTGATGAGTAGTAAGCAAGCTGGCTATAGCTTACACCTAATTTTTTAATGTATTAGAGCTTTGATTTTATAGACTAACCTCGTTATAGGTTATAGGTTATAGGTTATGAGTTATAGGTTATAGGTTACACATTAACCTTTGCCTTGCTAGATTTAAACTGGGATTTAAGCTGATAGGCAAAGCCAGCCACCAGAATAGTTAAGCCTCCCGTAATCCAGAAGGGAATAGTATAACTCAGGCTGACTAGTAATCCTGAAATCACTGGGGCGATCGCATTTGAAATGCTTAAATAAGATGAATTGATCCCTAAAATCTCTCCCTGTTCTTGGGGTTTAGCATTGAGAGAGAGTACAGTGTCGATTAAAGCCATGGGAAAAGCATTCACCATCCCCAGAACCACTAGAATAATGATAAATGCCCCATAGATAGGAAAAGTGGGTATCAGTAAGAAAGTTATGCCCCGTACTGCTAGAGTCACGGCAATAATATTGATCAGATTAAATTTATTACTCAAAGGTTCTAGGAAAAAAATCTGTGAGGTAAATCCTAAAAGCCCCACCAGGGCAAACATAATCGCTAAATTCTTAGCATCCTGTTGCAGAATATTGAGAAAAAATGGCTGAAAAGCAAAGGCAAAAATAGTAAAGGTACAGCCGTTGAGAAAAGTGAGGATAAATAGGCGACTCAGCTTGGGTCTAGTTGCTGACTTGGCGATCTTGGCTATGGCAAAATCACTCCAGCTTAACTGAAAATTTCCCTGGGTACTGGATGCTGTTTCAGGTAAAAATAACAAGGTTAATAATACTGCGACAGCGGCGATCGCTGCACTAAGGAGAAAGCTCATTCCCAGAGAGTTAATTCCTGGCAGAGTAGGCAACTGCTGCCCTAAATAACTAAGTATCGGACCAATTACAAAACCCAGCCCCAATGTTGCACTAAAAATTCCAAAAGCTTTAGGGCGCTGCTGAGGGGTGGTCACGTCGCTAATCACGGCGCTAGCAACTGCGGTATTTCCCCCCGTTAAACCATCGAGAATCCTGGCGGCGAACAATACCCAGGCTACTCCAGCAACGCTAGCTAGTAAATTTGCTACTACGGTGCCGACTAAGCTGAAAACCAGGATATACTTGCGACCTAGACGATCTGATAGCCGCCCCAGAATCGGAGTGCCAATAAACTGCGAGAGGGCAAAGGCGGTAGTTAATAATCCTGCCTGTAGGTCACTTAAGCCAAACTGTTTGGCGTAGGGATAAATTAAGGGAATAATGACCGTAAAGCTAATGGAATTGATTAAGACAATTAATGCCGTTAGCCAAAATAGGGGAGGTAGGTCAAATTTTTCACGCCAATTATTGCGAGCCATCAAGAAGAATTAAGATTTATTAAATTTATAATATAACTTTACAATCTTAGACCGCATTTTCCCTAATCATTTAACTCTAATCGTTGATTCTTGCTCAAGATAGAGTTTAGTCAATGCTTCGTAATAGATTCAACCTGGATAGAATTATGATTATTAGAATGTTCAGGAGGTAAATGTTCTTTCGATTTGGTATGGCTTAGATGTAGTAGATACTGGCTAATAGAAATTAGTAAAATCCCCATGGCAATGTAGAGTACATCACTTAAATTGCCAATTTCCAGACTCAGCATTTGCTTAAAAAGACTGACAATTAAAGCCACAACAATAACATTAACCAGCTTTCCTTTTAGTTCCTCTAGACTATTACTTTGGAGAATACTGGAATTAACCTGATGTTTAATTTTAATCTCTGAAATAAACAATTCATAAATACCAAAGGCGAAAATGAGTAATACTATACCAATAAGATAATAATCTACCCCACCGATAATGTAGGTTACGGTTTTGATTGTCATTTCCCCTTCAGGATCTTGGGGATCAATTGCAATAGTTAATCCTGCCCAAATATCAATAGTACCGATAACGATTAAGCGAAGAGCACTAAGCAGGCTAAAGATCACGGGAGCAAGAATAAAGAAGCGGAAATTCCAGATCAAGGTTTCCAAAAATAACTCAAGAGTTTTAAAATTAATTTTTGTTTTATTTTTCATTTATGAATGTCGGACATTAAATTATTTTTATTTATTAAGTTACTAGTTTAATATAAATAACCAATTCACCTATTTACTAGCTGCCGCATCATTGATCCACTGCAAATGCTGAGGAAGTAAAGTAGCCAAATCATATCTATCTTTGATAGTTTCTCTCGCCCGTTGCCGAATTGCTGCCATGCCCTGGGGATCATCTAGGGCTTCAATAACGCGATCGCATATCTGCTGGACATCAAAAAAATCGACCAGTAAGCCATTAACATTATCTTCAATTACCTCCGTGACGGGGGCAGTATCAGAAGCAACGATCAGGCAACCTGTAGCTAACGCTTCCAGCATCGACCAAGATAGTACAAAAGGACGAGTTAAATAAATATGCACGTCAGAGGCTTGTAAGACCTGAAGATACTCATCATAGGGAATTAAATCGGTGAAGTGTACCCGATTGAGATCCAGAGGGAATTTTTCCAGCATTAAATCCTTGTAATTCTGACCATCAGGCAGATTCTTGCCATACGCCACGCGATTTTTCCCAACAATGACAAAGTGACACTGGGGTCGTTTCTGTTGCAGCACAGAGATAGTTTCAATTAACTGGGGAAAGCCGCGATAAGGTTCCATTCCCCGCGCCACATAGGTAACAATCTCTTGCGCCTCGGTTAAATCGAGATTAATTCGCGGCAGAAATAATTTTGCTTCGGGCAGCGGTTTAAAATAGCTAGTGTCGATGCCGTCGTGATGTACCTTAATCTTGGGCTGAAACTCTTGGGGAAACTGCGCCCGCTGCCATGCCGTAGGGGATAAACCGAGATCGCAGCTCACTAAATCTAATAAGATAGGAGCATTTTTGGTTCTAATTCGTGCCTCATCATCAGCATTGATGGGATCGCTGGGGTCGAAGCTAGCATCTGAACCATAGGCATTGTAGTACCATTCAAAATAGCAAAGTAAGGTAGCCCTAGAAAAAACATCCTTCATAAATAAAGTTGGTCCCCAACCTGAGTGACCATACACCACATCAGGATAGAATCCCTGGTCTTTCAACTTCTGAGCGATTCGATATACCCCCTGTGCCTCTAGAACAGCATTTTCCAGTGATCTTACATAGTGGTGAGTCTCTGGGCGAGCATCGCGAGATTTGGTGTAAATAACCTTATTTACTCCTTTAATCTGACCCTGTTGCCGATTTGTTGCAAAAACTACCGTATGCTGCTGATCCTGACCTAAAACCGTAGCTAAATGACGAAATTGAGCTGGAAAGTTAGGATGTAAAAATAAGATCTTCATCGCTGCTTGCTAAAACTAGAGACTAATTCGCTCTAATTTTAGCCGCTGTTGAAATTATTTGATAAACAACGTTTTGCTCTTGGAGCCTCATTGATTTAATAATCAACGATAGAGCGATCGCGCCATAGGAAGAATGAATGCATCAAAAGATATCTTTTAGGTTACATTTCACAAATCAGCAATCACCATTCTGTTCACAAGCACCAATTGAAACCCAGGTACTAGCACCATCCTGAAACCACTCTTTCTTCCAAATCGAGATACAGTAGGGTGTTATGAAGTTCAATTGATTTTACGATGCTAGTAGTAGGATACGTCAAAGTTAGTTCTCTGAAACAAGCTGACAATACTAATGCCTTGAAGCAGTAAATTAATCGTTCGAATGCTGGTCATGAGTAAACACTAATAATTTGCATAAAATTAAAGCTTTTACACATAGCCTGGTATTCGACGGTGCTTGTTAGCCATTTTTATGTACTCTTTTCTTGGTCTTTGATTCAAGTCAATAGGAAGATAAATCTTTTTATTTAGAAATGATTGAAACTCTTTAATTCCAGCATCTAGTTGATGTTGTTTGAGTTCATCTAATTTTTTTTCGTTTAGCTTCATCACAAAATTTTCATCCAAATAAATTAGGCAATTGTCGTAAGCACGATGAAAAGTAGGAGATAGAGCAATTCCATTTGTGACGAGATCGCTGCTATCTTCTGAATGAACGGGCAAAATATGTGCAGCATCTACAAGACGTAATTGAAATCTTGTTACCGCACACCTGTTGTCGTAAGCATTAAGTACAACTTTTCTAAAGTTAGCATTACGCGAATACCTACGAACTTTTTCTACAATAAGTTTCCTATCTACTGCAAGAGCAGAAATGTCTTGCTCTGATATTGCTTGTGATTGAACCGCCTTTGTTAGCAAATTTTTGAAATCATTATTTGCTCCGTGCAAATGCAAAGACTCTGCGTTTAGGCAGTAGTTTAGAAACTGATCTGGTCTTACTCCAATAGCTATTTCATCATTATTTTTACTGACAAAAGATAAACCATTTTGTAACGCTGAATGAATCGCTTGAAGGCTTATCTGTACCGAAGGTGAGCCAATTGTGAATGTACTATGCTTGGCTAAATCAAAACCTGCAAACATTTTAAAATCAGGATGATATCCCATAAGCACAGTCAAACTATTCGAATCTGGATTTATCTGTAGTGGAGAAGATACCCCTGTCATTTGGATTCTATACTCATCAGGTAATTTGACTCTACCGCCAAATGTAAGTGTCCAAATATATACCCATAAACTGTAAGTATTTCCAGATAAACTAAAAACAAATTTGCGTGGGTTATTTCTCACTGTCTCCGAAACGTAAGCAGCTACACCACCAGATTCTTGAATAGCCTCAACAATTCGATCTACTATAATTCGTGGCGAAACAGCAGGCATTATTTGACTCCTTCATTTGTTTTTTCTCTATCCAATCTAATGCAGTTTTAACCTCATGTGCTATGCATTCTGCTAGTAAAGGTGGTACTGCATTTCCAATTTGCCTCCATTGATTTTCAATTGTTCCTGCTAGCAAATAGCTATCTGGAAACGTCTGCAATCGTTTGATTTCTGCAATAGTAAGGATTCTATTTCGCCAATGAAGAGGTCCCATATTATTCGATCTACGCGCTTGAATGGTCCATGAAGGTAAATTGGGTGATAATTTTAAAAGAAAAGACCAATACCTTGATCTCCATTTAAATTGAGGTTTTTTGTGACCTCTTTTTTCTGTGTAAAAAAGATAATTATCACCTGGAGGTATATCTTTGAGTAAATGATGATGTTTTCCACCTGCAAAATGTCTAGGAAGATTAGCATCATGTTCTTCTATGTCAAGATCCATGATTGCTTCACCTGCTGTTTTCCAGACAGGCAAATGTTGGTTGATTAATGTACAGTCTTCGGGGTTTCTATGTGTCGGCAAGGGAAATTTAAATTGATTGCCTATTAGTATTCCTACGATGAATATTCTCTTACGTTTTTGAGGTACTCCATAATCAACTGAATTGAGAATTTGAAATTCCACATCATAGCCCAATTTAGATGCTGTTTGTAACACATAATCAAGAGCGCCCTTTTGCCGCTTTGCTGCAAACGTATGAACATTCTCGAATACAAACATTTTTGGTCTATAAAACTCAACTATCCTAAAGTATTCTTTGACAGTTTGGAAAGATTGATCATCTGTTCCATGAGTCATTTCTTTTCTATAAAATCGTGACTTAGAGTACGCTGGACACGGTGGACCTCCCAAAATAAGGTCTACTTCATGTTTTCTAATTTGAGATATTTTTTCTAACTGTTCATTAGAGATATTTTGAATTTCATTGCAAATAATATTTTCTGAAACATTATTCGCCTGTAAAGACTCACACATAACAGGATTGCTTTCAATGCAAATCGCGCTGTAAAAATCTTTTTGGTGAAATCCAATATCTAATCCGCCACACCCTGAGAATAAACTTATAATTGACTTTTTATTCATGATTTCACTAATATTTCCATTACAGCTTTTGCCATTAGAGGTGGTACTGCATTACCAATTTGTCTAATTCGACTTCTTCTAGACCCATAAAACTTGTAATCATCAGGAAATGATTGCAATGCTGCCATCTCAACTGTTCTCAATCTTCTATTATTCCAGTGAAAAGGACCAACCCAAGGTCCAGGATTTGACGCAATAGTCCAAGACGGTTTGTCTGGGTGTAGTTTTAGTAAAAAATTCCAAAATTTTGTTTCAGCTTCAAATATGGGATTTTCATATCCTGCCCAGCTTGTTAAGGCTTTGTAGTTCATTCCAGGTGGTATATCGGGAATATATTCACTCCATCGACCTTCAATTATTTCACCTTCTTCAAAGTATTTTTTAAATCTATATTTATGTATAGCCATCTTAGAAGTAATCAAAGGTTTTAAAAATACGGAGTTATCATCTGAATGTGTGATTTCAGGTTCTCCAAGAGCTTTTTGTTTATGTCCAATCACAAATACTCTTTTTCTTTTCTGAGCAACTCCAAATAATTCGCTACTCAAACGTAATTCTTTTACTCTATACCCGCATCTCTCTGTGTAATTTATAAATTCATATAAATATTTTTTATTTTTAGGATGAGTAATACTTTGGACATTTTCAAATAAAAAACCGCGAGGTGATATTTCATCAATCAACCTTGCATATTCCATGACTAGACTTGTGCGTTTATCTTCATGAACGTCTAAACGTTTTTTAGCTTTCGGCAGCGTGATATCTCCAATGAATTCTCGTCCAGTATTTTCGGCTGTTTTTTTCATCCGTTTTTTCCTTCTGAGAGATTCTTCACCAGATTTAGTCCAGTAATTGTTTTTTGAAAACGATTGACATGGAGGACCGCCAATTAAAAATTCAATCTCATTTTTACTATGACCGCATTGACGCAGAATATCTTCGCCAGTTAGGTTTGAAATATCTTCATTAATAAGAGTAGACGGATTAGAAATTTCATTTAGCTTTAAGGTTTTTAGCGAATCAAGATCTGTATCCACACTACAGACAATTTCAGCGCCAGCCATTCTAGCGCCAATATCAAGACCACCAGCACCTGAAAATAGACTAATCGTTTTCATGACAAGACAATAATCATATATTCTCAACACACCTATTTTGAGTCTCTGCACCAGAAAATCGGTTGCAGCAATCCTCAACAGCTCTGGAATTATACACTCTGTCTCTTAATAAAGGCAAAGGAATACGTCTGTTGTAAAATACGACACTATTCTCTGTCTATATTAGTTAATCTCACAGATTTTTTAGTAGTAATTTAAATAAAAATATCGCTTTGTGAATGCAGGAAATTTGCTTGTTTTGCGCTGTATTTAATATCAGCAATCACCACCATCATTCTGTTCACAAGCACCAATTGAAACCCAGGTACTAGCACCATCCTGAAACCACTCTTTCTTCCAAATCGGGGCATTATGCTTAAGGGTATCGATAGCATATTGGCAGGCAGCAAATGCATCTCCCCGATGAGGACCGCCGATGGCAACCAGCACGCTAATATCCCCAATCACAAGCTTACCTACCCGATGATGAATCACTATACGGTTAACATCTGACCACTGACTACGGATCTGCGCTGCAATAGACTGAAAAACGGCGATCGCCATGGGTTGATAAGCCTGATATTCTAGATACTCTACTCCCTTACCGTCGGTCTGATTTCGCACGGTACCGCTCATTAGTACTACCGCACCATTAGCTCCATCGTTCGCTAACTCATAAACCATGGCTAATGATAAGGGTGCCATGGAGATGGCAAGATCATCTTTAGGGTTGCTGTTTTTCGCTAGAGGAAGGGGAGTACCGAGGTTAACCATACTTATGCACAGTAAAGATAGCTTTCTTAGTCTACTGTACAAGATCTAAAGGCTATACTAAATCCGATTACCAAAATACATTTACTAAATGCAAGCCCCGTTACCCGTTACCCGTTACCCTTGCATAATCAATAAGTGTTCTATCTAAACAGGATTTAGTATTAGATATATTAGGGACGGAGATGACCCAAAAAGTTAGGATCGTGTGCGGGACTATAAATATCAACCTGAGTCTCAGGAGTCACGATGATGTTGGGAGTGGTTAAGCCAGTGGTGTTGAGATCGCCTCCACCAACAAAATAATCCCCCTGGTTTTGCTGGATCACCTGCCCTGGAGTAATGCCAACCTGGGTGGTGTTGCCCACTATATGGTTATTAAAGCAATTATCATCTGCTGCCGCGTTAATTTGATTCTCCTGCTGGGCTGGACTCTGGCGATCGCCATGAATTGCCACCTGGGTAGTAGTATCTACAATGGTGCAGGCGTTGGCGGGAGTAACGCTCGAAAATAGAGGAATCAGCGTTGTTAAAGAGATTAAGGTTAAAGGTGCGGAAAGTTTCATAGATTGTCTCCAAAATTAAGCTTTACTATTTTCAGCAGGATGAATTAAATAAAAAATCAGGCAAAATTCACCCCAATACTTGTTGACCGAGTATTTTGATCAATGAGAATCATAGCGTCATCCTTGGTAACTGATACGTCGCCTCTAGAAAATTTATGCAGCGGACAACTAATTGTCTAGCGGATATTCTGGCAATTCAATTTAGATTTAGTTTCCTAATCAGGTAGAATGCTTGATGGCAGTTCAATTAGATTAAGACTAAAAACATCAAGTATTAGGAGAACTTTATGGACTTATCTCTGATTCCCCCACAGCCAGAATCTGGCTTAATTAATGTTTTAATTGAAATTCCTGGCGGCAGCAAAAATAAGTACGAATTTGATAAGGACATGAACGCCTTTGCTTTAGATCGCGTATTGTTTGCCTCAGTTAAATACCCTTATGACTATGGTTTTGTCCCTAATACTTTGGCTGATGATGGTGATCCTTTAGACGGTATGGTGATGATGGATGAACCTACCTTCCCTGGATGCGTCATTGCAGCTAGACCAATCGGCATGTTACTGATGGTTGATGGTGGCGACAATGATGAGAAAATTCTCTGTGTTCCTGCTGAAGACCCCCGTTACAATGAGGTTAAGTCCCTTAAGGATATTGCCCCCCACCGCCTCGAAGAAATTGCCGAATTTTTCCGAACCTACAAAAATTTGGAAAAGAAAGTAACTGAAATTCAGGGCTGGAAAGACGTTGATGAAGTTAAGCCTCTAGTAGAAAAGTGCATTAAAGCTTATAAATAGTTAGTATAAATTAACATAAAGACATTTTGTAGGGGCAAATAATCTTGTTTGTCCTGCCATTGGCTACAACCTAAAGAAAATTTCATAACTGCCCTTAATATGCTTGTTAAGTCAACCACCCGTCACGTACGCATCTATAGTGCCGAAGTTATCGATAATGAACTGGTTCCGAGCGATAACGTTTTAACTTTAGATATTGATCCTGATAATGAGTTCATTTGGGGTGATGATACCCTTCAGAAAGTTTACCGTAAATTTGATGAGCTGGTTGAGTCAAATAACGGCGAAGACTTGAGCGAGTATAATTTACGCCGCATTGGTTCTGATTTAGAGCATTTCATCCGTTCTTTATTGCTCGGCGGAGAAATTCAGTACAATCTGGGCGCTCGGGTACGTAATTACAGCATGGGCTTGCCTCGCATGGAAAGTCCTGAGACGGAAGGCAAATATAATCTCTAGATTTTTGGCATTCTTGGCACCAGCAATATAGCTATGGCGTTTCTCATTTGGATAACGTATGGTTTTTGATGTTTGAGATGTCCTAAAGCGATTGTCTTGAATGTCAAGTAGAATTTGTCGATTAAACCATACTATTGCATAACTGGGATGCACTCATATTATTTATATTCTGACGAACTTCTATCAGGATAGATACGATTTCAAGGCTCATAGATTATTAGGTTATTAGATTTTAGGATTAAATAATGCCCTAACCGATCCTGATATTGCTATATTAGTGTCGCTCATTAACATGCGATCGCCGATGAAAATTGCTATTATTGCCTCGGGTTTTTTGCCGTTGATTGATGGAGTCACCGTTAGCGGACTCCAAAGATTGAAAAAGTTAAGTCAGTGGGGACACGAAGTTATCTTTTTTTGCCCTGACTACAGCAGTTTGGCGGCAGATTATCCTCACTGGCAAGACTATACGGGAAATATTTTACCTGGGGTGAGAGTGATTAATTTACCCAGCGGTTCTTTTGTGGGGATTGAATTTGAGCCTAACGTCAATCGGCAGTCGTATCAAGTAGTTTTACAGGAATTAGCCGCTTTTAAGCCAGACGTTGTTCATGTTGATGAGCCAGAGCGGCTTTTTGTCGGATTTTGGCGTTTAGCAGGGGTGGATTACGCTAAAAAACACAATATTCCCTGCATAAGCTTTTTTCGTACCAATTTTATCGACTATTTTGCTGATTACTTTCCTTTACCTAAGCCAGCACTGACTCTAGTTCAATATGTGCTGAAAAAACTAATCGTCTGGGTTTATAACTCCTACGATTTAACCCTAGTCACCAGTAAAGTTACTCATCCCAAGGTAGTTGATTTGGGTGTTTGTAACGCTAAGTATAGTAGTCTAGTTGGTTTTGATCGCGATCGCTTTAGTCTGAATTTAGCCCAAGAGGATTTCTTTAAGTCTCAATATGGTTTAGCTAATATAGATTCCCTAGTTAAGATTGTTTTCCTAGGGCGCTTATACCCTGATAAAGGCTGGGATTTCACCCTAGAGGCATTTAAACTACTGGCGCAGAAGGTTGATCTAAACCAGGTAGCGATAATTGTGGCAGGAGATGGTCCAATGCGAGAACAGATCGCCTCAGAATTAGGTCAGCTCACCCCCAACCTCCATCTACTAGGCAGAGTTCCCCACGATAAAGTCCCCGCACTCCTAGTTAACTGCGATCTTCACGTTACTACTTCCGAAAAAGAAACCAGAGGCTTAACGGCACTAGAAGCCTTTGCCGCAGGTATTCCCGTCCTAGCACCTGATTCAGGAGGGATCATCGAAAACATTGCTCACGGTCATAATGGCATCCTCTATACTCCAGGCGATCGCCAAGACTTTGTAAGTCAACTCAAAACCCTGATTGAAGATCATAAATTACGCCAGGCAATGGGCGATCGCGCTTTCACCTCCGTCGATGAATACAGTTGGGAAAATGCGATCCAAAATTTGGTTAGGATCTGGCAAGAAGCGATCACTCACTCAGAAACTAATATTAATCAACCACTAACTACTAACTACTAACTCCCCAATCAAGTCTCTTATGACTTTTGAGAATTGTGATATAAAATCTTGATCACTACACCTTAGAGATTTGATGGAAATTCTGATTGTAGAAGACGAACAAGAAATTGCCCAACTTATTGAGCAGACTCTAGTTAAGGAAAATT
>JBCBIE010000064.1:0-242 GCA_038524995.1 Cyanobacteria bacterium J06621_8
TAGTGCAAGGAGAATCTTTTACTGATAGCGAATTACAACAGTTACAACTAGAAAATGATAAGGCTGTCGTTACTCTAGATGGTGAAGAAATAGCGATCGAGCAACAAAACGGGATCGAGCAACGAGAACCTTTGGTTACTCTCTTATCAGAAGACCTCAAGATAAAAGGTCACATAAACAATTTACACGTAGGAGATTTCAACAATGATGGGTTTGATGATTTGCTTGCTCAACAAAAGGGT
>JBCBIE010000064.1:342-27646 GCA_038524995.1 Cyanobacteria bacterium J06621_8
CCGATAGCGATGGTAACTTTAGCGCGAATGAAAGTATTGTTTTACCAGAAGATCTCAAGATAAAAGGAGACACAACCAATCTACTCGTAGGAGATTTCAACAATGATGGGTTTGATGATTTGCTTGCTCAACAAAAGGGTAGTGCCGATGATAATAATAAGAATACCGCCCGTATCTTTTTCGCCGATAGCGATGGTAACTTTAGCGCGAATGAAAGTATTGTTTTACCAGAAGATCTTAAGATAAAAGGAGACACAACCAATCTACACGTAGGGGATTTTAACAATGATGAGTTTGATGATTTCCTCGCTCAACAAAAGGGTGCTGCTGCTGCTGACAACAATAAGAACACTGCTCGTATTTTTTTCGCTGATGGCGATGGTAAATTCAGTACGAGTAACAGCTCCCTTTTACCAGAAGATCTCAAGATAAAAGGTCACATAAACAATTTACACGTAGGGGATTTTAATAATGATGGGTTTGATGATTTCCTCGCTCAACAAAAGGGTAGCGCCGATGATAATAACAAGAATACTGCCCGCATCTTTTTCGCCGATGGCGATGATAACTTCAGCGCGAATGAAAGTATTGTTTTACCAGAAGATCTCAAAATAAAAGGAGACATAACCAATTTACATATAGGGGATTTTAATAATGATGGGGTTGTTGATTTCCTTGCTCAACAAAAGGGTGATGCTGCTGCTGACAACAATAAGAACACTGCTAGAATTATTTCTATTCCAGAAGGCTTTAAAAGATTGGGTGGGACTGAAAACGATGACACCTTAACTGCGCCAAATGATGACAATTTCTTCATTCAAGGTTTAGCTGGTAATGATTTACTTAATGGACAAGGGGGAGATGACACTCTTTTAGGCGGAACTGGTAATGACACCCTCAATGGCGGTGCTGGTAACGATATTCTGAAAGGAGGTGCAGGAACTAACGTTCTTATAGGAGGTGCTGGTAACGATTCTTTTACCCTCGAACCTGATGGACTTCAGAATATCCAAGATTTTGAACGCGGTACAGACAAAATCGATCTCACTGCCTCAGAAGCAACTCAAATTAGACTAGCTCCCAATGGTGAAAATACTAATGTAGTAAACCAAAGCAATGAGGTACTAGCTACTGTTGAAGGTCAGATAATTTCTACTGAAGATTTAACCCTAGTTAGCGAATCCGAACAGCAATTCTTATTCCCAGAATTAAACGTCTCCGAGCAAAATATAACTGAACTGATTAAAGCATGGGGGGATGAGTTTGCCGAACAGCAAGGTAGCAGCATTGCTGGCAATATCGATATGAGTCGTGTCAACTTTGAGTTAAGCGATATCGACTTTGCCCAATCAATAGAAATCCCTTCATCTGGTAGCAGTATTGTAAGTATATTTACAAATGCTACAGGGAGTGTCGCCAGTCAAACAATTGAAATTAGTAATGAAAAAACCATAGAAACCACAATTACCACTGAAAATCAAACATCATTAGGCACCACAACAGGAGTAGCAACCAATACAGAGTTCTCAATTTCTAACACTGTGTCAGCCAAAGGAGGATTGGACATTGCGGGAATTGGCGGAGCAGAATCTGAAACTTCCACCGAAATTAGTGCTTCTTTTGGTATCAGTACGAACCTAGAGAGAACTTTTGAAGAAGTGTTAACTGAATCTAGATCCGAGACAGAATCTCAAACTTCAGGAATCACAGAAACTAACACAATCAACATCAATCCTCAATCGGTTCTCTACAATGACATCGTTACTCTCTCTGGAACTAATGATGTCCCCATCTCGATGAGCTACAGTGTCAGTGGAGATTTCAGGTTCACCTTAGAGAATGGCGAGAGTTTCAGCGTACCTATTAATGCTATTCTTCAGCATTACGATTTACAAGATGGTCAATTAGATACCTTCGATGTACCAGAAACATCCAGCCTTCTAGGAACTGACTTTGATGGTAACGGTACTAACTTATTTTATGCTGATACCCTCAACTTCGAGCAAGTTGGTTCGTTAGAAGTTACATCTAATTTTTCCGAGACAACGGTTAGCAGCGTCACCGATGTCTTGCTTAATGGTAGTTTACTGAATGGTAATTCTCTTGCAGGTTTAGAAATCATCCGAGATGAGTTTGGCGCACCACAACAAGTCCGCTATACTGCCAACGCTGAATCAGAACGCTTGTGGATCGTTCAAGACAGTCTCACCAGCAATATGCAAGAAGATATCATTACAGGGTTTGCAGGAAACGACCAAATAGGCATCGATCATGATGAGATTAATGTTATTGGTGATTTAGATATCCGCTACAGTGGTGGCAATGCGGACATCCGCTTTGGAGAACAACATCTTGCCAGAATAAATGGTGTAGATCCTAATTCTCTTGACTCCTCTGATTTTGTCTTCAGCACTGTAGGAACTGTTTTTGATTCAAATACTGCACTAGCTATTTCTAGTAACCAGATTAATTCGGTCGCGGATTTAAACATAAACTATAGTAACGGAAATGCAGATATTCAATTTGAAGGAGAGACTCTTGCTACTTTAGATGAAGTTGCTCCTGATTCTTTGAACTCTTCTAATTTTGTCTTCGATACGAAAGGAACTGTTTTGGACTTTTAATCAAGCCTATGACTCAATAATTAACTGTCTTCAAGCGATCGCCTTTCTTTTCGGAGTAGGGCGATCGCTTTTTGGTTAGAAATCATAATTCTGGTGCGATCGCCTATTGGATTAGCAAATAAGATAATTGGCAAATATTGGCAAAAAATGTCAAAATCAAAAAATCATAATCTTGTTGCATAAAGCATGACTACACTAAATATCTCCCTTCCCGAATCAATGCGGGAATTTATAGATCGGCAAATCGATAGTGGTGGTTACAGTACGGCTAGCGAATATATACGCCATTTAATTCGTCTCGACCAAGAAAAAGCGGAAAAAAAACAAATTGAAAAACTGTTATTAGAAGGCTTAAAAAGTGGCGAACCCGTGGAAATAACTGATGATTGGTGGTCGCAAAAACGGATCGAACTAATGGAGAGGTTAGATCGATCTCAGCAAGATGAGTAGACGGATTTTTATCACTACCAAAGCAAGTCAGGATATAGACCGAGCATTTGCCTATATTGCCCAAAATAATAATGAAGTTGCTCTCCGTTTTTTTGATGCAGCCAGGAAAACCATCGCTCAATTAGCAATAACTCCAGGCAAAGGTAGTCTATTTGAGATCGACAATCCTCAATTGTTAGGGCTACGTAAATGGTCGGTGAAAGATTTTAAAAAATATCTGATATTCTATATTGCAGATGAAGAATGACTAACTGTAATTAGAATTATCCATGCCAATCGCGATTTACCCAATATTTTGGCAGAAGAATAAGATTTAACTTCATTAAAGCAATCGTAAAGCATACAGTTCTCAAACAAAGAAAATTAAATCTGACAATTACAGATTGATTTTTCTAGAAAGTAGCTAAGTCAATTACCTATAGCGATCGCTTAAGGGAGTTTAAACTTTTCTAGCTTAAAGCCTAAAGTTTAGAGCTTCTTGATAATCATAAAAGCGATCGCCTTTCTTTTCCGAGTCGGGCGATCGCTTTTTATTTAGCCAAATCTCATTTAAACCCTGATGCCAGAGCTTATCATACGGCATATGATATATAACAATCTGACTATTAAATAAATTTAAAAAATTACTTTATGATTGACCCCGATTATCCCAACATCATCATCGCTTTCCTTTACCGTGATTATGAAATTAAAATTTCTCGCGATGAATGGCAAGGTCAAGAAATCTATACGGCTTGGGCGGATTATAGTCTTGGGAGTGCGGTAGCTGTACCCTGCGCCCTGACTTCTAAACTAGCAATCAGAAATGCTAAACGCTGGGTTGATCGTAGAATACAGGGTAGCAGCTAGATATTTTTATCAATTAGCGATCGCCAAATAAAACACTAAGTTAATACAGGAACCTTAGTATCAAGCTGTTCTGCGGTGCCAATCGCCTCAAACTGAATTTCACTACAGGTTCTTTTGATTAAACCACACAAGACTTTTCCTGGTCCTACCTCAATCACATCAGTAACCCCCAACTGAGATAATTGCAGCATGATTTCCCGCCAGCGAACGGAACTAGTCATTTGCTGCGCCAATTGCCGCTTTAATTTAGTACTATCTGTGATTGGTACTGGATTAACGTTTGAGATCACGGAAATTTTCGCGTCATTAAAGCTGACAGAATCAAGTACGGTTAAAAACTGCTCCGCCGCCCCCTGCATCAAAGGAGAATGAAATGCACCCGATACATTAAGAGGCGTGATTTTTCTGGCTTTGACCTGACTTAAGATTTGCTCAACAGCTTCAGGAGTACCAGAAATTACAGCTTGCCCCTCACTATTATCGTTAGCTAAAACTACATCATCAGTATTTTCGAGGGCGGCTGATAATTCAGAACGATCAAATTTCATCAACGCTGCCATTTTTCCCCCCGCCGCAGCATCCATTAATTCAGCCCGCCGCTTAACTAATCTCAATCCTGATTCAAAATCAAACACTCCTGCCGCATATAGAGCAACATATTCCCCTAAGCTATGCCCAGCTACCAATTGGGGCGACTCAAATCTCTCAAGCAAAAGATCAGCCAGAATCGCTTCTACAACGTATAAACAGGGCTGAGTGTAGAGAGTGCGCGCTAGGGTTGACTCGTCCCCCTGACATAAATCTAATACCGACCAACCTAGGATCTGTTCCGCAACTTCAAATTTGGCTTTGGCGATCGCATTTTCTTGCAGATCGATTCCCATGCCGATTTTTTGCGAACCTTGTCCTGGGAAAACCCATGCTGTTTTTGTCATTGATTAAAAATTTTTTATTTGACTATCCATACTGCCGCTATTAAAGAGTTAAATTAAATTATCTTAAGATTTTCTTAATAAACAGCCGAACTCTGATTATCCCATTCAGTTAACGAATTTGTCTAATATGCTTAATGTGAATTAGCCTTTGTTTAAATGTTATTGGCTCGTCCCTAAAGGGATATATTATGCCCTTGTGGTACCGCTTCGCATATAGCTATTAGCCATTAGCCCTTCGGGTTCGCCAGTTGCTCATGGGGGGAACCCCCAAAGCTTCGATTGGGTATGGCGAGGAGACCTCGCCACCCCTCTCGCTCAAGCCCTAAAGGATATATTATGCCCTTGTGGTACACCTTCGGCTAACCGCACTGGCTCACCATTAGCCATTAGCCCTAGAGAAATTTAGGTTTTGCTATTGACTTTGATGATTTGTGATTCCAGAATCCGATTGAGCCAGCCTCTAAGATATTCGTGGTTAGCTTCCTTTTGTTTAGGATCTTGGGTATCCAGGGGATGGGGGGCTAATCCTTTAACTGCCGCAGTAGTAACGCAAAACATTGATCTTTGAAAACTCTCGCAAATCTGAATCCTTAGATCTCCCAAACCTCTAATACTTTTACGCTTATAAAGCTCAAGCAAATAGTCAGGGAGGAAGTGGCGCATATCCTGCATCAGCAAGGTTGGAGGAATGCCCGCACCACCAATGGGTAAAGGATCAGCATATAAAGCCCCATAGGTAAACATCCCTGGATCATAGGAAATTTCATAAGCTTGAGCGTTGTAAGTAACAGTTCCCGTAAAAGGAGTCCCCCGAAAGAAAATTGCCTCCACGTAGGGTACGGCGGTATCAGGAAGAAAAGTTAACCCAGCAGATTGAGGAATAATATCAAATAATTGCTCTCCCACCCTTACCTGATAGAAAATTGGTCGTGCCGCATCTGCTACCAGTCCATCCAGAATAAATTGAACTACATCAGGAATTGTTTTAATTTCTCCTCGATCATAACTATCGGAGAGGTTGATAAAAATATCGCTCATGACTCGCCAAAACTGCCCTAAAGCACTGTAATAAGCCATTTGGCGCATTTGTTCAGGCAGAAAATCCTTAAAGGCTTTGTGGAGCAAAAGCATCAGCGGATTGTATTTATAGTAAGCCCTAAGCAGCTTTTCCGTCTCTGCTGCAAATTCAGGAGTATCGAGGTAGGCATCAACCCCACCGCCACCGTGCCAAAACATCGCTTTCATGCAATATTCCGCATATTCATAGTTAATGCGATCGTGAGCAATAAATTTAGCCAGGGTGCGGGGGTTAACCTCACCATTGAAATATTTAAAGAAAGGAAACAGCTTTAAAAACTGAGTATCGGCAATGTAGCAAAGGTTTATAGAATAAGCATCCAGGACAACTCCATAACTTTTAAGAATCCCCACTACCTCAACTAGATTCTGGGGAGAATCATCAAGCAACGCCGAGCCTGACTCTAGTTTCGCAATATATTCGTCTATTAAATAAGATTTGGAAAGCTTAACAGAAGTGCTAGCCATGTATTTATGCCCTTTCTTTTAAATTAAATATAGTTATTAACGTCCTGGTATTAAAGCGATCGCCTTAATTTCGCTCCAGTGGGTTACCCAGTCAGGCTTAATGCCAAAGGCAATAATTAGCAGCAATAGCGCAAAGGCTGGAGCATGTTCCTGCCACTTTACAGGGGGTAACTCCGTTAAACTCTCCGTAAGACGACCAAAAAATACCCTATTGATAACTAGTAAGAAATAAACAGCGGTCAAGCCAGTACCAACCAAACAGAGTAAAGTAGGAATCGGGAAGATTTCAAAGCTACCGCGAAACACCAAAAATTCCGAGATGAAGCCCACCATTCCTGGTAATCCTGAACTTGCCATGACTCCTAATATCATCATGCCCCCAGTAACAGGTAATCCCCGCTCTGGATTCAATAGACCACATAAAACATCAACATCCCGCGAGCCTGTCTTCTGGTAAACCATCCCCACCAGCAGAAATAAAAACGCCGAGATTAAACCATGACTGACCATTTGAAACACCGCCGCAGTCATGCTCAGACCAGTTGCCGCAGTCGCCGCCAGCAGGATATAAGCCATGTGAGCGATAGAAGAGTATGCTACCACCTTCTTCATATCTTTTTGGGCGATCGCACAGGAAGCTCCATAAAGAGCGCTAATACTGGCTAAAATCGCTAGCCAGGGGGCAAGATAAACCCAAGCATCGAAAAACAGACCTACAGCAAAACGCAATAGAGCATAGGTTCCCAGCTTTAACAGCACCCCCGCCAAAAGCACCGAAATCGGAGTCGATGCTTGAACATGAGCATCGGGTAGCCAGGTGTGAAAAGGAAAAATCGGAATCTTAATTAAAATGCCCACCAGCAAGGGGGCTAACAAAATCAGTTGCGCTGTTACTGATAATCCATGAAATCTCAAGAAAGAATAGTCAAAAGTACTAGACTCCGTGAGCCATACTAGCCCTAAAAATGAAGCTAAGACTAGAATGCCCGATAGTGCCGTGTACAGCAGAAACTTCATTGCTGCATAGCCTCGCTTTGCTCCTCCCCAAATTGCAATCAGGAAATATAGCGGGACAATTTCTAACTCATAAAAGAGAAAAAACAGCAGTAAATCCTGAGCTAAAAACGCCCCTGCTGCACCAGCACTTAAAAGTAGCAGCATGGAATAATATAGTCTTGATCTAGCAATAGTTTGACTAGTGCTGACGATGGCAATTACCGTCAAAAAACTATTGAGAAATACCAAAGGCAGAGAAAGCCCATCAATTCCCAAGTGGTAATTTAAGCCAATCCATTCAATCCAGGCAATGTCCTCGACAAATTGAAATCCTTCGTGCTGAAGGTCAAATTGCGATGCAATGATTAAGTTGAGGATGAAAACGCCAACTGCTGTAGCTAAGGCTATATTACGGGAGTGTTTTTCCTCGATTGGCAATAATCCGATAATGATGGCACTCACACAGGGGAAAATAATTAAGGCACTGAGCATAAATTTTCTCTCACGCAGTAATTAATAAATTGATTTTTAAAACGCTAATAAATAACGCTTAATGTGAATTAAATTTCTTGTTTCCAATGGAGATTAGCAAATAAAGCAGATCTTATAACCAACTGTTACAGCAAGAAGTACTAGCTTCATATCGCTAACGTTGCATACGTCAGCTTTAAATAGAAGAATTTATCTAAGGCTAAACTTTAGTTACGAAGGGGCTTCCTAAAGGATATATTATGCCCTTGTGGTACCGCGACCCATTAGGGGAAGCCGTCACTTCCCCAACTGACGAGCGACCCCCTAAAGGGTTCGACAGTTCCTACAACGGAGGAAACCTCCGCAACGGACTGTCTCACCGCGTCGCCGTCAGAGGGCAGACCCCGCGTCGGCGTAAGACGCAAGGGAATGCTGCCCTAGCAAGGGAACGCGCGAGGGAGGGGTCTCCTAAAGGATACCGCTTCGCATATGGGGGATAGTTCCCCCAGTCTAAAATTCTGATTCTCAAGATAGATTTTAAATAGAACAAACATAACATTTAGACATTTTCAATTCACATTAGACGTAAATAATTACCAGGCTACATAATTGATGACCAATAACTAGTAACCAATGACCACTGATTATTAATCAATGACCATAAAAGCAATCCCACTCCCAGTACAATGGTGGCGATATAAAACTGAGACTGCCCCGAAGAATTGTATTTAAGGGCGTTGCTGCTAAAAATCGTCGCCAAGCTAACGAAATTGACTACTCCATCAATAACATAGCGGTCAAACCAAGAGATAAACTTAGCCAGGTTCGACACAGCGGCGATGATAGTTACCTCGTATAACTTATCAACGTAAAAATCATAAGCTAACAGGTCTTGAATGAAGCGAACCCTCAAGTTGCTTGACCTTTGCCAGGCTTTTCTGACCTGAATTGCTGAACCAATAATGCACCCTAAAGCACCTGAAGCTAGGATTAACGGTGTCGCATATTGAGTTAATAACTCTGGCTGTTCCCAGACTAGAGGAATATTGGGACTGAGCCATGCAGACCATCTGATTGGTACCAAAGCCGTAAGGAGCGTAACTACCATCAAAGACACCATCGGCACTGACATCTGCCAAGGAGCCTCTGGTGCACGCCTGGTTTTAACTTGGGGCTCTCCTAAAAAGATGACGCGGAATAAGCGAGTCAGGTTAATTGCTGATAAGGTATTGACAAACATCACCAGCAGCAGCAGCCACCAGTCAACACTCCAGGAACCATCAAACCAGCGTTGATAAGTCCAAAAGATACCCAAAGGCGTTAACCCAATCAAACCTGCGGCACCCACCACAAAAGAGAGGCTCGTGGCAGGCATCCTCGACCATAATCCCCCCATTTCGGAAACGTTCTGGTTATTAGTGGTCAAAATAACTGAGCCTGCACTCATAAACAGCAAAGCCTTGGCGATCGCATGACTAAACAGCAGCAAAAACGCAATATCTACCTGCCTTAAACCCACCGCAATAAACACAAGTCCCATGTAGGCACTGGTTGAGTGAGACAGGGCTCGCTTAATATCTATCTGGGCGATCGCCATTAACGAAGTCCCAATAGCTGTCACTGCTCCCACAATGATCAGAGCATCAGCGGAGACAGGAGAGAGGGTAGTTGCAGGTTCTAGCTTGATTAAAACGTATGCCCCAGCAGAGACTACGATCGAGTTACGCATAATGCCCGCTGGATTGGGTCCTTCCATCGCCTCATCAAGCCAGAGATTAAGAGGAAACTGGGCACATTTACCGATGGGTCCAGCAATCAACGCCAAGCCCAAGCAGGCTGCTACCGTCGGTGCTAACTGATGCCCTTCCACCCAAGTTTCTAGCTCAGAAAAATTTAGCCCCTCACCATAGGTTGAGAGAGCCACAATCCCCATCAGTAGGGCAATATCTCCCACTCTTTTCGTCAAAAAAGCATCTCGAGCGGCAGTTACCACCAAAGGTTGAGCATACCAAAAACCCACCAGTAAGTATGTAGACAGGGTTAATCCCTCCAGCAAACAATAGCTCAAGAGCAATGAGTCACTCAAGGCTAATCCAGCTAGGGCTGACTCAAAAAAGCCCATAAGAGCAAAAAACCGAGCTAAAGACCAATCTTTTTCCATATAACCCAGAGCATAAATCTGAGTTAATAGACTGATTCCAGTTACAACCTCCAAAGCACCTAAGCTAACGGGAGATAACTCAGCAGATAAGGTCAAGTCCAAATCTGCGACCCTTAACCAGTGAAAGACAAATTGTTGAGCTGGGTTAGACCAAATATGGTTAAATATTATGAAGCCGTGAATGTACCCAAGTACACTCATCATGATATTGATGTATGCTGCTGGGCGCGGTCCCGTTTTGCGGATAATCCCCAGAGACCAGGGAAGGGTAATAATGGCACCTACTAAGCTGTATATAGGTATTAGCCAAAAGTGAGATAATAGAAAGTCAGTCATTAAAAACTGCCCGATAATTTACTTAACAAAAGTTAATCTATAAAAATGAAAAATGTTAATCAACTAGCTGCTTTTGCTTTAAATAGCGATAGTTGCCTGATATATTGCATTTACGATTAGTTATTTTATCAGTTAATTAGTCATCAGATTGAATCTGATTATCATTCGCGCCGCCTCTGACACTGCTGGTTACACAAAGTATAGATAAAGTCTGCTTGTTAACGATATGCGAGTCTTCCAAATCATTTATTTTTTTGTGGTTTACACGTAGCGCGCGCCTGACATGTGAACTATACCTTGGTTTTGTTGAGGGCTAAAGGGAAAAAATAAGACATCTCATGACTATGGAAATTGCCATGACCATAGGTATTAATTATCATTAACAATCAAATTAAAAAATATAATCACATTTTATATTGTCAAAGTAGTCAAGGTTATTTATGCTTGATTATATAGATGAATAAATTGACCAGCGCCGATTCACTGAATCTGAGTTGGTGAGTTTTGGCTGTTCACTTCGACTACTTTTATATTTTGCATCATAGAAATAGTTTAAGATTATTACCCTTCTGTTTAGGAAGTGAAATATGGCAGCCTCGTTTATATTTGAGTAAAAGGTTTAGCTGTTTAGGTCAGTAAATTAGTGTAGTTCTCTATTTAAATCCGATTGAACGGTTTTAAATAAAAGTAGGTATGAATTTTGACGAGGTTGAGCCTTCTGAAGAGCTTTTTTGATTAAAGCTAACCGATCCTAAAAAAGGGTCGGGCAGTGAAGATTAAAATCTTTGACTGTAGCCTGTTGCATGAATTTGCAAAGTATTAAAATTGCTGTTTATTAAGCAAATCAAACCTGTTATTTATTGGGTATCCTCTGCTTACACAAGGCTTATCAAAGTTCAACTTTTTTGGTTGCCCAAATACAATACTTGAAACGATAGTGCTGTAACCATTAGAAACTGTTAAGCCAAATTAGTCAGCTTAAACTCAAAACCTGAACATCGATAAATTTTAGTAACAGCAGCTAGATGTGCTAGCTAATTGTAAAGGAGTAAAAGTTATGTCAATTGCAGTTGGAATGATTGAAACCCTAGGTTTTCCTGCGGTAGTAGAAGCAGCAGATGCCATGGTAAAAGCGGCTCGGGTTACTCTGGTGGGATATGAAAAAATTGGCTCTGGACGTGTAACCGTAATTGTCAGAGGGGACGTATCTGAAGTACAGGCTTCCGTTGCGGCGGGAACAGAAAACGTTACCAGAGTTAATGGTGGACAAGTATTGTCTACCCATATCATCGCTCGCCCTCATGAGAACCTTGAATATGTGTTGCCGATTCGCTATACAGAAGAAGTTGAGCAGTTTCGCACCTATTAATAAAATATAAAGATAAGCTGGAGTAGGCTTTGAGCTAACAGCTAAGTTCAATTTTTAAGTAATTTAAATTTTGCTCCGCCGATCAAGCGGAAGCTGCCTAAATAAATTCAGGAGTAGAAAGATTATGTCGATTGCAGTTGGAATGGTTGAAACCTTGGGTTTCCCTGCGGTAGTAGAAGCAGCAGATGCCATGGTAAAAGCAGCACGAGTTACCCTAGTCGGATATGAGAAAATTGGAACTGGACGCGTAACCGTGATTGTTCGCGGTGATGTTTCAGAGGTTCAGGCTTCAGTTTCTGCGGGAACTGAGAATGCAGGGAGAGTAAATGGAGGTCAGGTACTGTCCACACACATTATCGCTCGACCCCACGAAAACTTAGAGTATGTGTTGCCAATTCGCTACACCGAGGCTGTAGAGCAATTTCGTGAAAGCGTTAACCCAACTCCTTTGAGAAGACCTTAGATATAATTAACTATGCAGATAGCCCAAGTTCGCGGCACGGTAGTCAGCACTCATAAAGTCCCTGGCATGAGAGGGATTAAGTTACTTTTGGTTCAATATATCGATGAAGCAGGGCAGCTATTGCCTAAATATGAGGTTGTAGGAGATTTAATTGGTGCTGGTGTGAGCGAGTGGGTTTTGGTTAGTCGAGGTAGCGCAGCGCGAATTGAGGCTGGTCAGGAATTAAAGCCTCTTGACGCTACTGTCGTGGGCATTATTGATACAGTCAACGTTGAGCGCAATGCTCTTTACAGCAAAAAAGAGGCGGAGCGTTTATCGTAGGTTTTAATCGATTATGAGCCAGCCTAGGTTAATCAAAGACATGAGCAGTATAGTTTAGGAGGAATTGAGACAATGCCAGCCCGCACGAAGGCGGCTCCCCCAACTCCATGGTCCAATAATTTGGCAACACCCAAAGTAGATGAAACTGCCTACGTGCATTCTTTTTCTCGCCTGATTGGTGACGTTAGAATCGGTGCCAACGTTTTTGTTGCTCCAGGTAGTTCCATCCGAGCTGATGAAGGTACGCCTTTTTACATTGGAGAGAGTAGTAATATTCAAGATGGGGTCGTAATTCATGGCTTAGAGAAGGGTAGAGTAATCGGTGATGATAATCGCGAATACTCCGTCTGGATAGGTAAGAATACTTGCATTACCCACATGGCGTTAATCCATGGTCCAGCTTACGTTGGCGATGAATGTTTTGTTGGTTTCCGCTCGACGGTATTCAATTCTAAGGTGGGTAAAGGCTGTATTATTATGATGCACGCTTTAATTCAGGATGTTGAAATACCTCCTGGAAAATATGTTCCATCAGGAGCCGTGATTGTTAACCAGCAACAGGCAGAACGTTTGCCAGACGTTATAGATAGCGATCGCTCATTTGCGAATCATGTTGTTGAAATAAATGAGGCTCTCTTAGCTGGTTATCGTTGTGCTGATGACGAAGCCTGTGTCAAGTCCCAGGGGCATAATGTTCGCAATCAAGAGAAAGAAGATGAAAATCTGACTTCTCCTAAGAATAATGATAGTGATTATATAAATTCAGTAGGAAATATGAGTTTAAGTTCAAATATTAGAACCCAGGTGCGATCTCTATTGGCTCAAGGCTGTACCATCAGTACTGAACACGCTAATCAGCGTCGCTTTAGGACTAAATCCTGGCTTACTGGGGAGAAAATTGCCAGTCGCAATGAAAGTCAAGTAGTTGCTGAATTGGATTCTGTGCTGCGTCAATATCAGGGGGAATACGTCAGACTTATTGGTGTAGACCCCAGGGCAAATCGCCGAGTTGTCGAAGCGGTCATTCAACGTCCTGGAGACAACCCTGGAGCGGGAACCGTAACAACTATTGCCAGTCATAGTCAAGGACGTAATCGTGGAGGGAGAAGTCGCTCTAGTGTCCAAGTCAGCAATAGTTTAGTGGGAGCAGCTACCTCACAAATCGAAAGCCTAGTTACTCAGGGATGCAGTATTGGTATTGAACGAGCCAGCAAGCGTCGTTTCAGAACTAAGTCCTGGCTGACCGTCGGTCAAGTAGATGGCAGCAGTAGTCGAGTATTTAGCGCTATTGAGCAAGCAACTGCTGATTACCCTAATGAGTATGTCCGCGTTATCGGCGTAGATCGTCAAGCCAAGAGAAGAGTTGCCGAAGTTATTGTGCAGCGCCCTGGAGACAGTCCCGTACAGGCATCTGGCAATCGCAATTCTAACGGCAATGGCTATAGCAGCAATGGCAACGGCAAATACAGCAACGGCAGTGCTGCATTAGATACCAAAGTGATTCAAGAAATTCGGTCTTTGCTCGCCTCTGGTTACAAAATTGGTACCGAACATGCGGATAAACGTCGTTTTAGAACTAAATCTTGGCAGACCTGCTCTCCTATCGTGAGTAATCGCGAGCCAGAAGTGATTGCAGCGTTAGAAGACTGCCTAAGAGAACACAGTGGCGAATATGTAAGGATGTTAGGGATTGACCCCAAGGCAAAACGTCGAGTTGTTGAGGTCATTATTCAACGCCCAGGTAATGGCAGCAATGGCAATGGTCGCAGCATCAGTAATGGCTATTCAGTAAGCAGCCATAACGGTAATGGCAAGCAGCAAGGTCGAGGAACTCGCTACCACGAATACAGTAGCAGTCAGGTTGGCAGTGATGCCATGCAGGAAATTCGTTCTCTGCTCGCTGCTGGCTTTAAGATTGGTGCCGAACATGCAGACAAACGCCGTTTTAGAACTAAATCCTGGCAAAGCTGCTCTCCCATTGAAAGTCGTCACGAATCGGACGTAGTGGCTTCTCTAGAAGCATGCCTAGCTGAATACTCTGGTGAATATGTTCGCATGATTGGTATTGACCCCAAGCTGAAACGTCGGGTGGCAGAAACGATTATTCAACGACCATAATTTAATAACTCATTGGTTGCGATTCTTTTCTATTAGGAGCAAGGAGTAGTTGTTTACTTAGTCATACTTGAACTTTAAAGTTAACAACTAACCTTGAATCCTTAAATAAGCCTATTTATCTAATGATCTATTTACCACCACCGCAACCTAACTTGAATAAAGAGATTCGTATAAGTGGTGATGTAGAAATTCATCCTACAGCATCTTTAGCTCCAGGAGTAATTCTGCAAGCAGCATCCGATAGCCGTATTATTGTTGGTGCTGATGCCTGTATTGGGATGGGGGTAATTATTACTGCTTGTGGGGGCTCAGTGGAAATTGGTAATGGCGCAATTTTGGGGGCAGGTGTACTTATCATAGGTCAAAGTCGAATTGGTAATAATTCTTGTATTGGTACATCATCGACTATCTTTCGTCGGGATGTTGACTCTATGGAGGTTATTGAACCAGGTTCAATAATTGGTGATGCTTCTCGCTCACCACAATTAAAGGAAGAAGAGCATGAAGTACCAAGGGCAGTTCCTGAAGTAGAGCAATTTCCCAAGAATAATTTTAATAATGGTCATAGCGTCGCTTCAAGTAATACTGTAGAGCAGCCTCCCAAGAATAATTTTAATAATGGTCATAGCGTTGCCCCAAGTAATACTAGGGTGCAATCAGAATCACCTCAAGGCTCAATGCCAAAGACTGTTCCAGAGCAATCTGTTCCAGCTAACAAAAAAGCACCTATAGTAGGTCAAGTTTACATCAATGAACTTTTAGTAACATTGTTTCCTCATAAAAAAGAATTAGATTCAAGATAGGTAAATTTAGTTCAGTAGTTTGCTAGAGCGATTTGCTGTTATGAGATTTAGATAATTTAGCTTTATTCCTGATTTTCTACCATTAACTGAATAAAGTTTAGGGAGTAATACTCTGTGGTTTTATCAACTAAGATTCAGCTAGATAATAACTCTTTTCTGTTTATTGGCGATTTTGAGGGAAACCAAAGTTACTCGGTCTTGGATACCTTAAATATATACTGCTCGTCCTCAACCTTAATCAAAATAAGACTTTAGGTAAATATACTCCCCTGAATTAGTTGGTTTACATAAAACGTCTAAACAATACTTGTAATCAACATGATTAAGGAAATATTAATATTTTTTTACAAAATAGAAAGACCTTGTAAATAATAGGCATTAGATTAATTAATCTAACTCAAAACATAAACCAATCAAAGTTTAATTAGAAATACGAATAAAGTATTAATATTCATGCTATGGTATTAGAATAAGAAATTGCCAGAAAATATGGCTTCCTATGCTAATTTGAGCAAGGACTTTTTTAGGACTACGAGATAATCTTTCTACTGATTTTTTAACGGTATATAGAGTTATTTATTCACTTCACCTGTAAAGCAGAGCAACAGCCCTCAATGGTTTACCAGAACATTGGGCTAACAGGTGTTGAACTCTATTGAGAAAGTAACATTTAAGCGTTTAATTTATGGAGGAATGACCAAAATATGGCAACTCAAACTTCTGCTGGGTTTCAGGCTGGTGTAAAAGATTATCGCCTGACCTATTACACCCCAGACTACACACCTAAGGATACGGACCTTTTGGCTTGTTTCCGCGTTACGCCCCAGCCTGGGGTTCCTGCTGAAGAATGTGCGGCAGCCGTTGCAGCAGAGTCTTCTACTGGTACTTGGACTACAGTTTGGACTGATGGTTTAACCGATCTAGACCGTTATAAAGGTCGTTGCTATGAGGTTGAGCCTGTTCCTGGGGAAGACAATCAGTATTTCATCTTCATTGCATATCCCTTGGACTTGTTTGAAGAGGGTTCCGTAACAAATATTCTTACTTCTTTGGTAGGTAATGTATTCGGTTTTAAGGCTTTACGGGCATTGCGTCTGGAAGATATTCGTTTTCCTTTAGCTTTGTTAAAAACTTTCCAGGGACCTCCCCACGGTATCACTGTTGAAAGAGACTTACTCAACAAGTATGGTCGTCCTCTGTTAGGCTGCACAATTAAGCCCAAACTTGGTCTATCGGCTAAGAATTATGGTCGTGCAGTCTATGAATGTTTGCGTGGTGGATTAGACTTCACTAAAGATGACGAAAACATTAACTCTCAGCCTTTCATGCGCTGGCGCGATCGCTTCTTATTTGTCCAAGAAGCAATTGAAAAGGCTCAAGCAGAAACTAATGAAGTTAAAGGTCACTACCTTAACGTTACCGCTGGTACCTGTGAGCAAATGATGGAACGGGCTGAATTTGCTAAAGAAATCGGCACGCCAATTGTTATGCACGATTTTATAACAGGTGGTTTCACTGCTAATACCACTCTGGCTAAATGGTGTCGGGCTAATGGAGTACTGCTTCATATTCACCGTGCTATGCACGCCGTAATTGACCGTCAAAAGAATCATGGTATTCACTTCCGTGTCCTAGCCAAGTGCTTGCGTTTATCTGGTGGAGATCACCTCCACTCTGGGACTGTTGTTGGAAAGCTGGAAGGTGAGCGTGACGTTACTTTGGGCTTTGTGGACCAAATGCGTGAAGACTACGTTGAGGAAGACCGTTCTCGTGGTAACTTCTTCACTCAAGACTGGGCATCTATTCCTGGTGTAATGCCCGTTGCTTCTGGTGGTATTCACGTATGGCATATGCCGGCGCTAGTAGAAATCTTCGGCGATGATTCCTGCCTCCAGTTTGGTGGTGGTACTTTGGGACACCCCTGGGGGAATGCTCCTGGTGCAACTGCTAACCGTGTTGCTTTGGAAGCCTGTATTCAGGCTCGTAACGAAGGTCGCAGCCTCGCTCGTGAAGGTAACGACGTTATCCGCGAAGCTAGCCGCTGGAGTCCTGAATTGGCAGCAGCATGTGAACTTTGGAAAGAAATCAAGTTCGAGTTCGATGCAGTAGATACTCTCTAAGCTTAGAGAATAGTTATTTGCGAACAGTAAGTAGTTGATTCTAGGATTACAAATGAGTTTACATAATAAATCCATAATCCTGGGATAACTATACCGAACTAAATGCACCCAAAAGATATTGCCAAAGATACGGCGAGAGTTGTTCAAAATTATCTGACTTACAAAGCGGTACAGTTAATTATTGGACAGTTAGCTGAAACCAATCCTAATGAATCCATCTGGTTAAGACAATACTCATCGGGAGGTAAACTGCGTGACGCAGAAAACTACTTAGAAGAGATCATGTCACAACCAGGAGGCAAGGAGTTAGCAATGCGAATCATGATTGTTCGTGACGGTATTGCTGAGCAAATTCTGGAATTTTTGCCTGAAATAGTCATTTCTGGAATTAAGTCAGATAACTTAACCCATCGCCGTAATCTTCTGGAACGTCTTACCCGTTCTTCCGATGAGGTTTTAAACCTAGATACTTCGGACGCTTCAGGGGAAACGGAAAATTTTGAACCTTAGCTTAGTACAAGAAATAAAAAGACATGAAAACATTACCCAAAGAGCGTTATTACGAAACTCTTTCCTATCTTCCTCCTTTAACAGACCAGCAAATTGCCAAGCAAATCGATTTTATGATCGACCAAGGCTATATTCCAGGGATTGAATTTGAGAAAGATCCTACTCCTGAACTACACCACTGGACATTGTGGAAGCTACCTTTATTTGATGCTCGTAGTTCTCAAGAAGTGTTGAATGAAGTTCGCGAGTGTCGTTCAGAATACTCCGATTGCTATATCCGAGTTGTGGGCTTTGACAACATTAAGCAATGTCAAACGGTGAGCTTTATCGTTTATAAGCCTAATCAGAATCGTTACTAAAACTTATTTGGCTACATGGATACTAATTTTGTAGTTGTAGATAATAGTTAGATCGAATTATACTTTGATAGCTTGAAAGATGATGATAGTAATAGTTGCTAACGTCATCTTTTTTTCTTTTTGACATATTAAATACTGCCGTTCCGCCACATAACTAAACTTTAAACATGCTTGCCAAAAGAATTTTACCTTGTCTTGATGTTAATGCGGGGCGAGTTGTTAAGGGAGTCAATTTTGTTGATTTAAAAGATGCGGGAGATCCTGTAGAGCTGGCAAAAGTTTATAATGACGCAGGCGCAGATGAGCTAGTATTTTTAGACATCACAGCTACTCATGAAGATCGCGGGACAATCGTTGACGTGGTGTATCGCACAGCAGAACAGGTTTTTATCCCCCTAACTGTCGGCGGTGGGATTCAATCCTTAGAAAATATTAAAATTTTATTACGAGCTGGTGCTGATAAGGTGAGTATCAATTCCGCTGCTGTTCGAGAGCCAAACCTAATTAATCGTGCCAGCGATCGCTTTGGTAAGCAATGTATTGTAGTGGCAGTTGACGCTAGAAGAAGAACTGATGCTAATAATCCTGGCTGGGATGTATACGTTCGAGGAGGACGAAAAAATACAGGTATTGATGCCATTTCATGGGCAGTGGAAATGGCACAGCGTGGGGCAGGGGAATTACTAGTAACTAGCATGGATGCTGATGGAACAAAAGCAGGCTATGATTTAGAGCTTACTCGTCAAATTGCAGAATTAGTAGAAATACCCGTAATTGCCTCTGGTGGAGCAGGTAATTGCCAGCATATATACGAAGCCTTTGTCCAGGGGAAAGCTGAGGCTGCTCTGTTAGCTTCGTTGCTGCATTTTGGTCAGTTAAGCGTTGCGGAGATTAAAACCTTTCTTCGTGAACGTGACATTCCAGTGAGAATCAATTAGAGTTGGCAATCTTTATTAAAGCTTAAGTTATTTTTTTGATCAGGAAAAACTTAAAAATTATGTATTAAAATGAAACTGTTTTTACATTTCGTAAACTATGTTGATTCCAATTCTCATACTAGATGTTGCATTGGTAGCATGGTCACTGCACCTGATGCAGTCAGCCATAGAAAGGCAGGAATTTTCACTTATGCTCGCTGGAACTTTAGTGAGTGTTTGTGCTGCTGCTATGCTGGTTGTTTACTTTATAATTGGTGATTGCTTGAGCCGTCTTAGTTAAGCCCTTTTCAAGATAAGGCTAAGGTAGTTCAGTGTAATGGTATTATATAAGAATTGGGGCATTAACTCAGTTGGTAGAGTGCTTGCATGGCATGCAAGACGTCAGCGGTTCAAGTCCGCTATGCTCCACTTGTACTGTTGTAAAGCAACACATTATTTGTGTAGTTTGAAGTTTGAGTTTGCCGTTGCGGCAAGGTTATGCTTTAAAAAGCTATTGCCGATTTTTCTTCTTTCAGAGTCATTCTAACCTTCTTATATCTAAAGTATCCAGGTTGGGAAATTAATGTCGATACGCGGGCTTCACTTGGATATTCTCCTTTTTTATACAACACCGCAACGGCTTGTCTAACCTCTTGGCAGCATTCATCAATTTTTTTTCTTCTATAGCAATCGAAGCATAGGTTAAGACATTTGCTGAACAGCAAAATCAACTCTTTCTCGAAAATCGTCAATACTTCCTTTTGATTTTTTGACTCTATTTTTAATCGGAAACCAGCAATGTTCTATTTTGTTTAGATCAGGGGAATAAGGAGGTAAGTACTGAAGTTTACAACCTGCTAATCCAACCAATTCTCTGATTCTTTCACCTGCTTGGTGCCCTAAAGGACTCGCTACGCATCGCGCGTTCCCTTGCGCCTGAAGGCGGCGCGGTGAAGCAGTGCGTTGGGCGGGTTCCCCGACTTGAAGCAACTGCTGAACCCTTTAGGGGGTCGCATCCGCTTTGTGAAATGTCGCATTATCTAAGATTAGTACTTTACCTGGCTCTAATTGAGTGACTGACGTTACGCAGGTGAACTATACCGTCCTATTGCTTTCCATAACTATTTTATGATCCTGCGTCTAGAGCAAATCATTCCTGCTCAACTTAATTCCCTAACGGCACAAAGCCTACTCAACGAAATGTTTGAAGCCTGGGTACAAAAGCAGCTTAAGAATCTAAAAACTCAACAGGATTTTATCTAAAGGAATTGCACAGTTAGGAAAAGCTTGAGGAGTCACTATTCCCTGGTTGTGGGTCACTACTTGTAAATATTTATCTTGATCTGGTTGCGTGTGGACGATCAGCTGTTTATTTTTCAAATCTATTACCCAATATTCGGGTATACCATTACGGGCATAAGTAGTCATTTTGATTTCCAAGTCCTTTGTTAGAGTGCGTTTAGATACTTCTAGCAGCCAATAAATATCTTCAGCGTAAGGATGATGTTGATAATAAATACTCGATGGTAAGCGGACTACAGCAATATCTGGTTCTGGCTCAGAATTATCTAAAGTAATGGGATGAGATTCACTGATGTATGCTTTACCCTTGAGTAAATACCTTAGATAATCGCAAATAGAGCGATTGGTTACACTATGCTCGATGCTTTCTGGACTCATTTCGACAATATCCCCTTCCAGTAGCTCTACTGGTAACCCATCTAAAAGACCAGAATCTACTAATTTATGCCACTGTTCAATCTGCCATTTGTAAGTCGTTATAACCATCAATCTGCGATTTAATCGACATTCACTTTAAATTATATTTATTTGTTTAATTTCTAAATTCTTCATTACGCCATACTACTAGAGTGCCAAGTTTCGGCATAATCATGATAGCAAGTAAAATCTTGATTATTACCCACTACCCATTACCCATTACCCATTAGATTATTATCGGCTGGATTGCAGCTTCCTGTCCTAGTAGCAGCAACTCCCGTAGATTCTGCCTTTGGGGCATCGTTACCGTCCTTGGTTTTAGGCTTAAGGACTCTTTTAATCTAACATTTAGCAATAGTTCTAGCTTCTGACGTTCTGTTGCCGAAACAGAGTTAAAAGCTTTGGCAGTTTCCGAATCGACGCGAATTTTTATTTCTTCAGTTGTCATAATTGAGGATAAAAAACTAGTACTGTTTTTATCATAACTTTACTGCCACAAGCGATCGCCATTATTAAAGGTAAAAGATAATGGGTAATGGGTAGTGCGAGCGGTATATTTGACATTCCTAGATCTGCTTGCCTTACTTTTATTATGAATAACTACTGCGAACATTCCCGACTCAACACCAACTTACCATTAGTCAAACGATAAAACCCTTGAGGTTCAACTATCGGGTCGCCTGGTTGCCAAACGCTCTTCTCTTCAGCCGCACCCCGTACTTCTCCCGTAGGATATTTAGAAGGTAGATTATCTCCTGGGCGCATTGGCAAACTTTCAGCACCAGTAATAATAAACCTACCCTGGCTTCTATTTCCTGCTGGGATAACACAGCTATTGGCTACTAATTCATCGGTATCTATCGAGTTATCAGGTAGTTCCGTCAGGCTGTTTTGAATAAAGCTCACATCGGGAATATCAACCGCCCCCGATACGGCACCCGTAGCGTTAACATCAGCGCGATTATTAAGATCTAACTTCTTCATCAGGATCAGCGGTTAAAGAATTAAGAGTAAAGTTTTCAGCAAAGAATGCAGGAGTATTGAGGGTGATATTTCCTCCTTGTCCATCGGCTGCAAAGGCGAAGATATCGCTATCATCGAAAGCGATAATGGAATCAGCAGTCAGGGTAATGTCTCCGCCCCCTCATACTCCAGAGTTTATATTAGTAGTGAGATCGCTGTCTCCTCGAAGTTCAATATCGCCAGCAGCAATATTTAAGTTACCTCCTGAAGATTGAGATGAACTCGCAGAGATAAAGCTATCTATTGTCTGCAATGAGTCATCAATTTTTGAGCATTGATGGTTATATTTCCTCCACCTGATCCTTTAACATCTACGTCAGAAAAGTTAATGATATCTATATTTGCTTTAGCAATATTATTTGGAAAACTTAAACTGCCATCGTCGCTTAAACCAACTGTTCCAGCAGCACCTAATCCAGCAAGATAAATATTTCCGCCTCTGGCTGTAGCCTCTCCTGCTTCAAAGCTGACATCTCCACCAACTAAAGTAAGATTTTCTCCTGAAGGAACTTGCAACCCAACAAAATCACCAGTATTATCTGTTACGAAAGAACGATTGATTATATTACCTGGACTTGAACCAAACTGAAGTCCCATAGGAACGCTAATAGTTAACAAAGATTCCCCTGGTGCAGCAGCACTAAAGAAACCACCTTCACTAAACTCAATCCCTTCGGCGGTAGTAGCGGTAAAGGAACCTCCCACATCCAAACTAGATTGCTCCCCAAAGATAATCCCGTTAGGATTAATCAAGTACAAGTCGGGATTAGACTCTCCAAAAGTTCCCAACACCCCCATAATTTCAGAAGGATTATTTCCAGTAACTCGCGAAAATATATTCTGAACGTCTACATTAGGACTTTCAAAGTATGCTCCTCTTCCTTCACTGACGTTAAACTCCTGAAAAGAGTGAAACAGGTTTTGTTCTCGCTGTGCGCCTCCTGTAATCACTTCAATTGGCTGTTCGTTAAAGTTTTCAATCACTTGAGAACTTTCTTCACCAAGGGTATTATCGGGAATGATATTGCTGGCTTGAGATAATGCGGGATCAGCTTTGCTGAATAAAGTACTTACAAAGATTAGAGGGGAAACTCGTACAAGTGGAGCAGGAAAACGCAGTTTCATGGGGAAGACAAGAGTAGTTTCCTTTCCAGATTATCGGAATGGTGTCTTGTCAGAGCTAATTTTAAGTATTTTGTAAACCTACAGCAGCTTGTGTAGCAATAGAATCTGGTGTTGTGATCTATTACTTAAGAACAGGCGATCGCATTTTCGGTATATTTCATTGTTTTATGAAGAGATTTATATTCCAGGATGATTTCTCAAAGATTTGAGAGCAAAATCATCCTGAGAAATAGCTTGAATTTACCTTTTACCAGCAAATCCAATAAGTGCTGCCATCACGGTATGTTTCCCAATAACAATATCTGTAAGCCAACTCTTTAGTTTCAGAATTGCTCTCAACTGATTGTTCTTGCGGTACATTTTCAGTATCTACCGTAGTCAAATGGCATAAAACTGCAATCTGGTGCTGATTAGCAATACGAGCCTACGTTATGACATTTATTCCCCATGACCTAAGACCAATCAAAAAGGCTGATAGCGTAAAGAAAAGTGTAAACCATTCTCTTGCAACGAATCTCCTTCATCATCCACGTCAAGAAAAGCAACACCATAATTGACATTCAAAGAAAAACCAGCACCAGCATTCCAATCTAGTCCCATGCCGACACTAGCAATAGTAGAATCTTCGGGGTCGGGCTCATCATTATTCCAACCAGTCCCAAAATCAATAAAGGGATTTAACTGTAGAGTGTTGGGATTCTTCGTCACGGGAATTCGCAACTCCAATGTACCCAAAACTCCACTATCAGTTACCAACTGATTTTCCGCATAACCACGAACGGTATTGATTCCTCCCAGACTAAACTGTTCCAAAGAAAGTAAAGAATCATCAGTAAATTGACCGCCAACTCTACCAATTAATAACATTCTGGGAGTCAATTACTCGACCCATTGAAATTGTCCCTGCCAAGCAAAAAAGTTCCCGTCGGTTCCCGTATCATTAATCGTGGCATCAAAAGCACCAATGCCAAAGTTGAATTGAGAGCGTGCTGCAAAGACGCGACTACTATCACGCTTGACCCAATCTTGAGCCAACCGCAGCACCGTGACGTTAGATTTACCATCTTCTACTCCAAGAGAAAAAGAGAATGGTTCATCCCCCAAAAAGGTACGACGGCGGCGTATATCCAAACCAAAACCCAAAGTAAATTCTTGGCTAGGATTTCTCGTCAAAGGTTGACGGAAGTTAAAACCAAAAGTTTCGGTTTCGCTCTCAATATCTAAATCGCTAAATTCTTCTTCGATAATACCGCTACTGCTGTTGTCATAACTAAAGCTAAAAGTTCCATCATAAGCATTCCAAGGAATTGTATAGCTGATATTATAAATATCCAGTCCTTCAGTAACACCGTATTGAGCGAATAGGCGATCGCCAAATCCCAAAAGATTGCCATGGGCTAGACTGACGCTTCCTTGAAACTCTCCAATGCTGGGGGCGCGATTATTGTCTACTCCAAAACTAGCGGTAAAACTTCTAGCTTGTGAGATCTCGACCAATAAAATATTGCTACCTGTTTTTTGACCTGCGGTTAATTCTGCACCCACTGTCTTGAATAAGGGATTAATAACCAGCAGTTGTAAAGCTGTTTCTAAATCATTTCTATTTAAAGGCTTTTGTACAGCAAGTTCCAGACGACTGCGAAGATAACTTTCTTGAAGACGCTTGTTGCTTTAGTCCCCAATATTTACCTAAAACGTACTAGGGAACTGTTCCTAATACTGAAGCAATAGTTCCAGCAATAATTACTAAAATAAGGTTTATATTTCCTTGAGTTGCAGAAAATCCTGCTAAAGGCATAATTAACTCAGAAGGGATTGGTGGGATGATATTTTCTAACGCCATCAGTATAGCGATTCCTACATAATCAAAAGAATTAACTAAATCAATTATCGTTTTAAGCATTATTTAGTGATTGATTATCGTGCCAGAAGTAAAATTACTTAATTACATCTCCATAAAATTATGATGACCAGGAGCATTGTAAATACTCCAATTGCTAATCTGACGGTTGAGCAAGATAGCCTCTGCTCCGTTTATTTCTGCTTCTGTACCTTCTACCAAAACAACATAACTACCTTGAGACAAAAGCTCATCATAATAGATAGCTTGTTTCTCAGGAATACCCCAGCCAATTAAAGCGCCTATTAGACCACCACCAGCAGCGCCTATTCCAGTCCCAAAAAGGGTATTCCCCAACAGTACTGCAACTTCTGTAGCCACTCCAACACCAGGAATTGCTAAAACGCTAAGGCTGCCAATCACCCCTAAAATACCTCCAGTAGTTGCGCCCATGACCGCTCCCGTTTCTGCTCCATCTTTCGCTCTTTGAGAACTTGACTTTACTTCAACGCTACTGGCTAATTTTTTCTCGCCCTCTGGATTTTTGGCAATTGCAGAAATTTGATTCATATCGAAGCCAGAATCTCTAAGCTCTATCAAAGCATCTTCTGCATCCTTACGGGTAGGAAAAGTGCCGACAGCACGTTTTAAATCAGTAGTTGTCATAGAAAGCTCAATTTATTTTAAATTGCATCTATATTTTTAAGTTGTCTGTAAAAAATTTAATCCCTCCACAGATGTAATTTTGACGATAGAGAACTTATTTAATTGGAGAGAGAAAAAAGCTTTATTAAGTAGAGAGTTGCAAATAATGAGGCTTTTTTCTCATAATTGATTTGAAAATAGCATTCTACACAGTATTAATAAATTGAGACTTATCTATCTCAAGTTATACATCGATATTGTTCTTAGTGGCAGGACTGAAAAAAGGTAATTAATGCTATTTTTTCTGTAACTAAGGAAGAATTGTCTGGAGATAAAGTTAAATAAGTTAGTAAGTTTTTACCAGGGAAAATCCAAGATGTGTGTCGTTCAGCTTAACTTTTTATAAGCAATTAATAATTAATTTTTCACTAAAATAAGGATATTACTTTTAACAGTAATATCCCTATTTTAATCAAAATTATTAATGTAAGTTAGATAAATCTAGAATGAAAACAATAGTTTACTTCTCTTCAACGTACATTTCGGGCTCTACTGCAAAATTATCTAAGCGCCCCGATTCGTCAATCACATAGCCATCAGTGGTAGTCATTCCTGAAGCTATTTCTTGATTTTCCACTTCGTGAATTTGCTTGGAGTTTAGCTCTCGGTCTGCATTAGAAGGGATCATGGCATCTGGAGAACTAACGGCAGTAGTTTGTGCCATTTGGACGGCAAAATGATCTCCAGGAGCACCTTTGCCTATCTCTGCATCGTTGGGATTTGATCTGATTATCACTTTTTTATTGTTATTTTTCATAATATACCATCAAGTCTTCTTATAATAAATTAATCTTTTTGACATAATATAAGATCTATCTACAGTAATAAAATTAATTTATTTTATCCAAACATGCTCAATCAGCTTAAGATAAATCTATTTAATGATTATCATCTGAGTCAATATTTGTAAGTAGTCAAAAGATATTGGCGACATTAGTAACGCTTTAAATTTAATGAATTAGAAAACTCATGACTAAAAAAGGTAGTAATAAGTTTCCTGCTTATAAAGTTTAAAAATTTATATGGCTGCACCAGATTTTGGCTCGGCTCCAGCATCGACAACAGCATTTCTTAGGAAGGTAATTTGCTGTTCAAATTCCATCAATTCAATCTGGGATAATAGATGGGTTACGTTACCAGTAGGCTCATAGTCATTGGGAACAGGAATAATGCTTCCTGCTTCCATTCCCTGTGCTAAACGATACCAGAAGTAAAGCTTGGTATTTGCACTCAAAGAACCGTATTCGCGAGAAATCAGGGTATTCTTTTCTTCAATAATGTTGCGCTGTACTGTTAGCTGTTCCTCAAAAGATAGCTCTCTTACTTGATTAAATAAACCTTCAGCAATTTCATCTGCGGCGGCTCCTGGAGCTGCGGGAGTTACGGAAACTCCCATTTTGGTATAAATATACCAAAGTAGAGCTAATTTTTCGTCTGTAGATAAACTTTTGTATTTACCAAGTGCAGTACTAATATCTCGTTCTGTATTCGCTATATTCCCTCTAGTAATTTTTTTCATCAAATAGATACAAGAATCCCTTGGGA
>JBCBIE010000065.1:0-27528 GCA_038524995.1 Cyanobacteria bacterium J06621_8
AAAAGGATAGCTTCTAGTTCGCTTAGGGGATACCCATTTAGAGTATACTATTTCTGTTGAATTAAATTTTATTAATCCACAAGATTTCGCTTGATTAATATCAAAATTATCTAGAGTAACTGCTTCTAGATTATCGTGAAGGAAAGTTTGATAAGTAACCCCTTTAATATATCCTTCTAGATTTAATATCTCTGTCATATTTTATTACTATCTGCCAGAACCTTAGCTCATTGATTTTACTGAATTTAAAGAAAATATTTCAAATTAAATTAAAGATTGCTGGAGTTAGTGAGAGTATAATGCTTTTATTCGATCGCCCGTACCGCTGGATTAGCTGCTAAATAAACCATTAGTAGTAGAATAATGCCGCTGGCAAGGCTAAACAACAGCGTCAGGTTAAAATCAACTAATAAGCCCGCTAAGGCAAAGGAAAAAGGCGCAATACCAAAGGAAGAAAGCATCCTCAAGCTCATCACCCTGCCTAATATGTCAGGTGGAGTGCGTTTCTGCATCCAGCTTATTTCCGTCACGATAAAACAGCCAGTACAGAACCCTAAGACCACAATCGTTAGGGCAGCTAGGGCTACATTGGGTACAAAACCAAGCAACATCAAACTACTGCCCTGTATGATTCCCAGGATTATCATTAAGATTCCGAGTCGGGGCATCTTTCTGAATAATGATGGGGCTAACGCTCCTAATAACCCGCCTCCACCCCAAGCAGAGTTCATGATTCCCAAAGCAAAGGCACTGCCAGATAAACGATTATAGGCAAGGGAAGTAACGCCAATGTGCAATGGTCCAATAAAAATCAGATTGTAGACCATAACCACTATTAATACTGTCCTCAGGGCTGAATTGTGCCAGACATAGTTAATGCCCTCGCCAATACCAGTCATTAAACTTTTAACTTTGCCCCCTAGGGTGGAATTCTGGGGGGGTGAATTGTTGGCGATCGCCGCATCTTCCATACTTAGCTTGCTCGAATCTTTGATCAACAATAGACAAATCGTTGTCAGGATAAAGGTTGCTGCATCAACGGCAAAGGCACTTTCAATACTGATAGTGGCAATCAGTAAGCCAGCCAAAGCAGGACCAAGGGTTAAGATGAGCTGATCTAATCCTTGGTTCAAGGTGTTGCTGGCTACTAATAACTCCTTTTTGACCAAACGAGGTACGATCGCCTTAGAGGCAGGAATAAAAAAGCCATCTAGAATACCAAGGCAGACTGAAAATGCGTAAAGATGCCAGATTTCAATGGTTTTCAGCGCCACCAATACCGTGAGAATAATTGCCACTACTGCCCGTAACGCATTAGTCGTGATCATCACAATCCGAGGCTTCAGGCGATCGCTGACTACACCCCCTAATAACAATAGGACAGCACGAGGAATCGCCGACGCCATCAGCACCGTACCTAAGCTAACTCCAGAACCCGTTAGCTGTAGGGTCAACCAAGGTAATGCCACTATATAGAATTGGTTACCCAGAATGGAAACATTTTCTCCAATAAACAGCAGCAAAAAGTTACGAACCGTTAACGGTTGCCAAAAAGGAACTTGCTGTTCTTGATGAGAATTCGATCTTGCCATAGAGAATTAGGTAGTGGTTAGTGGGTAGTAGGTAGTGGGTAGTGGGTATTGGGTATTAATAATTTTTCGGGTTATGTAAGCTCATAGCTAATGGCTAATGGCTATCCCAACAGATCAATGTTCTTAACCAAAAATAGCGTTAATTCACCTTCCGCTGATAGCCCTGCCAGTAGGGCTCTCGCAGCTTACCTTTTTGGATTTTGCCGCTAGGGGTTCTGGGTAAGGATTCGACAAATTCAATACTGCGGGGTAATTTAAAGTCGGCAAGTTTGCCCCGCACAAAGTTGATTATTTCCAGTGCTTTTGCCTGAATTCCTGGTTTTAAAACCACGATCGCCTTAATGGATTCGCCAAAATCTTCATCGGGAACACCAATCACTCCCACTTCGGCAATGGCGGGATGTTCGTATAAAATATTCTCAATTTCTGCGGGATAGACATTTTCGCCAGCGTAGCAGATCATGTCTTTGAGGCGATCGCAAATATAGATATAGCCTTGATCATCGATATATCCAGCATCTCCTGTATGAATCCAGCCGTCTACTAGGGTTTGGGCTGTGGCTTCGGGCAGTTTCCAATAGCCGAGCATGTTAGCAGGGGATTTGATCCTGATTTCGCCAATTTTACCAGGAGGAAGTTGCTTGCCCTGAGAATCCACCGCTATCACTGATACCCCAGGAAAGGGCTTACCCGCAGATTGTAATAACTCAGTATTGCTAGAAGTATGAGCCGCTTCTGGTAGACATACGGCACAGTTCCCCGTTTCGGTCATGCCATAAATTTGCAAAAAATCGCAGTTGAAGGTTTTCATGGCTTCTCTTAAAAGTGATTCGGCGATCGGAGAACCCCCATAGAGGACATATTCGAGAGCATCAAAATTAGTTTCCTGACATTGAGGTTCTGAAAGTACTACCTGAATCATCGCTGGCACCATCCCTGCTTTAGTAATGCGATATTTTTCCATAACATCCAGTATTTCCAGGGGATTAAAAGCTGGAAGTAGAATATTGCTCGCTCCAGCTACAAAGGCGCGAATTGCCCACCACAAGCCCCCAATATGAAAGAAGGGAACCACCAGCAAGCTTTTGTCGGTTTCCCGCCAGTTCATCCAATTCCGCCCTTGTCGAGTCCATTCTTGGGCTACGGCAAAAAAGCTGTAATGTCCTAATTGCACTCCTTTCGGTCGTCCTGTGGTGCCGCTGGTATAAAGCTGTACGGCGACATCATCGGGAGAGATGGCAATTTCGGGACTGACAGGGCTATACTCTTGAGTCCATTGACCATAGTTGAGCCAATCTTCTACATTTTCCCCTAAAGAAATAAAAGTTTTAATCTGCGTCAGTTCACTAGTAATCGATTTAACTAAGTCGTGAAATTTTGCCCCCACAAAGATCAGTTCTACCTCAGCATCATTGAGGATATAGCTTACTTCCGCCGCCGCCAAGCGCCAATTGATGGGGACTAAAACCGCCTTGATTTTGGCGCAGGCAAATAAAATCTCATAGCTTTGGGGAGAATCTTGCGCCAGTATAGCTACGCGAGTTCCTGCTGTAATGCCCCTTGCTAATAGAGCGTTTGCCAGGCGATCGCTGTTTTGATCTAGCTGTTGATAGGTAGTAGCCTGATCTCTAAAGATTATGGCTTTGCCGTGAGGAATTTCCTGTGCCTGGAGGCGGGATAAATCTGCGAGAGTGGCGATTTTAGCGTTATGCATCATCAAGTTCTCCTAAATTGTCTGCGTTAAGATATTGTTCAAGTTTCTGTGCCAAAACCTGGACTTGGGGGGGATGAAGCATAGTGCCATGTCGTCCAGGAACTTCTACTACTGCTACGTCTGCTGCCAGTTCTTTCCAGGCGGCTTCCAGGTCGATATCGGTCTCCTTCGCTTGGAACACCATCAGACTCCCTGAGTAAGACTGGGGCTGGTAATCTTGTTCAGCCTGGTAGTTGATTTTGCCCATTGCTATCAGGTGGCGGAGTTGTGCTATATCAAAATCTGCGGGGATTAAGTTGTTGCTCTTGGCTTCCTCCATCACATAAATGAGTCGTTCCTCTGGTGTTAGGGAACGGACGCTTTCTAAACGGGTATTAATATCCATAATTAATCCCAGGACTAGTAGATTGAGATCTCCTCCCGCCAGGGCGGGGTCAATGATCACCCGAGTACAGGAATCTAGTATTGCCAAGCGGGCGATCGCTTCTCCCTGTTGGGTAAGCTGTTGCGCCATTTCATAAGCGATTAAACCACCCATCGACCAGCCGCAGAGGTAATAGGGTCCTTGGGGTTGAACAGTTTTGATGGTTTGGATGTAGTGGGCTGCCATGGACTCAATGCTCGTATGGGCTTCTAACTCGGGATTTAGGGCGGCGGCTTGTAAGCCATAGAGGGGCTGTTGTGTGCCTAAATGACGAGACAAGTCTTGATAGCAGAAGACATTACCGCCAAAAGGGTGAATACAGAATAGAGGCGGGCGATCGCCCTGGGGTTGAATGGGGACAAGGGTTGACCAGGGAATTGCGGTATTTGAGGAACGGAGGAGGCGTGCTATGTCGGAGATGGTGGGGTGTGCCAACAGCGTTGCTATGGGTAAAGCTTGGTGGAATTGTTGTTGAATTTCCGTGGTGAGATGCACTGCTAGCAGGGAATTTCCCCCCAGGTTAAAGAAGTTTTGGGTAACTCCCACTGAAGTAAGGTTGAGCAGCTTAGACCAGATCTGCACTAGCTGCATTTCGATCGCATCTCTGGGGGGGATAAATTCTTCTGTCTGTGTTGGGCTAAATTCTACTGCTGGCAAGGCTTTTCGATCTATTTTGCCATTGCGAGTTAAAGGTAAATCCTGGAGAATGACCCAGTGGGCGATCGCCATATATTCTGGCAGTTTTTGCTGGAGATCAGATTGTAGTTGAGTAGTGCTTAATGAGGGGTCGTCACTTGCCACATAAGCAACTAAGCGTTTGCTGGCTTGATCTTCTTCTATGACGCTGGCGATCGCCTGTTTAACCTGGGGTATTTGCTGTAAAGCGGCTTCAATTTCCCCTAGTTCAATACGGTAGCCGTTAATTTTGACCTGAAAGTCGGAACGTCCCAAAAACTCAATATTACCGTCTGGTAAATAGCGTCCTAAATCTCCAGTTTTATACAGTCTCTCCCCTGTTACGGGATGAGAGATAAAGCTGGAGTTAGTTTTCTCCTCATCTTGCCAGTAACCTAACGCTAGTCCGATTCCCCCAATGTAAAGCTCTCCTGGTACCCAAATTGGACAGGGTTGCATTAACTCGTTTAAAACATAAAAGCGTTGATTGGTTAAAGGTTTGCCATAGGGAATACTCTTCCAGTTCGGGTTAACCTCCTTAATCGGATAACAAATCGACCAAATCGAAGCCTCAGTTGCGCCCCCCAAGCTAACTACTTCGATCTCAGGAAAATAATTTTGGATTTGTTCAGGGAGATTAACGGGTAACCAATCTCCACTCAAGAGGGCTAAACGCAACGGTAATAATTCTAGTTCTGGCTGTACCGCTAGATATTCCACCAGCATCTGCATCAAAGCAGGCACGGTATTCCAGAGGGTGATTTTATGCGTAACGATTAAATCGAGCCAGATAGCAGGATCTTTGAGGGCATCCAGAGGAGGAATAACTACAGTTCCCCCAGCCGCGAGGATGCCAAAGATATCGTAGACAGATAGATCAAAATTTAATGCCGCAATGGCGAGGATGCAATCCTTAGCTTCTACCTTAAATCTCTGATTAATATCCAGAATAGTATTAACCGCTCCACGATGATCAATCGCCACCCCTTTGGGCAAACCAGTAGAACCAGAAGTATAGATTACATATGCTAAATCGCGGTTATTTCCATCATTGAAGGTTTGAGGAGAGGTTATTAACTCCTGCTCAACAGACAAACTCTGCACTGCTGGGGGTAAATCTAGCTCAGTTTCTAGGTGAGATTGAGTAACAACTAACTTAACCTGTCCTTGTTCGAGTAAATATCGCTGTCTTTCCTGGGGTAAGCTAGGGTCAACGGGTAGGTATGCCGCACCAGAGATTAAAATTCCTAAAACCCCAACCACTTGCTCCCAGCCTTTGGACATTATGACCGCTACCAGGGTGTTGGGAGTTGCCCCTTGTTGCTGTAGCTGATGCCCTAAGCGATTAGCTCGTTGATATAGTTCCTCGTAAGTTAAGGATCGCTCAGGGGCAATGATGGCGATGGATTCAGGCTGGGCTTTTACCCGCTCGATTACTAACCCTTGTAAGGTCTGTGGGGAAATGGGGGCGCTGGTATGATTAATCTGGCGGAGTTGGGTTAGCTGGGCTGGCGGCAATAGTTGCTGGTTTATCTCTGTCCAGGTTGATTCGGACGTTGCTAGATCCTTCAATAAATTGCAGTAAGCCGCAAACATGTCATCGATCATGCCTGGGGGGAACAGTTCTTCTACGACATCCCAATTAAAGACTAATGCTCCATTTTGCTCCGTAACTTGATGATCGAGCCACACCTGGGGAGTCTGACTGATGCTAAAAACCTCTTTTCCTAAAAAATTGAGCTCTAAATCTTGCTTATTTACCGAATTGAACCCTAAAAGACTGGTAAAAACTATCGGCATGACTGCGGTCAAGCCAGTTTGACGACGACGCATCAATTCACGCAATACTTCTACCCCACTAACCTCAAGATGCTCCATATCCTGAAGCAATTGCTGTTTAAGCTGTTTAGCGCGATCGCCGAATGTTGTTAAATTGGAGTTATTTACTGCCAATAAGGTAGTGTTGGTAAAATCTCCAATAACCCGCCCAATGTCTGGATGGAGGGGTAGACGCTCGAAAACGGTGAGATTAATCGTAAAGCGGGGATTTTTGCTCCATAGGGTTAAAATTTCGGCAAAAGCCGTGAGTAAAAGAAGAGAAGGAGTCAACCCCGCATTTTGCCCCTGCTGTTTTAGCCGTTCCCAGACATCAGGTGGTAATTCGGCGCGATAACGTTTAAATTGATAGTCTTTTAACTCCTTTGGGAAATAAGCCAAAGGTAATTCTGGTGCGGGGGGTAACGAGTCTAAACCCTTAAACCAGTACTCCCGAGATCGCCTGACTAATTCTGGATCTTGCCGCAGTTGCTTATTGACTACATAGTCTCTGAAGGAAATTCCAATCGGGGTTAAGGGAGTTTCGGGATTTTGATAAAGTTGATTCCATTCCAGAAGCAAAATCTGAATGCTGGCAGCATCCATCATTAAGAGGTCTATCTTGAGGTGAATTCGTACCCGCTGATTGTCTATATAGCTGGCTCGAATATCGAACAGGGGAAAGCGATCGCAGGGTAATATTTGATGGGATAACTGTTCTCGCAGGGCTAAAAGCTGTTCTTCTTTAGCGCTATTTTCTAATCCTCGCAGATCTAAAATAGAGATTTCGTAGGGGGGAACCTCTTTTAAAATCTGCTGTTCCCCTGTCGGTAGTACTATCGCCCGCAGCATATCGTGGCGCTCAATTAATTTCTGCCAAGCTGCCTCAAGCCGTGGTAAGTCTAAATTATTGTCAGCTTCAAATTCCACATAACCACTAATAGCGACATCCCCTAGTTCAAAGATGCCACTCCGCCCAATCCAATAGGCTTGTTGAATATCTGTTAGGGGAAAGGGTTCGTATTTCTGGCTCAGATCTGGCTGGATTGCTGCTGTAGCGATACTCTCGGTTTGACGCAATAACCTTATCAAATCTTGTTTATGGTCTTTTAAAGAGCTTTGTAATTCTGGGGTTAATACTCCTTTTGCCGCTTTAATAATCAGGCGATCGTTTTTAACTGCTAGCTTGATATTTTTTTGCTCAAGTTTATCTAAAAGTTCACTTCTATTCATATTTCTATGGTTTCTATTTCTTCCTCATCATCAAGTTCATTATTCAAGTCTATTTGATTAATTTTGATTAGTTTTAATTGCTCTAATACTGCTATAGATAATTCGGCGATATTAGTTGCTTCACTCAATAATTGCCTCATGGAGATATTGACTTCTAGTTGAGTCTGGAGCTTATTTCGTAACTGAATTAATTTTAATGAATCCATTCCTAATTCAAAAAAATCAAGCTCTATTCCTACCGTTTCTTGCTCAAGTAGTTCCTTCGTGATTTTGGAGATAGTTTGCTCCATTTCTGTCCTCGGAGCAGTTAATAATTTAGATTTAGCCTTCCCCATCTTAGGTTTTGGCAACATTTTACGGTCTACTTTTCCATTTACCGTGAGGGGTATTTGCTCTAAAACTACAAATGCAGCAGGCAACATATAATCTGGTAATTTCTCTTGGAGATATTGCTTTAACTGAACCTCGATCGCCTGAGATTTTGATTTTATCTGGGTAGATAACCACTTTTTAGTTTGAGCCAAATCTATTTTTCCGCCAACAAAGCTATAGAGTAAAACTTGACTTGATTGCAGCTTCAGTAAATCTTTAATATCTGCTAATTCTAAATAGCCAATGGGACATAAGCCTATTTCTTTTTCGGGTGCCGACTCCATTAATAACTGACCAATATGTCCTGCTTCTATTAGACAAAAATTTTCCGCTAATTCTCCATACATTGGAGCGATCGCATTCAATTCTGCAATCAAAAATAGAGAAAAAGCGCCATTATCAAAAATTATTTGATTACCCTGATAAATGCTCCCATCAATTTCACTATTAGCACTCACTAATACCAAACGATGGGACTCTGGATGATAGTAATATATTCCTGCTGCTAATCCTGTAACTCCATTGGGTTTAATTAATAAATAGGTCTGAACGGGATAAAGACTTCCCGCAGAAGGGTAAAGATATTTTGGCAGAGGATAATCCCCTAGCTGCATCTGCTGCAAACAGCTTAAAAACTGACTAAACTGCTCTAGGGAAATCGGTTCAGCTAAAAATTCACGATAACTTTGACGCTGGAGGTAGGTATCTCTAGAGTTTTCCGCAGACTGAGGCAACTGGATGCTAGTCTGGGATGATGCTATCTCCTGCACTCCTGGTTGCTTGAGCTTAAATTCGATCCGCTCTATGGGATCTTGCAATACTCCTGCTAGCTGACTAGGCTGATAGGCTTCTGCGGGGTTAGTAGGAGTAGTTGATTGTTGATCTGGTACGACATATGCCACAAGCTGCTGCTTATTGCCTGCTTCTCCCACCGCATTTACTACAGCATTCTGAATCGCGGGATGTTGCTTTAAGGTGGCTTCAATTTCTCCTAATTCAATACGGTAGCCGTTGATTTTGACCTGAAAGTCTGTCCTGCCTAAAAACTCAATATTGCCATTAGGTAAATAGCGCCCTAAATCTCCAGTTTTATACAGTCTTTCCCCCGTTACGGGATGAGTGATAAAGCTGGCGCTAGTTTTCACTTCATCCTGCCAATAGCCTAATGCTAGTCCCATCCCACCGATGTAAAGTTCTCCTGGTACCCAAATCGGACAGGGTTCCATTAACTCGTTTAAGACATAAAAGCGTTGATTAGTTAAAGGTTTGCCATAGGGAATACTCTTCCAATTCTGATTGACTTTCTCAATGGGATAACAAATCGACCAAATCGAAGCTTCAGTTGCACCCCCTAAACTAACTACCTGGATCTGATCAGCATAATTCTTTATCTGTTCTGGAAGGCTTACGGGTAGCCAGTCTCCACTCAGTAAAGCCAGACGTAACGATAATGATTCGGGTTTTGGCTGTACCGCTAGATATTCCACCAACATCTGCATCAAAGCAGGAACGGTATTCCAGAGGGTAATTTTATGATCAACTATTAAATCTAGCCAGACAGCAGGATCTTTGAGAGCATCCGTAGTCGGTATAACGATCATTCCCCCCGCTGCGAGGATGCCAAAAATATCGTAGACCGATAGATCGAAGTTTAATGCTGCGATCGCTAGTATGCTATCCTCAGCTTGTACTTTAAATCGCTGGTTAAGATCCAGAATAGTATTAACTGCCCCGCGATGGTCAATCGCCACCCCTTTGGGTAACCCAGTGGAACCAGAAGTATAGATTACATAGGCTAGATCCTGACTACTCTGCACTAGTTCTAGGGGACTATATTCAAAGCTCTCTTGCTCTACATACAGGCAGCTATAATCATCCTGATTGAGCCAGGACAAATCTTTTTCTAAATGAGGCTGGGTAACAACTAGCTTCACCTGCCCTTGTTCCAGCAAATATTGCTGTCTCTCCTGGGGTAATTTGGGGTCGATGGGTAAATAAGCGGCACCAGAGATTAAAATCCCTAAAACCGCTACAATTTGCTCCCATCCTTTCTCCATCACAACCGCTACTAGGGTATTGGGAGTAGCCCCTAGTGAGCGCAATTTATGCCCTAATCCATTCGCTTCACTGTATAGTTCCTGATAGGTTAGGGTGCGTTCTGAACTAATAACCGCGGTAGAGTTGGGGTAAGTTTCTACTTGGCTGATAAATAAACCATGTAAAGTTTGCTTGCTAAGAGGTGCCTCGGTATTATTGATTTCCCTACGCTGGGCTAATTGAGTCTTTGGTAAAAGCGATCGCCTATTGTTATGCCAAACACTATCAGAAGTAGCCAGATTTTCCAGCAGACGACAGAAAGTGCTAAACATATCATCCAGCATCCCCGCAGGAAATAGCGCTTCTACCCCATCCCAGGTAACCGTCAAGGCTCCATTACGCTCCCCAATCTGGCAATCTAGCCAGACTTGAGAGGTTTGGCTAATGCTATAAACAATTTCTCCTAAGTTATCCAGCAGGGAGATATCTCTGCCTAGGGAGTTTAAACCGAGGGTACTGGTAAACACAATGGGCATAGCTTGAAAGCTCGATTGACGGCGATTCAGCTCTCGCTGCACTTCTAAACCACTGATATAGCTATGGTCGAGATCTTGCCAGAGTTGTTTTTGGATCTGCTGACTGCTTTCAGTGAAGGAATTTACTTCCCGATTGATTTCTAAAAGGGTGATGGAGGTAAAGTCCCCTATAATCTCATTAACTTGAGGATGGAGTGGGAAACGATTAAACAGGGTTAGATTGATGGTAAATTTAGCACTCTTACTCCACAAACCGATAATTTCGGCAAAAGCACTCAACAACAGTCCTGAAGGGGTTATCTGGGATTGTTTCGCCTTTTCCTGTAATTTTTGCCATTGAGCTGCATTAATCTCCACGCTACGGCGCTTAAACTTAGGCTGCTTAATCGAGCTAGGACTTACGGCTAGGGGCAACTCGGGGGCGGGAGGTAGGGTATCTAGGCGCTCATACCAATACTGTTGCGATCGCAAATACTGGGGAGTCTGCTTCAGATTTTCTTTGGCTAAGACGTAATCACGAAAGGTAAGTTCTAAACTGGGCAGTCTAGCCTCTAGATTCTCATACAGTTGCAGCCACTCCCGCAGAACAATAAACATACTCCAGGCATCCCCCACCGTGGCATCAAAACCGAGATGGAGTCTAGTGCGCCCCTTCGGTAGGATAGTGGCGCGAACTTCAAATAACGCCCAGGTATCGAGGGAGATCATATCGTGGGACATGCGATCGCGAATCTCTTTTAACCGCTTGTCAATCTCCTTCCCTGAATTAGCACACAAGTCTAAAGCCTCTATCTCATAGTTCGGCACCTCCGCTAAGACTTGCTGCTGTCCGTCATCTAAAACCACCATTCTTAGCTGATCGTGGCGCATGATGACCTGGTTCCAGGCTAAGTTTAGCCGAGGGAGATCAATACCCTCCCCTTCTATTTCTAAATAACCGTGGGTAGCCACATTCCCCAGTTCAAAAGCTTCATTACGCCCCAACCAGTAAGCCTGCTGAATATCTGTTAGGGGGAAGGGCTGGTTACGTTGCTCAGGCTGGGGAATAATTGTCGGTAAGGGCACAAACGCACTATTTTCTCCCTGATTTTCAACCTGACGTAATTCCCAAAGGGTTTTTTCCAATCCCTCCACCGTGGGAGCTTCCAACAGGCGACGGAGAGGAAACTCCAGATTAAAGGTGCGTCGCAGTCGGGAAATTACCTGAGTAGCCAGCAGGGAATGTCCTCCCAACTCAAAAAAGTTATCGTAGATGCCCACCTGGGGTAATTCCAGCACAGAAGCCATAATTTCGGCGATCGCCGTCCCGGTCGGGGTACGAGGAGCCACAAATGTCTTACTAAACTCAGTGGCTAAATCTGGTACGGGTAAACTACGGCGATCAATCTTGCCATTAGGACTCAAAGGTAAAGTATCTAGGAAAACAAAAGCCCCAGGAACCATATATTCAGGCAATTTATGCTTAATTAATTCCCTTAAATCATTACTATTAATAGTTCCCGATTGGGTTACCACATATGCGGCTAAATACCTGTTCCCTAACCGCTCTTCCCTCGCTATAACCACCGCTTCTTTTATCTGGGGCTGACTCCTCAATACAGCTTCTATTTCCCCCACTTCGATACGGAAACCCCGCACCTTAACCTGATTGTCAATCCGCCCTAAGAATTCAATATTGCCATCGGGTAGGTAACGGGCTAAGTCTTCTGTCTTATAGAGTAGGGGGGAATGGGAAATGGGGAATGGGGAATGGGGAATGGGAGATGTTATGCCCGTGGGGGATTCGGGGAATGGGGAAGAACTATCACTGTTCAATGAAAAGGGATTGTTGATAAACTTCTCTTCATTTAACTCTGGTCGATTGAGATATCCTCTGGATAAACCCACTCCCCCCAGATACAGCTCTCCTGGGACTCCAATGGCTACTGGCTGAAGCTGCTTGTCTAAAATGTAAACCTGGGTATTGCCGAAGGGTTTACCGATGGGAACTACATCTTCTTGAGCTAACTCTACCGTGGTGCTTTCAAAATAGGTGCTGTCGATGGTTGCTTCGGTAACTCCATAGGAATTGATTAACCGCGTTTCCTCACCACAAAAATCGCGGAACCTTTGCCAATCCTTAACATATAAGGTATCTGAACCGACCACCAGTAACTTCAGCCTGTGGAGATTTTGCTGAGTACTGGCTAAATAGTCTGCTAAGTTTTTCAATACCGCAGGGACAAATTCTGCACTATCAATCTCCTCTTCCTGGATCAGTTGATAAAGCCTGGCTGGTTCCAATAAATAATCCCGAGGACATAAAACCAACTTAGCCCCCGAACCTAATGCCCGAATCCAGTCGCCACTAAAGACATCAAAGGAAAAGCTTGCCATCTGTAAATGGCTCTTTAGAGTCTCTAACTGATAAGCATCTGACCACCCTTGATAAGCATTAACCAAACTGCGATGAATTACCTGTACCCCCTTGGCTTGTCCCGTTGAACCAGAGGTATAAACGGTATAGGCTAAATTATCGGGGGTAGTAGAAGCTGCTAGATTTTCTGCACTCATCTGAGAGATAACGGAAAAATCCCTCTCTAATAAGACAATTTCGGCGTTTTGCTCTGGTAATTCTTTAGCTAGCTGCTCCTGAGTTATCAAAACCGACACCCCAGCATCATCCAAAATAAACCTTAAACGCTCTTGAGGATAATTAGGATCGAGGGGTAAATATGCCCCTCCTGCTTTAAGTACCCCTAACACACTGACGATCATTTCTAGGGAGCGGTCAAGGCAAATTCCCACTAAAGCTTCAGGTTTTATACCTAATTCCTGTAAATAGCGTGCTAGCTTATTTGCCTTACGGTTTAACTCGTCATAGGTTAGCTTATCACCCTGATACACCACCGCTAATGCATCAGGCGATCGCTCTACCTGTGCCTCAAATAGTTCATGGATACATTTATCATGAGGATACTCTACCTGGGTTTGATTCCACTCCACTAATAATTGATGCCTTTGGCGATCGCTTAGTAAAGCAGGTAACTGGCTTACTGGCTTTTCAGGAGTTGCAACAATTGCTTCTAGTAAGGTCTGGAAGTAGCTGTCTAACCTGGCAATTGTCTCGGCATCAAATAAATCCGTATTGTATTCCCACCAGCCCCTTAATCCTGCCTCCGTCTCCGCCATGGCTAGGGTTAAATCAAACTTTGCTGTCTCCCCTGGAATTTCTAAAGTACTGAGGGTCAACCCTGGCAGTTCTAACGTCCCCATGGGGGCATTCTGCCAGGCAAACATCACCTGGAACAGGGGACTGTAGCTCAGATTTCGTTCAGGCTTGATGGCTTCTACTACTCGATCAAACGGCACATCCTGGCGATCAAAGGCATCTAGAGATACCTGGCGCACCTGAGCCAGTAATTCGGAGAAACTGGGATTTCCTGCTAAGTTAAGACGCAGCACCACAGTATTAACAAAGAAGCCGATTAAATCCTCGATTTGCTCGCGATTACGTCGGGCAATGGGAGTTCCTACGAGGATATCTTCTTGATTACTCCAGCGAGAGAGTAAAGTAATAAAAACCGCCAGAAAAGTCATAAATATGGTGCTTCCAGACTCCTGACTCATAGTTTTTAGCTGCTCTCCCAATTCCCGATCAAGGTAAAACTCTCGCGTCGCCCCATTAAACGTCTGTACTGGAGGACGTACTCGATCCGTGGGCAGTTCTAATAGAGGTGCTGCGCCTGCAAGCTGCTTTTTCCAGTAATCAAGCTGGTCTTGATAAGCTGTTCCCCTAACTCGCTGCTGTTGCCACAGGGCAAAGTCAGCATACTGGATGGGTAATTCTGGTAACGGTGATGGTTTACTCTCTAAAAATGCTTGATACAGAGTTGATAACTCTTGAATTAACAGCCCCATTGACCAACCGTCAGAAATAATGTGATGGACGGTCAACAACAGTACGTGGGAACTATTGTTTAATCGTAATAGTTTTACTTGTAGTAAAGGACAAGCATGAAGCACGAAGAGCTTATTTGCTTCAGACTGTGCTAACCGCAGTACTTCTGAGGCTTGGCAGTCTACAACGGATATTGTTACCTGTACCGTAGGTTCAATAATCTGTACTGGCTGATCGTTAACTAGCTCAAAGCGAGTCCGCAACACCTCATGACGTCTGATAATTTCTGCGATCGCCTGCTCAAGTACCCCTACTTGAAGTTCCCCCCGCATCTCTACCGCCAGGAACATGTTATAGCTAGCATTGCGATCGCTCAACTGGTCGAGATACCAGAGTCTTCCCTGGGCGGGGGATAAGGGTAAATTCCCCTCCCTGGATACCGCAGATATTGCCGCTTCTGTTAGTTCTGCGCCACTTTGACGTTTAGCTAGGATGATCTTCTCTAACTCAGCCACCGTAGGAGATTCAAATAAAACCCGCGTGGCTAACTCCACCGCAAACGTACGCTGGAGGCGAGAAATAACCTGAGTCGCTAATAGGGAATGACCCCCCAATTCAAAGAAATTATCGTAAATACCAACCCGATCAAGCTTGAGAACCGTTGCCATAATTTCGGCGATCGCCGCTTCAGTCGGATTACGAGGAGCGACAAATTTTTCCAGACGCTCAGTTTCTAAATCTGGTGCGGGTAAACCACGGCGATCAATCTTCCCGTTGGGAGTTAAAGGAAAAGCCTCTAGTACGACAAATACCCTAGGAATCATATATTCAGGTAGCTTCTGTTGCAGGAAAATCCGCAGTTCACGACGGCTAACAGATTCCTGATTACTGGTAATATACGCCGCTAAATATTTATTACCCTCTGTCTCTTCTCTAGCTATTACTACTCCTGACTGTACTTCGGGATGAAGGGCGATCGCTGCTTCAATTTCTCCCAATTCAATGCGGAAACCGCGAATTTTTACCTGATGATCAATCCTTCCTAAATACTCAATATTGCCCTCAGCGTTATATCTTGCTAAATCTCCTGTTTTGTAAAGATAGCCTTCATCGAAGGAGTTAAGAATGAATCTCTCTTCGGTTAACTCTGGTTGATTCAGATAACCTCTAGCAAGACCTGCACCACCAACATACAGTTCTCCTAGGACTCCAATAGGAACGGGCTGTAGCTGATTATCTAGAATATAAACTTGGGTATTGGCGATCGCTCGACCGATCAAGGGTCGAAGCTCCCTATCTAAAGGAACTTCGTAGCAAGTGGCATCCGCCGCAACCTCAGATGAACCGTAGAGGTTGAGTAACAGACTCTCAGGTAGAGTGCGATAAAACCGCTGACATAAATCGGCTGCTAAAGTTTCCCCGCTAGTAACCCAGTATTTGAGGTGCGCCAGCTTTTGCCTCAGCTCATTGCCAGTATCCAAAATGGCACTTAACAGAGATGGCACAAGAACGATGCGAGACACCCTATGATAACTAAGGGTTTGAATCAGACTAGGCGGATCTTTAACCACTTCATCGGGAATGATGACGGTGGGAACTCCCTGCAATAATCCACCAAAAATTTCCCACACCGAATCAACGAAGCTCAAAGAAGTTTTCTGACAACAAATCTCATCGGGTTGCCAGGGATAGGTTTGCCACATCCAATGGAGACGATTAATCGTTCCTCGCTGTAGTCCCTGAACCCCCTTTGGTTTTCCCGTTGAACCTGACGTGTAGATCACATAGGCTAGATTTTCCGCAGTTACTCCACTGTGGGGATTTTCGGTACTTAAGGGCGCAACCGTAGACCAATCTTGATCCAAGTACACTACTTGAGCCTCATGGTCTAGAAAACTTTCCGAAAGATGCTCTTGAGTAAGCAGAACCGATACCCGTGCCTCAGACAGCATGAACTGTAGGCGTTCTGAAGGATAAGTCGGGTCAAGGGGTAAATAAGCACCACCAGCCTTGAGTATCCCCAAAAGTCCTACCACCATTGCTACTGAACGCTCAACACAAATACCCACCAGAACCTCTGGTTTGACTCCCAAGCTTTGTAGATGATGTGCTAGTTGGTTGGCTCGTTGATTTAATTCTAAATAGGTTAACTGCTGATCCTCAGACACTAGCGCTACTGCATTGGGGGTTTTTGTTGCCTGTTCCTCAAATAGCTGATGAATACATTGATGGCTGGGATATTCCGCTGCGGTATTATTCCACTCCTTTAATAACTGATGCCGTTCTGCTTCACTCAGTAAGGGTAATTTACCTATTTTTTGCTGCGGATTTTTGGCGATCGCAGATAATAAGTTCTGAAAATGACCAGCGGTGCGTTTAATTGTGTCGACTTCAAATAAGTCACTATCGTAGCGAAAAATGCCAAAAATTGATTCAGCCGTCTCCATCAAATCCAGGCTCAGATCATACTGTCCTTCCTGTTGGGGAATCACAAACGGCTCTAAAGATAACCCACCCCAATCTTCTTTCCTAATAGCTGATTCAGACACAGACAATTCATACTCTGCCCCCATATCCTGCAATTTCAGCAGATTAAAAGTTACTTGAAACAGCCCAGGAAGAGTCCCATCATGGTTGACCTGCAACCGTTCAATAAGTAATGGGGAGGGATAATCTTGATGGGTGAGGGCATCTAAGACTGTCTGACGTACCTGGGATAAAAGACTAGAAAAAGTAAGATCGCCATTAACTCTAACTCGTAGAGCAACCATATTAATAAAGAAGCCGACGGTGTTCTCAAACTCCGACTGACTCCTTCCCCCCGCAGGAGAACCGACAATGATATCTGTCTGACCTGTATAGCGATATAGCAGCACTTGAAAGGTCGCTAATAGAGTCATGTAGAGGGTGGCACCCTGTTCCTTGGCTATATTTCTTAATCCCGTTGTCAAAAATGGATCAAGTTCAAAAGTATAGGATGCTCCCCGCTGATTTTTAACTGCTGAACGAGGATAATCCACGGGCAACTTCAGAATCGGCAGTTCACCCCCCAACTGCTGCTGCCAATAATGCCAATGAGCCTCTCCCACGGGACTGGCGATCATGTCCCTTTGCCACCGCACAAAGTCCCCATATGTCCTTTCAATCCTTGGTAAAGCTACCGCCTCGCCCCTGCTTTCTCCCTGATAAAGCGATCGCAATTCATCGAGCATTATTCCTAGAGAAAAGCCATCAATCGCAATATGATGTACGCTCAACACCAAGACGTAATCCTTTGGGGCGCAAACAAATAGATGCACCCGTAATAGTTCCCCCTGTTCTAGATCAAAGGGCTTTCGGTTAAAGGCGATCGCTTCTTGATGCAGTCGCTCATGGGGGAAACCCCCAAGACCGCGCTGCATCGCCTGTTCTTTTAATTCTTCTTTATCCCAAGTTGCAGCATCAATCTGCTGAATCTTGACTTCCTGGTGTTCCTTAACTACCTGATAGGGCTCTCCATCCTGCTGTTTAAAATTTGACCTTAGAGTTGGATGGCGATTAACAAGCTTTTGCACCGCCCTTTGTAATGCCTCAATGTTTAACTCAGAACAAATACGTACCGTAAAAGCAATATTGTAAGCTGCACTATCGGGGACTAATTTAGAGAGAAACCATAAACCCTGCTGTCCATAGGTCAGAGGATAAGATTTAGAAACACTATCCTGTGGACGAATATTAGATGGAGAAACTTGTAATTCAGCTACCAGCTGACTCACCGCCATCACTAAATCAGCTAGGCTGGCATCCGCCATAAACTTAACCGCACTGATATCCACCGCTAAATCGTTCCTCAGTCGATTCCTTAACTTCACCGCAATCAGGGAATCGATTCCTAAATATTGCAAAGGCTGCTGTTCCTCGACATCAGATGGTTCAATGCCTACTAGCTTGGCAATTTGTTCCTGAAGATAGACAACTAAGACCTTTTTCCTTTCACTTTCCGATATATTTTTAAGTGCTTGAGAATCAATAGATTGAGCATTCATTACCAAAAAATTTGATTAAATATAGCTAAAAGCTAATAGCTACTAACAGTATTCTTTTGCTCTTGATTACTGGAATCAGCAACGCCAGCAGCAACTTTTTCTTGGGATTCATCATTTAAAATGGCGATCGTTACCTCTCCTTCTGCCCAACCTCCATGGTGATCATAAAAGCTACAGGAGTTTTTAATCATAATTAAATTGCCGCGAGCTACAAATTTAGTAATGCCGAGTGTTCCCTGAAAATTCTTGGCATCGATTGGCTTTTTAAAAGCACTCTTAAACTTGGCAATAAAACAGTGACTTAACTGTCGGCGTTTAAAAGTTTCTATGTCCCAGTCTGCCATCGCTTCAGCTAGATTATTTTGAATCAGATAGGCAACCAGAACATAGCAAAGCTGATTGAAGCAAATATTAAACTCAACTGCATTAAAATGACCTGTATCAGCAATGTAGCAAGAGTCGGGAATTGAAAACTCTCCCTGAATCAACCATTGTCCATGGTCAGATGATTTAGGATATTGAAATTGAGCCTTCTTTAGATATTTACAGTGTTTTTTATAGGGCTCAATAAATCTAGTTAACAAATCTTGATCAATATCATTTACCTGGATAAATTCCTGTTCTTTTTTCATCGTTAAATACCTAATAAAGCTGCTCAAAACTAGGGAAAAAGCAAAATACTTTTCTGCTAAATTCCCTCAATTAGTAATTAGTAATTACTAATCAGTAATCCAAATATTGGAACTACCCACTCGCTTGATTTCTAGCTAACTTGTTAGCAATGATTCAGCTGACTTATCCGCAGTAACATAAAAAGGTAGCCCATCATAAATTCCAATACGATAGCTGACGCTTTTTTCCCCTGGTGGTACCGTAGAAGCCATATGATTTAATGCCCTGTTTTCCCACAGAATTAGATCTCCATCTTGCCAAGTATGGGTATGAACATGTTCTTTGCGCTCGATAAACTCCAACAGTTCCTGTAAAACTTCTTGACTAGTTTCATAATTTAACCCTTCAATCCCAGTCGTAAAACCTGAACTGGCATATAAAATTTTGTCTCCAGTAAGGGGATGGGTTATGACAGCAGGATGTCTAACAGCAGGAAAACGCTCTGACATAACCTTCAAAATATCGATGATGGCTTTGTCGATATCACACTCTTGAACTTTGTAACGTAATTTCCCATCATGAATCAGATATTTACCCTCGACATGATTTTTTAAATGAGCAGGTAACTTCTGATAAACCTGCTGCATATCAATGTAGTAAGTCTCCCTAATCGAGTTAGGTAAAATTTGCGGATAAAGCATCGTCCATGGTAACGGTTCATCCAGAAACGCACAGTCCGTATGCCAATATCTCCCTGTTCCCTTCACCCCTACCTTCTTCCCATCTTGGAGAACATTAGATGATACAAATACTTCAGGATATTTTGGATGATGGTAATTATCTTGAGGATAAACCTGGGGTGTACCAATTTTTCTGGAAAACTCTACATACTGTACATCGCTGATATTTTGCTCTCTAAATATTACTAGTTTATGCTCATATACAAGCTGTTTAATTGACTCGCACTCTGCTGGAGTTATTGAAGCGACATCCATATCCAGAATTTGAGCACCAATTTGGTTTAAAGGTGGAGTAACTACTTTCATATTTACCTTAATAACTATGATTCTAATACTTTCTCTTTGATTTTAGTCAGGTCTTAATTTTAGATTTTTTATGATTTAGCCTAAAATTTTCTGCAATTTAAAACCCAGCACAAACTTTCAAAAGCTAAAATAAACCAGCTTTACTTCGCGTTCAAAGCCTTATTTCAACTTTTGCTTAATCTGTTTATTGTTATCAACACTCATAACAAACTTAACTTTAATAATTATCTACTTACTAGAGCGTTAAAGTCAAAAGACAGACTGTCAAACTTGTAAAAATTATTCAAATACTCTACAAATAATTAATAAACAAAACTACTATAGTGGTTTTCATTTGAATGAGATACAGCATAATTTTTCGGTTTTGGTTAGTTGTTAGTAGGTAATTCCTTGGATGTACCTCACTAACTTGAGAAAGGCTATATAAAGGTTAGTTTATATGTCATGATATGACTACAATAAATTATGGCTACAGTCAATTTCTCTCCAACAGAAACTAAGCTACCTAATAGTCCTAAATTTTTTTAATAGACGATGTTCAAGCCATCCTCGATCTGTTTAGCTTATTGGATATTAGAAGTTAATTAGATAGTTAGATTCACACTATGAAATGGGTTGTTCATCAAGAGTGGTCACCAATAAAACGCCAACCAAACATAATGAGGATGCGATCGCAAATGTAGCAAGATAGCCCAAAGCTTCGGCAATAAAGCCACTAAAGCCCCCTGCAATTAAGCTACCGATAAAAACAATCGTCATTTGTAGGGTATAGTCAAATCCAGCGTTTCCTTGTCGGCTATAGTTCATGGCGATCGCAAACATGGGAACACAAGCCATACTATAGGTAAAGTGCAGCCCCGTAGATACTAGATATAGGATGGGTAAGCTGGTAAACCCTAGTATAGGTAAAGTCCAAAAAGCGATCGCCACTGCCATTAAAGTACCAAAGATAATTAGACCTCTTCTACCCCCCAAGGGTTTGAAGAGAAATCCGCCTAAAATCGAGCCGATAAATCCGCCACCAAAGGACACAATACCGTTCATTACCCCAATCTCAGTTAGAGACATGCCTAAATCTACCAGCAATGGTCGCGACATGGTGCCAGCAATGGTTATCCCCATCATGTAAATTACTAGGATCAAGATCCATTTGGGTATCCCAGGCTGTATGAAAAATCCTCCTAATGCTGACAAGTCTAGTTTATGGTCGGTTTGGGGTTTAGCTACATCTTCACGATGCAGCAGGACGGGAAATATCAATAACAAAACCCCCAAAGCCATTACCAATAAACTTCTATTCCAGCCCCAAGTATCCAATAAAATCAGGATCACTCCACCGCCTAAAATTGCCCCTAGATAGCCCCCAGCACCCTGAATACTGTTCCCGAAACCTCTTTCCGACGGTTTTAATAGGTTAATTGCCAAAGCATCGGTAGCAATATCTTGAGTCGCGGCAAAGGTAGTAGTCAACAGCATAGCTACCAATAGGAAAATAAAGCTGGTTTCAAAATTAAAAAAAGCACAACAGGCGATCGCAATTACCATCAAGCTTTGCATCAGGACAATCCAGAATTTGTAATGTCCCCATTTTGTCCAGCCATAGCGATCAATTAACGGCGACCAAAATACTTTAAGAGTCCAGGGTAAACTAAGAAAGCCAGTTAAGCCGATTAATTCCAGGGAAACCCCCTGCTGTCGCAGAAACACGGGTAAAGTTTGCCCAAAGAAAGCAACTGGCAAAAACTGCGCGACATATAAGCTGGCGAGTAATACCCATTTATTCATCAGTCAAAGTAACCATCAAATAATTAACCTTTAATCAAGCAAAGCCATAAGCCATAAACTAGTTAATTCAATGCTATTTTTTAGCCATCTACTAACCACTAACCACTAAACACTACCCACGAACAGTCATCTTAAAAACTCCTGACTTTAGACTAGATGCGATCTAAAACTTAGTCCTCACTTGAAAACCATAGGTAGCTGGTGCGCCAAAGCTGGCAATCTCACCTAAAGTGCCAAAATCAAATGCTGATGTCAGATATTCAGTATCGAAGATGTTGTTGGCAAAGAAATAAACGCCGTAATTATCTCTTTCGTAACCAACACGGGCATTAAATAAAGCATAGGCATCCTGCTGGATTCCATTATCATTACTAAAAAAGCTCTGTCCAAACCCCTGCAACTCTACTCTGGTAAAAATGCCCACAGGAAAACGATACTGTAATGCCAGATTAAAAGTGTATTCTGGAACATAGGGAAGAGTGTTACCGTCAATCTCTTCGCTATCAAACGGATCGGTAAATTCATCGAAAGTCGCGTCAACATAACCAAAGCCTGCGATCGCCTCAAATCCCTTAAAGGGAGTTGATCTCAGCTCAACTTCAAAACCAGCAATATCGGCATCAGTATTGGCAACTAGGCTATTAAAAGAAACAGTATCGAATGCTAGTAGCTGAAAATCTTCTACGGGACTAATAAAAGCCGCAACATTAAGCTGTAGGCGATCTTTTAAGAAAGACGACTTTAAGCCAATTTCGTAGTTAAGTGAAGTTTCCGTATCAAAAGTCACTGTTTCTTCTGAAAAGCCAGAGAAACTCACTCCTGCTGGCTTATAGCCTCTAGCGACAGAACCATAAACCATTAGGCGGGGGTTGAAACGGTATTGCGCCACCAAGCGAGGTAACAAAATATCATCGTCTTGTTCCACTTCCTCAAAAGCACTGGTAACGAAGGGGTCAAATCCTGGTACGGTAAAGGTATTTACCAGATCCATCTCGCTGTCAAAATCTTCGTAACGTAATCCCGCAGTTAAGGTTAAGGCTTCAATGGGCTCATAGCTAACTTGACCAAAGAAAGCTAAGGTATTTTCGTCAACCTCGGCTTCCGCAGAGTTAGTACCATCGTTAGTAATAAAACCATTCTCATTAATATCAAAATCTCTAAATTCCAAATAACCTCCCGCCAGCCATTGAAATCTTTCGCTATTCTCAGGGGATTGGAAACGAATTTCTTGACTAATAGAGTCTGAATCTATATCAAAAAATTGAATACCGATGTTTGCTTTAGGAGGGGTAAAAATATCGGAATCGCCTTGAAAATCTACGCCTGAAAAGCGTCTGGCGGAAATAGAGGTGAGACGAAATGCTGAATGCTCATAATCAACCCTAATCGATTGAGTATTAGTATCGAGATTATTAAAGCCAATAAAATCCTGTTCGACGGAAAAAGGATCTTCACTGTTGAGGTCAACAAAAGGCTGAGAACCATCATTATTGTCGTCCACCGAAGCATTAAAGGCTACGCTGACATTTTCCGTGGGAGTCCAAAGGAGTTTACCTCTGGCGGTAAAGCCTGACTGGGTATCAATATCTTCATCTAAGAAGGTATTTTCCGTAAAGCCGTCTCTAGTTTCATAACTTCCTGAAAGACGAAACGATAACTTATCTGCAATAATTGGCGCACTAACGCTGGTTTGCACATTAAAATTATCAAAGTTGCCGTAACCAATAGCGCCGCTAAAGTCTAGTTCCTCCGCTGGTTGCTTCGTGACAATATTAACTACCCCTGCTTGAGCATTTCGACCATAAAGAGTGGCTTGCGCCCCCCTCAATGTCTCTACCCGCTCAATTTCAAAGACTTCTACCCCAAGAAAGTTAGTGTAATCGTAGGGGACATCATCAACATAGAAAGCCACGGAATCGCGTGAGATAAAGTTAAAATTACTAAAACCTCGAACGCTATAGGTTACAAAGTTTCGGCTGGGATTATAGGTGGTAAAGTTAGGGGTATTTTCAGCAATATCTCTAAGGGAAGTAATATCTCCGTCTTCGACTTCCTGTTGGGTAATAGGAGTAATACTTATGGGGACATCTTGGATATTGGCTGGTCTTTTCTCGGCAGTTACTACAATATCGATCACCTGATCTAAGGCTGTAGCATCGTCTACTGGTGCAGTGGGAGTAGCGCTGATAGTTAAACCCTGATCCGTTGAGACAGCTTCCCCTGTGGGTGTATCTTCCACTCCAGAAATAAATACTCTAATTCCCTCTTCCCCCAGTGGGATAACCTCAACCTGAGATATTCCCTCAGTTGGATTTTGGCGGACAAATCTTGGTTCTAGTAACTCAAGTCGCGCATTAGGAATATCGATAATTAGGCTCTTGTCTTCCGTCGAGGTAATTCCCTGAAGCGTTTTACCTTCATCCGTATTCAATATAATTTCAATTCCATCATCAAGTACTCTTACCTCAATATCAGTAACAACTGCCACAGAATTACCTAGTTGCGAGACAGCGCGGTCTTTGCGAGAGGAAACGCCGAACTCGCTTCGGCTTGTTCCACTCTCGCGGTGTTGGTTTCCAACAAAGCGCAAAAGTGCGGTCTTGCGAGACAGTCCGTTGCGGAGGTTCCCTCCGTTGAAGGAACTGTCGAGGGCGGGGGTTCCCCCCATGAGCAACTTTTGTAAGAAGAGCGACTGTCGAGGGTGTGACTGCCATTGCTCAACAGTAGTTGCAGGTTTAGATTGAATTCCCTTTTCTGTTCCATGAGCTTGGCTGTTAATATTGACCAAGACCGATGATATTACTAGGTTAAAGATAATTCTATTAAATAATTTCTGCTTCACTATACAAAACTTTGAATATTTATAAATATACGCAGACTAAATTAGACAGGCAACACAACGTTCTATAGGCATGATGAAGGGTTACTTATCTTATAGTCCGAACAACGATTTATGAATATAGCATGAGAAAATTCCCCCATCAAAAGACCGCTTGTCGTACTAGCAAAATTCCAATGAGGGTAACAGTTTGAGGAAAAAAACCTTAACTTTACTTTATAGAGGATTTATAAATTATAGGAAATTAGCAAAATAATTATGCTTACTCCAGAAACAGCACTTCAAAAGATTAAACAGCTATCTCCAGAGCAACAAAAACAAGTTTTTCAGTTAATTGAAACCTTAGAGAAGCAGAGGGAAGAAACGGAAGATTTTTTGGCGATCGCAGGAATTTGGAAAAATAGAGATATTACTGCTGAAACTTTGCGAAAAAAAGCTTGGAAGGAACAAGAAAAGTGATTTTATGTGATACCAATATTTTAATAGAGCTTTATAAAAATAGTCTTGCTACTGTTAACGAGCTTCGTAAAACTGGCTCAAAATAAATTACAATTAGTAGCATAACGCAAGCTGAACTTTACTATGAGGCTTTGAATAAACAAGAATTACAGAGCATCAAAAAACACTTAAGTCAGTTGAATATTTTAACAGTGGATATTACTGTTTGTGAACAATTTATTCAATTAATGGGAAAATATGTTCTTAGTCATAAATTAGCAATTCCAGACGCTCTAATAGCTGCTACAGCTCTAGTTAACAATCTTGAATTATATACCTTAAATCAAAAGGATTTTCGCTTTATTTCAAAGTTAAGGCTTTATTCACCATAAATTATTTTGCTCCCCGTCCTTTTCTTCAAAGCACTTCGAGTTTTCGTGTTCTGAGTGGGTAAGTTCTGTTGCTGAAAATACATCAAGTCAGACTAAGACTAACTATGATTTTTCAGATTTAGGAACTCTTGACTGGCAAGGCGATGCTGTTGCTGACCAAAGAAAATTAAGAGATGAATGATAATCGCTATCTACAAGGGATGATCAATAATCAGCGATCGCCCACTAACCACTAACCACTAACCATAATCAAATTGACAGCGCTAACGATAAAAGAGAATAATAATTGTATACTCCCTCATCCCCTTACCAATGGCTCGACAGCGTAAGAAATCAGATCTACCAACTAAAATTTGTCCAGTATGCGATCGCCCGTTTACCTGGCGTAAGAAATGGGAGAAATGCTGGGATGATGTTAAATATTGTTCAGATCGTTGTCGTCGTCGTAAACAGTCTGTTAATAGCTAATGGCTAGAAACATCAACACTTCGTAGATCTAGCTACTAACCACTAACTACTAACTACTAACCACCTTAGAATTCATTATGACTGCCAACCAAATACAGCCCAAATTAATCATTCACGGTGGCGCAGGGGGACATATCAGGAGTGAAAAGGGAGAAGCTAAGGTTCGTAAAGCCCTCCGTACTATTGTGGGGGAAGTTTATGAAATTCTGGCTTTTGGCGGTAGTGCCGTTGATGCGGTGGTGATGGGTTGTCAATTATTGGAAAATCAGCCTACTTTCAACGCGGGTACAGGTTCGGTTTTGCAGTCCGATGGTCAAATTCGCATGAGTGCTTCCCTGATGGATGGTTCAAAACAGCGTTTTAGCGGAGTGATTAACGTTTCGCGAGTGCGGCATCCCATCGAGGTGGCAAAGTTCCTTCAGGGGGATGACGATCGCGTGTTATCGGATTATGGTGCTAATGAACTACTAAGGGAATTAAATATCCCGATGTACGATCCCTTGGTAGAGATTCGTCTCAAGGAATGGATTCAGGAGAGAGACGAAAATTTTGATAAGAACATGGCGGGTGTAGTTGCTGAAGATGCCTTAATTCATGAACCCCGTAAAGGTACTATTGGCGTAGTAGCCCTGGATAATAAGGGGAAGATTGCCGCAGGAACATCCACAGGAGGCAAAGGATTAGAAAGAATTGGACGGGTGAGTGATTCGGCAATGCCCGCAGGTAATTATGCTGATGCTTCTGCTGGGGTAAGCTGTACGGGTATTGGGGAAGACATCATGGAGGAATGTCTAGCAGCAAAAATCGTCATTCGCGTCACTGACGGCATGTCTTTAGCTGAAGCAATGCAGAAATCAATGAAGGAATCTCAGAGTCGTAATCGAGACTTTGGGGCAATTGCGATCGCCGCTGACGGAACAATTTGCTGGGGTAAGACTAGTGAGGTAATCCTCGCGGCTTACCATGATGGAAAAAAAATTGGCGACACAATTAACTGGAATAATCAAGAATTAATTGGCTATTGTTAAGGCGATCGCTCGATATAATTTGGTTGTTTTGGAAAGTTACGGGCGCTTATTTTTTAGTGATTAGTTCATAGTTTTTAGTTTTATTAAAGTGTCCAATCTAAACAGGATTTAATATGAATAACCCTATCCCAAAATTCCCGTTCGCTGTCCAAGTTAAATGGTCAAAGTTTAGAGTTTTTAGAATATTAGTACATCGACAAGGACTTTATAAAAGTCGTGTTCTATATCTACCTTTTCCTAAAGTTGACCTGCATATTTATTACAATTGGTTTTTTCGGAATGATACTAAGCGAAACTTAACCAAAGACGATATTCCATTTTGATATAACTTATAGCCTAAAATCAATCATTATATTATTTATAATATTGCAGTCACGCAGAACTATCGGATATTTAATATTACGTATCAGACTAAACTAATGCTAAGTATACTCGTTGATGTGTCTATCCATTAAATGATTAAATAATGGTTTACTTTACGAACTCGATGATCAATGATATCATCGGACATCTTACCATTTAATCATCGCAGAGTTACTAGCTGATTATTACTTGGACTAACTAAGTAGGTAGGCAAAATAATTTATAAGACTAAGATTATAACTTTATTCCCAGTC
>JBCBIE010000066.1:0-27128 GCA_038524995.1 Cyanobacteria bacterium J06621_8
TACTTGGGGGGCTGCCCCCCGGGAAAATAGCTCAGTGCCAGGTTCTTTCTTTAATTGGTAACTTAGTAGACCTCAAAGCTTTGTAGAGTAAAGCGCTTTGAGGTTTTTTAATAGTAGATTAGTATATTGTTTAGTGTATTATTTTGATTTGCTAAATAACATAGTAATTTGGCAGAAATGGTAAAAGTGATCTTTGATCTTGGCATTATTCATTTATGCATCGATAATTATTTAGAAGGCTGAATATAAAAGTATAAATTTTAATCGTCTCTCTAAGCTATTCCTCTTATTGATGTTTTAAAGTTACTAGATAAAATTATGAATACTGCTTTAGCTAAGATACTAGTCGTGGACGATGATCAAGCGATTCGCAACTTAATATTTCGTTTTCTGAGCCAAAAAAATTATTTGCTTGAATCTGCTGCTGATGGGCAAAGCGCATTAAAAGCTTTTGAGCAATTTAATCCAGACTTGGTAATACTCGACGTGAATTTACCAGATGCTCTCGGCTATAATTTGTGTGAAGAAATGCAACAGCACACTGATGTGTTTATTCTCATGTTGACCAGTCGATCTGATGCTGCGGATAAAAAGGAAGGATTTTTGAAAGGAGCAGATGACTACTTAACTAAGCCTTTCGATCTTCAAGAATTAGAATATCGAGTTAAAGCAATTCTGAAACGTCAGAGGATTGTCACAACATCAGAAAAGCAGCCTTTGGTATTTAGCAATATGGTAATAGATCCTGTGCGTCGAGAGATAAAAATTAATGACAAGCCAATTATGTTGACAGCCTTGGAATTTGACTTACTACATTTTCTAGCGACTCGTCCTGGGAGAGTATGGCGCAGGGATGAATTAATCCAAAATGTTTGGGACTATGATTACGTTGGAGATCAAAGAGTTGTAGATGTTCATATTGGACAAATTCGGAAAAAGATAGAGATTGATTCAGCCGAGCCCTGCTTTATTCAGACCGTGAGGGGAGTTGGATATAAGTTTGAAGTTGATGTTGATTCTGTAATTGAGTCTAATGATTGAAAATCAGGCTTTTTCAGTGCATATTTTAATTTCTATTCAAGTCTGATGTGTTGAAGCGTTGAAAATACTCTGTTGGATAGCTTGTTTTTGTTCAGAATCATAGTGCCAACGCTCTAAGAAATTTTGATATTCGTTGCTGTCTCCGCTAATCGCAAGATCAAGTTTTTTCAGCTCAGTTTGAACAAAATCGGAACTAAGCTTTTGGATTAACTTGCCAGTACGTTGAACAATTCTGAGAGAATTCTCCTCATTACTTGAATCATTATTGCGTCTGTGAGCTACTACCATAGCAGTAGACATAGCTAGATTCTTAACTAGTAATTCGCCCGAGACTTTGATTGAAATATTCAAGCCTTCAATAATTCCCCTCGAAGGATAATCAGCCAGGATACTATCATTAGTTAAGTAGGCGACAAAAAAGCCTCTCCCCCCATTTTTTGTGCTTAGAATAGACGAGACAATTTGTTTTATCTCATCTTCACTCAATTCGTCAGCATTTATTCTACTTATTAAGGTTTCTGTGAAAGCGATCGCCTGAGAGAAAGACAATGATTCTGATTTGATCTGACTAGTCATGAATGATACAGTTAGTAACTACTTGGTTAATGATAATATAATAAGAGTGTACCTATTTTGGCTTAATTAAGATATGAGTTAGTCAAGTTTAGTTAGACATTAAGTAAACAAATGACTATTTTATAAGCTTATTACGGTCAACAGTTAATGGAGAGTAAGCGTTGGTAGAGGTTATTCTTTTTCTGCTATTAGGTTTATTAGTTGGAATCATCAGTGGAGTAATTGGAATTGGTGGAGGAGTTTTACTTACTCCAGCTTTAGTATTCCTATTTGGGTTTTCGCAACATAGTGCTCAAGGGACTACTATCGCGTTACTGGTGCCTCCTATTGGGATTTTAGCCGCTTGGACTTACTATCAAGAGGGAGACGTAAATCTTAAAGTCGCTGCTTTGATTTGTCTTGGCTTTTTATTTGGTGGTCTATTGGGGGCAAAACTAGCTTTAAGCGTTTCTGACTTATGGCTTAGACGCGTTTTTGGCGTGACTATAATGCTTCTAGGTCTAAAAATGATTTTGACTCGAAGTTGAGCAGATCAAGTTGCTAATTTATGTAGTGGCTCTTTGACTTGACTAGTTAAGACTAAGGAATTTTTCTAGAGCTTGAATCATAGATGGTGGCCAACGACGGATGTTCTCAACCCAATCAAGATCTTGATAACGATTGTCTAAGCCAATCGCTGCTACCCAGTTGCTTTCCGCCTCACCTTGTTTTCCTTCAACCCATAAAACCGCTGCTAATGCCGCGCGCATATCTGAATACATGGGATATTTACGCACTAAATTACGCATGGTACGGAGCGATTCGGTGTAATCACCCATTTGGTATTGAACTAGGGAAGCGTTTCCTCTTGCTATGGGAAAATTGGGGGCAAGATCGGCAGCTGATTGATAGTCTTCTAAAGCTGCCTGCCATTTCTGCTGTCCAGCTTTGGCATTACCTCGATTGTTTAAGGCTACGGGATCTTGAGGACTAATCTGTAATACGTAATCATAATCAGCAATTGCCTGCTGCCATTTTCTTTGTCCTTCATAAGCAATGCCTCGATTTAAATAAGCATCGGGGTATTCTGGGGCAATTTCGATAGAACGGTCAAAGTCAGCGATGGCTTCCGCCAGCTTATATTGACCAATCCGAACGTTACCGCGATTACTCCAGACTGCGGGATTATCGGGAAAGTTTTCTACCAAGATTGTCCAATAAGTTTCTGCTTCAGCAAAATTCCCTTGTTTTGCGGCTTGAAATGCTTGATTGGCAATTTTTTCTCCTTGAGAAAGCTCTAGTTTTGTCCCTTGGTTAAGCTCCTCGGCAATTGCATTTTCAGAAATATTTGCTCCTCCCCAAATTGAAACGAACAAAAGTACTAACAAACAAGTTAAATAACGCTTCATTATGATTCTGTATTTTTTAAGTCTTTAATAATTAAGATATATGAACCAAGGCATAATTTAAAAGTGTTTATCGTATTACAGGGTAGTTCCTGCAAAGGATAGCAAAATCTTTTTGAGCCAATTCTCATTCATCGTTAATCTGACTAACTGTCATTATCGAGGCGCTACTCGAACTAATGAAGTCTGTTTTAATGCTGCCTGTTTACCATTCGCAAGTTTTATTAGGAGCAGGAAGATTTACTTTGTCTTTTGATATTTATTTTTGTCAAGCAATACACTGCCTGATTTAAATATAGTTTAAGTTTTGTGAGAAATTTACTTAAGGCTAATGACATATCTTAAAAAAAATGCCATACACGAACAACAGCCATAAAGAAAATGAGACTAAAAATGATTTTCTGAATTATGCAAGTACGATTTTTAACTAGATTGTCATTGTTAAGCCTATTGTTAACGATGCCGCTTCTGATAACTTCAACTTCTCAATCTTTGCTTTGCTCTTCTGTGTTAGCTGCTGAGGGCAAGTCTTGGGGAGAGAGTGGACGCCGTGGCAACGCGGGACGAAAAGGAGAGAATGGACGCATGAGCGATAATCTGACGGTGTTCGCTGATGGAAGTCCTATGACTTTGGACTTATCTGGTGGCGAGGGATCTCCTGGAGCTCCAGGGATGGCTGGTAGAGATGCTCAGTGCAGTCAGCCAAAGGAGTTGTTGGGAAAGAATTTACGTGGTGCTAATGGCGGCAATGGCGGCAACGGCGGAGATGGTGGAGCTGGCGGTAATGGTGGCTCGTTAACAATTTATACTACAAACAAGGAATATTTGCAGCAAATTTATGTGATTGCTGCTGGAGGAGAAGGGGGCTCGTCAGGTAAGGGGGGAGTTGGAGGTGCTGGCTGCGAGTGCGATCGCCCTTACTGGATTGAAGAAACTTGCTCAGGTGAGCCTGGCGATTCTGAGTATAGCTGCACTACTAAAGAGTTTCAGTGTGTCGATGGCTATTCGGGGAGAAAGGGGCGGGAAGGCAGAAACGGACGTGACGGTAAAATTGGCACTCTTACCTTGATTAATTTAGATAAAACTTTGGCTCCAGATTTTCCTGAAGTTACTGCTCCCATTGGTCAGCTCAAAGAAAGAGGATTTACCTTATCGAGAAATATTTGGCGTAATGGTGACAACGCTACGGCTTTGTTAGCACCTGGGTCTATCATTGCCAATAAGTATAAGGAGTTGGTGGCGCGCCATGAACATTCTGTATTAATAGTTTGGGATGCTCCTCAGCCCTTGGAACAGTTTGAAGAGCGACAAATTACCATGAGTCTCAAGGGACAAAATGATGCCAATATTGTTCTGCCCGATGATTTATGGCTAGAAACGAAAAAGGTTAAGCGTGATAGTCTTACGGAGTTATTTATTTTTAATGCAGTAAAGACTAAAGACGTTGCGGATTTAAAGCTGGGTAGGATTTCGGGACGGGGAGCAGATTTAGAACTAAACGTAATTGATCAAGGGGAAAAATCCAGCATTATTGCTACTGATTTTTCCGTTAAATATAGTGTCAAGGAATCATCAGATAAAAAAGGTCTTTTTGGCGGCAATCGTCGTCAATATCAGACTAAATATGAAGGTTCGATTCCTCCAGAAGCGATCGCCCTAGAAAATAATTCGTTTACTCTAAGGTTAGGTCAACTGCCCATTGCTGCCGAGGATCTTCAGCCAGGATTAAAAGTCGAAGTGGAGCTAATTGCCAAACGTTCTTTGGGGGAAAATTCCCAAGTTAAAAAATTAACTAAACGCACCAGAATTGAGTAGCGTGACTGCTGAAAGTCTAGTTAAAGTACTAGGGATAACTCAGAGATTTTCCGAGTGTAACATAGTCTGAATCACTACCTCAATCGCCCGCTGAACCGCAGCATCTTTATCATCAAGGGCAATTATTTCTCCTGAGGTACGTTGGGCTACTACGGCGCAAACGCAGGCAGCAGTAAAGTTGTAGACCCCTGCCATCTTAAATAGGGTGCCGACTTCCATTTCATAGTTTAGAATGTTTAGCTGACGATATGACTCTGTAATTCCTGTTAACCACGGCTGAAGCTGGAGATTAGCCGAAGATTGGACTCTTTCCTGTCCTTCGTAAAAAGTATCCACTGAAGCCGTAATACCCAAATGACAAGGAATCTTTAACTTTCGAGCCATGGTCACTAAAGCCACCGTCAAAAATGGATCGGCGATCGCAGGGTATTCTACAGGGGCAATATCTAGAGCCGCTCCTTGGCGACATAGGCTCCCTTGGGATATGACCAAATCTCCCACAGGAATGTAAGACTGAATTGAACCACAGGTGCCAATTCTGATAAATCGTTTGATTCCGACCTGCACTAATTCATTGACTACGATACTTAACGAAGATGCCCCCATACCGCTTGTAGCAACTAAGATAGGTTTACCGTTAGCTAAATTGCCCAAATAGCTATTGAGTCCGCGATACTGTGACAAAGTTGTCACGTTTTGTAAATAGGTTTGAGCGATATATTGCGATCGCTCTGGTTCTCCAGATAATAAGACTGTTTCAGGAGGGTTGAGACCAAAATCAGAGCGAGCAAAACCAATATGATAAAGTTTCATCTTTGAGATACTGTAATGAGCTGGAGAACATTTACCTTAATTAAGGAAACGGTAGAGAACATTGCTCAGAAGCAAACTACCTCGGAGCAAAACTTTCCCTGAAGGAGAGATTGTGGATCTGAAGAGCCGATTTAGCACCAAGTTAATTGAGCGCCAATTATTATTGACTGATACTTTACGATGGTAACTCTGGAAAAATTCCCCGAAATTGTCACTTGCTGTAACCAAAGCGCAATCGGCAAACATTTGCCCAATGCTTTATACGTTCATAGTGAGGCTCTATCTCATCTTGATCCTGTTTTGCGAGAATACGAATCTCAGGCGAGAAAGTTAGTAGATCACCTTGAGCGACCGACTATCGTCAAATTCGCGATCGACCATCCTAAAATTTCCTACCTTTATTATCCTGATTTTGATGGCGATCCCCATCCTCAGCTACAGCAAAGTATCGTCGTTGATCTTATTACCACTCAGGTATCAGTCAGACAGTATCATAATTCCCACAATCCGCCAATCCTCCATCGCAAAGAAACTTTTGTTACCGTAGATTACCCTCTGTATGACGTTTTTGCTGAACTAACCAGAGAAGAAGTAACCCTAGGATTATTAGATAATTCCCGTCATATTGGCACTTTACAGGAATGGAACCGCTTGCTGTTGCAACAGGGAATATCTTTGATCGATCATCACGTTGCTTGTCCCATAGACTCCCGTACTGCGGGCAAAAAAATGATTTTAATAGAAAGGCATAAAGCAGCCTTAAAACGCCCTGGCTTATCTCGTCCAGTAAAAATTGCTCTGGAGGCGGATTTATTTACTCCTGGGACTACTTTCTTTGATTATGGTAGTGGTCACGGGGAAGACGTCAGACAGATTCAAGAGCTTGGCTATAAAAGTTCAGGTTGGGACCCTTACTATAACCCGCAGGCTGAGTTGCAAACTGCCGATATCGTCAACTTAGGATATATTATCAACGTAATTGAGGATATTGCTGAACGCCGACAGTCGCTAATTAAGGCTTGGCAGCTATCGAGTAGAGTCTTGATTGTTTCAGCTCAGGTTTTGGTTGATGATCGCCGACGTGGTTTGATAGCTTATGGTGATGGCATAGTAACTAATCGCAATACATTTCAGAAATACTATGAACAGGAGGAATTAAAGCTTTATATTAACCAGGTGTTAAATGTTGAATCTATTCCTGCTGGCTTAGGCATTTTTATGGTGTTTCGTCATGAGACAGAGGCTGAGATTTTTCGGGCTTCACGGCTTTATTCTAGGGTTAATACCCCCAGCATTCAAGTAAAGGTTAGAAACTTTGAAGATTATCGAGAATTATTGACTCCTCTGATGGATTTTTACACTAAGAGGGGGCGATTGCCTGTTAAGGGAGAATTATCCTCAGAGGCAGCTATTAAAGCCGAATTTAGAAGCTATCAACGGGCTTTTAAGTTAGTTTTACAGGCAACAAGCCGTCAAGAATGGGACGAGATCGCCGAGAAACGTCGTCAAGACCTCCTAGTTTATTTAGCTTTGGGTAAATTTAGCGGTCGTCCCACTATTAGGAAATTAGCCCCTGAAATCAAAGCCGACATTAAGGAATTATTTGGTAGCTACAAGCAAGCCTGTACTATTGCCGACTTACTACTGATTAACGTGGGGGATCTTAGCAAAATTGCCAATCTCTGCCGCACCAGTAAAATTGGTAAACAGCTTCATAATGCGATCGCCGTTCACGTTAGCGCCCTGGAAAAATTGCCGCCACTACTAAGGCTATATGAGGGGTGCGCCAGCCGCAATTTTTATCGTTTAGAAAACGCTAATATTATTAAGCTTTACTATAATAAGCCCAAAATTACCTATCTGGTTTACCCTGAGTTTGATACTCAGGCTCATCCAGCTTTAAGGGCAACGATGGAGGTAGATCTACATAATTTATCCGTCACCTATCACGATATTTCTGACGAGACTAACCCGCTAATTTTGCATCAAAAAGATGCTTTGGTTGCCCCCGACTATCCCAGCTATAAAAAGTTTGTTCGCCTGACTAAAAAAGAGCAAAAATCGGGGTTATTAGAAAATAAAGAAGCGATTCGCCGTCTTCATGGTTGGCTACGTTGCCTAAGAGAACATGAGCTAACAATTGAAGGACATAAATTGAGCAGTAAATAAATTCTTGAAAAGCTAATGAATAATAGCTATTTATAGCCATAGAACTATAGGTTAAGACATCTTTGAATCTCTTTGCGCCTTTGTGACTTTGCGTGAGACTTTTCTTCTCGTCCTAATCTTTGCTTTGACTGCTATACATAAATTGATAGGAGGTTTATTATGACCGCTTTTTAGTTTGAGATAGTTTACATTGGCAATTGTTGATTGCTAAAAATGCGACTATTTTTGCTAAACAAAAACTAATTTTCTGGTAAGAAATTATAGTCTAGAGTCTGTTCGACAGAATAAGGGCAAGGTTGAGGCAAATTAGTAATTCCTGTTTCTCTAATTGCATCTCTTCTGCCTCTTTGATAGGCTTTAATTAAAATGGCTCCATCCTCTAACAAATTTTTTAAACGGCGATCGCGATAAATACAAATTAAATCCTGTAATCTACATAATCACAAAATAAAAATAATAGTAACACTAATCCCTTTTCCGTCGAACAAATAACTCAAGGAATAGCGCGAAATTGCGTTGCAGAGTATCCCTCCGTTGTCCCGCAGGAATACCGCTTCGCATATAGCAAGTGATACTAAATCCGATTACCAAAATACACTTATTAAATGCAAACCTAAAAAACCTGAAACCCCGTTACCCGTTACCCCTGCATAGTCAATAAGTGTTCTATCTAAACAGAATTTAGTATGACGTCTCGTTGAGCAAACTTCGTAAGAAGGTCAATTAATTAGAATGACTATGATTTATGCCGACTGAGAATACTTAGCAATAAAAGCCTCTGCTTTCTCTCGACATAAAGGTTTAGAGAAAAAGAAGCCCTGTCCATATTCGCATTGCAGTAACTTGAGTTGAGCCAGCTGTGACGTAGTTTCAATGCCTTCGGCAATTACGTCCATATCGAGCATATGAGCCAAGGTAATGATTGCTTTAACGATGGCGGAATTTTCTCCATCCGCCTTCATTTGACTGACAAAAGAACGGTCGATTTTAATCGTATCCACAGGAAACCGATGAAGATAGCTTAAGGAAGAATATCCTGTACCAAAATCATCAATACTAAACTGAATATCCTGTTTCCTGAGGTGTAAAATAATTTCCGTAACAGTTTCTAAATTATCGATCAAGACACTTTCCGTAATTTCTAGCTTTAGCAACCCTCCTGCTAAATTAGTCTCCGCTAAGGCACTTTCAATCTCTTCAATTAATTGTGGTTCTCGGAACTGTTGCGCCGAAAGGTTAACACTTATTTTAATAGGAGGATGCTCTGGATACTTTAGCTGCCAACTACGGGCAGTTTTACAGGCTTCCCTTAGTAACCAGTTACCCAGAGGAACAATTAAACCTGTTTCCTCACACACGGGGATAAACTCCCCAGGACCAATAGAACCTTTAGTGGGGTGGTTCCAACGGGCTAAAGCCTCAAAACCAGATAGGATACCTAAGGGGAGAGACGTAATTGGCTGGTAATAAACTTCAAACTCCTGCCTTTCTAGTGCTCGACGGAGATCGGTTTCCAATTCTAGCCTTTGCAAAGCGCGATCGCGTAGGGAATAATCAAATACTTCATATCGTGCTTTTCCCTGTTCTTTAGCACTGTACATAGTCAAATCAGCATCCCGAAGAATATCTTCGGGCTTGTCATACCCGTGGGAAGATAAGGCAATCCCAATGCTGGCGGTGGTAAATAATTCGTATCCTTGAATATTAAAGGGGATAGTTAAGGTCTGATAGATACTCTCTGCCACTAAAGTAGCCTGAGACTTGCTAGAAATATCTTCTAGCAGAATAGTAAATTCGTCCCCCCCTAAACGTGCCACGGTATCCGTTGGGGCGATCGACTTTTCGAGACGACGGGCAATTTCAATCAGTAACTTGTCGCCGATTAAATGACCTACGCTGTCGTTAACCACCTTGAAACGGTCTAAATCCAGGAACAGAACCGCAAATAAGTAACCATCTTGCCGTTGGCTACGTTTAAGCTGCTGTTCTAAACGATCCATGAACAACGTACGATTAGGCAGCCCCGTCAGAGAATCATGGAGGGCATCATGGAGTAACTGTTGCTCCATGTATTTACGTTCTGTAATATCAACGATTTGATTGTTGAAGTGTAGCGGCTGATGATTGGCATCTCTGACCACCACAACTTTGAGTAGGGTATCTACAGTACGCCCGTCCTTAGCGATGAATCTTTTTTCAATTTGAAAATTAGACTCTTCACTATTGATCAACATTTGCTCCAAATTATGATGGGTTTCCCAATCATTGGGATGGCTAATTTCGGCAAATGATAGTTCCAGTAATTCAGCCTGGGAATAGTTTAAAGCTTCACACAGAGCACGATTAACCCGAGTAAACTTACCTTTAAGGGTGCTAATCGCCATGCCAATGGGAGCCATTTCAAAGGTCAAACGAAACTGTTCTTCGCTTTTCTTGAGGGCTTCTTCTGCTTCCCTGCGTTTAGTAATGTCTTCGGCAATGCCCACAAAGCGATTCACTTTCCCCATCACGTCCCTGACGGGAAAAGCCCTCACCCTAACCCAACAGATAGACTGATCGGGACGGAGAATGCGATATTCTTCCTCAAAATCATCTCCCGTGCGAAACTGCGTCTCGATGGTGGCGATCGCTTTAAAGGAGTCTTCAGGATGGATGGCAAACAGCCATGACTGGGGGTCTTCGTATAAGCTTTGACAGCTACGCCCCCAAACGGTTTCGTAGGTGGGGCTTATATATAGTATTTCGTCTGTCTTAGCAGAAATCACGAAAAATACCTCGCGGACATTTTCAGCGATTTGCCGAAACCGAGCTTCTCTTTCGCTTAGTTCGTTGAATTCTGTTTTTAATTTTTGATTTTCAGCGAGAATTTCTTCAACGCGGTTTAGGAGAGAATTCTGCTGCTGCAAAATCCCTGACATTGCCTGTTCAGACATTCCAATTGGCTAGGGTTGCGGTAATTACTTCCTTATCATGCCCAAGTTGTTCATGAAAGTAACATTTTTTAGCTTTTAGCTTTTAGCTCTCAGCTTTTAGCTTTATAGAAAACAGTGAATATTTAGTTTGTTAAGCAATAAATAATGCAGTATGCAACTCTTTTAAGATTATTGATTTTATTGAATTTCAGAACCAGTAATTTTCAGAAAATACCGTGAAAGTATTATTCTCTCGTGAGAAGCTGCACATGGCGTATATAAATAGAGAATTAATATTTAAGATATTTCTAGTTTTTAAATTCATATCAGCCTTTAAACATTAATTTAATTGCATTAAATCAAGGAGTTTTAAATAGTATTGTTCTCTATTAAAATATCTTTATTTGGACACTTTAATTATTGAATGATAGAACTAAATTTGAACAAACTTTTATTAAAGAAATAGTCTTAATGAATATGAGTGAACAATATCAAGACTTTGTTGAGTTTATGAAAAGCAAAGTTATTCCTAAACAAAACGCCAACCCTAGTCATATAAGATTAGATGGACGGGAGGAACCTGTAGGAAATCGTGAATCCTTCGGATATTTTAAACGCTACGGATGTATATGGAGATTAAATAAAGATACCCGTTATGAAACTTTAATGCTGGCGCATAAGACTATTGAGAATAATGAAAATGATGATCCATTTATTGTAAAGCCTACTAGAGAGAAGAAAAATATTTCACTAAAACTTCGAGAGGATTTAAAAGAGCAATTAAATAATAGTGATGAATACCTTTATATTTATCTTGAATCTAAGATATAAAGCTTTATAGGCAGAGTAGGAAATGTTTAACTAGATCTGAAAAGTAATTTTTTGACTTAGTTAACGTGAATTTTAGATAAGCTTAATCTCTTGAATAGTAATCGATTTAGAAAAATCGTTATTCTATAAAATCTGCTCAATTTATGGTTGAATAAATTTATGAAAAGCTAATGGCTATCTCAACAGATTAATGTTCTTATCCCGAACTGACGTTAATTAACCCAAGTTTTAATTACTTTCCCCTTGATTTCTTGGTTGTACCAGGGAGTATTAGCAGCAGGAGAATGGAGACTTTCGCGATTAGCAATCCACTTTTGCTCTGGGTCAAACAAAACTAGATCTGCTGTCTCACCAACGGCGATCGCCTTACTCTTTTGCTTCATACAGCTACGGGGGCGACTGCTGAGAGCCTGCCATAGTTCTAGGGCGGAATATTCTCCTTCAGCCACTAAATGTTGCCATAGTAGAGGCAAGGCTATTTCTAGACCAATAACCCCTGGAGGAGCGAGGGCAAAAGGGACGGTTTTTTCCTCATAAGAATAGGCTTGATGATCAATGGCGATCGCGTCAATAATTCCCTCTTGAACCCCTCTAATTAAAGCTTTTTGGCTCCGTTGATCTCCCAAGGGTGGCTCTAGGCGTAAATCAGGATTATAGCTGTGAATGCTGCGGCTATTACTCAGCAGATGCATCCAGGTGGTGCTAGCCGTTACGGGAAGCCCCCTTACTTTACCCTCGGCAATTAACTCAACCCCCCTGGCGGTAGAAACTCGCATAATATGAACAGGTGTTGCTATTTCTGCCACCATTTCCAGCACCGCCGCAATGATCGCCGCTTCAGAAAAACTTGGATTTCCCGTTAAACCAAAGCGAATTGAATCTTCACCCTCACGAATCGCCCCTCCCGTAGTCAGCTCATTCTGATGGAGTTCAAGAGCCAGAGTCTTTTGCCAAGGCTGGAGATATTCTAAAATTTGTTTCAGGAGGTTGAGATTAGCCAAGGCATGCTGACTGGTAAACCCGACACTATTTGCTGCCAACTCTCCTACTTCAGTCATTTGCTGTTTGGCACAGGCAGCACTCCAAAAATTTAGCTGGGGCAAGTTCCCCCTCCCCAGACTCAGTTCTTGACCCCTACTCTGAAGAGTTTCTAGGGTCTCAGCATTATTAATCAGGGGCAGGGTATCAGGTAAAATCCCTACTTGAGTAAACCCTCCATTTGCTGCTGCTTGAGCTAGCTGTTTCAAAGTTTCTCGGGACTCATTCCCTGGTTCACCACTGTGACTGTAGAGATCAACTAAACCTGTGCCCAAAATTAAGCCAGATTGAGAGAAAATTTCTGCCTGGGGTGGATAGTCGCCAATCTGCTCGGCGATCGCCTTAATTGTACCGTCTTCAATTAAAACATCGACAACTTGGTCTAGCTGTTGTCCAGGATCAATAACTCTTACTTGTTGCAGTAGTTCCATTATTTTGATAATTTCCTGACTAGTGCCTGTTGACATCGTGTACTGCAAATAACCATAATAATAGTTTGTGTAAACTTTAGCTTCCAAATAAACTCTTGGCTAATGTTATCGTGATCGGCGCCCAGTGGGGTGACGAAGGAAAAGGAAAAATAACCGATCTACTTAGTCGCTCGGCAGATGTTGTCGTACGCTCTCAAGGGGGGGTCAATGCAGGACACACGGTAGTTGTGTCTGGGCAGACCTTTAAACTGCACTTGATTCCTTCAGGAATTTTATACTCTAATACAGAATGTATTATTGGTTCTGGTACAGTAATTGACCCTCAAGTATTGATCGAAGAAATAGGGCAGCTTAAGGCTTTAGGGGTGGAGGTAGACAATCTGCACATATCTCAGACTGCCCATATCACTATGCCCTATCATCGTAAAATCGATCAGGCAGCGGAGGAAAGCAGAGGAGAATATAAAATTGGCACTACAGGCAGAGGAATTGGTCCGACCTATGCCGATAAATCAGAGCGTACGGGAATTCGGGTTTTAGATCTGATGAACCCAGATCATCTGCAAAAACAGCTCAGCTGGACAATCAATTATAAAAACGTAATCTTAGAAAAACTATATAATCTTCCACCTTTAGATTCCAAGGCTGTAATTGCCGAGTATTTAGAGTATGCCGAGTTTTTAAGACCTTTTGTGATTGATAGTTCTTTAAAAATCTATGAAGCAGTAAGTAAGAAAAAAAATATTCTGTTTGAGGGAGCCCAAGGAACTTTACTCGATTTAGACCACGGGACTTATCCTTACGTCACCTCCTCTAATCCCATTGCAGGAGGGGCTTGTGTCGGGGCTGGAGTTGGTCCCACCACCATCGACAGAGTAATTGGTGTGGCAAAGGCTTATACTACTCGTGTCGGGGAAGGTCCTTTCCCAACGGAGCTTAATGATAATATTGGTAAATTATTGGGGGATGTGGGGGCTGAATTTGGCACGACCACTGGTCGTCGTCGTCGTTGTGGCTGGTTTGATGCGGTGATTGGTCGTTACGCAGTCAGAATCAACGGTTTAGATTGTTTGGCAGTTACTAAACTGGACGTTTTAGATGAGCTGCCAGAGATCAAGGTCTGTACAGCTTATGAAATCGATGGTGAGATTTGCCATCACTTTCCCACCAACGCCAGCCAGTTTGCCAACTGCAAGCCAGTATATAAAACCCTTCCTGGCTGGCAACAGCCAACCTCAGACTGTCGTTCTCTGTCAGATTTGCCGCAAAAAGCTTTGAATTATCTCAAGTATTTGGCTGACTTAATGAAAGTGCCCATTGCCATTGTTTCTGTGGGTCCCAGTCGCGATCAGACCATAATTGTCGAAGATCCGATTCACGGACCGAAGAGAGCTCTGCTAGATGCTGATGGTGTTCCTGTTGAATAAGCCTTATTTGTTAGAAACATTTGTCCCGATTTGAATTCATTGCTTTTGAACAATCCCAGATCATAGGGAAATTTACCATCCCTTGTATATAGATCTTGCCTGCTTAATTTTTGACCATATTAATTTTGACTAAATCAACTTGAAATTATGAACATTTCTGTAGAATGTAAACCAAGACCTGAAGGGAGTAAACCTCGGGCACTGCGTCGCGAAGGGCTAATTCCCGCTGCTTTATATGGACATGATGGAGCTAATTCCATCTCCCTGACCATTCCAGCCAAGGAAGCCCAAGTATTGCTAAAAAATGCAGCAATAAACAATACTCTAATCGACCTTAAAATTCCTGACATATCATGGCAGGGCAAAGCCCTAATTAGAGAAGTTCAGGCTCATCCCTGGAAACGAACCCTTAATCATTTGAGCTTCTTTACTGTAGCGGCAGATCAAACAGTGGAAATTGTGGTTCCAGTGGTAATTGTGGGCAAAGCTGTTGGCAGCAAGCAAGGTGGTATTGTTGAGCAAATTATGACGGAACTAAATATCAGTTGTGCTGCCGATAATATCCCTGAGTCGATTGAAATTGACGTCAGTAATTTTGAGATTGGCACGATTTTGCATGTGGGAGAAATCGTTCTTCCTGAAGGTGTATCCGTATTGGATGAACCTGAACGTACCGCAATTTCTGTAGTCTTACCTGCTAAACCAGTAATGGATGAAGAGACAGAGACAGAGATCGAAGCAGAAGCTAGCGAAACACCAGCTTAAGCTTTCATTCATAGTTTTAGCAGCTATTAAGCTGGCTAATTATGCTTGTTTATTGACCAGAGATTTGTTGGGCGATCTCTGGTTTTTGCTGTTTAAGTGCTTTTTTCCTCTGGAGACTGATGCAAAATTAGGCGATTGCCTAGGGGATCGTAAGCATATATTTCTCTACCATGACTAGCCTGGATGATTTCTCCAGGAGGTGGGCAACCCAGAGCCGACACACGGGCGATCGCTTCTTCTAGGGATGTAACTTCAAGGCAAAAACTGATACTCCCTGGATGATGCTGATCAAATTCGTCTTTATGTTCCGATTTGGGTCTAAAAATCCCAATTTTCAAGGTTTTTAGCTGAAATTCAGCGTAAATAGATGGATGATTAATTGCAGGCTGTTGCTGCAAGAGCTGACTGTAAAAATCTACTAACGGCTGAATTTTTTCGGCAGCAATCGTGATAAAAACTTCTAAACAAGCAAATTCCATTAATTTAAAATGTCTAATGTGAATTAACAATCAGTGTATTTTATATTCAGCCATAAGCCATAAGCTGTAGGACTTTAAGCAATGCCGAACCCGAAGGGGGTTTCACCGCCAACACACATCAGGGAAATTTAAACGTAATCTATAATCCAGTGACTTTAGTTTGCTTATCTGTTATCCTACTATTATTTATTTTTTATAAAATTTTATAAAAATACATATATTTAAATATTTAAACTGCACAGTTACTCTAACAAATAAGATTGCGGTGTACTAATGATTAGAGTCTTAATTGTAGACGATCAAAAAAGCGTTCAAGAAATTCTCAAAAATTATGTCGAAAACGATCCTGGTCTTGAGGTTGTGGCTTGTGCTGGAAATGGCAAAAAAGCAATAGAGCTAGTTGAAGTATACCAACCTCATGTGGTGCTGATGGACATTGAGATGCCCGTTATGGACGGCTTGCCAGCAACGCAAATTATTACTGAAAAATTTATTAATACAAAAGTATTAATAATCACGGTTCACAATGACGATAGCTACTTAAATTCAGCCTTGCAGGTAGGTGCTAAAGGTTATCTCAAGAAAAATACTCCTGAAAAAGAGTTAATTAATGCCATTTATTCGGCTCATAAGGGATATTTTCAGCTAGGACCTGGATTTCTCGAAAGATACTTATACAATACAGCTTTGTCTCATTCTAATTCCCAAGAAATAGAAAAATTGAAGAACGTGATGTTCCAGCAGTCAATGCTGTTAGATGATTTAAATAATGGAGGAAGCAAAACTTCTTTCAACGGCACCGGAGCTAGCCTGCAAAATGATAATATCACTGGCACACCGACTTTAGAAGATAGATATAATGCATTAGAGAAGCACGTTTACTATATGTCAAGTCGCATAGAAAGACTTAAAAAGCAGGTGAACTTAAATCAGCAGCTATTTGCCTTGGCAATAATCTGTAATGTTTTCTTTGGGGTATTGCTGGTGATTTACATCATATAGATTTAAATTCAGCTAAACTTTTCCTCAAGTCTTGCTCCAGAAGTTACAGGAGCAGACCTTTCAAGGTGTTATAGTATCATTTCAGTTTTTGACTAAGACACATCATTTATCGATTTTAGCTATTAGCTGTTAGCCATTAGCTCAAACTATCTGTCTTAACTAAAAAATAAAACGATATAAATCACCATACATTAGATTCTCGCTTTGATTATATTTCGGAGATGTCTAATAAATTCATCAATAATCTTAAGTAAAAAAAAGGTGATGATGCTACTGCCAAATAAAATCTAGTTCCATCGTTAATTCTGGCAAGATATCTCTTCCTGAAATCCTGGCAGGCTGATTTAATATTTTTTTAGGTTGATTTAAGTAATAAATTTCAACCTGTTGTTGCTGGGGATTGATTAACCAGGCTAATTTAACTCCGTTATCTTGATATTCTTGAAGCTTAATTTGAAGAATTTCCAGGCGATCGCTAGGAGACATTAGTTCTATGACAAAATCGGGGGCTAGAGGTAAAAATTTGGCTTGTTCTGCTTTGGTTAGATTAGCCACCCGTTCTTTAGTAATCCAGCTAACGTCAGGAGATCTAATTGTGCCATTGGGCAAAATAAACCCTGTGGAAGAATCACAAACAACACCTAGTTTAGTTTGGCGATTCCAAATTCCTAATTGAATAATTAAATCAGCATTATTCTTTCCTGTCTCATATCCAGTGGGAGACATAATAATTAATTCTCCCCGACTATTAGTTTCCAGCTTTAGTTCGGGATTTAGCTGACACAGTTGTTCAAAGTGTTCTACTGTAATGGGGTTTGCTAAGGGCTTGAGGTTAAGAGTGTAGCTATTCATTACGCAAGCTATTAACTAGATCTACTTGAATTATTGAATGTAAAATTTATTTTGATATTAAGTTATTTCTTTCTCTACCCAATAGATAATTTTATGCGTAATAAACTATTACTTTCCGATTAATTTGACTGCTCCAATGCCACCAAAATACAAGCCTAAAACCGCCCCTGCTAGGAGAGATTGGGTTAGTGGATCGGTAGAAGGAGTTAAAATTGCTCCCAAAACCACCGAACCTAATACGATGTAGCGCCATCCAGCAAACATTTGCTGGGAAGAGACTATACCTAAAAATCCTAAAATGAGCTGCACGATAGGAATCTGAAACGCTAAACCAGTGCTAAATAATAGCAGTAGGACAAACTCAAAGTATTTATCAATCGACCATGACTGCTCTACAACGTCGCTACCATAGCTAATAAAGAAATTAAGCGCCGCAGGAATTAGGGCAATATAGGCAAAGAACAGCCCCACAAAAAACAGGATACTAGAGCCAAAAATAACGGGAGCAAGTAGCCGTCTTTCTTTTCTCGTCAGTCCTGGTAAGACAAATTGCACAATTTGGTAGAGGATAAAAGGACTTGCCAAAACTATGCCGCTATAACCTGCCACCTTTATAGACACAAAGAAAAATTCCCCTGGGGCTAACTGAAGAAATTGCACACCTTGAGCTGGTACTTCTAAAAGACGTACTAAAGGTCGGACAAAAATAAAGCAGCCGAGGGCGGCGATCGCCACAGCAATCAGGGCATAGAAAATACGTAGTCGCAGCTCTTCTAGGTGGTCGAAGAGAGACATTTCTACTTCGTTGGGAAGTTCATTGAGATAATCTTCTCGTTGCTGTTCTTCAATGGAGGTTTTGAGGTTAGATGATGACATAGAAGAAGATTAAACGCTGATTATTAAATAAATAGATAAAACAGGACGGTAGGTATTTTGAGATATTTCGATAATTATATCGCTCTGTTTTAATTCCAGATTTTCTTTACATAGAATATAAAACAGCGATCGCTAATGAATTTAAGGTTTTAATAATGGTATCTTGCATAGAGCTAATCATAGTTTAAGATTAGCCAAATTATTGATATTCCCAATTGTCCGAGGTAATTCATGACAAAATATGATGTATACGCTTTAGGTAATGCTCTTTTAGATATTGAGTTTGAAGTATCACCAGCAGTACTAGAGCAGCTAGGCATTGATAAAGGGGTAATGACCCTGCTAGATCAAGAAAGCCAGGCGAAAATTATCGGTAATTTGGGGCAATATGACCAAAAACGCTCCTGTGGTGGGTCAGCAGCCAATACGATTATTGCTATTAGCCAATTTGGCGGTAAGGCTTTTTATTCTTGTAAAGTTGCCGATGATGAGCCTGGTAAATTTTACACTCAGGATTTGATTGACTGTGGGGTAGAGACTAATTTAACTAGTCATACTCCTGAAGCGGGCGTTACAGGTAAGTGCTTAGTATTTGTGACTCCTGATGCCGATCGCACTATGAATACTTTCTTGGGGATTTCGGGAGAATTAAGTAACCAAGAGCTAGTGCCAGAAGTAATTAAAAATGCGAATTATACCTACATTGAGGGCTATTTAGTCAGTGGTGAAGGTAGCAAGCAGGCGGCGATCGCAGCCCGAGAAATTGCCCACCAGGCAGGCAATAAGGTCGCGTTTACTCTTGCTGACTACAATATGGTGAAGTTTTTCAAACCAGGATTATTAGAGATTATTGGTTCAGGAGTTGATCTGCTGTTTGCCAATGAGAGTGAAGCGCTATTAATGGCGGACACAGAGGACTTTGACGCAGCAATTGACTACCTTAAAACCATAGCCAAAACCTTTGTCGTAACCCGTGGTGCTTTGGGTTCAGTTGTTTTCGATGGAACTAGCTTAATTGAAATAAAACCCTTTCCCGTTCAGGCGATTGACACTGTGGGAGCAGGGGATATGTATGCTGGTGCTTTCCTCTACGGAATAACTAACGGCATGAGCTATTCTAATGCGGGTCGTTTAGCTTCCCTAGCATCGTCGCAAATCGTGACTACCTTGGGGGCGCGGATGACTACACCAGCAGTGCAGGGACTTTTAGATCAGGCAAAGGCAGTAACTACCTAGACCTTTAGATTAATTTAACTACCAGGGGTTGCCAATTACGGTAAACCCCGCCCAATAGAAGGGATGAGAATAATTATCCTTCTCCGTAGTGGGGAAGGGTAATTGAACCTCAACATCCATTCCTCGAACTCGATCTCCCTCAACAAAAACCTGCTGGGATAGCAGATTGACCTGGGCTTGTCTCAGGGCGGCTGATTTGATGGCGGTAGACTTTAGTTCCTCATAAAAATTGCTCATCAACAGTACTGTCCCCGAATCATCAACTGACCACAGGCTAGCAATGGCAGATTTTACTCCTGCCTGCATCGCTAACCCTGCAAATCCAAATTCCGCATCCTCGTTACCAATGGCGGTTTGGCAAGCGCTCAAAACCAGCAAATCTACCTGGGGTAGGTCTAAATTCAATTCTGCTAGCTGATCTAAACTCAACTTGCGATCGCTAAACTGAATATAGGAATTTTCTGGCGCACCAGCATTAAAGTCGGAGTGGGAGGCAATATGAACAATGTCAAAATCGCCTAGCTGATGTGCCCTAATTAAGTTTTCTACGGTGAAGTCTTGATTGAGTATTTTTTGACCAGACCACAAGGTAGGTACGATAGTATTTAATTCTGTTTCGACTCCTGGGAGAGAAGGCAACTTCTCAAATTCCGAGGCTCCCATCGCCAATACTTCTTGGCGGGGCTGATTTTGATAAGTAGTATCAGTAAGATTAAAGGCGGGAATACGAGCCAGGTTATATTTTTCCACGACAAACTGTTCCCCATCGTGAAGTGCTGCAAAGGGTAGAGAGCGCAATTTAGCACCTGTACAGAGCAGCAAAGTATCAATCTGTTCTGCTTCTAAATAGGTTTCTAGAGGTCTAAACAGCCAGCTATAGATCAATCTAGCTGAAGGAAGGTAACTTAAAGAGTTACGGTCTTTGATTGTGGTTTCTAATTCGGCAACTCGCTGTTCTAGCCTGGTGCGATTTGCTCCTGGAACCTTCTTAACTATGAACTGCCTTTCAGGGGTAATGAGCATCAGCTGCAAAAAATCCTCTTTAGGAACCGCCCAAATAACAGCAGGATTAATTCCCGTTTGTGCTTTAACTTCTTCTAACCGTCTGGCAATTTGTCTGGCGGAACGGGATTGATTGGAGAAATTACGCTCAAAATATCTTTCGTAATCGTTTTCCCACTTCAACTCCAATTTGGCAATCATGTTTGAGAAGCGCTCTAAATCCACCAGTTCTTGTTTGTCTGGGGGTGAGTCTTGGGCTATAGGTGAGCCTTGGGCATTTAACAGAGAATTATTCGTCATCACAATTGCGATCGCAATTATGATTGTTGTCATTAAATATTTCAGGCGTGGGAATTTAATCAGCTTAAACATGATGGGAATTGACGGTGATACTTCAACAGCAGGGAATAGTTAATCAAGATTTATTAGCTCTACAAATAAATCAGATATGCAGTTTTTACTGCTTAAGTTTATGGTGATCAATCAACCTAAGCATATTTAATTAAAAAGCCATTATATAAGATAAAACCAGAGGCAAAGTTATAAAACTACAAAGTGTTGAAGTAATAATTGCTCTGGCGACTAAATCTTGATTGCCGCCAAATTCACTCACAATTACCAAGGAATTAACGGCGGTAGGCATCGCACTCTGTAAAATTAGAACCTGTAGGCTTAAAATTTCCAACTGTAGTAGTTGCCCCACTGCTAGAGCAATTAGCGGCGCGACTAATAAACGGGCGATCGCCAGTAGTATTTCTTTAAATCGAAGCTGAAAAGTGGTTTCTGATAATTGAATACCCAATAAAATTAATGCCACAGGAATAGCTGCTGCACCTAACTGCTGTATTCCTTTTTCCAATTCCGAGGGAAGACTCCACGGTGAAAGCCGTAAGCTTAAGCCCAGGATAATCGCCCAGATAAGTGGTAGTTTAAGGGTTAACCTCAAGCCTTGAATTACCCCCCGACCTTGGATCATGGCTGGACCAAAACAAAACATGAGCATACTAGAACCCAGCAGATAAACAATTGCTCGGTCTAATCCTGCCATCCCCAGAGCGAAAGTAACTACTGGCAAACCCATGTTGGCATTATTAGGAAACATGACAATGGCGGTAATTGCTCTACTGTCTGGATCAGAAAGCTTTAATACTCGCTGAATAATTTGAACCAAAATGTAAATCGCAATTGAAGTGAGAGCAAATCCGCTCAGTAGTGCAGCAGAACTACCAAGAGACAGCTCATTACGGTACAGGCTGTCCACTACCAAAGCAGGAGACAAAATATACAAAATTAGCTGGGACAGTGTAGAACGCTGTAGGGAGAGGTTACGACCAACGATAAAGCCAATGAGGATAATTAAGCCTACAGGCAAAACGGCAGGAATGAGGGTCGTCATATAGTTAGTTCCGCTTAATTAAAGATCAATTTTTTAATTTGAGATAGATAAAAAGGTTTTTTACGTCTGATGTGAATTAAAATAACTCAGACAATTGCCTTTAAATATAGGAATCTCGTTGTTTTGAGTCTAAACACCTAGCAAAATTAAGTCTCAAAGACTACAAAAAAAGCTAATGGCTAATGGCTAATAGCTAATAGCTATATGCGAAGCGGTACCACAAGGGCATAATATATCCCTTTAGGGACGAGCCAATAACCTTTAAACGAAGCGTCTTGGTGAGCATTCCCTTGCGCCTATCGGCGACGCGGTGAAGCAGTGCGTTGGGCGGGTTCCCCGACTTGAAGCAACTGCTGAACCCGAAGGGGGTCTCACCGCTAATTCACATCAAGCGTCTTTTATTTTTTTTAATCAGCATCCCCCAATTCAAATTAGCAGAATTGGTTGCGGCTGCTCTAGCACATTTAAGTAGAGGCATTTCAGCAGTCTTAGCCCCAAAATTCATCAAAACTTAACTTTTTTTTTCTTTACTTATCCGTATCTATATAAATTTAGTGATAATTTATACGGTAATTTAGATAGAGTCGTTTCAATCGACTTTATATTTGTAACTAATGGAAGCATCCAGCTTTTTGATAAACATGTTTTTAATGCTTTGTCAAGGGCGTAAAAAACTTTAAAAATACGTATTTTTATCACCTGAGTAATTGTAATCAATTGCATAAGTGAGATGTTCTCAGAATTAACTAATATTTGTAATCATTACTAAAAACTTTGTCCCATGAGAATAGAAAATTTTAGAAAAACTCTAACTTCAGAAAGAGCAAGAGTTTCCGCAGACCTAATTTGGGAAAATTGCGATCGCCCTGCTCAGGAGGTCTATTTTGAGACAACTAAGAAATTTGCTGAAGATCTATATGTAAATCCTAATTCCTGGCTGCTTTGTTCTGCTTTGGCAGCAATGCGCTATGGAGAGCAGAGAATCGCCATTGATGCGCCAATTTCTCCTGAAATTAAAGATGGCTTAATTAATGCCATGAAGTGTCTAATTAACTGGCACGGTGGCGATCGCCAGGTAATTGAGATTGAAGCTCCGATCCAGTCAGAACTTCTCTTTCCCGATAAAACTCCTAGAGCAGGGGGGTTCTTTTCGGGGGGCATTGATGCCCTAGCGATGGTCAGGGAAAATCACCTCAATTTTCCTCCCGATCATCCCCGCCGTATCCATGACGGTATTTTAGTTTATGGAGTCTTAGAGGGGGAAAACGAACAAGACCCCAGTTTTCAAAACGTAGTGCAGGCGGTTAACGCCATGGCTGATGATGCGGGGATTGAGCTAATTGAACTCTATACTAATGCCTATGCTCATTTCCGCGACGATCTCGATTCCGACTATAGCTTTTGGCGATTTGAGTACCATGGCTCTTTTCTGGCGGCGATCGCCCATATCTTTGCTCCCAGGTTTAGCGTTGCTTCTATTGCTTCAACCTATGATTTAGCTAACCTAGATCCCTGGGGTTCTCATCCTCTCCTCGATCCTCTTTACAGCACTACCAGCCTTCAGGTGCGTCATGAGAATGCGGCACTGTCTCGACTAGAAAAAACCAAGCTAGTCGGTGAATGGGAAGTGGCACTCCAACAGCTTAGGGTGTGTAATGAAAAAGAGAGCTACAAAGATGGCAACTATAACTGTGACAATTGTGAAAAGTGCATCAGAACTAAGACTGCATTTCTCGCTCTAGGTCAATTGGATCAAATCCCTACCTTCCCAGACAAGAGCGTCAGCCGAGAGCAACTGCTGAAGTACTGCTATCTCAGCGATACCTATGAAGTAAGCTGCTATCGTGAACTAGTTGAACCCCTAGAGAAAATTGGTCGTTACGATCTGGTTGATGCGATCGAGCAAATAATTAACCGCTACTATGAACGTGATCTCAAAGGCATGATCAAGCGCCTAGATCGGATGTTTTTTGACGGGCATCTCTTTGGTCTGGGTAAGAAATTAAAGTCTTCGGCTAAATAGCGCTAGTTTGGGATGAAAAGATGGATCTGTTGGGTTAGCTATCAGCCTTCAGCTATCAGCTTCTTGGCGCATTCGCTTTTTGCTGGAGACCAACAAGACCGCGATGCGCCGCTTTTTAAGAATTTATTTAACTATAAATTGAGTAGATTTGATCGAATCAAGAGTTTTTTAAATCGATTGCTAACCAATTGATTGAGCTTATCTAAAAGTCACCTTGATTAAATTTTTGACTCTCTGCGATCGCCTGTAAAATCTTCTGCAAATTCTAGCTGACTATTAATAGCTAAAGCTTTTTTGTCAATGAATATAAGTACTTAGTCAATAAGGAATTTGAGGGGTTTTATTAAGTTAAATAAAATCAGCTTTTTCTAGAAGTCTAAGATGTTTATATCAAAATGGCTGTGGAGATTGTTAATTAATTATAAAAATTTCAGTTAAGCAATACCCCATCATACCTGCATTTTATTGTTTAGTTATTCAACAAAATATCACGACTCTGCGATCGCGTAAACTCATTACCTCATTCTCAATAGCAGGCTTAATATTTATTTACTTAATTATTCTTAGTGGTTAGTGGTTAGTGGTTAGTAGGTAGTAGGTGATGAGAAATCAATGTCCTAACAAAAACTCGTATTGCTATATTTGTCTGTTCTATTTGAAATTTATCCTTAAAACCAGAATCTAAGACTGGGGGGACTTCCCCCCAGACCCCCCGTTGGGGAAGTGACGGCTTCCCCAAGCCCCTTCGTAACTAAAGTTTAATCAAGGATTACTCCTCAGAGTTTAAGGCTCACGTATGCGCCATGATAGGACACGAAGCGCGTTCTTTGCGCTATGGACGTTGTGGTTAAAAGAGAGCTAAAAAAACGTGAGTTTTGGATAAACTTAATCCTTTGGCTATCAATCGATTCGGAAAACTCTTGATTCGATAAAAGCTAACGGCTAATGGCTAACCCAACAGATCAATATTCTTATCCAAGACTGACGTAAAAAAAATAATACGCTTTTATTTCAATCTTGACTCAATTCCAGTACAGTTAATAAAAACCACCTCACAGTTTAAGCAATGAAAGCCAGTGAAGTTTTATCTAAGTATGCAGCGGGGGAGAGGAACTTTCAGGGGGTAAAGCTGCGGGGACAGTCTTTTAAGGGAGAAAATCTGGCGGGGGCAGACTTTAGCGAGGCGGATCTGAGGGGGACGAATTTTACTGGGGCAAATCTCCAGGGGGCTAACTTTACTGGGGCTAAGTGCGGACTTCAGAAACGTTGGGCGATATTTTTAACGATTCTTTCCTGGATACTGGCTGGAATATCAGGATACTTTACAACTTTTTTAGGTTCTGTAATTTCACTAACTTTTAATTCTGACTTTCAACTTACTTGGTATACAAATTTAGTTGTAGTAATTATATTTACGATTATATTAATCCGCAAAGGAATAAACGCAGGAGTAGTAGTAGTAGCAGCAGCGGTAATAGTTGTAGCACTATTCTTGGCACCATCGGTGATAACTGGAGTAGCTTTACTAAAAGGCATAGCAGAAGCATCAGAACTAGGATCAGCATTAATATTCGGACTTGTATTAGCAGAAGTAGGGTTAGCCGTATTAGCAGCAACAGCAGTAGCAACATCAGTAGCAGCAGCATCAGTAGCAGTATTAGCGATATTAGGAGCAACCGCAGTAGCAGGAGCAGGAGCAGCAGCAGTAGCAACAGCAGTAGCAGTAGCAGTATTAGGAGCAACCGCATTAGCAGCAGCATTAGCAGCAGCAGTAGTAGCAGCAGTAGTAGTAGTAGCAGTAGCAGCAGCGGCTATACATATTAGTTGGCGAGCGATGGGAGGAGATCCGAGAGATGCTTGGGTACGTTCTTTTGCCATAGACTTTGCTGCCATAGGGGGAACAAGTTTTCGCGGTGCGGATCTAACGGATGCTAATTTTTCCTCTGCCAGACTAAAAAGTACGGACATGAGGGAGGCTAGCCTGACTCGTGTGCGGTGGTATGGGGCAGATATGCTCGATCGCCTGCGTCCTGGAAAGACCTATCTGAAATCTACTCAGGTTAGACAATGGCTAATTGGGAAAGGAACTGACAAGAATTTTGATGGTCAAAAGCTACAGGGTGTTAATTTTCAGGGGGCAGATCTGACGGATGCTAGCTTTATTGACGCTAATTTAAGCGAGGCTAATTTACGGGATACTGATTTATCTGGGGCGCAGCTAATTCAGACCCAGCTAGATCAAACAGACTTTACGGGGGCTAACTTAACGGGGGCTTGTATTGAAGATTGGGGCATTACCAGTCATACCAAGCTAGATCAGGTTAAGTGTAAATATATTTTTATGCGATCGCCGACTAAAGATAATCCGAATCGACGACGTAAGCCTGATAACTGGGAAGAAGATTTTGAGGGTAATGACTTTGGCGATTTTATTCAGCCAATCTTTGATACCCTGGATCTTTATCATAATCAGGGAGTTGACCCACGGGCGATCGCGATCGCCTGGAAAAAGTTAGCTGAAGCTAATCCCGATGCTAAACTTCAATTCGCTTCTATGGAGGTCAAGGGAGAGGATAATTTACTGCTGAGATTTAAAACAGATTCCAATGCTGATAAATCTCAATTGAATCAAGAATATTTTCAGGAATATAACGAAATTAAAGCTTTGAATCAAGCTCAAAAATTATTATTAATAGAAAAAGATAATCGCATTCAAGTCTTAGAGTCTATGGTTAATACGGCAATCAAACAACCTAAGTTTTCTAGAAATGTTACCCTCGAAAAAGGTAATTACAATGAAGAAATTGAAGGTAACTACGAAGTCAGGGAATAGGGTGTAAGTAGTAGTTAGTGGTTAGTAATTTTGAATATACTTAGTCTTAAGTTAGCTCTTTTAGGTTTTATAGCCATCGAACTATAGGTTAAGAAATCTTTGAGTCTCTTTGCGCCTTTGCGACTTTGCGTGGGACTTTTTTTATAGTCCTAATCTTTACTTCGACTGCTATATCCCTCTTTTGTCACTTTCCGAAATTAAAGAGCAGCAAAAGGAAAGTTTAACC
>JBCBIE010000067.1:0-27010 GCA_038524995.1 Cyanobacteria bacterium J06621_8
ATAATCTCTCGTGGACCATTAGGACAGTCAGTGGAGATAACTGGTAAGCCACAAGCCATCGCCTCACAAAGAGCATTGGGAAATCCTTCAAAACGAGAAGACATGACGAATATATCTGCTTGCTTGAGTAACTGGGCAGGATTTTCGACTCTGCCAGGAAAGTAAACGCGATCGCCCAATTTTAGACGCGATCGCTGACTTTCTAATTCTTCCCTTAAGGTACCTTCTCCTAAGATACTCAGAGTCCATTCTGGGTAGTCATCTTTAAGATGAGCAAAGGCTTCTAGCAATAAATCGAAACCTTTCTGATGTTCTAAACGACCCATAGCTACTATTGATAGCTGATTGGATGATTCTGGATTATAACTACTAGGTTCTGTCTGTATAATGACTGGATTAGCAATAATAGCCATTTTGGACTGCAACTGAGGTCGAAAGTAGTTGAAAGCTCGATTAGTTTGAACAACTATGGCACTTGCTAGTCCATAAGTGAGACTTCTTAAGGATATCCAAACTTTGCTAGCGGGTAACTTATTGGGATCATTTCGCTCAGATATGACTACAGGTATATTTAAGCCTCGTGTTGCTAATAAAGTCGTCACGTTAACATTAGTCATAAAGCTAATTACAAGATTAGGATCACTTTTGGTAATAGCTCTCCTTAACTTTTGAATCGACTGCCAGTTATTTATTATTGCCGTAGCTAAATTAGTAGAATTTTTAGCGATACCTAAAGGAATGTAGTTTATTTTGGAGTCAAGCCTATAAAAGGGAGCTTCATCTACAAAAGTTAGAATATTAATCTGCCATCCTTTAGCCGCCCAATAATTTGCCAGGACAGACATTACTCTCTCTGCTCCCCCAGAACTCAGACCATGTATGATAAGGGTAATTTTCATTAGCTATTTATAAGACTGTAAATTCAATATTTTGGTGCCGACTTCCAACTACTTAAATCTTTATCGAGAATTTTTGATAGTTTATCGATATCCTCTTGATATTCAGCAATAATTTCTGAATAAAGTTTACTAGAGAGTAGCTGACGCTTTTTTTCCTGTTTGTTAATTGCTCTTATTTGCTCGATAATTCCTAATTTTTCTAAACCGATCATTTGCTTGGCTTTCATAGCGAATGACACTATGCTTTTAGGCGGTTTTTCTGATAACTTTCCAAGAATATTAAATCGATGGTTTTTATTAGAATTAACGCGCTCAAAATTGACCCTACCATCAGAGGGTATAGTCAAAAAATTCAAAACATTTTCATATACTTTTGGCGTGTCAGCAGCAAAGTCTTCATACCAAATTATCTGTATTTGCTGACGAGGAAAAATATTCAACAGCTTTTCGATTTGTTCACCAAATCTGGCAATCTTACCATACTGTAGTGTTTTAGGTTCTTTACATAAACGAGGGATGTTTCTTCCCTGTGCCCGTTCCCATTGTAAATTCCAAGCACGTTCAAAATCTTGTTCGCTTTCATCGCAGTTGTATCGAGCCTGAGAATGATAGGATGGAACCATTTGAGCAGGATTTCGCAACATGACAATGATTTTTGCCTGAGGATTAAATTGATAAATATTTTTTAACGCTATATCAGAGCGTAAATACCAGACCGAAGCTTCTCCCACCGCTTGATGATTTTGACTAGCATCTTGAAACAGTTCTAAGTATTCCTCAAGAGTTCGTGCTAATCGGTGTTTGGGGAAATCCTCCGCAAAATAGTGTGGTTCTTTGGGGTCAGACATAAAAATGTTGGGATGTGACCTCAAATATTCACTTAATGCTGTTGTCCCACATTTAGGAGCACCAACTATAAAAAAATTTGGTTTAACCATAATCCTTCACTTAAAGAGATTTTAAAATTTTAGTAATGTTTAGTAAATAATTTAGATAATCATGATTTAGTATTAGTCATTGTAAAATTAAAGCTTATAAAAATTGTTCAATATTTTTTCGTATTCTTAATCCTGTCTGTTCCCAGGTATATCTATCCCATAGAAGTTTGTGTCCATATTCTCCAAAAGTTTCGCATTTTTCTGGTGAATCTATTAACTCAATAATTCTTTGAGCTAGCTGCTGAGGATCATTCTCTCCTATCATGTAACCATTTCTACCTTCAATTACAAATTCGGGTATGGCACCGATATTTGAGGCAACTATCGGTAATTTACACGCCATTGCTTCAAGAAAAACAATCCCAAAAGGCTCTATTCTTGTGGGTAGACAGAAAATAGATGCTTGCTTAAAATAGGCTTTCACATCGGCTAACGGTATTGTTCCCACAATATTACAGTTAGGAAGATTTAAATCAGGTGTGCAGCCAACAATTGTCAGCACGGCATCAGGATGACTGTCTAAAACTTGTGGAAAAGCCTCCGCCAGTAGCTCCCCCCCCTTTCTCCCCCATTTCTTACCGACAAATAAAATATTTTTCTTCTTATATCTATCTTTGGTAAATGATTCGTCTTTTTTTACCTGAATATTGGCACCACAATAAACGCATGAAATCTGCTGCGGACTACAAGAATAGTCTTCAATCAGAGATTGAGATATGTTGGAACTCATAGTGAAATTTAAAGTTGCGTTTTGATACACCTGCTTTTCCAATTCAATGAACTTTACACCAGGAAGATCGCGGGGATTAAACTCTGGATACTGCAAGCAGGCAAGACGGGTGTGGTCTGTATAAACAAAGTGAGGTATTCCTGGAATACTTCCATCAAATAGGGATTGGGTTTGAAATGTAAAGGTATATTCTTTGGAGGCTAATTTTTCGAGAATAATTTTTCTGATCTTATTGAGAACATAGGGAGTCATCAAATAAGTTGCCGCAGATATATTTTTTCTTCCCAGCAAGATATCTATTCCATACTCCTTAAGGCAATAGAAAAAACTAGGGAGATCTTTATTGCTAATTATATCTGTAAATATATCTATTATTTCAATCTCAAAATCTGGAAAATTAACCTTCAAAATTTCTAAAACACTACTGTTGATGCCAGAAAAATTACTATGCTTAATAAAAGCTATTTTTCGCCTACTACTCATATGCCTATATTGAATTTATTCAAATATTTTTGTAATCTATTTTGATCTAAATTATTGTCTAGCAAAAGTTAACAGCGCTGTCATATGGTAGCTTTAAATTAGGAGCAGATCAGTTTTGTAAGAGTATTTGAACTGTGTAGATGCTTCGTCGGCTTGAACTAGCAGTTATAAGTAGCTTAGTGCATTTATATCGACACATTTGACTTGCTCCCCTTTAAATTATTGTTTTCTATAGGCGTTTGGGTGAACTTCTAGCCAATAAAATAGTGAGCTGCTTACTGCTTTTTGTGCCCCTGTAATAATTAGATTTGGTAATTTCACGAGATTCCTTTTTTATCAAAAAAATATATTAAACTTGCGGCAATTTTCAGCTATGTCGAAAGAAAGTTAGCATATTTAGAACTTTCTAAAATTTTTACTACTTGATTATAATTCGCTATCTTATCTTTATATCCTCCTGAATTAGTTCTTTTAAATTCGCTGCCAAAGGTTATAGAATTGCTATCAACTCCAAGAAAATCAGCTAATAAGCATAAAACCTGGTCTCTATTTCTTACTAAAGATTCATACTTTATTTCCATAACTGGTAACGGTATCAATTTTAAGAATATGCGTATAATTTTATAATTTCTTTCTAACCTTGATAGATCTTTAATTAGAGATGAAATGTTTAAAGTAACTTGTGTTGTTTCTTTGGTTGTCTTTGTAGAGTGTGCTAATCCATTTTGTTGTAAGGCAGATCTAGAAATTAATATATCAAGATAATTTTGGCGAACTAAATGAACTATTTTATATCGATCAAAGATAATCTTTATTAACAGCTCAGGATTTTCTATTATCTGATAATACATTACCTTGAAACCGATTATGTCAAAATTCTTTTCGTCTTTATAACTATCTAAAATGTCTAAATATTTGAATAATGTCCAAAGCGACTTTTTTGAAACACTATTTTTAAAATCATAGTAAGAAGGAAACTGCTTATCCGTCCAGTATGGTCTATATTTTCTCCAGATAAACGGCTCTGAAAATGCTTTGATCTGTGGATGACTATCTAGAAGAGTATACAACCAGCCAGAACCACTTCTAGCCGTTGTGACTATACAAAATTTCTGCTTTTTCTTCATGATTATTGATTGTTTTCTTATTTTATAGTTATGCTAAATTTACAAAAATCTATTTAAGACTAGTAAATTTGGATGTCAATAGAGATTAAAATTTTTTTACAATGTTCATTGTCGGTAGTTTAATTTAATTTTTCAAAGAATTGTCAAATAATATAATTACAATTTTTTTGGACTAAATTCAGTATTTATCCCCTGATATATTTACTTAAATCTTGGAGAATAGAGTGATATATTTAATTTTTTCTGCATTAAAATTACCTTTACAATATTAATGATAATTAGGCTCGTTGTAGTCGCTACTGCTGCCCCATTGATTCCCCATTGAGGAATTAATAAAAAATTGAGAACAGCATTCAAAACTGCACTTATTCCAACTGCGATCGCCGTATAATTTTGATAGCCTGTCATATTTAGCAATAAACCGACTGGTCCTGTAAGAGCATTAAAAATTTGACCAACAATTAGAATATTCATTGCAGTGCGCCCAGGAAGAAATCCTGAACCAAAAATTAGCAATAAATAATTTCCCAATAGTATAATTGTTCCGCCAATGAGCAAAGATATCAGAAACACAGCCATGACACTCTTCTGAACTAGCTTTTCTAGCTGTTTTAACTTGCCCTCAGAATACAAAGTAGCTATGTTGGGAGCAAGAACGCTCAATACCGAGTGATGAATAAAAGCAGTGAGTTGGGCAATTCCAGCAATCACGGTATAAATTCCGACCGCCTGGACCCCTTTGAATCCTCCCAACATAATCAGGTCGAGCTTGGAGTTTATCAGCTGAGTTGTTCCTAAAAACATGAAGGGTAAAGCCGCAGTCAACCACTCTTTTCCTTTGACCTGTGGCTTTACCTGCTTAACCTCTTTAGGAAGCGATCTCCACAGCCATAAAGAACTAATGAAAAAAGTAACTACAATAGCTATAATTTTAAATCCCAGAACCCAGAACACGCTCGAATTCTGGGGGAAAAGCATATAAGCTAGGGAAGTTAGAGACAGAATAATCGTTGGTGCAAATATAGCATTGGGAATCTGCCCTATGACAACCCGATGCAGTCCTCTCATCGCACCAAGCCTGAGATTTCTCAAGGAAGCAATGGGAATGGTAACCATAGCTAGCGCTACTGCTATGAAAACGGTGGGATCGGAATCTCCCCTGATGCCCCAAACTACCATGGTAGCAACTAAGGTCAAACCGATGGAAAAAGCCAAAACTACTAAATTTGACCAGCGCAACAAACCCGCCATCAGCTCCCATCGAGACTTGGCGCGGTAAATAGCTATATCTCTGACTATAAGTTTATCTATCCCCAAGGTAGCGGGAATACTCAGTAAATTTGCCCAGGTAGTCGCATAGGAGTATGTTCCCAAACCCGCAGTTCCTAAAAAGCGAGCAAAGATAATGCTCATCAGAAAAGTAATGCCGCTAGAGGCAACTTTGAGCCCGAAAGATCCAGCTGCCCCCTTGATCAGTCTATTTTTGAGACTGTGATTATTTTTTTCAGTCAATGCTGAAACTGACTGAATTTTGTTGGCAATTACTTTTAACATTGATCGATAGGTATTAATACGTAGTTAATAGTTTACAAAAAAGAGCTTCATTTTTATTATTTTTATTACCTTGATGCAAAATTTTGATTTAAATAGCGTGAAGTACAGATAAATAGTTGGCAACCACCTTTTCTGTCGAATATTCATTGGCTCGTTGCCTCAAAAGCTCTTTTTCAGCAGGATTTTCTAGAGTTTTGAGCATCGCTTCAGCCAGAGCTTCAGAATTTTCAAGGGGAACTAAACTACCATAGACCCCATGATCGAGAATTTCGTCTGGTCCACTAGGGCAGTCTGTCGCCACCACAGGACAGCCGCAAGCCATCGCCTCGATTAATACTGTGGGCAGTCCTTCATATCTGGAAGATAGGACAAAGCAGCTAGCTCTGTTCATGTAGGCATAGGGATTACTAACGAAACCAGGCATTAGAACATCGTCTTTAATTCCCAACTCATCAATAATTAACTCTAATTTTTGCCGTTCCTCTCCCTCTCCTAAAATAATTAGACGAGCTGGCGTTTGCCTCCTGACCTTAGCAAACGCAAATAATAAATTAGCAAAGTCTTTTTGAGGAGCTAATCTACCAACGGCTAAAAATACGGGAATATTCTCCTGTCCAAACCAATTATGCTCTAGACCATCTTGACTTTGGTTCACCAGATCTTCGTTGACTACTGGATTATTTAAAACCTCAACTGAACGTGTTTTCAATCCTAACTGGATCTCAAGATCGCGAGCCACTCCTACTGAAACTCCAGCAACTGCATCAGTACGAGGATAGAGCCATGTCATTAAAAACTTAACGATTTTGGCTCGTTTTGATTGGGTCTTAATAGCAGATAAGGTATTGTGTTCTACCACTAGTAAGCGCGTCTTGATTTGAGCTAATTCTTTAGCCATAATTGTCACTACATTGACATGTCCCATATTGCCAACAAGTGCCCAGGGGCTGTATGTTCTTAGATAATTCACTAGTGGTAAAGTAGCCGAAAAAGTACTGCTTTTTTTCAAATCAACGATGCGTACTTGTTGAGGAACTTGATCTAAATATGGTCCTTCTTTGGTAGCTAAAACTAAATCAAGGTCAAATTCATCCCTTTTGACTAAACCTTTAAGTAAATTAACGAGCATTTTTTCGGCACCACCTCCATGTAAGGCATCCATAAAAAATGCAATCCGTTTTTTATCGTTCATTTTATTTTTTCTCCCGTTGAGATTAAGTTTTTTACTTAATTTATTGCTTCCAAATTAAATTTTCTCTAGCTGATGGAGTTTCGACAGTAAGCTATAGTTTTTTCTTGCTTTGCTCTTCTCTAACTTAGACTAAAAAATACTCAAGTTATTTTTCTTACTTTATTTGATATTCATTAGATTTCGGAGGTATTTTTCTACTAATAAAAATAGTTTTTATTAGTAGAAAAGTTTCTAGTATAAATAGTTGATAAACCAAGTGATTTTTTGTTTATTTAAAAAATCTTATTTGAATTAGTATACAGTTAAATTGTTAATTGTTTGAGAATAATTTGCCCACTGAATAAAATAAAATTAGTAATTTGCCGCAGACTGCAAGTGCTCGAATTCTGCTGAATATACTTCTACTTCCGATAGTGGCGATCGCCTTAACTTATAACTTTCCTCATCCTTAAGGCGTTAAATCCTGCATTTTGTGCTTGATTAAGCATAAAGAAAAATCAATTTATATCCAAGACAATAGCCGTTAGGTAGACATAATTAATTGATGGCTTCGGGTAGTAGAGGGTTCAGAATAACTCCACCTCTACTATTTGATTACGTCCAACAACTTAGCTTAAGCTAGCTTGAATTTGACCGTTCATTACATTATCTACTTCGGTGACGCTCAAGGGCTGTGATAAAAGATAACCCTGCCCATAATCCACCGAAATCTCTTTTACTTTATTGAGCTGATCCAGATTTTCAATACCGATAGATGTGGTAGTTAACCCATAATCTTTGAGCTGAAGTACGATATTGCGGAAAATATCCCAGGATTCACCATCTTTAGCAATAGAGGCGATTAAATGGCGATCAATTTTAACCCCTTCAAATTCTTGATAGAGTAAGCTTGGCGGAATGTGACCATAAAGAGAAGCCACTCTGCCAAAGTTATCTAGCTGTAGACCGATGCCCAATTGTTTGAGCTGCGGCAGTAGGGCGATCGCTTCACGGGGATTTTCGTTAATTAAATATTCTGATATTTCACAAGTAATTAGGTGAGGAGGAACTTTATAAGATGTCAGACTTGATTCTAGATATTTGACCAGGCTGGGTTGAAATAGCCCGTGACTAGGAATATTGAGGCTGATCCTCACGTCAGGATTAAAGTCTGTTCTTTGTCGCCAATCCTGTAATTGTTGACATACAGAACTAATAATCCATCTTTGGAGAGGAATTAATAAGCCTGAAGCTTCAGCCATTGACATAAACTTGGGAGGAGCAATTAACCCTAAATAAGGATGGTGCCAACGTAGCAAAGCCTCAAATTCTCTGATCTCTCCGTTTTTGAGGCTCATTACTGGCTGGTAATAGAGACTAAACTCTTCTTGTTCCAAAGCTTGTCTGAGTCCTCGCTCTAATTCTGGAGGGGTTAAGCGGGTCGAATAGTTAATGCTGGGCAGACTAGGGCTAAATTCTGACTGCCGACTTACTCTAATAGAATTTAGCTCGTTGGTTTCACTGATAATTTGCTCCAGGCTATCTTGAGCCTTCTCCTCGTTGATTTCCTGAAACTTGGTCTGATAACCTTCTATCAGACGATCTAACAAAAAGACGATCAGATTAGTGTCATTAATCTCTGCCGCTCTACAAAGAATGTCAATAGTAGCGTCTAGGTTGGGAGGGACGTTACGACTGGCGTTTTTAACCACCAAAACCTTCTCATGAGCGGTTGGCTCATATTCTTCTCCCTCCAGCAGCAGCTCTTCGTAGAGTTTTTCTCCTGGTCTCAATCCCGTAAAGACAATGTCAATATCTCGACCCACTTCATACCCTGAAAGACGAATCAAATCTCTTGCCAAATCAACAATCTTAACGGGCTGACCCATATTCAGCATAAATATCTGCCCTTGGCTGTTTTTGTTGCTGAGGACAGAAGCCTGTAGCACTAATTGAACTGCTTCGGGTATGGTCATAAAGTAACGACAGACATCAGGATGAGTGATAGTTACGGGACCACCTTTAGCAATTTGCTTTTTAAAGATCGGTACGACGCTGCCGCGACTGCCCAAAACATTGCCGAATCTGACTACTGTATAGGGTCTGCCGCTGACTATAGCAGCTTTAAGCACCAACATTTCTGCGGTACGTTTACTAGCTCCCATAACATTAGTGGGATTGACTGCTTTATCAGTGGAAATCATGACAAAATTACTTACGTCATATTTGATTGCCAAGTTCAGCAGATTTTTCGTCCCAAGAACATTATTAGTAATAGCTTCAGGAGGATTTAGCTCCATCAAGGGGACGTGTTTATGAGCCGCTGCGTGAAAGATAATTTCTGGCTGATAGAGGCGAAAAGCATCTTCTAGGCGAGATTCGATTCTGAGGTCGGCAATGTAGGGGATAAGCTCAGTTAAATCTGCTTCGGGTGCCTGATCTTGACGCAGAATTTGTAGTACATGCTGTAGCTCCTGTTGAATGGTAAATACGGAATTTTCTCCATGTCCCAGTAAGATCATCTTGCTAGGATTACAGCGAAAAATTTGCCGACAGAGTTCACTGCCGATTGAACCCCCTGCTCCCGTAATTAGTACTACCTTAGACTTGATTAGCTGGGAGACTCCCAGAGAATCGGTTTGGATGGACGCTCTTCGTAATAAGTCTTCAATTTTGACTTCCCGCAGAGGAATAATTTGATTATTGAGATCGAGAATTTCGTTAGTCGCAGGTAGAGTGGTCACCTTAACTCCAATCCCTTGACAGACATCAACTATTTCTCGAACTGCCTTACCTGAGGCAGTGGGCATGGCAATAACAACCTGGCGGATATTCTGTGCCGCAATAATTTCAGGAATTTGGTAACGGTTGCCAATTACCGAAAGTCCCCTGATATTCAACCCTAATTTTTGGGGATCATCATCAACGAAAGCAACAGGAAAAAGACCCAGTTTAGCATTGCGGCGCATCTCTTGGAGGATTGAGACCCCCGCATCTCCTGCTCCCATAATCAAGACGCGATCGCGCTTGTAGAAGTTTTTACGCTGCTGATTCTTCCGCTCTGCGGCTCTAATACTAAAACGAACACCGCCAATAATGATTAGGGTCAAGATGCCGTCTAGTAGAGGGAGAGAGCGAGGAACAAAATAACTCTCAATGGTAGCATCGTGGAGATACTCTAGTATGCTGAGGATAATGATTTCGCCGACTACCGCTATTGCTGTTAAAACCGCAATCTGAATCAGTTCGTCAATGCTGGCATATTTCCAATATCTTTTGTAAAATCCCCCGAGGGTAAAGATCACTAATTTCACTAGAGAAAATATGATGGTGGCTATAAGCAAGCCGCTAGCATATTCCCGAAGAATAGTTAGATTATCTAGTCGTAATACCATGGCTAACAGGGGAGTTAGGGCGAAAACTACGGTATCTAAAACTAGAAAGTGACGATTCTTAAGATTTAGTAATTTTTTATCGATTCCGATGAACTCAAAACCTAGCTTTTTGGGTTTCATGTTTCGTGAAAATTTTATTATTGGGTGTTTTAAAGGGCTTTAAGTAAAATTTATGTTCCTATATTTAATAATTAACAATTAGCCAAAAAGAATCATCTTAATTTAATTTTTCGACCAGCATCTCAGCGCTAGCTGATGGTCAAGTAGCTATGGCTAACTATTTCTCTCCCCGAACCAGCATTGATTGCTAGCTATCGTTTCTCATTATTGATAATCCGCTATCTTATTGATTGAGCTTGGCTCAACCTGAGTTTATTTTTAAAATAGTGATTAATTTTTAGTTGAAACGACAGACGATAACAAAATTTCAGCTACTGATTTTATTGTGTTAAACTCAACGCCTATTTTGGGTAATAACAATGATAATACTATTTATAGCGATTAATAAGTATTTATCGGGATACCAAACTAGCTTATGAAGCAAATTGACTGGGGCGAGGCTAATTTTTAGTCAAGATCTTAATTAAGCCTAAATCTTTATAAAATAAAGCTTTGAGCTAAGATTGACACGCTAATCCACTGGCAAAATATCTCCAAAATTGGACGATTTGCCAAAATATAAAACTTTCGTAAATCTTGAGGTACTTGATATTAAATGTCTGGTGTGAATCAGGCTCACGAGGGCAATTACCTTCGAGCAACAGAGTAACCTGAAGGGAGCCTCACCGCTAATTGACATCGAGCGCATAACATAAGCGATAAGGGGGTTAAAAAACATTAATCTTGGCAGCAGCCAAAAAGCTAAATAAAGCTATCGACAGCAATAGCGCTGAGATTTCCCGAACCAGCGAGCGCCAAAAAGTCAATGCTCTCATCAACATGAGCAATTTCACTATCTAAACTCTGGTCTTCTTCTAGCTTAATCTCGACCTGGGATGTGCCTAAATTACGATATCTCAACCCCGCAGAATCCCCCCCGCAAAACTGGAAAGAGAGGCTAAGAAATTCAGCACTTCATCAAAGGTTTGACCAAAAAGCACTGTATCCCAGCTTTCGTCAATTTCATTAGCGGTAGAACCCACCGTATAGTCAAAACCATCCCAGTTACCGCTACCAGTTTCGATGGCTAACCAGCCGACGGTTTCCCTACCATGCCCTGATGCTTTAAGAGCCTCTTCTTCCTCCCTGGACTTGAGACACAATTACTGGTGCGGTTTCAAATTCTTGCTCAAACTCGACGGGCTCAAATCCTTCTGTAACTAAACTAGAACTGTTGAGGGTTCCTACTTCAAACAGGGTGCCGTCTTCAAGCTGCCAAGTACCCGCTTCCAAGACAAAATTCGCGTTTGGAATATTGAAGACGGTAGACAGCTACAAACCTTTCGAGGACATAAACGTAAAACCTATACTATTACATTTACTCCTGATAGTAAGTTCTTAGTTTCTACGGGTGCAGATGGCAAAGTACGCTTCTGGAAAATGCCGCCACGTAATTATGCCTGGCTAGAGTTATTAATCATAGGAGAATTAGGGTTTATTCTCTATCGGCAACGAGCTTACATTAGACCTCTTGCATAAATAATTTAATGAATAAGTCAAATCTATTTTTGACAAGCTATTTAGAGAATTTCAGATAATTGCTGAAACCGCTAAGATTCGTATTCGTGCAAGAGGTCTATTATAGATTGGATTAATTAACAGCTAATGATAAAAGCTTTATTGCTCAGATTTACTACAACTATCATTGCAACAAGTTTATTAATTTTTATTGAGGTTAAATTTGAGGCAATTGACTATCTGCGTTTTGTCAATTCGACTAAGACTTTGGAAATTGATAGTGGCAGTAATGTAATTGCCTATAGTCCTAACGGGGAAATGTTTGCCATTGCAGGAGGAGAGCGTATAAGAGCAAAAATTAGACCAAATTCTGATGTTCAAGGATATTCTCAAGTTGAAGTCAGGAGAGTTACAGATGGCACTTTGGTTAAATCGTGGGATTATTTTTCCGCCAAATAGCTTGTCTCAATGCCAATGCTGTTTGAATCGCTGAGGGAGCATCCAAGAAAATATAGTATCCTGCGATCGCTCAGTTTGAAACGGAGATTCGCGCCGAGCGTCAGATGGATGGCATTAACAAGGCGAAAGAGAGAGGGGTGGCTTTTGGTAGAAAGAAAAAGATGACAACCCAGCAGATTGAGAAGCTAATCGAGCGAAGAAAGTCGGGAACTCTAATTAAAACTCTGATGTGTAAACCCTTGCTGGTCAAAAATTCAGACAATATGCAGGCTCTTAGGGCTCGTTTCGCTGTTATTATTTTATAATTCTTTGGGTGATTCGAGCAACCTCTTGCAGTGCATTACGGGACAATAATATAAACAAACACTACTTTTTTACCTATTAGATAACCACTCTAAAGAAGGCTTTCGCTGAGTTTTAGCACAATCCTGTAAATAAAGATTTATTAGACTCTGATAAGGGATTCCAGTATCATCAGACAGACTTTTGAAATAACTTATGACTTCTTCTTCTAAACGAATCTTAATTTGCTTTTTGAGTTTCTTCGTATAAGGATTTTTTACTGATTGAGAAAAATTATATTCTTCTTTCATGAGAAAAAGTTACGGTACTTTTGCCGCTCTCGTTTTGTTGCTTTACGAGCAGAAATGATACGGATCAATCCAATATCTTCTTGATAGAGATGAGACACGACAAGTAAACGAAGAGAACTACTCATACCTAATAAAACATAACGCTCCTCATTTATAGAGCGCTCTGAATCATGGAGAAGACGAGCATTCTCATCACAAAAGATATTTTGTGCTTCGTTAAACGATATGCTGTGCTTCTGCTAATTGCTCTGAGCCTTAAACTCGTCCCATTCAAATCTAAGCTCGCTCATAACTACATCGTAGTTATACACTAGTGAATGTACAAGCAAAAATCTAGAAGTGCTGGAACTTGGCGATTACAAAACTTTTCATTCTACTTCCAAATAATAGTCGAGTATTTTGTTTGATGCGATCGCACTTTTGAAGAGCGGTTTACAAAACCTTTTTAAACTAAATCAGTATGCTATTGTGGTGAAATGCGATCGCTTTGCGGCGGAAAGTTATCGTCCATAATCTGAGATAGCTTGAACTCACATTCACTGGGAAAAGTATCTGCTGGAAGCTGAGTTTCAGCAGCAGCTTGATTAACAGCGTCTATATAAGCCTCGGACAGCATTTTTTCTAGCTGAGGTTTGAGACTAGGGGAATCTTTTAATAGCTTACGAATACGGCGGCGATGTTCGACGATGCTGCCTGCCCAGCTTCCACTTCTTTTTTCAGGCTGATATTGCCACTTCAGTAAATGCAGTAGCAATATCGCTAAATTACTTTCTAGGCTTCGCCGCTCCCGCTTTCCTATATCTTCGATTTCTTCGATCAGGTTGACCCAATCAACGTGGCTGTAGTCCTGACGGCGCAGCTTATCCACCGTGATAGTGACCCACTGCATGTAATCGGTGTCGTATAGCGTTACTCGGGGGCTGCTGGGTTGGCTAGCTGTCATAATTCAGGTTGGCATCAGCAGGCTACTGATCTAATCATAGCAGGTACAATTTGGAAACCATTGGAATCATTATGCTGAGTCTTGCCTCACCGCACTTTTAAGATATAACGCTCCTCATTTATAGAGTGATCTGAATCATGGCGAAGACGAGCATTCTCATCATAAAAGATATTTTGTGCTTCATTATCAGTAAAATTCTTGAATTTCCAACAATAACGGTAATAGTTGAGGAAATTTTGCACAAGTCCCTGAAAATCAGACTGATTTGGTATGATGCTAGATAAAATATATACGGCAGTAATTAATAATCTAGATTCTACTGCGTCTAGTTAATCTAGTAGCACAATTAGTTTAGGGCTAAACTCTAAACATTAAGAGATCAATCTGGCAAAGAGCATAAGGAGTGAATCATCATGTCTGACTTGAATCGTGGAATTATGAAGTTCGATGGTGCAGATAAGCCAATTTTGGTGGCAATTTCTGCGCTGCTAATCTTTAGCGGCATAATTGCCCTTATATCTTGGGCACTCAGATCAGCTTATTTGGTTTAGCCTGATGTTGTTAGCTTTTAGGTAAATCGCCATTAAATTTGAGTAATTTTATTTCCTACTCAAAACTGTGCTAGTCCTATGCTATGATTGTTAACCGTGATGTAAAAGGGTCGATGCCCGAGTGGTTAATGGGGGTGGACTGTAAATCCACTGGCTATGCCTACGCTGGTTCAAATCCAGCTCGGCCCATATATAAAAATAAAAGAGGTTTCTAGCCTCTTTTTCTGTCATTCTTGAGTATCGAGTAAAATAAAAAAAGCTCCGAATTAAGTTCGGAGCGAAAAACTAGAAATATATAATTAATAATCTTAGTGGTATTGGATTATTGATTATCACCCAGACGGTTGCAGTCCCCCCCAGGATTGCAGCCGTCCCTTTTTATCAGAGGTGGCGGGGGGTCTGGCGGTTCAAACTCTATTTCCACCCCAAGTAATTTAACGGTGATTTTGGGATTTCTCCAGGCTAACCAAGCTGTAAACCCTATTCCAAGGGCTATTGCAATCATAGTGTTCATTACTTTATTCTCCTTATTCAGAATCTTTTAGTCTAATAATGCGATCGCGATACAGTGATCGAGAGGTCATCTTATCCCATAACCTAAATAGGAAATGGTCGAATAGTAAGTATTTGTGGGTTTTGAGCCAGACATCAATATGAGTTTTGCGGTTTAAAGGGCGATCGCCATACCAGACAATTCTCATATCTACTAGCCAGGTTTGTGTTTCTTGGTTTAACCAATTAAGTAGGCAAGGAAGTTCTACAGCATAACTCGTAGCATCTGCATCATTAACCAGCTCAGGCTTCTTACTTTGCTGTTGGGATTCCTCAGTTTCACTTAACAGTTGATTGACAATAAGCTTTGCATTATTCAGCTCCTTCGACCACCACTCCTCCCGCAACAGAGCCTCCGACAGCAACCGCTCCTCCTCCCGCCACAGCTCCTCCGACAGCGACAGCGACAGTCCCAGCGACAGCGAAAGCGATTGCCACAGCTCCTCCGACACCAACAGTTCCTCCGACAGCGACAGCGACCGCAACAGACCGTGCGACCGCTTCAGCGACCGCAACCGCAACAGTTCCTGCGACCGCTTCAGCGAAAGCCACAGCTCCTGCGACCGCCACAGATCCTGCGGCTGCTCCACCGACAGCGACCACAACAGAACCTGCGACAGCAAACGCCACAGCTCTGGAAACATCTCCGACAACATCTCCGACAACAGTTCTGGCGACCGTAACCGCGACCGCAACTGTAGTGGCTCCAGCGACAGCGACAGCTCCTTTGATAAGTCCTTCAATATAGATACAACATATTCTTCTTGATTCATTACTCTTGTCCCCAAATTAAGAAAATGCACCAGATAAGCCAGGTATTGTCTGACCATCAGGATTGGAGTCCTCTGTCAGCAGCCTGTAATAAGCTTTGGTGCGCTCAATTGCCGTTCTTCCTTCGGCAAGAATTTCATAGTACTTACGACGAGGGGTGCCGTTACCTGCTACTTCTTCTCGCATTTCGCCTCGAATCAGCTTGGCTTCTTCTAACCGTTTTAGGGTGGGATACAGTGAACCAATTCTCAATTGACTGTGACCTGTTTCTTCCCGTGCTTTATTAATCCGATCTAGAATTTCTAGACCGTATGCTTCGCCATCCAGCAGAACTAGCAGGAGATCTAACTGCGATCGCGTTAGCACAACTACTTTGTCATTTTTTTTCTTGGGCATCAGCTTTATTCTCTTTAGTTCTCAGATAGTTATATCATGTTTATGATATAACTACTTGGATTATCATAACGTTTATTTTCTGAGATGGTTATTTTTATCCGATGACAGCCAAATTATTTTTGTTTTATCTCCGTTAATAGAGGTAAAGATATATTCAGATGCAACATACAATATATAAATTGGCGATGAACTATAAAACCATGACTCAACGAGAGTTAAAGTAGCATTGACTTGAGAATCGAAATGACATGGAAGCATTAAGAGAACTAAAATCCCGTCCCAAACATAGCTCTGTAACTGTTCCAGCGGATACTTCAAGGGAAGAAGCAAAGCGCATTTTGAGAGAAACTAATTGGAAACAATACCCATAACGGTTGAAGAATTGAAGCCCCAAGACTAGAGTTAAATATCAAAGAATAAATCCTCAGAACAAGATTATTCATTTTCCGCTCAAGAAAAAACGTAGCCACGCCATCTCATACATTTTTAAGTCTTGAACAGTAAAGATTGAGTTTCCTAAAATAATGAATCCACTTAGCCAAGCTAAATCTCAAAGGACATTGGCGGAATTTCTGGAATTGCCAACGACGAAGCCAGAACAAGAATATTTAGAGGGAGAAATCATTCAAAAGCCGATACCCCAGGGAGAACATAGCGTCTTGCAAGCTAACCTGCTGACAGAGATTAATCAAGTGGGTAAACCACAAAAGCTAGCCTGCGCCTTCCCTGAGCTACGCTGTACTTTTAGTGATAGCTCTGTTGTACCTGACATTGCCGTGTTTGAGTGGCAAAATATTCCTCTAGAACCTAATGCAGAATTAGCAATAAATTTGAGATTCCACCAGACTGGACAATAGAAATATTGTCACCTAATCAATCTGCTAATCGGGTAATTAGAAAAATTACTTTTTGTTTGCATCAAGGAACTAAGCTAGGGTGGCTAATTGATCCAGAAAATGAGTCGGTAGTTATCTTTGAACCAAACGCGATGCCGATAGTTAAGACCAATCAAGATTTGCTGTTGATTTTAGATGTGTTAGGAGATTGGCAACTTTCAGCAGCAGATTTATTTAACTGGTTGAATTTTAGCTGAAGCTTATAGTACGCAAACTAATCTCCTCTACTTCTCCGCACCTCCATAACTCCCCATTTAATTTGCTTGAGTCTAGGTTAGGTAATTATTGCCATGGCAATTAAGAAAGCCGAGATTGCTCTCGGCTAAATCAACATTAATTATCTAGGTGTGAGGACTAGATACTAAGGTGATGTCATAATCTTATTTTGCAGGATTAGGGGCGGAGTTTGATTAAGAATGGCTTAATATCTGACTTAATCTAATTTAAGATTCTAACTTAACTTCAATGTCTAATCCGAAGGGTAATTAGGCAATTGTATTTTGCAGATGATTTTGAGGGTCGAAAGCAGGTAACATAAAGTCAGTGAAGAATCAGCTATCCTGAGCTTTCAATGTATAGCGCTATGTTGTTAACTAGGCTAAAGAAACAGAAGCTTTCATTATCAATATTTACAGTTGGGTTATTCCTGGGGCTTTTTTTGATAGCTATTTTTTTCTTAGCTCCTATTATCTGGCAACTTCTGACATCGGTTAAGGTTAATGATGATATTGCCGCTATTCCCAGCGTTTACTTACCACAAAGGTTTACGATAGAACACTATAGCGACTTATTTAGCCGCCGTCCTTTTTTCAGCTACATTGTAAATAGCGCCCTAGTAGCAAGCATTTCTACTGTATTGTGCCTAGCTTTTGGCTCTCCCGCAGCATACGTTCTCACTAGAATGAAATTGCCAGGAGAAAATCTGATTTTGACTGGGGTTTTAATCGTTACTCTGTTTCCATACGTACTCCTATTTTTAGGCTTGCTCGAAATAGTTAAGTTAATCGGTTTAGGCAATAACTATCTGGCGTTGATTATCCCCTACACTGCGATTAATTTACCTTTGACCATTCTCGTGATGAGAAGCTTTTTTCAGCAACTCCCTCAAGATTTAGAAGATGCCGCTAAGTTAGATGGCTATAAAATTTTCGGCATGTTAACCAACATAGTTCTGCCGATGACTTTACCCGCATTGGTGACTACGGGAATTCTGACGTTTATTTTTGCCTGGAATGAATATATTTTTGCCCTGACTTTCATCACAGATGAAGCAAAAAAAACTATTCCTGTAGCTACAGCGCAGTTGGGAGGAGCAAGTTTATTTGAGATTCCCTATGGTGCGATCGCTGCGGCAACAGTTTTGGGTACTCTACCGTTAGTAATATTAGTCTTAATTTTTCAGCGTCAGATTGTTCAAGGTTTAACCGCAGGAGCCGTTAAAGGTTAGTTTGTCCTTACTTTGGGTAGAAGTCGATAATACTAATTCTTAAACCAGGTACTACCCTTCTATCTCTTGTCAGCGTATCTTACAGCTATTTTGTAAAAATCAGTCCTACTTGAGAAGTAGTTCGTTATGTATATATCCGAAAGTGATAAAGCAAAGATTCGTCAACTAATTGAACAACAGCTAAAGGCATTTCAACAAAATGATGAAGCAGCAGCTTTTGCGCTAACTAGCCCTAGCATGCAAAAAAAGTTCAGTCGTCAAGATTTTATTACAACCCTTAAAGATAAGTACCGTGGCATGATTGAACCTCGCTCGATTATGTTTCGTGGATTTACCCTGATTAATAATTTTCCTGCACTAGTTTCCATGATCATGGATCAAGAAGGTAGCCTTGCTCAGGGAATTTTTATTGTGCAGCATCAACAAGACTACAGCTGGCGCATTCACGGTTATGAACTAGTATCAATCAACGAAAAAATTATCTGAAGATAGGTTTTTTAGTATGCTTGTAGCCTTACAGGATTGCTTTAGAATGAACGTGATTTCAAGACTCTTGAACTGTACAAGTTATAGGTTATAGGTTATAGGTTATAGGTTTAGCACCAGGTAATTTTCTAGCCTATTATTAGTATATTAGCCACCACTGACTGGAGGAATTAATACCACTTCATCGCCGTCATAAAGTACGGTATCTGCCGTCACAAATTGTAGATTGACTCCAAAGCGGGTGACTGATTGCCATTTGCTGAGAAAAGGCTTTTGTTGAATTAAAGATGCTAAAACATCACCAACTTTTGTCTGTTCTGATAACTCCAAATTGAGTTCTGAGGTCTTAAAAGCCTCTTGATAAATTGCAAACAGCTTGACCTTAACTGTAATCTTTTCTTGGGTCATGAATTATGTAATAAGTAATGAATATTCTAATTAAAGTCTATATTGCTACACATACTTAAATAATTTTAAATATATATAGTTGAGATTAGAAAAAAGACCATTTAACACATAAATGCCGATAAATGCAGATATTAATTAAAGATTAAGAGTAACCAAAGCCAATAATATGGCAGCGATCGCACCAATAATAGTATTAGCTAAGTTAACTAAATCATTCGTTAGCCAAGGAATACGAGATTCCAGAGTAGCACCAATTAGACTTTCGATGGTGGTGGCAATAAATGCAGCAGCGACACACCAGATAACTCCGACGGGGTTAATTAAGCCAATTCCCCAAGCAATAGCAGCTAATATTATGGAGGCAAATATCCCAGCTAAGGTTCCTTCCAAACTTACCGCCCCCTCCGTACCTCGGGGAACAGGTTTGAGGGTGGTAATAAGATAAGTTGTCTTACCGTATGCCTTACCTACTTCGCTGGCGGTTGTATCCGATAACTTGGTGCAAAAACTCGCAACATAGCCCAGGATAAACAACTCTTTGAGGGGAGAAACTAGGAATAAACTGGCGATCGCACAAAGGGTTGCGGCTAATGCCGAACTCCAGACATTTCCCGCCCCTCGCATCCCAGAACGTTCTTCGGCAATTCCTTCCGCCTCTTTTTGTTCCAGACGGACAAAAGTTAAGCCCGAACCCAGCAAGAAAAACAGCATTACAATCAGATAGCCGCGCCAGCCTAGGGTACCCCAGACTAATACACCTAAAAGTGCCCCGTTAAGGTTTCCTATGGGCGTTAGCAGCTTTTTAGGGCTAATAAAGGCAATAATGAGTAGAAGAGTATTTAACGTTAAGGCGATCGCCCAAGGATTAGACCAACTCAAATTATCCAGCATTGCTTAAACTTGGTAAAAAATATTTTATCTTCAGCTTATCAATCGACGATGCTTAATAATAGAGAATTGTTGGTCTAGCAAGCAGTAATCATGTCTCTCAATAAAACTGAAGCCAAGCAGCTATTAGAACGCCTCATTTTCGATGATCAAGCGCCTAAAGACTGGATTGAAGACGTTTGGGGCTTAACTCCTATGTTGGGAGACAGTGCGGCAAAGCTATATGAAGCGTTTGAAGCACTGATTGAATGTTGTCCTGAAGATAAGCTGGACAACCTTTTACAGACTTATTTGCAAGAGCGAATAGATAATTAACATTGGCTGATTGCATTAAAATTTGATAAGAAGTACTAGATAAAAGTACTTGTGATTGGGCTATGAATAACGTTGAAATGTGTTCATTTGCAATTAATCGAAAAGATCTGAGAGATATTGCTCTCATGCTTGCTGAGAATCAATTATTTATTCCTAGTTTTGTAGTTGATAAAATAGATATCTATAACCCAATAGCTTATCTCAACGAATATATTACTTTTGGAACTCAAGTAATTCTTGTTGCAGATAGAAATCTAGTTACGCGATGGATTGCCTTAATAGAGAATAAATCCCAAGAAAAAAAACTTAAAATTGATCATCAATATCGCTTGGCTGCTGCTATTATGGCATTTGCACAATGTTCAAATATATCTATTGAGCCAAGTATTGCACTGTATGAATTCGCTATGAATGCAGGTAATGATGAAGCTAATAAAGAATTAAATATTTTTCGTATCGCAGATAATATCAATCCTCAAAGTTGGACTGATTTAGCTTTAGGTCGTTCTGATACATTTATTTATGAATCTCCGCAATTACCTGAGATGTATTTTAATCAAAAAGTTGATTTTATGATGCCACTTAAATCCTGGCGTAGAAATTATGTATTAACGTTGAAAATAGCTGAACTTGAACTTAAAGGAAGCACTCCAGAAAATAATATATTGGAGATTATTAAATGGATGTATGAAGATTTCTTATTTGGGGCTAATGCCTTGATGTTAGCCAATTATTATTTTGCCCCTGGTAAGCCTCGGAAAAAATTATTAAAGAATCTTAGATCTGCCGATAGAAAAAAAGCAATAAAAGGTATTAAAAATGCTACTTGGGATTTAACATTACTCACTGAATGGTTTAACCGTATTGAAGATTGCCATAATAATGGTGAAATCATTCTCTTGTGCTCATTAGATAAGAAATTGCGTGAGATTGCTTTGTCACGAATTGATTTATCAGAAGATTTAGATTTATCAGATATTTATCTTAAACAATTCAAGATTTTCTGGAAAGAAGATATTGCAAGTAAAATATCCATCATCTATGAGGATTATCTGAAAAAATTAAATCATTCTAGTCGGAAATTAAACGAATATAACTATAGAACTAAGATGGAAAAGTTTATTCTTGATGGTGAAAAGTTTATTCTTGATTGGATTAAATAAAATTGAGGAGAAATATCAAATGAGCAACACGCTTAATTAGTGGGGATTGAGGAGATATGAAAAATGCTAATAACTCTGGGTACATGGCAAAACTTCAAGGATTTTAGATGTACTCAGATATAAGATAAGTTTGTTGGGCAACAATCTCAAGAGTCCGCGAAAGCTGCCCTTAACAAGGACTTTTGGATCAATGGCGAAAGTTTCTAAAGTCTAACCTATGTCAGCGCTTCAGCAATTTTTCTCGCTATTGCCCAACAGGTCTATTAGCGCTTTTTCTTATTTAACTTTTTCCCTTGTACCGCCTTATAGCGAGGGTTTGATTTACAAATTACATAAGTACGCCCTCTCCGCCTAACAACCTGACAATCTGGATGACGGGATTTTGCACTTCCCAAAGAACTTAGTACTTTCATTGCTTCAACATCAATCAAAAATTTAGAATAATAACCGCTATCATAATTTAAATAGAGCTAAATTGTCTACCCACGGTTTGATGACTATCTGAATCAGGTCTTCTAGACAATGATATTAATCAGTTTCGCAGGGAAGATCTAGCATAAAAATAGTTCTGTCCGCTTGACTATTAAGCTCGACTTTTCCTCCCAGCATCTCAATCAGGTTTTTGACTAAAGTCAAGCCAATGCCCGTACCGCCAAACTGCCAGGGATCTTGATGGGGAATGCGATAGAATTTGTCGAAAACTCGCTGCTGCTCTTCGGGAGATATTTCGGTACCAGTATTACAGACGCTTAGCCGAACTCCTCCGTCTGTGATGATGGCACTAATGCCAATGGTTTCTCCCGCAGGAGTATACTTACAGGCATTGTTGATTAATTCGGTTAGAGTTCGTTTGATGATCGAAATATCAGACTTAAATTGGGGAAAATTTTCTGCTAAGTTAATAATTAAAGCCTGCTGTTGATTCTCCATTCTTTCCTCAAACTGCTCCACAATTTGGGGCAACCACACTGCTAAATCAATCCACTGCATTTTGATAATTTCCTTTTTGGCATCGATATAGCAGAGAGTCAGCAGGTCATCTACTAAATGATTTTGTCTGGTGCAGGCAGTGCGAAAAATATCGAGCACCTTAGTAAACGTTGCTGATCTCTGGGTTCCGATTTCCTGATTAAGTAGAGCTTCTAAAGTTTCTGATGCTAGCTGGATGCTGCTCATCGGAGTCTTTAATTCATGGGAAATAGTCCGCAGAAAATCATCTTTGAGTAAATTTAATCGCGCCAGCTCTTGAACCTGAATTTGCGACTGCTGATATAGTCTTGCTTGTCTAATGGCGATCGCACATTGATTAGCTACCTGTTCCACCAGGGAAATTTCCGACAGCTGGAAAAATTCATTCTTGGGTCGCAGAAGCCAGAGATTGCCGATGATACCCTGATTATCGAAGATCGGACAAACTAATCTAGTCGCTTGGGTATCCCGTGGACTTAACTCAGGGACTTTTTCGACAAATTGCAAAGACTGTTTTTGCAGCAGTTGAGCATAAAGTTCGGGAAAATCCCCAACCTGTCTCACGTCTCCCTGACAGTTGGGCAACTGAATACTGTATTCGTAGGCTACCTTAGCTATGGTGTGATTGCTATCGTAAAGCTCAATTTTACAGCGATCTACCTTTAAAACCTGCCCAATCTCTACGGTGACTTTCTGCAAAATCAACGGCTCATCAAGAGTATCTCGCATTTTTTCCGTAATTTTGCGGGTCAAAATTTCATATTTGACGGAACTCTCCAATTCAGCAGTACGTTGCTTAACCTTTTGTTCCAGATAACTGTTGAGACTCCGCACCCGCTCATATAATTCTGCCTGCTGGACGGCAATCCCAACCTGATCGGCTAACTGTTTTAATAATTTTATTTCTGATTCCTGCCACTGGCGGGGAGCCCGACAATGATGAGCAATTAAAAGCCCCCATAACTTTTCCTTAGCGACAATCGGCACTACTAAATTGGCTTTGACGCCAAAATCCCGCAGCACTTCGCCATAGCAAGTTGCTAACTGCGCGGTTTCTACATTATTGATTACGTGAACCTCCCCCTGCTGGTATTTTGCCAGATGTTTTTCGGCAAAGCAGGGATCGACAATTTTTCTACCGTAGATACTCTTAATCGATGTACCAAGAGATTCCACGGCAATAACGCCACTCAAATCTGGCTCAAAACGATAGATTAAAACCCGATCTGTACGCAGAAATTGCCTGACCTCCGCCACAGTCTGTTCCAGAATTAGCTCTAGATCGAGGGATTGCCGAATTCTTAAGGCGATCGCCGCTACTAAATTTTTCTGCACGGCAGGAAGACGATAATATTTTGAGTTGGGCGTCGGGTTAGATTCAGACAAAAAACTTTACCGTTTTTGAAGTTAGTCACACTCTTAAATCTTAATGTTTTTTTAATATTTTTGACATCAGATTTAAGATTTGTCAGGTGAATTTACTTCTCGGTATTTACGAATCTTAATTCATCATTAACCCAGGTATTTATACTCATCAAACCTGGTAACTTTATGACGAAACATTAAGACATATTGCTTAATTTTAGGGAGTTAAGTTGACTCAAAAATATGAATGTAGTCGAGCTCATAAAAAAATATCAGATTGGAATCAAAGACTTTTCAGGAGTCAATCTTGCTGGAGCAATTTTAAGCAATACCGATCTGAGTCAAATCAATTTGAGCCAAGCTATGTTAGCGGAAGTTGATTTTACTGGAACAAACTTAGAGCGGGCTGTCTTATCCCAGGCAATATTAGACCTGAGTAACCTAAGTGAAGTCAATTTAGACCGAGCAAACCTCAAAAGCGCCTCATTAAAATCGACATTGCTATATAAAGCTTCCTGTGCCAGGGCTCAACTATCCAAGGCTGATTTGAGCCAAGCTATTCTCAAGCGGGCATTTCTCAGAGAAGCCAATCTCAATCAGGCAAAATTAAAAGCGGCAGATCTAAGTCAAGCCAATCTAATTGATGCGGATTTAACAGGAGCAGACCTAAGTCAAGCCAATTTAGAGAAAGCATTTCTGCAAGGGGCAAATCTATATCAAGCCACAGTCACGGAAGCTAACCTGAAACAAGCTGTTCTTATTGGAGCGACGATGCCCGATGGTCAATTGTTTAATCATTGACTCTAATTACCTTTTTCTAAAACTCCGTCATAAGATTTAATACTAAATCCGATCACCAAAATACACTTACTAAATGCAAACCTGGAAAACCTCAAACTCCTATAGCCGTTATCTTTCTTGCCGAGCGTTCCCTTGCGCCTAAAGGCGGCGCGGGGTCTCGGCGCTACCCGTTACCCTTGCATAATCAATAAGTGTTCTATCTAAACAGGATTTAGTATAAGCTAGCGATTGATCAAAATTTGATGCAAGCGATTACTGTCAGCTAGAGTGACAGTAAAGTCTAAGTCTCCATACTGTAATTTTTCCCCTTGGCAGGGAATTTTCTGCCACTGCTCTAGTAAAAACCCCCCTAAAGTATTGTAATTATCAGCAATAGGTAGAGCTAACTCCAACTGCTCATTCACCTCCTCCAAATTCATTTGTGCCGAGACGAGAAAGGTATTTTCATCGAGCCGCTGAATTGCTTCCACTCTCAATTCAGGATCATCACTAGCATCCCCAACAATCTCGGTAATCAGGTCGTCAAGGGTAATCAAGCCAGAGGTGCCGCCAAATTCATCAATGACGATCGCCATTTTTTGGCGAGAGCGCTGCATAGAAGGTAATAACTCATTGAGGGCGGTAGATTCAGGAATAAAGCTAACCTGCTCTAGCCATGGCTCTAGATGAGAATCTCGATCTAGTTCCCCTCTTGCCAGGGGCTCGGATAATTTCTTGTAGTGAATAATGCCCCGAATATCATCCAAAGAATCCCCAATTATCGGGTATGCTGAATGACCATGCTCCAGCATTTTTTGCAAAAACTGTTCAAAAGTAGCGTCTAGGCAGAGAAATTCAATGTCAGTTCGGGGAATCATCACCTCTTCGGCGGTATCGTCGCGAAATTCAAAGACATTCTTCAGCAACTTTCGTTGTTCAGCCGCTAAACCAATGGATTCTCTCTCGGTTGTAATAATTAGCTGTAATTCTTCTGAGGTGACCTTTTCGTACCATCCCAGACCACTATACTCAACCCTGATTAATTTCAACAGTAATCGAGTTGATAGATTCAAAACAGCTACAAAAGGACGAAAAATGCGAGCAATGACCAAACTTGGGGGACCAAAAAACCGCGCTAGTTTCTCAGGATACATTAGGGCAACGGATTTAGGACATAATTCCCCTACAACAATCTGAAGATATGCCAGAATGATAAACGCCGCAGGAATAGCCAGAGAATGGGCGAAGAGCGCCGATACAGATGGAGAAAGGTTAAGACTGTGAACCAGGGTAATAATTGACACCGCCATAGTTTTCTCCCCCACCCAGCCTAAAGCCAGACTGGAAAGAGTAATTCCTAGCTGGGTAGTGGAAAGGAGGCGATCAATACTTCTTTGTAGAGATTGGACGGTTTGAGCCTGAATATCGCCATCTTTGACTAGCTGACTGATGCGAGAACGACGAACAGAGACAATCGAGAACTCTGCGGTAACAAAAAAAGCATTAATCGCAATTAATAAACAAACACCAATAAAGGTCAAAACTAGATTTGGTTCAGCCATTAATTAACTAGCAGCAGATTAGTAGTACTGGCTTTGATGGAAACAGGAAGAGTCTTTGCTAAACTTGTACCAAGAAAAAGTAAGGGTCTGGATCTCTGGCAGGCATCAGGAAATTGTTTGCTCTCAAGCCTCCACCATGATAAGAAAATAGCGTCGTTACTGGTTCTGCTCATTAACTAGTTTATCCACCTTTCTGAGAATGTCTTCTTCTTTAATGATTTTGAGACCTTTGTGCCTTCCTCCCAATGGCTTTTGGTTCAAAGAGCCATCACGAGAATTGATGTCTGGTTGGGTTACTACCTTAAGCGCCTGACTGCCCATAAAGTAACCGATATAAGAACTAGCGGCTCCAGCCAACAGCATCATTAAGAATAAAAATATAGTAAGCCACAAATTAATTCTTAGTTTCATGCGATCGCAGTTTTTAGCTAAACGTTGTCAAAGATACCAGACTTACTAATATAATGGTCTACGTAGAATAAATATAAATTAGATTCCCAGGGTTGGCCGAGCGGTTTAGGCAACAAACTCATAATTTGTGCAAGGCAGGTT
>JBCBIE010000068.1:0-26598 GCA_038524995.1 Cyanobacteria bacterium J06621_8
CTGTTTAGATAGAACACTTATTGATTATGCAAGGGTAACGGGTAACGGGTAACGGTTAAAGGGCAAAGGGTTTGAGGCTTTTTAGGTTTGCATTTAGTAAGTGTATTTTGGTAATCGGATTTAGTATCATTTGCTAATCAAAACTTTATAGTTAAAGGTAGCTACTTAAGACTATTAGTAGTTAGTAATTAGTTATAATAAATTCAAGTAACTTTGCTTATTACTTATTACTCATTATTTATTACTTAACTACGCGTAGTAATAAGCCAGAAAAATATGAAATAGCAACATTACACAAAAAATAGCAACTAGAATTAAATGAGTTTTTAACCATAAATCCCGCACGATTCGTATCATGTTACCTTTCTTAATTCCTGGTATTTTCTTCCCATCAGGAGTAACAGTAGAAAACCAAAGTAAAAATCGTTTTTGCGATGATTCGACGATTCCTGTCTGGGCTACTACACCGACTAATGCAGAAAGACTAACGCCAAAAAAGACCCAAAGAAAAACTGCGTTAAAATTAATTCCTGTTACGCCGATTGTATGGATTAAGACTATTGCTAATAACCCAACCCCCAGAAAAATATGCAGGCTACGCCAAAACTGCATTGAACCAGGTACTTTAACTTTGACTTTCCAGCCTCTACCACGTTTACGGGCAGACAATAACATTTCTAAAATAACCGCTACCAGAGATATATAGCCTGTAATTTGTTTATAAAGATTAGCCTGTAGTATGAATAAAAGATCAAATGCCTTTTCTCTTAGGATAGGTATATAAATTGGACTCACCGCAAATGGTGCCAGAATAACGGCGGCAATTAATGTCAGGCAAATCAGGGTCTTAAACTTGGGTTTCATTGCTTAGTTAGCAGTTGAAGAGTCTGGAAAATAGTTAGAGGACAGTAGGAATTGCCCACCATCCCTAACTAATAGATAAATTACGTCTGATGTGAATTAAAATGACTAAGACAACTGCCTTGAAATAGAGGAATCTCGTCATTCTGAGGTTAAATACCCAGAAAAATCGAGTCCTAAAGACTATTCAAAAAGCTAATGGCTAATAGCTAATAGCTAATGGCTAATGGCTACGAACTATTAACCTTTCAGCGAAGCTAATTCACATTAAGCGTAAATTAGGTTTCATCAATGGGGAGGTTGATGATAATACCACCCATCACATCTTCCATCTCGAATATCTTATCGGGATAGCGTTCCAGGTGAACTGGATGAGTATTGTGGCAACTCACACAGGCTTCGGCTACTGCCTTATCGGGATAAAGCGCAGAAAAGTATTTCTGACCGCCAATTTCTTGATAGTCCTTATAGGGTTCACCAGTCTTATTAACCTCTTCCATTGCCTTTTTCTCAAATTCAGATTTTGGGGAATGGCTATCGTTAATATTCCAAGTAGAAATGAGGTTATAGGTAAAGCCAATGCCCTTTTGATCGGCGGTGTCTGCGGCTACTTCTGAACCAAGGCGGAACATTTGTGCGGGAAGGGGAACACCTCCAGTTTGTTCCCAACCTTCCGTCGCTTCTGCGGGGACTACTCCACTGTCTTTTTCTTTTCCTTCCAGGGTTTTGAGTCGATTAACTACGTGCTTAGTATACGCCGTGCGATCTGCCAATAATACGGTGTGTACATAATCGACAACTAGTTCGGGGGCAATCCCCCCTGAGGCAGTATCACCACCACCGCCGCTACAGGCGATCGCCGTAAAGCAGAAAGTGACGGCTAAAGCAATTAAACCAATGGTTCTGGCTTTAATTCTCTGAATTATGTTGTTCATTGTTGGTATAGATGTTGGATATTGTTGGTTAAGCAAAGTGAGCTAATTAACTCCCTTTGTTTGACCTTTTCTTTTCAAGGTCGCGGACTAGTTGAAAGGTGTTCAATTTTTGATCAGGGGGACGAGCAAAGTTAGCCTCCACTAGTTCATCGTCAAAAATGCTGTTGTAGGCATGTTCTACACCATGACAGTTCATACAAACTTCCTTAACCATGCGATCGCGTGGTTTTAGAGTATAGGTGTTGTTATGGTTAACTAACACCTGATCCCCAGCAACTTCCCTGGGAAGGTGGCAGGTAGCACAGGTAACCAATTCGGCATTGGGACGGGGTAAGGTACCGACCTCCAGCAGCATTTGTCCGTGGGGAGAATTTTGATAATTCAAAGAGTGATTGTCACGATGACAGGTCAGGCAAGAATCAACTGCGGCGGTGAAGGTATTAACGGTATGGACATTATGGCAGGCGTTGCAGTTCATCTGCTTATCTAAAGCATCTTGCTGCATCGGCAGATGAGCCATGGCAGGAGTTAGGGGAGATAAACCCTCCAAAGTCCTAATCCCGTGTTTACCAATTAAAAAAGTCTCCACGCCATTTTCATGACAGCTGCGACAGCTTTCTTCTGTGGGTCTCAGGACAAACTGATTCGTATCTTGATTTTGATGACAGCTAGAACAGTTAACATCCCCCAGGGCGTGGGCGCTAGTTTGCCACTGTTGTTCAATCTCTAGCAGTCGAGCCTCGTCAACACCTTTAGCCAAAGCCATATCAGGAAATACCCAGGCGGTAATCAAAACTGAAGCTAAGACAATAGCTAATGCTCTGGTCTGCCTTTTCATGTCTGACCTCCCAAAAACTCTTGCCCTAAATCTGGTTCGGGAGCCTGATCCAATTCATTCGTAACTACTATTTCTGGTAATTTGGGGTCAGGTAAAATCCAGGGCTGATCCAGATTCTGCCGCAAAAAACCAGTGGCAATAGAACGATGATCATGAAAATTGTGACAGCCAGCAGTCCAACAGCCATCCGCTGTAAAATTATTGTGACTCGCTAATTCCCCCTCAATTACTCCCTGATGACAAGACATACAGAGATCTGGCGGTAGATTTACCCCCCGCGCAAACATATGCTCATGTTCTCGATGACAGGCAGTACAGGTTAAAACATCAATTTCTTCTCGTAATTCTGCCCAGCGAGGATCACGGAACTTTTTTGCTCCGTGAACATCCTGCGCCATTTCCGCTTCATGACAACGATTACAGGTATCGTTGCTTACGGCTTTGAAACCTTCATGGCAGGATTGACAGGAAACTTCAAACAAAACGTGACCGATAGAAGTTTCTCCTGGAAGAAAAATCTGTTTACTGTCGAGGGCAAAAGCAGAACCAAGCCACAGTAACAGAATTACCATGGCACCAATAATGACGAGCTTTGAATCAACCAAAGGCTGACGACGTAATAAATTCCTTGCCATTTATTTTCGGCTCTACAATAGCAAGGTCAAAACAGTAGCGGTGATACCCATGATGCCGCCTCCAGCTAGGGCGGTAACCGCCGCTTTATCAGGATTATGGACAACTCCTACTGTTGCCCTGGTTTCCATCCTAGGGGAGATCCCCGCAACTGCTAGTTGTGGAGAACTAGAGGTTTGAGGTTCAGGAGGTGCTAAAGCAATATCTGCTGGGGAATATTCTGCCCCCTCCAGCATAATGGAACTAATTGCTCCATAAGCATCAATCCAAGCTTGCTTGGTATCGGGTGTCCATTTTTCGCCTAAGTATTGCTCAAAGGTAGTTAACAAAGCACTGCCCACCAAGGGATAGTGCTCTGGTAACGCACCATATTTAACATGACGTGCTCCAAGCCCCTTTAAAGCGCCGCTTAAGACATCAGGCATCCTGAGATTATCTACTACCAACACTAAAGACTTTAACAGCTTTGTTTTTTGTGACTTCATGTCGGTAGTTTCAAACAGAGGCTTAGCCTCTGGGTTGGCAGTAAAGAGATTGTCGTAAAAACTATCAACGAATGCTTCCGCCTCGGGTTTAATCTCTTCAAAGCTTTGTTCTAATAACTCCACTTGTAAAGACATGATGGAAATTTCTCCTCTCTAAAATATTGGCAACTTGACCAATTTAAAAATAATTGTTTGACTTGCTTAACCGCCGCAATTAGCGGTGCAGCAAGCCTGTGCGCCAGGGCACCTGCTTCAAAATGTTAGATTTTAAATCAGATGAACCAAGAGGTCATAAGACCCTTTCCCTTAATCAAAGACAAGCTGCCCTTGGACGTCTGGCAATGAAGAACTTATCCTCCATGTGCTAACCAGAAGGTTATAGCTATTGCTATGCAATATCTCCTTGAGTCCAAATCAGCCAATTTGTAACTAAGGAATTGAGTTTTTAAGAGCTAACTATTTTTTAGCGCAAGTTAATAACCGACAGGATTGTTTGTCTGGAAATCGAGACATTTAATAAATTTAAATATGATGCCAGCATATATCCGTCTGTAGATATATAAGACAGGTACATCAAGTTTTTTTGTAGCAAAAATTACGTTCTAAACTTCAATATGCAGCTGTTGAATATTTAAAATGTTTTTTTTGCATTTATCATAACTTTCGACTTATATTCTTCTAATATTCTAGCTTAAAAGTTTTGATAATTGATAATTTTTCTCATTATAGAAATTATAGTTTATTTAGTTAAACTATGTAAAAATCATTGCTAAAGGATGGGCTTTCGTAGCTATAGCTACAATTTTCTAAAAAATTAAGCTGTTTAACATTGCTTTATGTCTCAAAAATATTTAATTATTTGATTAGGGAATCAATTACTAATTTCAACGTTTTAGTGTATCGTAGGTTTTGCTGATGATTAGCAATAAGTACTTTTCTCTAGCACTAATATCTAGAACGATAAGCCCAGCAATTTAAAGATATTTAAAAAATATCAAGCAACATCCCTAATAATTAGCCAAAGTCATCTGATTTTAAGAGTTTTTTATAACCTGACTTCTATCATTAAAAATCCCTAGTATGTTTAATCAGACTGTTCGCTTTATCGGCTCTATCAAGTTAGCCGTACCCTTATTAACTGCCATCGTAGCCATTCTGATTGGGGCAACCTTTTATGAATCCCAAGTAGGATCATCTACGGTGCAGCAGGAAATCTATCAAAGTCCCTGGTTTGGGGCGCTGATGTTTTTGTTGGCAGTTAATCTAGGGGTATCTACCATGACGCGCTATCCCTGGCGAGGTGCCAAAAAAATTGGCTTTGCCCTAACTCACCTAGGTTTAATCGTGATTATTGCTGGTTCGGCAGCGGTAATTCACCTGGGAATGGAGGGAATGCTCTTAGTAAGGAGCGATAGTGGTGCTAACGATCGCCTGAGAATTGAAGGGGATTTACTTGAGGTAGTAAGTCAGGATGGAGAACTGGAACAGAGGAGTATTTTTGTTAAACACGATGGTTCAGTAAGCCCGAGATATGTTGGAGATCTAGAACTAGCTAGCTATACAGAAAATGCGGTGCCCCAAGTTAATTTTACTGAGGAGGGAACTGTCGCTAATCCTGGAGTGAGGGTTAGTTTAGCCAGCGATCGCATGGGGCAGACTATCGAACGTACTCTTGCCGCAGCCCCCAGCAACTACAGTAAGGTTAATTTAGGTCCAGCAGAATTGGAAATCATCACCGCTGATAGTAAGGGAGAGCTAAATAGATTACTTCATCCCCAGCAAAGCCAGAATCATCCTTGGGGAGAAATAACCATTACTGGTGCATCCAGGGAACGTATCTTTGATGTGCAAAATAATCTGCATAAAACCTTAAGATTAGACAGGGTTAAGGTTAAGTTAACGGGGTTCTATCCCGATTTTCGCCTAGATCGTGACCGACAGCCCGCCAGCGCCTCTGAGGAATATCGTAATCCAGCGGTAGCCCTAGAAGTTACCTCTGGAGACAGTAAAGAACGCTGGTATGTTTTTGCTCAAGGAGATTTCCCTCCAGTGAAAACCCTGGTTTCGGGGACTGCAATAGCTGATTTAACTGCTGGCTATCAGGTAGAGCCGCCAGAAACCTCAGACTATTTTCGCGTCATCGCCACCGCAGAACAGCTTTACTATACAGCAAAATCTTCTGCTCAATTTAAATCTGGCACCCTAGGGGTTGGTCAAACAATTACCCCTGGCTGGGCAGATTTTGAGATTACCCTAGAAGATTATTACCCCCATACCCAGATCAAGCAAACCATTGTGACTGACTCTAATCAGCAGGAACAAGGAAGCCCTGCGCTACTGGTCAAAACCAAATCGGGGCAAGAAACCTGGCTGCTGTGGGGAGAGGCTAATGCTTTAGAAAATGGCGATCGCCAAGTTTTGGCGGCATTTAGTCCCAAATTCTTTCAATTGCCCTTTAGCGTTAAGCTGGAAGACTTTATTGTCGATCGCAATGAAGGTTCCCAATCCGTTGCCATGTGGACAAGTAAGATCCGCATCGAAGATCCCCAGTATCAGGTTAATGAACCACGCCGAGTCTGGATGAATCATCCCACCTGGTATCGCGGCTGGAAAATCGCCCAAGCATCCTGGAATCCTGGAGATTTACAGCAGTCTACCCTGCAAGTCAAGCGGGAACCCGCTTGGGTAACGGCGCTAACCTGGACTGGTTCGGGACTAGTCATTCTCGGTATTGCCGTCATGTTTTACGCCCCCAGCATCAATCGCAAGCTGCGACAGCTACGCCAGCTACAGTTATTTCCTCTCCAGCGATCGCCATCAGATTTTAACCTATAACCTATAACCTATAACCCACGTCAAATTAAGATACTGGTACTGGTTGAGGTTGAGAAATTTGTGAAATCCAACTACCCTGTCCAAATTCACAGTTTAAACCCTGCAAAGCATTGAGCTGTTCCTCATTGCTGATACCATCGGCAGTAACTGTCATATTCAGGCTGTGGGCAATTTTAATCATCTCACCATAGATTTCTCTGGTTAATTGGTTAGTGCGAATTTCCTTAAGCAACCAGCTATCAATCCTCAAATTATCTACCGCTAGACCATGAATTTCAGCTAGGGATAGGTAGTAAGTACCGATATGATTAATGCTGGTGTAGATTGATAGCTGCTGAAGATTTTTAAGGTTCTTAATAGCGAGACTAGCATTGGTATGAAATGCCTGTTCGTTAACGATCAGAGCTAAACATTTGGGATCTATTTGATAATCTTTTATCAGTCTTTCTAGCAATCCTGATAAATTAGACTGAAGAAACTGCCAGCTAGATAAATTGACTGCGATTTTAAAGCCAGATTTAGCAACTTCTGTGGAATTTTGCAGCTGTTTTTTTTGATATTCAATTATTTGCTGACATACTTTGGTTAAAAGATACTGATTTAAATAAGGAATAAAGCCAGTTTTCTTAGCTAAATAACCTATTTCTTCCAGGGGAATTAGTTTGCCAGAGCAATTACTCCAGGCTATATTAGCCTCTAATCCTAATATCTTAGTGGATTTGAGGGATATAATATTTTGATACTTAATAGGTAAATTATTAGCCATTAAGGCTTTAATTAGATTGAGCTTTAAGTCAGAATCAGTTAAAGTCTGAGTTTGAATATTGGGTTCAAATATTTGATAGTTATCATACCCTTGATTTCGAGCATGGAATAAAGCTTGACGAGCATCACATAAAATTTGTTCTGGATTTTGATAAGTCTGATCGCCAATAACAATTCCACAGCTCGGATTAAGAAAATATTCCTGTTGATTAATAGTAAAAGGTAGCTTGAGACGCTGCTGTATTGTTTCGAGAATCTTGAGAATATTATCGATATTATTAACGTTAATATGTTCGATAAAAACGGCAAACTCAGTTTCATTCAAGCGACCGAGAAGACTGGATTCTGGCAATAATTTTTTAATGATTTTACTAATATAAACAATGCACTGATTTTCTGCTTCTTCCTTAAGCATACTTTCATAAAGCTTCAGGCGATCGCATTGAATAATAAGAAAAGCAAAGAAATCTTGATTGTTCTGGTATTCCTTGAGGCTTTTCCGCAGCTGCCCCACAAAAGAAATTCTCGTTTTAAAATTAGTAACTGGATCTACTAAAGAATTTTGTAAATAGCGATTATTTGATTTTTGTAATATTTGATTATGGTTGAGTAATTTTTGGTTGGCTAAATATAATTGTTTTTGTAAATTAACAATCTTTAGCTGATTTTCTACCCTAGCTAAAACTTCCTCTACCTGAAATGGCTTACTAATATAGTCGATTCCTCCTACCTGAAAGGCTTTAACTTTATCTACAACATCATTTAAGGCACTAATAAATATAATAGGTGTGTGGTCATAATTCTGATCGCTCCTTAATCTTTTACAGACCTCATAGCCGTCAATATCTGGCATATTAATATCTAGTAAAATTAGATCAAATTGACTAACTTCAATCGACTGGAGTGCCAAAGTTCCGCTAATTGCCCTGCGAGTTTGATAGCCATGTTTACTCAACATATCCGATAACAACCGCAGATTATCAGTATTATCGTCTACGATTAAAATTGTCGAATTAGCTGGATTGGCGGATTGAAAATTCATAGTTTTATAATCAAGATAAAGTTTAATTAGATAAAAAATTAGATACTCTTTAGATAGTGATTTGTGTACATTCAATAATCATGTCTAACTGATAGCTATATAGCCATTGCCCTAACGTGTAGGCTAAGTGAAGATAATCAGACTGATTTTTCAGATCTTCAACTAACTCTAAAATTCTGTCTTCATCCAAAGTTAAAGCTGCTGCATGAAGTTGCTGCACCCAATCTTCAGCTACAGAAGCTAAAGCCTGCTGCACCTCAGATTTACTTAATAACTTAGGCTTGTCCGAAGGAGTAATTAAAATCTCCTCAGGACTATCTTGGTAAAGATACTCTAGATTAAGATGCAGCTTCATTTTTTCTAATAATGCAGACTCTTGAAATGGTTTGCTGAGAAAATCATCACAGCCAGAAGCTAAAATTTGCTCTGTTTCTTCCTTAAAAGCGCTAGCAGTTAAAGCAATAATTATCGTCTTGTGGTGAGGACTAGCCCTTGGAGATGCTTCCTGGTTTCTAATTGCTCTGGTACTCTCGTAACCACTCATCACGGGCATTTGCATATCCATCCAGATCAGATTAGGCTGCCATTGCTGCCAGATTGTCACTGCTTCTGCTCCGTTGGTTGCCTCTTTGGTGCTAAAGCCGATGGACTCTAATAGTTGAACCAGTAGTTTACGACTTTCCCATTTATCCTCAACAATTAAAATTCTACAGGGTGGCTGATTAGGAGCCAACGCTATAACTCTGCCTAAGTTTGATGATTCTAAGGATCTTTTCTGAGGCTGGAAGACAGGAATCTTAAAGGTAACGCTGGTGCCCTGCCCTAGGTTCGAGCGTAAGCTAATTTCCCCATTCATCAGCCGAACTAGTTTACGGCATAGGGTTAAGCCTAAGCCAGTTCCTTCCTGAAATTGACTACCAGATTTAGTTTGGATAAAGGGTTCAAATAAATTTTCCAGTTCATCTTCAGCAATGCCCACCCCCGTATCCTCAACGGTGAAAGCTAGAACCTGCGATTGCTGACTGTATTCCACGTCTAATTCTTCAGACACCACCTTTACCCCCAAGGTAATTGTGCCCCCTGGGGTAAATTTAATGGCATTACCCAAGAGATTGATCAGTATCTGTTTCAGCTTGCTTTCATCAGCGCGAATATATTGCCAAGCATTGGCTGAAGGTTCCAGAATTAAGCTTAAGCCTTTAGACTCTGCCTTGAGGCTAAACATTTGCTGGAGAGAATCCAACAGCCCCATGAGGTTAAAATCATCAAGATTAATCGCAATCTTGCCTGCTTCAATTTTCGATACTTCCAGAACATCATTAATAAGCTCTAGTAAGTGTTCGCCGCTGCGGTTAATAATATTGAGGGTTTCTTGCTGTTGGGTTGAAAGATTAGCATCTCTCTGTATCAGCTGGCTAAAGCCTAAGATGGCGTTAAGGGGAGTTCTTAATTCATGACTCATATTAGCGAGAAAAGAACTCTTTGCCTGGTTGGCGGCATCGGCATTTTCTTTTGCCCGTTTCATCTGCTGCAATAGTTCTGCTTGGTGTAGGGCTACTCCCAAGTGATTACAAACTTGCTCAAAAAGATTGATCTCTCTATGATGCCAACAATTTCGCGGGCTAGTATGGTGATATGCCGCTAGTAAACCCCAGAGTTGGTTACCGACAAAAATCGGAACGATAAGATACGCTTGAATTTGAAGTTTTTTCAGCGTCTCTAAATGACACTTAGAATGCTCTACTAGCTCAACATTACTGACTACTGAAATGTTGCCCTCGCGATATTTCCCGCCCTGGTGTTTTTGGAGATAAGTATCTAGCCACTCGGTTTTTTGGGTATCGGTTACTAGAGAAGGTAAGCCCGATTGAACTGACTCATGAATAAATGTGCCGCTCCAGTCTGGCAAAAACTGATAGACAATCACCCGTTCACACCTGAGAATTTGCCTCACTTCTTGAGTGGTAGCAGTAAAGATTTTCTGAACATCGAGGCTCTGGCGAATTTGCTGAATAATTACATTTAACGACTTTTCTTGACTGGCGATTTCAGCCTGATATTCATTTTGCTGTTGAACTTTGGTGAAGGATGCCTGCAACTGTTCTGATTGTTCTTGAGCCTGTGCCAGTAATTCTGAGTGATTGAGGGCTACCCCTAACTGAGTAGCAATCTTTTGTACTAGATGAACTTCTGATGTTTGCCAGTGACGGGGCTGGGAACATTGATGGATACACAATAAACCCCATAGTTTCTGCCTTTGGAGTAGGGGAATAACTAAATTAGCGCGAATTTGGAATCTTTCTAGGATGCTGATGTGGCAATCGCTCAGATTTTCATCATAGATATCGGCGATCGCTAGAACTTTTCCTTGGCTGTAGTCAACCGCACACTTTTCTTCAAAACAGTGGTCATAAACTTTGGCTGCTAATGCCGAAGGGAAATTCCCGAGGACATCTTCGGCGACAAATTCCCCCTGATGATATTTGGATTCTGGGTCAAATTTAAAGATTCCTACCCGATCAGCCTGTAGCAGTTGACGAATTTCTCTAGTAGCGGTGTCAAAAATCTCCTTGGTATCTAAACTTTGGCGGATTGCTTGGGTAATTTGCTCAAATAGCTGAGATGCTTTCAATTCTTTGCTTAAAGCAATTTGAGTTTTTTGTCGGACATCAACTTCTTCTTCCAATAAAATGCGCTGTCTGGTTTCTTTTTCTAGTAGCCCAGCCTGAGATAGAGCAACACTCAGCTGACTGGCAATTTTTTCGACGATCGCAATTTCTTCAGTTTGCCATTGGCGGGGGCGAAAGCACTGATGAATACACAATAAACCCCAGAGTTTTCTACCCTGTAGTAGGGGAATAATTAAGTTGGCTCTGATTTGAAACTGCTCTAGCAACTGGCGATGACAATCGCTGAGGTTAGCAGTGTAGATATCGTTGTGGGCTAAGATTTTACCGTTTTGATATTCTAGGGCATGATCTTGACCAAAATAACGATCATAGTATTTTGCCTCCACGGTAGAAGCCACCCCAGCAACGGAATCTTCAGCAACAAATTCTCCCAAACAATAATTTAATTCGGGAAAGAATTTATAGATGCCGACGCGATCAGCCTGTAGCAGTTGACGAATCTCTCGGGTAGCGGTGTCGAAGATTTCCTGAGTGTCTAAACTTTGGCGGATGGCTTGGGTAATTTGGGCAAATACCTGAGATGCTTGAAGCTGCTTGCTTAGAGATAGCTGTGTTTGTTGGCGGATTTTGACTTCTTCCTCTAGCAGTAGTCGTTGTTCAGTTTCCTTGGCTAGTAATTCGGCGTGATGCAGAGCAATACTTAATTGATGGGCAATTTTTTTGGCGATCACAATTTCTTCACGTTGCCATTGCCGAGGCTGAAAGCATTGATTAATACACAATAAGCCCCACAGTTTTTCACCTTGTAGTAGGGGAATAATTAAGTTAGCTCTAATTTGAAATTGCTCTAGGAGTTTAAGATGACACTCGCTGAGGTTGGCAGTGTAGATATCGCTGTGGGCTAAGATTTTGCCGTTTTGATATTTTAGGGCATGGTCTTGACCAAAATAGCGGTCATAGTATTTAGCGGCTACGGTAGAAACCACCCCCTCAACCAAGTCTTCTGCCACAAATTCTCCCAAACAATAATCTGAACCAGGTACGAATTGATAAATGCCCACTCGATCCGCGTGCAATAGTTGACGAATCTCTTTGGTAGCGGTGATAAAGATTTCCTGGGTATCTAAACTTTGGCGTATTGCCTGGGTTATTTTTTCAAATACCTGTGAGCCTCGCAATTCCTTGCTCAGGGCTAGCTTGGCTTGTTGACGGAGGGCGACGGCTTGTTCTAATAACTGTCGCTGTTGGGTTTCTTGTTCTAATAATTGCGCTTGATGTAAAGCAACGCTGAGTTGATTCGCAATTTTTTGCGTAATTTTAATGCTTTCGTCTTGCCATTCTCTGGGCTGAGAACATTGATGAATGCATAATAAGCCCCATAACTTTTGACCTTGAAGTAGAGGCACAACTAAATTGGCACGAATTTGAAACCGTTCCAGAATACTAATGAAGCAATCGTTTAAATCCTCTCCATAAATATCGGCGATCGCCCAGAATTTTCCCTGGCTATAGTCTACTGCACACTTCTCCCCAAAACAGCGATCGCGAACTTGTTGGGCTAATGCCGACGGGAATTCAGCCGCTACATCTTCGGAGACAAATTTGCCCTCGGTATAGCCAGAGTTAAGATCAAATTGAAAAATTGCTACGCGATCAGCCCCCAGAAATGCTCGTATTCCCTGAGTTGCAGTGCTAAAAATTTCCTGGGTGTCTAGACTTTGGCGAATAGCTTGAATAATTCTCTCAGATAGATCTGCTTCCTGTAATCTTTTGACCAGCTCGATTTTATTGATCAAAGATTCTAGTGGGTAATTCTTCATGGGTGCTCAATCTGGTGATCTTCCAGAACAAAAATTAAGCTAGATCAAAGTTACGAATCAAAAGAGAAGAGATATAGCTTTAAATTTATATTGCCCGTTAGTTCACCATAAATTGATATATTTTGACCAAAATTATGGCTAAAATCCCTGGAAAAAATACTTTAGCCCTCTGTTCCTGTAGCCTTGAGGAAAATGATTATAGTCGCTGGCTTAGAGCCGAAAGCTTATAGCTATTAAATGAATTTTGACAACTGCCGAGAATAATGTGTTACTATGATTTCGCTATTCTGGGTCATTAGCTCAATTGGATAGAGCACCGCCCTTCTAAGGCGTAGGTTTCAGGTTCGAGTCCTGAATGGCCTGTTTTTTGCATTGAACAGTTAACAATTAACAATGAACAATGGCTTCAATGTAATTTTCCTCCCAACAACTTGAGCTAACCTAGGTGAATCAAGAGATATGGGAAGAGAACGTGACTGATTGAGTTTTTAATTAATCAGATTGCTCATTGCTCATTGCTCATTGCTCATTGAATTAGCCTTGTCGTAGCTTATCTAGGACACTAAGGTCTTCCATGGTGGAGATGTCGCCAACTAGTTCCTGTCCTGCTGCTAGGTTACGCAGAAAACGACGGATGATTTTCCCAGAGCGAGTTTTGGGGAGGGCATCAGTAAAGCGAATTTCTCCAGGACGAGCGATCGCGCCAATTTCTTGCACAACATGCTTTTTAAGTTCTTGGTTTAGTTCCTCGCTGGGCTGATGAGTTCCGTTAAGAATCACAAAGGCGTAGACATCTTCTCCCTTAATTTCATCGGGGCGAGATACCACTGCTGCTTCGGCAACCGCAGGGTGAGACACCAGCGCTGATTCCACTTCCATCGTGCCTAAACGATGTCCTGAAATGTTCATTACATCATCTACTCGTCCCATGACCCAAAAATAGCCGTCCTCATCTTTACGAGCGCCATCTCCCGCAAAATAGAAATATTTTCCGTCTCGAGGCTTAATATGTTCCCAATAGGTGTTACGAAACCGCTCATCATTTTTATAGACAGTCCGCATCATACTGGGCCAGGGATGTTTAACTACCAAGTAACCACCCTCGTTAACGCCGACGGGATTTCCTTCTTGATCCACCACGTCAGCGATGATGCCAGGAAAAGGTAGAGTTGCTGAACCTGGTTTGGTGGGGGTTGCCCCTGGTAGAGGCGTAAGCATAAAGCCCCCTGTTTCTGTCTGCCACCAGGTATCGACAATCGGACACCTTTCCCCACCAATTACCTTGTGATACCAAACCCAGGCTTCGGGGTTAATCGGTTCCCCCACAGTCCCCAAGATACGGAGGGAGGAAAGATCGCGACGGTTGGGGTGTTCATCTCCCATTTTAATAAAGGCTCGAATTGCCGTGGGGGCGGTATAAAAAATAGTTACGCCATATTTCTCTACCACATCCCAAAAACACCCTGGATTGGAGGGGCGGGGCGCACCTTCATACATGACGGTAGTTGAGCCGTTGGATAGAGGTCCATAAACAATATAGCTATGTCCTGTAATCCAGCCCACATCAGCGGTACACCAGTAAACATCATTATCTTTAATATCAAATGTCCATTTAAAGGTCATATGGGTATAGAGATTGTAGCCTCCTGTGGTGTGAACTACTCCTTTGGGTTTTCCTGTAGTGCCGCTAGTATAGAGAATAAACAGTAAATCTTCACTATCCATTTGTTCCGCAGGACACTCAGCAGACATCTGGGGCTGAAGCTCGTGCCACCAGTAATCTCGCTCAGGCTGCATCTTAATCTCTTGCTGAGTGCGCCTCACCACTAGCACATGCTTTACGCTGGGCACATCTTCGGCGATCGCCTGATCGACGGCATCCTTGAGGGGGACAATTTTATCTTTCCGCCAGCCTCCATCAGCAGTAATCACTAGCTTGGCTTCAGCATCCTGAAGACGAGCTTTTAAGGCTTCGGCACTAAAGCCGCCAAAAACCACGCTATGTGCCGCCCCAATACGGGCACAGGCTAACATAGAGATCGCCGCTTCGGGGATCATCGGCATATAAATACCCACGCGATCGCCTTTTTTTACTCCTAACTTCTTGATCGCGTTTGCCATCTGACACACTTCACGATGCAGTTCAGCATAGGTTAAGGTTCGCTCATCTCCTGGTTCTCCCGCCCAAATTAACGCAGGCTTATCCCGCCGCTGGGTGGTTAAATGCCGATCTAAACAATTATAAGAAATATTAATTTTGCCGTTAACAAACCATTTGGCAAAGGGGGGCTGCCAATCTAGGGTTTTACTCCAGCGAGAAAACCAATGTAGCTCTTTTTCTGCAAGTTTTGCCCAAAATCCGCTGGGGTCTTTTTCTGCAAGGGTATATAGTTTGCGATACTCCTCCATATTTTTAATCGCAGCTTTGTCCGCGAATTCTGCGGGAGGATTAAAGACTCGTTTTTCCTGTAGGATTGATTCTATATTTGCTTCTGACATAGTTATAGCTAGCAACGCACCTGTTCTACAGTTATTTGTATCGTCGATTCTGTCCCAATAACTTTAATAATTGCAAAGTTAGTAAATATTTTTAACCAAAATTAATTTTATGGGGGAGATACTCCAAACTCCGATGCAGATTATGGCATGGGGAGGGATTTTACAGTCATCTGAGTCAATCAAGATTATTAAGAGGGCTCTCTTAGGAGACAATGCTGAGTAATAATGGGGATTTTTTAATTTTTACCTCAGGTATTAGAATTGAGTAATTATTTAAAAGCACTATTTGTTGGCAGATAGCCATGTTGTTCAAAAACAGTAATCCCTCCGCAACTCAAGGATTTATACTAACTGGTTTATTAACTTTACTAGCAAGCTGTAGCAACACTGCCGCTCTAGAAAGCCTGGTCAGTGCTGATCCTCAGCTCACAGAAACTAAAATAGGGCAGACACAACCAGACAATTCTGCTGATTTATCCCTCAATCCAGACTCATCATCCGCTACCGATCAGAATTCCATCGCTGCTGATTCCTTCAGCCAAAATAACCCGACTACTGATCAACCCCGCACCACAGTCAACAGTTCAGAAACCAATAATCTAACCTACGGTGAACAACCTCCCCAGGCTGAAGATTCGAGAGATACAGTTTCAGGAGATGAATTGGCTGAATCTGTAGCGCCATCCACCACTCCTAATTCATCAGAAGAACTCGGTTTAAACCCCAGTGAGCAGACTGTTGAAGATTCGAGGGACACTTTCCCAGACAATGATTTTGGCGAATCTTCAGAATCATCAGGAGAACTCGGTTTAAACCCTAGTGAGTTAACCCCAGAAAGCCCTAACAATTATTTTGATTCAGAGGAAATTTTTACGGATTTAGATCAAGTACCAGAGCCACTGCAACAACCATTAAAGTCAGTAGCAAGGCTTGGTATCCTAACTCCCTACACTGGCAAAGGTAACGTAGAATTGACCAAATTTGCCCCTAATGAAGCTATTACTCGGGGTGAATATGCCCGTTGGCTGATTGCTGCTAATAATCGTTACTATAGCGACTCTCCCAGCAAGAAAATTTACATTACTGCCCAAACTAATCAGCCAGCATTTAAGGATATCAACCAGCAACATCCAGATTTTGGGGCGATTCAAAGTTTAGCGGAGGTGGGATTAATTCCTTCTCGACTGACGGAAGACAGCACCAATCTGATGTTTAGGGCTAACGCCCCCCTAACCAGAGAAGATTTGATTACCTGGAAAGTACCCTTAGATATTCGTCAAGCTTTGCCCAAGGCTTCCCTACAGGCAATTGAGGAGAGTTGGGGTTTTAAAGATGCGGCAAATATTGACTCAGCGGCAATTAGGGCACTCTATGCCGATTTTCAAAACGGCGATCGCTCTAATATTAGACGGATCTTCGGCTATACTACTCTCTTTCAGCCCCAAAAAACCGTAACCAGGGCTGAAGCTGCGGTTTCTCTGAGCTATTTTGGCTTTCAGGGGGATGGCATTACCGCCAGGGAAATTTTAGATTCTGAGGCAGAAGCACAACGAGAAGGTTAATATAATCTATTAATCTTTAGCCATAAGTTTTTAAATTAATTGATTAATAAATTACTGTCTGCCGCCGTTAAGCTTTATCTGCGATCGCAGGTTGAGCAAGGATCAAATTTGCAGGTCAAAGTCTGGGGTAAAAATAAGCAAATCCTCCAGGGCTATATTCCCCAGGTATTTCTCAGTTGCGATCGCCCGATCTATCAGGGACTTCATTTAGGTTATGTTGAACTGAAGGGGGGTAATATTGCCATCAATTTACCAGAAGTTCTTAAACGCAAGCCTTTGCGCCTCCTAGAACCAGTATTTGTTGATCTTCAGCTTAAGTTGGACGCTGATGATTTATCTGCTTCCCTGGAGTCTGAGCTATTGCAAAGTGGTTTAAATGATCTTTGGCAGTTAATTGTAGCTTCTCAGTCAGCTTCTCCTGTTTCTGATCTGGCGATCGCCTGGCAAGATATTGCGATTAACCAGGGACGATTAATTCTTACAGGCAGCTATCAAAATTCCTCTAATGAAATGGCAGAAATACGGTTATTAAGTGATCTCAGCTTGGCAGATCAACATACTTTATGTTTGTCTAATCTCAAATTTACTAATAAACCCCCTTTCCCTGGAACCTTTCAGGAGAGCCTAAAAATTGATTTGGGCAGAGATGTGGCAATTTCCAAGTTAATCGTTGAATCAGAACAGATAATCTGTGCAGGAAAAATTAGAATTAATAACTAAAGCAGCTTTTATTTAAATCTAAAAATTGATATTCTCTCTAAAAAACTAGGCAGCTTGATATATTTAGCGATCTCCCAATGATCAGGATCTGAAGCAGCCCCCTTTCGATACTCTAACTCTATCTGATGTATCGCTTGATCAGCATACATAATTTCTAAAGCCTCATTTTGCTTGGGGTGAGGCTCATCATTGTTCAGTAGATATTCATCAAGACATTCAGTAAAGTAGCAACCCAATAGTCTTTTCTCTTTATCAGATGTATCCTCTTTTCTATATAGGGCAATATACTTATCTAATTCTTCTAATCGACAACTTGTATATTCAAAATCTTGATCAAGATAATCAAAGCGAGTGCTAGGATCGATTCCGATTTTAGCTAACACTGAAGCTGCTGCCTCCATCGTCGGATACTTTAGATTATCAATTGTCATGTTGTTGATTCCTCAACTATCACTAAAAATCTTATGGCTTAGAGCCTATGGCTATCACAATAGATTAATGTTCTTATCCAACAACTTGCATTACTTAAAGAGGAATCAGTTCGGGAAAGTTAAGCAGTAGCTGCTCACCATCAAGTTCATCCCCCAATCTAGCAGGAGAAAAGTGAATTTGAATCGCTCTTAGCTTTTCTTGGTAGTGAAGATTAATTAACGCCTTGAGTCCATACTCTAGGGCTTCCCTATCGGCGAGGTTGTTTTCTAAATCAGAGGATTCTCCCGTAAAGGCAACGGTGACCATAACCACTAAATTACGAGTAATGGGTAGGGATAGGGGTTGCTCTGCATCAGATTCTTCCACCAGATCAGCAGAACTAAGGTATCTCTGAGCCGAGTCAGTAAAAAGCTCGTTGATTAAATCACCTGCCTCCCCTTCATTCCATAGCACGTCTCCTTCATTAGCCGCAGCTTGCCAATAGCTATTTAACTGGAGTAAGTACTGACAGACAGAAACTAGTTCTTCCCCCATAACTTCCAAATCTCCCTCCGCCGCAATAGCTTCTCGGACAGCCCGATTTAGTTCTCCCAAAAGGGGAGCAACTTCCTCCCCAGCTAGGTGGATCATGATGCGTGAGACCACAAAGCGAGTTTTGCCACTAAATTGGGAAATGCGATCGCGCCAGGAAGCCATGATAATGAGAGATTGAGATAGATAATCCCTAATCTACCATGAACCTCAAACGGCACAAGTTCAGAATAACGAATCAATGGAATTCATCAATATTTTGGGACAGCATTGTATTGCGATAATCAACCAGAAAACTCGGATTAATGACACCCTGTTCCGTGATAATTCCCTTAATTAAACTGGCAGGGGTAACATCAAAAGCTGGGTTATAAAACTCCACCCCTTCCGCACAAAGCTTAGTAGTTCCTATTTGCTCTATCTCTTGGGAGTTTCTCTCCTCAATAGGGATTTGACTGCCGCTGGCTAAATTAAAATCAATGGTGGAAAAAGGCGCTGCAACGTAAAAGGGCAGGTTATGGGCTTGAGCGGCGATCGCCAGACAGTAAGTTCCAATCTTATTGGCAGTATCTCCATTAGCGGCGATACGATCTGCTCCCACCACCACCAAATCAATCATTTGCTGCTGCATACAGTGAGCTGCCATGCTATCGGTGATTACGGTAACAGGGATACCCTCTTGGACACACTCCCAGGCAGTTAACTTGGCTCCCTGGAAACGAGGACGAGTCTCATCGGCGTAGACTCGCTCTAGGCGCTGTTCTCGCCAGGCAGAACGAATTACCCCCAAAGCCGTACCGTAGCCTGCGGTTGCCAGAGACCCCGCGTTGCAGTGGGTCAGAATTCTCAGCTTTTGGCGATCGCTGGGTAAAATATTTAAACCAAAATCACCGATCGCCTTACAGGTTGTCAGGTCTTCTGCCTGAATATTCTGGGCAGTTTGCAGCAAGATTACTTTAATACTCTCAACGCTGCCAATTTCTTCGTATGCGGTTTTTAGCATTCGAGAGATCGCCCAAAATAAATTAACTGCCGTGGGACGAGTTTGTCTTAGAGAATTGGCAACCTGCTCTAAATGTTCTAGAAATACAGTGCGATCGCTCGTTTCAATCTCCCTTGCCCCCAAATACATCCCGTAAGCAGCAGCAACTCCAATCGCAGGGGCACCACGGACAATCATAGTTTTGATTGCTTGAGCCATATCTGAGCTGCGGTTGATGGCTACGTGAATATGTTCCCCTGGGAGGCGAGTTTGGTCAATCAGTAAAACCTGGTTATCTTGCCAAACCACAGGATAGATGAGATTGGGATTGGAGTTCATGACTGTAGGAGCTTCTTTTCATTTATCTTGACATAAATCAAGAATATAGTTAGTGGTTCACTCCATAGCTACTGCTGATATTCACCATTAACCCAAGAGCCTTTCAGTATTGCCCCATCGCCAAAAGTATAAAGACCATCTCCGTGTTTCTGACCGCTCTTGAATCCTCCCTGATAGGTATCACCATTAGAGTAGTCACAGATAGCAGAACCGTTTAACTGTCCATTTTGAAACGTGCCCTCACAGCGATCGCCATTGGCAAAGAGATAAACCCCTTCTCCGTTATACTTACCATTGGCAAACTCTCCTTGATATTCGTTGCCAGAAGGTTCCGTAAATATTCCCTGTCCAGAAAATTCTCCCTGAGTGATCTGCCCCTGATATTTAGCGCCATCGCTAAAACTGTAGGTACCTTTACCTGAAGGATTTCCCTGCTTAAATTCCCCTTGATACACGTTACCGTTAGCGAACTTTCTCACCCCTTCACCCGTCATTTCTCCAGCAACAAAAGTACCTTGATAACTTCCACCGCCAGTATAGGTATAGGTACCCTGACCTGATGGCTGCCCCTCAACAAACTTTCCCTGATAGCGATCGCCGTTGCTGTAGGTGCATTCACCGTCCCCATTAAGCAGCGAGCTACTAAACACTCCTGAACAAATATCACCATTTTCATAGGTAAAGGTTCCCTGTCCTGCTGGTTCTCCGTTGGTAAACTGACCCTCGTACCGTCTCCCGTTGGCTCCAATATAGACTCCCTGTCCATTAAGCTGCCCGTTTTGGAATTCTCCCTCAAAGCGATCGCCGTTGGGGTTAATTCTTACTCCCTTCCCTGAGATGGCATCATTGTCAAAATTTCCTTCATATTTGCCACCCTCTGCAAAAGTGTAGATACCCTGACCCTCTTTTTTACCGTCAACAAAGGTGCCCTCAAAGCGATCGCCATTGCCAAAATCACAGCTGACCTCTCCATTAAGATCTCTGGCGGTAATATCTCCCTCGCACTGACCACCCCCCTCAAGCTCGACGCTCCCAGCCATAGCTGAACTCATCATGGTTAAGTTTGCCAATGTAATTGCAGTAGTGAATAAAAATCTAGTCATGGGCTATTAAAAATTGAGCGTAAAATAATAAATTTTAAAGTTTTCAGGGTTAAATTTTTTCAGGGTTCATTCCCTGCAAATCCTAATTTTTAAATTTTTAAGAAGATTAGCGATACTGCTTCAATCTCTCGCGAAATTTCCTCAGTCTCTCCGCATCCAAATCTACTGGAGTTGGAGCAGATGAAGATTGAGGTAAAGCTTTAGGCTCCACTGGAGACGCAACTCTTGATTCTACTGCTGGCGGCTGCTGTTGCAACTGCTTTTGGCGAGTTTTTCTTTGCTCTTCTAGTCGTTCCCGCCGCGCCTGTCTTTCAGCTTCTAACTGCCGCTGGCGAGCTGCTTTTTCTTCGTTTTCTTGGCTTTCTCGGGCAGCTTGTCTTTGTCTTGCTTTTTCTTCACGAGCCAGACGGTCATATTCCGAGCCTTCGACAGTAAAGTCAATATTAACTCTGACGGTTGCCGTAACGTTCACAGGAGAGCTAAAACGCATCCTTTGCGCCGCCAATAATGCCTGGCGATTTAACGTAGTATTACTGTGGGGCTTAATTAATTTTGCTCCCACAACTCTACCATCAGGATTAATTGTCAGCTTGACCACTGCATTACCTTCTTGACCCTGTAAGACAGCAGGATATTCAGGTTGACAATTACTAGTACAGCGCATTTGCTTAACAGTAGCCTGGGGGCGAGGGGGTGCGCTGTTGGCTGCTACCGCTGAACCTGGTGTACCTCCCCCAGGGTTGCTGCCTGCTGTTGATGGTGGGATGGCGCTAGTCGGAACAGTAGCGCTGCTGCTAATTGATTGTCCTTGAGGCTGATTTGCTAAGGGCGCGGCAACTATTGTCTGGGATGCTGTGGGAGAAGATGCTGTTAAAACCTTTTTGGGGAGCGGTTTCGGTGGAGCCTTCTGAGCTTTAACTGGTTCGGGCTGCTGTGCAGGGGTGGGGGTGGTTTTCGCTCTAACTGGCTTAGGTTGAGCTAGAGGCTTGATTTCGGGTTCAACGATGGGTTTTGATTCAACCTTAGGCTCTGGTTCAGGCTTCGGTTTCTCAATCAGAGTCAATTCTATCGGTTCTTCAGCTATGGGAGTTGTCTCGAATGACCAGCGAGGCAGGGCGTAAGCGAGAATACCGTGAACCAGTGCCGAGCAGGTAAAACCCGCTATTAGTATTTTATTAAGCTGATCGTTTTGCTGCTGGCGTTGTTGAACGCAGAATTGAGAATTCGTCATTATAGTTAACTTCTTAATATAGCTTGATTTAATTTCAACTTTTTCCAAAAGATGACTCGTGGCTTAGAGCTAGATTTAAGAGATTCTCTTTACGGGGAACCCAAATGATTGACTCTATGAACGCAGAAAAAAAGTTTTAGACTCATTTCCACCAAACCACAACATATGATGTTGTATTTTTTTTATGCCTTTGTAAACTCTCTATAGCGCTTCTCAAGTTAATCAGATGCCCTCGCCATTTCTTTAAGGATTGGAGGTTTAAATACTTTTCCCCTTGCCCAATAACAAATCGAGGCTTACCTCACTAAATTGAGAATTACTGTATTGCTACACTTGCTTCTGTTGACCCATAGAGGGTCTTAGCTAATGCAGGACATCTTTTATTAGTAGATATTATTAATTTTAGCTAATTAAGGGTAAAGTTAAGCAAGATTTTTAGTTTTTGTTGCTGATAACTAAGATATTGCTTCCTTATTATTTAGATCTTTAGTGCGTTATTATCAGTCTTTTTTGCTGGATATATCTATCTTTGGTTAGAAATTACCAACATATTTGATGGAAGTAAGTTCGCTAAGTTGAGCCGCCGTTAGTTTTAACCTTATGCCGAATAAGTCATTTTTGACTAAATTATTCATAAGCAGCTAATAAAAATATTTTTGCCGTTAATTTTTGATCAATTGGATGTACTTATTGCAATTCTTAAAGTCATGAGAGACTGCATCTTTAAGCTTGCTTCTTTTGCCTTTAAGCAAACATAATCAAGGTATCCCTGACAAGTCCAAAAAACACTATATTACTCAACCTCAGTGATAAGTTCAATAACTAAAAAATCAGGCAAAAGATCATCAAAACTTGTCGTGTAAATCTTTAACAAATATGCTATTGTGTGAGATCTATATGTAAATGCAAAAGTTTTTCAATTAGCTGGATAAATTTATATGACAATTGATAATTTCTGGATGGCAGGAGGGATAGTCAGCGTTCCGTTGATCGGATTTTCATTAGTGGCACTAGCCCTGATCATCGAACGAATCATTTTTTGGTGGCGAGTCAAAAATAAACAGAGACGAATCGTCAAAGAAATTTTATCTTTATATCGGAGCGATCGCTTTGCGGCTATAAGTAAGCTCAAGAAAAAGGCTCATTTACCCATCGCGCGAATTTTTCTGGAAGCTATCGAATTAGAGCAGCCGACTCCTGCGGAGTTTCGTCTTGCTTTAGACAGTGCCATCCAGGCAGAAATTCCTACTTTAAGAAGATTTGGTACCTGGTTTCAGACCATTATTACGGCTTCCCCATTACTCGGCTTATTGGGGACAATTCTGGGCTTGATTCGCTCTTTTGCAGCCCTAGACGTGGCTAATTTTGCTACTGGTAGCACTTCAGGAGTTACAGGAGGATTGAGTGAGGCGTTAGTTTCTACCGTTATGGGATTAGTCGTAGCGATTTTTACTTTACTGTTTGCCAATAGCTTTCGTGGTTTATATTTACGAGAATTAGCGTTTATTCAAGAATATGGCGGTCAACTGGAGCTGCTCAATCGTCGTTTTTATCAAGGAGCTAGAGAATATGCGACAAATCAATGAACCAGAAGATAGCTTTGAGATTAATCTTTTGCCAATGATTGACGTTATTTTCTCGATTTTGGCAGTTTTCATCATCTCAAGCTTGTTTTTGACTCGCTCCCAAGGTTTACCGGTGGACTTACCTACAGCACAAACATCTGAAAATAAGCAGTCAGTGCAGTTGAATATTACAGTTGAAGCCGATGGCTCACTGTTTCTAGATCGGCAGCCCATTCAGCTAGAAGAGCTTAAGGATACTTTGACCGGGAAAATCGCCCCTGATTCTGAGTCAGTGGTGATCATCAACGCCGATCAAAAAGTTGATCACGGTACGGTGGTTAGGATTATGGATCGCATCCGTCAGGTTCCTGGGGCGAAAATGGCGATCGCCACCGAAAGTGAATAGACTTAAACTTTAGCGCTTGATCTTCCAACGAATCAGATAGATAAAAAACGGTGCCCCAAGCAAAGGCATTACCATGCCAACGGGTAGTTCAGCAGGTTGAGCTACTAATCGGCAGGCAAGATCGGCAGTTAAGGTTATGATTGCACCAAAAATCATGGCGTAGGGCAGAAGCCATCGATAGTCGACTCCTACCACCAGGCGAACCATGTGGGGAACGATTAAACCGACAAAGCCAATAGGTCCTGCGATCGCAACACTTGCCCCTGCTAGTAAGATAATGCTGATTGCCCCCAGGAGCTTAATCAACCCTGTGGACTGCCCTAAGCTTTTAGCAGTATCTTCTCCCAAACTAAGAAGAGTAATCTGCCTGCTTAAAGCGATCGCTAATACTAGCCCAGCAAAGATATAGGGGAGCACCTGTAGAAGTAAACTAAGATCCCGACCTGCCAAGGAGCCTGCTAGCCAAAACCTTAACTCTGCTAGAGTACGTTGATTAACGATTAAAATGCCGCTGGTAATTGAGGAGAGAAGCGCCGTAACGGCTGCTCCTGCAAGGGCAAGATTAAAGGGTGTTAGCCCACCACGACCAAGAGAACCCAAGAAATATACGCCAACGGCACTGATTGCTGCTCCTGCAAAAGCATACCAAGCGGAGACGGTTAAAGAACTGCTGCTAGAGAGAAATGTTCCTGCTACTACCGCGAGGGCGGCTCCTGCATTAACTCCTAAAATTCCAGGGGATGCCAAAGGATTCTGAGTCAGCCCCTGCATAATTGCTCCTGCCACAGCCAAAGATGCTCCGACTAACATGGCAATCAGCGATCGCGGGAGGCGAACGGTACGAATAATCAAATGATTTGTAGAACCATCAAAAGCAGTAAAAGCTCGATAAGTTTCTGCAAATGATATATCGACTACTCCCCAGCTAATGCTGGCGATTAAACCAAAGCAGAGTACCAATCCGCTGATAATTAAGCCTATGATCAATAGTAAGCGCTGTCGGGATTTGATTGACTGCGATTGATTTTCAACGGTTCTCATTCAGTTAACTCGATAATTCAATATTGCTCTATCAATCTTTAACTAGCTCAGTTTAACTAATGGCTAGCTGAATTAAATTTGCCCCCTTGTCCTCCTTGTCTCCCTTTTCTAACCACAACCTCTCAACTTAAAAGATAGTATTTCCCAGAGTGCTACATTGGGCTTGATTGTACAACAGGCGATCGCACAAAACTAGAGCTACCATTGCCTCCACCATGGGAACTGCTCGCGGTAGGACACAGGGGTCATGTCTGCCCTTTGCTGCAAGTACTGTGCTTTCTCCGCTCTTGGTAACGGTTTTCTGAGCTTTGCCAATAGTTGCCGTTGGTTTAAACGCCACTCGAATTACAATATTCTCGCCGTTGGAAATTCCTCCTTGAACGCCCCCCGAACGATTAGAAACGGTGCGGGTATTGCCCTGATCATCAACATAAAATTCGTCGTTGTGTTCGCTACCCGTCATGGTCGTCCCCGCGAATCCCGAACCAATTTCAAAGCCTTTCGTTGCAGGCAAAGACATCACCCCTTTTGCCAAATCAGCTTCCAGCTTGTCGAATACAGGATCTCCTAGTCCTTTAGGGACATGACGAGCGACACATTCCACTACTCCACCCAGAGAATCCTGGGACTTTCTTGCCCGATTAATGCGCTCAATCATGGTTTGAGCAGACTCAGCCTCAGGACAGCGAGCAATATTGCTTTCTACTTCTTCTAAGGTAACGGTGTTAGAGTCAATTTCCGCCTCAATATCCTGGATACGCTTAACATAGCCGATAATTTCGACCCCAGCCACCTGCTTGAGAATCTTTTTGGCGATCGCACCTGCGGCAACCCGACCGATAGTTTCCCTCGCTGAGGAGCGTCCTCCACCCTTCCAGTTGCGAATTCCATACTTAGCATCGTAGGTAGCATCAGCATGGGAAGGACGATATTTAACCGCCATCTCATTATAGTCTTGGGAACGAGCATCTTTATTCCGCACCAAAATAGAAATCGGCGTACCCAAAGTTCTACCTTCAAATACTCCAGAGATAATCTCACAGGTATCGCTTTCTTTCCGAGGGGTGGTGATCTTACTCTGCCCTGGTCGCCGACGATCTAGATCTACCTGAATTTCCGCTTCACTAATTTCTAACTGTGGTGGACAACCATCAATAACCACACCGACACCTCCGCCGTGAGATTCACCGTAAGTTGTAATGCGAAACAGATGTCCGAATGTGTTACCCATAATGCTTTGATTCTAATATTCAGGCGATATGTATTTTATCGCAACTTCAGGTTCCACATTCCCTCTAGTAATTTTTTTCATCAAATAGATACAAGAATCCCTTGGGATATTT
>JBCBIE010000069.1:0-25583 GCA_038524995.1 Cyanobacteria bacterium J06621_8
CATAGTGATATTCTGCATCCCGAGCGGTTAAATCTAGGGTGCTATTAATAGGAGCTAACGCGGGGGGAATCGGTTCAACTAGGCTTGATTGCTCTATTGGTGTTACTCCTGATGAGTCTAAAACACTCAAGGTACTGAGGTTGAGGGGCATGAATTCTTGATTAGCTAAATTACCACTGCCTAAATTAGTTAGAGTAGGTTCTACTTTTTTATTATTTGCCAATTGATAATTACGCCAAATTGCAGCACCCGAAATTAAATTAGCTAGTAAAATCAAGGCGATCGCACTAATACTCCAGGGATTAACTAAAATATCTAACCAATTTTTTCCTGGATCAATAAACTTATTTGCTTCAGATTTAAGAGGTGTCTCAGATTCTATTTTAGCTGAATCTTCTAACAATAACTTGTCAGGATTTGCCTGGTTGCTAGATTGATTGGGCTTATGGCGATAGGGACTAAAAATATTAATTTTCCCAGTCGCAAATGGCTTATGAACAATACTGGAGCTAACTGTAGCTTTAGGTTTTGGTGGGTAGGGGGAATTCGCCGAATTTTGAGAAGACATAAGCAGCAATTTGATGGCGGGGAATTATGTAGTTTAACCGATCATCTATTATTTGTCCTTCGACATCTCCCCCAGACATTAACTAAAATCTTTGAGAGCACTTTACTCTATGCCGAAACTCTAGCTAGCGGTCACCTCTTCCTTATCAACTAACTAATGAGCATAAAAGAGAGCAGCCTGTATATCTTCTAGTTCTAATTCAGGATAGTCTTTTAAGATTTCCTCCCATCAGCAAATCTTGGCTCAACCACTGGGAGCGGATTATTCCCTTCTTTGCTTTCCCTCATGACATTCGCCAAGGAGATTTGAGATTGAATTTTCTTTAGGACAATGATCAAACTGGCACTTAATCACAGCGAAAATTTGAAAGTGCCTTTATATTATTAATTGTGTGTGAGGAGTAAGTGTAAGAGAGAAAGGTTTTGGGGTCGAAACACGGCAAGACTCCCAAAACCTTTTTCATTTCTCCCCTAAAATTTCATTAACTCAGTTCTTTTCGTTTATAAAGTCAACCTTTGAAGCAATTGCGCTAGCTGTTTTAGGAACCTAATCGGTAATAGTAGAGTTTATCAAGGTTTTCTATAAAAAATAAATTATTCTTGGCAGGAAGAAAACTAGCAAGAGCTACAGCAGAAGATTATGATGCCTGTAAAGAGTGAATCTAGTAACTACATGGAAGCACCTATCTGACAAACTTCCAACATCTCAGTTCAAGAATTTAGGTTCATTGATGAACAACCAAGGCAATCAAATCTCTCCATGATTGCGATCGCATTTGCTAATCAGATTCAAAGGTTGACTATCATGAATATTGGATATGCATAGTTCTTATGGCTTAAGCACCTAAGCATAACTAATTACTTAGTCTAATTTTATGTAATCCTTACCAAATAAGGGTTCTTTAATTATAAAATGTGTAATTAATTTTATGTGATCACTTGCCCGACATTCCGCAGTGAAACTAGCAAAGTAAATCATATTAAATAACATTTAATTCGGGAACGTCAGATGCAAGAAGCACTAATTCTGAGAGTCATTACTGGTGTTGTTGATGACAAACTCAGGCACTAAATTGGGAGCGATCGCAGTTTCAAGCAGTCCATTACTATTTTGAACTGATACCTCCTCTGGAGCAAAATCATTACTTGACTGTTCCTCTTTGGGATCTCCTTCTGGCAACCATCCCAAGAAAGGTAACGGCAGTAAAGTGGAAAGATTAGTAATGATAATCAGAATCCATAAATGCTCAAAGTTAGTTTCCGTAACACCCAACCAAGAAGTTAGTACTGCCCCCAGCTCATGAGAGACTAAACCTGAAAGATTCCAAATTGACATCAACAACGCAAATAAAGTTGCTTCCACTCCCTTAGGACAAATGCGCGCCGATAAAACTAACACTGGCATCCAGGTAACTTGTCCCACCACTGTCAAGATTAGACTATCTCCTAGGCTAAACCAGTGATCATCGATACCTAAGGCGCGATTAGTATGGGTTACTAACAGCAGCGTAGACATGCCCAAAACTGCGGCAATTACAGTACTCCAGCCCAAAACCTTTCTAAAAGGAACATTTTTTAAATATTTCTGAAACAAGAAAATACCAATCAGAGAAGCAAGACTGGTCACTAAGCGTACTCTACCTAAAAACTCAGGTTCAAAACCTAACTCGTTAGTAGCAAAGAAAAACCAAGAAGCATCTGCCGTAGGCGTTGCCTGCCACATAAAGAGAAATGCAACAGGTAACCAGACTGCCTTTCTCCTCATCGTCAACCAAACCTGCTTAATTTGACCTTTGACAGGAGAATTGGCTTTCTTGTCCTTTTGTGGTGCCGCTTTCTCCTCTGTGATCAGCCAAGCGACAGTAGAAACAATTAAGGGGAAAGTAGCAGTAATTTCAAATACTTGATTGCTACTCGTGTGCTGTAGCAATAATCCACTAAAGTAAGCTGTGAGTAAGCCACCCAAAGCAGCAGCGCCCCATGATAGAGATTGTAGAGAACCCGATTGAGCTAGAGATTCTTTCCTCGCCCTCTCGACTATCAAAGAGTCAACAATTACATCACTAATCGCCACCGACAAAGAAGATAGCAAGATCACAAAAGTTGCTGCCAGTGCTCCGTGGACTAGAGTCGCTAAAGCCAACCAAGAGGACGCTCCCAATAAACCTGAAAAGATTAGATAGGGACGACGACGATATCCCATTATTGGTAACCCATCGGACATAAAGCCAAACAAAGGCTTAACAATCCAGGGGAATGCGGCTACTCCTGTCAGGGCGGCAACCTCTGCTGGGCTTAAACCCAAATCATCTTTTAAAAAGAAGCTTACGGCTAGCTGTGCCAGACCCAAAATACCCTGTACAAAATAAATTGTCAGTATGGCAATTAGTTCTCTTGTAGGCTCATTGCCGAAAAATACTTTTTCCTTAAGCTGCCGCTTAATATCCTGAAACTCAAGTGAGTTAGCAATCATGTATTTGATTAAGTTTTATATCTATTATTTAATAATAAGCAATATTGGTTAAAAAAAGTCTTAAATTTTCCACATGAATCTTAAAAAAAATATTAAGGAATCTATCGGACATGGGCTAAATATAGCTCTGCTTCTGGTTTTGATTGCCTGCATCACCATCAGCTTGGCACCTGGGGCACTAGCTCAAGATAGTAATTCTGCCTATTATCGTGAAAAAAGAATTCACAATCCTGATGGCATTGGCAAATATTACATGAATCGGGAAATTGCTCAGGTAATGGGACATCAGGCTAAAATGTGGCTGGAGAGAACAAGCCGTGTCTCAGAAGAAACTCCAGACCTCACCATAGAAGAACTAGAGCTCAAGCCTGATGATGTAGTGGCAGATATTGGTGCGGGAACAGGTTATTTCAGCTTACGCATTGCTAAAAGTTTATCTGAAGGGAAAGTCTATGCGGTGGATATTCAGCCAGAAATGCTAGATGCGCTCTCTGCTCGTCAGCAAGCGCAAGAAATTGATAATGTCGAGACTATTCTGAGTTCCGAAGATAATCCTCATTTGCCTCCAGCAAGCATTGATCTTGCTTTTATGGTTGATGCTTATCATGAATTTTCTTACCCTCGGGAAATGATGATGGGTATCATGCAGGCTCTTAAACCAGGGGGTAGGGTAGTGCTGCTGGAATATCGTAAAGAGAATCCGATGATTATGATCAAGCCTTTGCATAAGATGACCCAAAGACAGGTCAAAAAAGAGCTAAAGGCAGTAGGTTTAAAATGGCAAAAGACCAAAGAATTCTTACCTGAACAGCACTTCATGATATTTACCAAACCAGTTTAGTTATTGCTAGATTGCCAGATATTCTTGGAGGCTTCAATGCAATTAAATAATTGGATATTTTTTACATTTCAAACACATAAATAGACTTGAATCAGCAGCACTAGGACTTGGGGTATCTTAGAATAGTAAGAATCAATATTAACTGTCCAAGTAGCCATGAAAAAATTTGTGCTGCTGTGCCTATTCATATTGGGAATTGGATTTGCTCTGATCAATTTCCCTGGACTGGCGCAACAAGGAGAATTTGACTCCATTATTTTAGATTTTAAGTCAGAAGTACCTCTCTCTCACATTAGCGATGAGGTTAAACAGCTGTCTGTGAAATATAATCAGCGTGTTGATCTCAACAGTATTTTCTCCATCGACGATCGCATTTACCTAGTGGAAGGCGATCGCCAAGTACTCAAAGAACTAAGGCGATCGCCTTTGAGTAAAGATACAGAGTATATCGAAGCTAACTATATCTACCACACCCTAGCAGTTCCTGACGACCCAGAATATAGCAAGCAGTGGAATTTTCGCAATATTAATATCGAGCCAGCTTGGGATGAAACTAAGGGTTCAGGAATAACTGTCGCAGTAATTGACACGGGGGTTAGTAAAGTTCCCGATCTTAAATCCACTAAATTTGTTCCTGGCTATGACTTCGTTAACAATAAAAATGATGCCAGTGACGATAATGGACATGGAACCCACGTCGCGGGAACTATTGCCCAGTCTACTAACAATGGCTATGGTGTGGCGGGTGTTGCCTACGAAGCCAGCATTATGCCCCTTAAAGTGCTCTCTGGCAGCGGTGGTGGAACCATTGCCGACATTGCCGAAGCGATTAAATTTGCTGCTGATAATGGCGCAGACGTGATCAATATGAGCCTCGGTGGTGGCGGTGCCAGCAGCATGATGGAAGAGGCAATTAAGTATGCTCATAATAAGGGTGTGGTAATTGTGGCGGCGGCGGGTAACGAAGGTCGCAATGCTGCTTCTTATCCAGCCCGCTATCCTAATGTAATCAGTGTTTCGGCGACTGATGCCGCAGGGGACAAAGCCCCATACTCTAACTTTGGTGCGGGGGTCGATATTTCTGCCCCTGGAGGCAGCGAAACAGGCAAAATCATTCAAAACACCATTAATCCTGGAACTGGACAGTCAGTATTTGCTGGTTTCCAAGGTACTAGCATGGCGGCTCCCCATGTTACTGGAGTAGCAGCCTTAATTAAGGCGACGGGGGTTGATAACCCCGAAGAGGTGAGAGATATCTTGCAAAAGTCTGCTCGTAAGGTACAGGAAGACAATCTTAATCACTTTGGCTCGGGGCATTTGGATGCTAATGCGGCGGTGCAGTTAGCCCTCAAAGGTCAGATTACCTTTAATGATTTTTTCCGCTGGCTACGTAAAAATGGCTATCTTAACCTTGGTTTTTGGCTTGATGGTGGCGCAGTTGCTCTACTGCCTAAGCTGGGAATGGTAGTTGGCTCCTATCTACTAGCCTGGCTATTACGTAACTATCTACCTTTCTCCTTGGCACTCAACGGGGGTCTAATTTTTGGTAGCTCAGGTCTGTTTTTCCTTCAGAGTCTGTACTGGTTTGACATACCACAGTGGCCGATGCGTCTCTTTGGCAGTTCTTTGCCTGAACTAGGTAATGTAGTTGTAGGTAGCAGCAGCCTCAACCCCTTGTTTGCCAGTGTTTTAATCCCGCTGCTGTTAACTGTTCTGCTATTAGGTCATTCTCGCTGGAAATGGTTCGCTATCGGCTCTAGCATTGGCGTAGCCTCCTGTTTAGCAGTTAGCGCCGTAGTCGATCCTAGCCTGTGGCTCTTAGGTAATGGTGCGATCGCCCAGATTTATCTTGTCGTCAACGCAATTCTATGTTTTGGCTTGGCATTTCTTGCTAGTAAACAGGAGCATCAGACATCTTCAATTTAAATTATTTAATTTAAATTGATTGTCGTAAATGAGTTCTAAATTTTGATGATAATTTAGAACTCAGCTCTATTAGATTTATTAGACAGTATCGCTTTCAAGATCGGGACGAGTTAACCACCAAGCCCAGGCGATCAAAACAAACTGAAACGGTAATCTAATCGCTTGAAACCAGTTACTATCTGGTACGTTGGCAATCTGAATATGGTTAATTGCCATATTGATATTAGCGGGGAAAACGGCAATAAATAGCCAAACTAAACCCCATGCGGCGGCTTGGCTGACGGCAGGAATTAATAAACCAACTCCGCCAACAATTTCAAAAAAACCACTCACGTAGACTAGCGCCGCAGGATAGGGCAGAAAATTGGGAACAATCCTAATAAACGGTTCAGGAAAAATAAAGTGGGATGTTCCCGCTACTATCATGCAGACTGCTAAGATTCCTCGGAAAGTCTGTTTTTTTTCGAGGATTTGATTTTGAAATAATTGTCTAATCACTTTGGTACTGGATCAATTTTGTTGGCTATTAATCAAGGATGTTCCCATTATTCTCGTGTATTTTGCAACTATCCTCATGATTATGCTAGGAATAGCACTATTACCTCTGCAACGTTATTTATTAATTGATAATCAATGAAGGTCACAGGAACAGTTGAAAAAAAAGGTTTTGGCTTTGGTACTTGGGCTTTAGTCACCTCAGATGGCACCACTTATGAGCTTAAAGATTCTGCCTCCCAATTACAGCAAGAAGGTATTAAGGTGGAGGTAACAGGAAAAATCCGCGAAGATATTATGACTCTGGCGATGATTGGTGCAGTTTTGGAAGTTGATTCCTATCAAATTTTATAGACTGGTATATTTTATAAATAATTAGGAGCTTTTGGCTACATCAGGAAACAGCGGGAACGTCTTTATTTTCCCTAGTTGTTGAATACATCGCGATCTTTTTTTCCCAATAGGCAGTTTCATTAATAAATATAGGATGAGTTATATTTTTTCCTTGGTAGGCAATATTTTCACCATCAAATCTCTTAAAAATTATTTCCCCAGGCTGTATCGGACTATAATCATTACCATGTAATTCAGGAGTGACCATTCCTGCAATTTCTCCCTGATAGTCTGTGGGGAAATAAATTGGTTCCGACATCGAATATACAAGAATATTTTTGGGTGATGGGGGCTGGTTTCCCTGATTAGTTTTCTCAATATAGTCTAGGATTTGCATCACTAATTGTTCGGCTCGACTGAACCAAACTGGATCAATAACGTTTGGGGCTACTGCACCCATTTCTACGGTAAACCCGAGGGGAAAAAGATGTCGAAAGCGGTTTTGATAGAGTCCTTGATCAGAGCGGACAATTTTAATTAGAGGATTAGTGGCGGCTAAATAAGCTGCTAGCTGTAAATTCAACGGGCGATCGCTGGTTAACATCAAGGTAAGCCCCATGTTAGCCGTAGTAGTATGAAAATCCAGCACGAAATCAACCTGAGATTCTTTAACGTGCCGATAAATTTTTTGGGCTAATTGTTCCTCGTAGAGTTGGGGTTTATTGTCTATTTTAGTAGCTGCAAAACATCTATTTAAATCAATTTCGTAGTACCGTTGATTTAATTCAATCGCCTTATGGTTAGCTAGCAAAGTTTGGGGAGTAAAGCTATTTCTAGATATCAATGCAGAAGCGTTCTGAAGCTTTTTAATCAAGTAAATCCCAGTTTTCTCGTTGCCGTGTATTCCTGCACTTAAGAGAACCTGATTTATCTTGACCATTGAATTTCAAATAAAGCTACTACCTAGACATTGGCATCAACCGATAACCTGAAACGCAGTTAGTCGAATATGTAGGATGATTCGGATTTCACGCCTGAATTAAGCATCCCTTATTGCTGCTGCCTTCCGACCCTGACAAGGTTCGGGCGTTAATACTGCATGAGTCCGAATCAAACACCATAATAACATATTTCATGACAGTATTGATTATGCTTAATTTAAGTAAAGATAGAAAATCGACTCATTAATGCTTTAGAGGAACGTTAAGGAATTACCTTGCCAAAACGTCGCTCTCGTTGCTGGTAGGTAAAAAGAGCTTTATGAAATTCTGCTCGATCAAAATCTTGCCAGAGGGTTGGAGTTACATAAATTTCCGCATAAGCCATTTGCCAAAGTAGAAAGTTGCTCAAACGCATTTCCCCACTGGTGCGAATTAATAAATCAGGATGAGGAATTCCCTGAGTATAGAGATGCTGTTCCAATAGCTCCTCACTAATTTGCTCTGGATTCAAATAACCCTGCTGAACCTTAAAAGCGATCGCCTGATAAGCTTGGATAATTTCATGTCTACCGTCATAATTAGTGGCGATAGTAAACTGCATTCCTTGATTATCTTGGGTATTTTCCATCGAGGAGGCTATCTTATGCCGTAGAGAATTTGGCAAGTCTTCCAAGTTACCCACAAAGCGAATTTTGACATTTTTTTTGACATTCCCCTGCTGCATCTCCTCCAATTCTTGCTCCAGTAAGCGCTCAAATAGAGTCCTGAGAAACTGCACTTCTATTTGAAAGCGATCGCAATTTTCGGTCGCCAAAGCATAAACTGTTAGAGCAGAAATTCCCCAGTCTCGGCAGCAATATAATAAATCCCTCAGCACATCTACGCTTTTTTGATGACCCTCAATGGAGGTTGTGCCATGATTTTTGACCCAGCAATTATTTCCATCCATGATTACCGCTACATGGCGTGGTAAGAGGTTTTCACTTAAATCTGTGGGTAATTGTTGCAAAGTAACTGGCTCAACACTCATCTTTTAACCTTATGGGGCATAATTCTACGGGGTTCGTTTGGAGATTGATCAGCCCCAGAAAAATACCTTAGCTTACAAAGCTTAATTTAATATAGATTTATGTTCTGATGCTTAAGGTTTTTTTCGATAATTTGACGGAATTAGATGCAAAATGCGCTCCAATAAAATTTTCCCTTGAAAACCAATTTTACGGCTGAGACGTACTGCATCACCCTCGACGATTGGAGTAAACCTAGCCTCTAATAGCTCTTTAAGTTTACTACTAGTTAAAGGTCTATTTAACGCCCCTTTTTCAGCCAGAGAAATTGATCCCGTTTCCTCAGAAACGACAATACATAAACATTTTTCGACTCTCTCTGTAATTCCCATGGCGGCGCGATGGCGTGTGCCTAGCTGACGGGAGGCACTTCGCTCAGAAAGTGGCAAAATTACTGCTGCGGATAAAATTCTCGAACCGCTAATGACTACGGCACCATCATGCAATAGGGTACTAGTTTGAAAAATTGTCTGTAACAGTTCTTTGGAAACCTCGGCATTCAAGCTAACTCCTTCAGAAACAAAATCTTCTCCTTCCAGAGAACCAGTGGTTTCTATTAAAACTAAGGCTCCTGTCCGATTCTGAGACAGTTCCTTAACTGCTTCAACAATTCTTTCAATTACGCTGTCTGATTGAGTTTTAGGTCTACCAGAGCCTTGGAATAATTTTAAGAGCTCACCTCGTCCAATCTGCTCCAGTAGACGACGAAATTGAGATTGAAAGATTACTGCCATTGCCACAGCAGCACCGAGAACTAGTTTTTCCAGCAAGAATCTGAGTAATTCAAGCTCTAGCCTCCCGCTGACTACTGTTGCCAACATAATGACGATAAACCCTCTTACCATCCATAGGCTACGACGCTCTCCTTCCCCAATAATTAAGAGCAGGACATAGCTGAGTACTAATACTAAGCCCAAATCGATTATTTTAACTGGATCTGGCAACCATGAACTAACCTGGCTTAAGTCAGGAAGCAAACCCGACAATGACATTGTTTTTTAGTTACTTAATTACGAATGATTAATGAGACAAAATAAATAGAGCAATTTCCGAGTCTCAAATAACTCAGATGCAATTTAACCAGCATTAGACAAAAATTGTGCTGGCTTCCATACTAAATCTAACTTTCCTGTTTTACCAGTCTTTCAGGTAAGCGATCGCGTTCAATTAGATTTTGATAGGTTTCACGCTCAATAATTAAATTGGCTTCTCCTTGGTAAGCTAGCACCGCCGCTGGTCTGCCAATACGATTATAGTTCGATGCCATACTGTAGTTGTAGGCTCCAGTATCCATCACCACTAAAATGTCTCCTGGTTCAGTCGTTGGTAGTGCTGCCTGTTTAATCAATACATCCCCTGATTCGCAGTGTTTACCAGCTAGAGTAACTTCTTCGTTAATGGCAGCAGACATGCGGTTCGCTATTACTGCACGATAGATAGACTCATAAGTTATCGGGCGCGGATTATCGGACATTCCTCCATCCACCGCAACATAAGTCCGAAACCCAGGAATTTCCTTGCGACTACCTACAGTATATGCCGTGACACAAGCAGAACCAATCAGAGAACGCCCTGGTTCTGCAATTAGCTTCGGCAGCTCTAGATTAGCCTCTTTACAGGCTTTTTCAACAGAGGTGCTAACGGCTTTGACCCATTCTGTGATGCTTGGGGGGTCATCGGCTTCAATATATTTAATTCCTAGCCCCCCACCGACATTAAGATTTGTTACGGGTAGACCGTGGCTCTGAGCTTTTTTCATCCAGTCAACCAAAACCCCCGCTAAATCTTGATGGGGTTGACGTTCAAAAATTTGCGAACCAATGTGAGCGTGTAAACCAACACAGCTGAGGCTTTCTTGTTGGCTAAGGTAGGTAAATACTGCTTCTAGCTGCTGGGGATCAAAGCCAAACTTGCTGTCCAAATGTCCAGTGCGAATGTATTCATGAGTGTGGCATTCAATTCCTGGGGTAAGGCGCACCATAATCGGCACCGATTGCTTACCTGTCGTGGAGGCAATTTGAGCTAAAGTCTTTAATTCCAGCCAGTTATCTACGATAACCGTACAGCCAACCTCAACGGCAAGTTCCAGTTCGCTGAAAGATTTATTATTGCCATGAAAATAAATTTGTTCTGGGTTGATCCCTGCTTTTAAGGTAGTGTATAGTTCTCCACCAGATACGACATCAAAACCCAGTCCTTCACTGTCGATGATACGGCAGACAGCCAGAGAACTCCAGGCTTTAGAAGCGTAGATCACCTGAGACTTTCCGCTATAGTAGGTAGCAAAACCATCGCGATATTGACGACAGGCTGTTCTGAGGGTAAATTCATCCAATATATAGAGAGGAGAGCCATATTGTTCCACTAGCTGCTTTAGCTCACAGCCGCCAATTTCTAAATTATCGTTGCTATTAACCTTCGCAGTCAGAGGTAATAACTCCTGGTTAGGAGAAGGCGGGTTGTTAATGTCTATATTTGAGGAAATATATTTGTATCCCGTATTGGCTAAACTGCGATCAAGCGAAAGCATAATTTCTATCTTTGTGGGTTAACTAGCGAAATTTTTGTAATTAATTACTATCTAGTTTACAGCTAGCTTGGGTGGAATCTTCGTTAACTGCTTAATTGGGAACTAGAAGAGAGGTTCTGGTTTCTTGCGAGTAGAATTAGGAGGTTCAGCTAGATCATTTGTATCGTATATGTAGTGAGGGGCTAATAAGCGTTCCCAACTAGACAGTTTTTGACGATATTCACTAGGGCATCTTCTCGCTCTTGCACCTAGATTAAATTGCTGAGGAATTGAGGAATATTCCTGAGGATTTCTTCCGTAGAGTAGGCAGACGATATTATAGAATCTCTGTTGACCAAAAGTTTGAATTTAATTTCTAGACTTTAATTACTGATTGCTGGTTAGTTAGACAAGATTCTTCAAGGTAGCGGCAATCTAAAATGATTATTGCCAGGTACGGATGTATTTGAGAGCTACTGTAACTAGTCAATTGCTAGCCATAATTTTCTGTAATTATTATCTCACGACAAAAATGAGATAGAATCTTAAAAAAATAAAAAGCTTTGCTTCATAGACCGCAGCAAAGTAACGTAAAAATATAGGTTTAACTAAATTTTTAGGCACTGTTAAGGGCTTAAAAATGTCAATAATTGAGCATAATACATAGGTGAAAATTTTAGAGATTAAGCCCTTACGCTCTTTTCAAATGTCAGAGGTTTTGGTGCTAGATCAAATTTGCTTGGGAGGCTTATGGACTGAAGATGGCTATTTGAGGGAGATTGACAGCCCAAAAAGCAGTTTGTTAGTCATGTCTTTAACTGAGCCCAGCAATCAGGAGCAGAAAAAACCTATAATAATAGGCGTTTGTTGCCTGTGGGCAATTGTTAACGAAGCTCATATTACCCTGCTGGCAATTCATCCCGACCATCGTAGGCAGGGTTTAGGGCAACTACTGCTGCTGACTATACTTAAGAATGCGATCGCGCGTCAGCTGGATTGGGCAACTCTTGAAGTAAACGTAAATAACCAAGGGGCAATTAATCTGTATCAAAAGTTCGGTTTTCGAGTAGCAGGAACCAGAAAGAACTATTATCAGCCCTCGGGGGACGATGCCTTAGTCCTGTGGCTCAAGGGATTGCGACAGAGTAACGTCCAAGCTAATTTAAAGCAGTGGCAACGTCGATTACAGCAGCGCCTGAGTCAGAACTACTGCTATTTAAAGTAAAAAAGCAAATAAATAAAAAAAGCATAAAATTTGTTAATTTGACTACCGTAATTTCCCGATCTGGCAACCCAGTCAGGAAATCAAAAGGCTGTGCTAAAATCACCATAATAAGGGCAAAGCAGGTGGATTAAAATAAGACATGTTTGAACGCTTCACGGAAAAGGCAATAAAAGTGATTATGTTAGCCCAGGAGGAAGCACGCCGTCTGGGTCATAATTTCGTAGGGACTGAACAAATACTCTTAGGTTTAATCGGAGAGGGTACTGGAGTCGCTGCCAAGGTTCTTAAATCAATGGGAGTCAATCTTAAAGATGCTCGCATTGAGGTTGAGAAAATCATCGGGCGCGGTTCTGGATTTGTCGCAGTGGAAATTCCTTTCACTCCCAGAGCTAAAAGAGTTCTGGAATTATCTCTAGAAGAGGCTCGCCAACTAGGTCACAACTACATTGGTACCGAGCATCTTCTTTTAGGGTTAATTAGAGAGGGAGAAGGAGTAGCCGCGCGAGTCTTAGAAAACCTAGGCGTAGACTTGTCGAAAGTCCGCACTCAAGTAATTAGAATGTTAGGAGAGACTGCCGAGGTTGCTGCTGGCTCTGGTGGTGGTCAGAGCAGGAATAATAAGACTCCAACCCTTGATGAGTTTGGCTCCAACCTGACTCAAATGGCGGGAGAAGGAAAGCTCGACCCTGTAGTAGGTAGACAGAAAGAGATTGAGCGGGTCATTCAAATTCTGGGTCGCCGTACTAAAAATAACCCTGTTTTGATTGGAGAACCAGGGGTTGGTAAAACAGCGATCGCCGAAGGTTTGGCTCAGCGCATTGCGACCAAGGATATTCCCGACATTCTCGAAGAAAAGCGGGTTGTTACCCTAGATATCGGATTGTTGGTTGCAGGCACTAAGTATCGTGGTGAATTTGAGGAACGCCTTAAAAAAATCATGGACGAAATCCGTCAGGCGGGCAATGTGATCCTGGTAATTGATGAGGTTCATACTTTGATTGGTGCAGGAGCCGCAGAAGGGGCAATTGATGCAGCAAATATCCTTAAGCCAGCATTGGCGAGGGGTGAACTACAGTGTATTGGTGCTACTACCCTAGATGAGTACCGTAAGCACATTGAGCGGGATGCTGCCTTAGAACGTCGTTTCCAGCCAGTACAGGTTGGCGAACCATCGGTAGAGGAAACCGTGGAAATTCTCTATGGTTTACGGGAGCGTTACGAGCAGCACCACAAGTTAAAAATATTAGATGAAGCTTTAGACGCGGCAGCTAAACTTTCTGACCGCTATATTAGCGATCGCTATCTTCCAGACAAGGCGATCGACTTAATTGATGAAGCGGGTTCTCGGGTACGACTAATTAACTCTCAGTTGCCCCCAGCGGCTAAAGAGTTGGATAAAGAGTTACGGGAGATCCTAAAGCAGAAAGACGATGCGGTACGTTCTCAAGATTTTGACCAGGCTGGAGAATTACGCGATCGCGAAATGGAAATCAAGGAGCAAATTCGCACCATTGCTTCTAACAAAAAGAACGAATCCGATGATGGTGAAGATTCTCCCCATGTAGACGCAGAGGAAATCGCTCACATTGTCGCTTCCTGGACGGGAGTACCTGTAAACAAAATCACTGAGTCTGAGTCTGAGAAGCTGATGCACATGGAGGATACTCTACATCAGCGGATTATTGGTCAGGAAGATGCGGTTAAGGCGACTTCCCGCGCTATTAGAAGGGCAAGAGTTGGTCTGAAAAACCCCAACCGTCCCATTGCTAGCTTTATCTTCTCTGGACCTACTGGGGTCGGAAAAACTGAGCTAACCAAGGCTTTAGCAACCTACTTCTTTGGTTCTGAAGACGCCATGATTCGCCTGGATATGTCAGAGTACATGGAGCGCCATACAGTTTCTAAGCTAATTGGTTCTCCTCCAGGATACGTCGGTTACAACGAAGGGGGACAGCTAACGGAAGCGGTGCGTCGTCGTCCCTATACTGTGGTGCTGTTTGATGAGATTGAAAAAGCACACCCTGACATCTTCAACATGCTGTTACAGATCTTGGAAGATGGTCGTTTAACCGATGCTAAAGGTAGAACGGTAGACTTTAAGAATACTCTGCTAATTCTTACTTCGAATATTGGTTCTAAAGTGATTGAAAAAGGTGGCGGAGGACTTGGTTTTGAGTTTGCTGATGATCAAGCAGAAGCCAAGTACAATCGCATTCGTTCCCTAGTTAACGAAGAATTGAAGAGCTACTTCCGTCCTGAATTCCTCAACCGTCTCGATGAGATTATCGTCTTCCGTCAGCTTAATAAAGGCGAGGTTAAGGAAATCAGCGAAATCTTACTCAAGGAAGTGTTCCAACGCTTAACTGAGAAAGAAATTACGCTAGAAGTTAGCGACAAGTTCAAAGAGCGTCTAGTAGATGAAGGATACAATCCAGCCTACGGTGCTCGTCCTTTACGTCGGGCAATTATGCGTCTCCTTGAAGATGTCTTAGCAGAAGAAATTCTTTCTGGTCGTCTGGGAGAGGGTGATGTAGCTACAGTAGATATCGATGAAGATAACAAGGTGGCCATCGTACCGCAGAAAGAGCAGGTAGAACTGCTTCCTTCTTCTTAATTGCTGATTAAAATTTAAATAATTTATTGAGGTAGGGGTTTTCAATCTCTACCTTTTTTTATATTTACTTTTCTTCCTTTAATTTTTATATCACGCAGAGGCGTTTATCCCCGTCGCATATGGGGGCAGAGGCACAAAGAGGTTTTAAATGTCTTAATCTATAGTTCGGTTATAAAGTAATCAAACTTATAATTATACTTTGTGGACTATTTCGCCATTCTTAATAAGCAGCTGAAGATTGTGTTGTTTTTTTGCTATCTTTTTCAACTTTTGAGTTTCAGTAGAATTAATTGGACATCTGGTACTAGAAACAAAACCTAATTTAAGCTTAGATTTATCAGCAGTTAACTGAGGAATAGACGCAAAAATTTGTTCAACTGCATAGCTAACTTTTGCTCCTTTTAGCTCAATATACAGTTCTTGATTATCTGACAGAATAACCAAATAATCACATCTCTTTCCTTTTGTGATTACACAATCATCAACCTGAATCACTCTAACTTTGGTTTTTCGAGAATTGTGGATGCGAAACTTACTGCGATTATTTTTGCTTTTTTGATCTTTAATAACTATCTGGGTATTTTCTTTAATTTCCTCACATGCACCAAAATTTCTCATTCTTCAAGCTCTAAAAGTTGATCAAATTGGACTGCTAGCTCATTGGATACTTCATCAATCATGCTTGCATCAATTAATCCTGTTTCCTGATCCATAATTGACTGACAATAGCCATTCTCTAATGAATAGACAGCTACCTCATCAGAGTTTAACAATCTTGACTCAGGAACAAGCTTATTTATTTTCTTGAGTTTTTCTTCCGTAGCATCAACAGCTAGAATACCAGCTTGCAGTAAGTTATTAAATGCAGTCAATATATATGGACTATGAGTTGTAATAAAAAATTGTGCTCTATCTTTTTGTGCATTATAAACAGTAGCAATAAGTTCTACTATACTCTTCTGTGCTGTCGGAAATATATGCGCTTCAGGCTCTTCTATATATATAGAATTCCCTCCTTCTTCTGATTCTTCAAGAGCAATATTCTTTAATATTATCGATAAAGGTAAAGTCTCTTGCTGTCCTGAAGAAGAATTAGCAAGATTAATTGTCCTATTATCATTAACTATATAGTCATCACCATTAATTTGTAAATACTCGCCGCAAAGAATTTTACTGGTTAAGAAAGTAATTTCTGGGAGTAACTTTCCGTGTTCATTATTTATTTGTTCTACTGCTATTTTCTTGCTATTTTCATAATAAGTTCCAAACTGGATTAAAAATGGATCAATAGTAGTATTATCAGACAAGAAAGTGAAGATGCTATTTTTAAGATTTGAGAAGAAAGATCTTCCAGCAGGAATATATAATTGATTAAAATATCCTATATTGCTTTGATTGCCTGGAAGTTGAGACATCAAAGTTAGAAGTGTTTTTTTTGCGCTTAATTTTGAATTAAGCTTAGAGATAAGATTAAAAGGCAAATATTCTCGTGTATTTTTATCAGGAAAATCTTGTCTTAATTTTACTAAAGCGTTGAAAAAATCTTGATATGCTTTGGAATATTTTAAAATTACTTTTACTGATTTTTTTCTCGCACCATTTGTTCTCTTAATTTCAATATATTGCTGATGAAAGGAATATCGAATTTGAAAACTATCATTCCCCCAGGCTGATGAAGGGAAAAACTTTAGAAACTTCTGTTGACATTTTTGATCAAGATCGCTTTGATTATCTTCTTCAGCAGCAGCAAATATTATTTCTGATAAAAAATCCTTAAAATAATAAAGCAATTTGGCAATGACGCTCTTGCCACTTGCTTGAGGACCAATGAAAATATTAATTTGCTTTACTTCAACAGTTATATCTTTGATACCCAGAAAATTTTTTATTTCGATTTTTTCCATGAGCCGATCTCTGCTGTTAAATACTTAATAAATGCCAATAGAATGGCAAATGTTATATTTATTGACATTTATCAGTGTAATTGATGTCAACTGTTTTTAACGTGTCATCATGCAATAATGAAGCCTCTCAACTCAGTTTGATAATAGTTCCCGTAGCCAATCTATTAACCATCCCTTAATATAGAAAGAAACATATCAATAAAATTTGATGCAAGCTTTTACTCTCGACACTACTCAAATTGGGGCTAGCTTTCGTGCATTGTCAGATCCGCTGCGGCTGCAAATCATTGAAATACTCCGTTCTCAGGAACTTTGCGTCTGCGAACTATGTGAAAAGCTAAAGGTGAATCAATCTAAGCTTTCTTTCCACCTCAAAACTCTTAAAGATGCTGGCTTGATTCGATCGCGACAGGAGGGGAGATGGATGTACTATAGCCTCAATTTGGCTCAATTTTTAGCCCTTGAACAGTATTTAGCGGAGTATCGTCGTTTTGGCGATATCTTGCCTGCTAGAAATTGTGAGTAAAAGGTTTTTCCAGATAATCTAGCTATAGTTTCATCGTATACTGCGAGCTGATGGCTGATGGCTGATGGCTACAAACCAATATCTTTTAAACGAAGCTAGTCTATACTGAGCGATAATATATCAATATTTTTTGATGTATCAATAAAACTTGATGTAAAATAAATTTACTCCGATAATTTATGAGGGAGCAAGAGGAGATGAAGCTTAAATCTAGATTGCTTTTGCCAGGAATGCGATCGCTTTCTTGATTATTGCGAATTCTTTGACGACATAGAAAAACCAATTAACTCTGGTCGATGGATAGATTACTGTCTATCCCTGAACTATTAAAAAAACAAGCTAGATTTTAACTACTATAAACAACCAGATGAATCCTGAAAGTCCTCAAGTAAATGCTAAAGCCGTGCAGGCTGGTGGTCAGCTTAATTATTTTGAAAAATATCTAACAGTTTGGGTTGCTCTTTGCATTGCTGCGGGAATTGCCCTAGGCAAGATTTTTCCTGGAGTGGCTCAATCCCTTGATAGTATGAGCCTGTATAACGTCTCGATTCCCATTGCCATCTGCCTATTTTTCATGATGTATCCCATCATGGTGAAGATTGACTTCACCCAGGCAAAAAAGGCGGCTAAGTCTCCTAAACCAGTATTGTTGACCCTAGTAATTAACTGGCTAATTAAGCCTTTCACCATGGTGGTATTTGCTCAGTTTTTCCTCGGCTGGCTATTTCAGTCATTTTTATCCGAGACGGAAGTAATCCGTGGGGTTGAGGTTACCCTGGCAAATTCCTATATTGCAGGGACAATTTTACTTGGAATCGCCCCTTGTACCGCTATGGTGCTGATGTGGGGTTATCTCTCCTATAGCAATCAGGGTCATACCTTGGTAATGGTCTCAGTTAATTCCTTAGCGATGCTGTTTCTATATGCCCCGTTGGGAAAATGGTTGCTCTCGGCAAATAATTTGACTGTTCCCTGGGAAACCATTGTTCTTTCAGTAATGATTTATGTTGGTTTGCCCCTGCTGGCTGGAATCTTCAGCCGTCACTGGATTCTCCATAATAAAGGTAGACGCTGGTTTGAAGAGCAATTCCTGCAATATCTTTCTCCTGTGGCGATCGCCGCATTATTATTAACCCTAGTTCTCTTATTTGCCTTTAAAGGGGAATTAATCGTCAATAACCCCCTACATATTTTGCTGATTGCCGTACCGTTGTTTTTACAGACCAACTTTATCTTTTTCATTACCTACGTTGCAGGATTAAAGCTGGGACTAGACTATGAAGATGCTGCCCCCGCAGCCCTGATTGGTGCTAGTAATCATTTTGAGGTAGCGATCGCCACGGCAGTAATTTTATTCGGTCTTAACTCTGGTGCAGCGCTAGCGACGGTGGTAGGGGTGTTAATAGAAGTTCCTGTAATGCTAATGCTGGTGGAGTTTTGTAAGCGCACTGCTGATTGGTTTCCCCGACAGCCCGAAAAAGCGACTTTACTCGATCCTCGTTGTGTGAGTCCTTATCGGTAAACAATAATCATTTAACAGTGATCATTGAACATTGTTGGAAGGTTGATTGATTATCCTCACAAAGCACTTGGCTTCAAGCTCAAAGGGATTAATGCGCCTTGAGCATGAGCAAACAATAGGACGAATGCAAGCTCTTCTTTGATGGCGTATTCATTGATAATTTAAGCAGATGCTCTATCCAGATTATGTATGGTGGCTGCTACCTGAAAAATTGGCAGGGATGTCTAGACCACCAATAGAAGATTTACCGCAGCTATATCAAGCTGGAATGCGGGGGGTTGTCTCGGTAATGGACGAGCCTTCGGGAATCAAAGAATATGAGGAGAGTGGGTTCCAGGCTCTTTGGCTCCCCATCACAGGGGGGAAGCCACCTAACCTAGAACAGGTACAGCAGTTTGTTCAATTTGCTCAACCCTTAGTTGGCACTAGCCAGCCAGTAGTGGTTCACTGCACCAGTGGTAATCGGAGAACAGGGACGTTACTTGCGGCATATTTAGTAGCAACAGGAGAACTTCCAGAAAATGCGATCGCCTTACTAAAAAAGGCTCGTCCAGCAGCGGAACTAAGGGAGGCTCAAGTAGAGTTTTTAAATCGGTTACCGCAATTAATTAAGCAATAATATTTCGATTCCAGCTATTGCCACTAACTACCTGAACTAGTCAGTTCAAAAAATGATAGATGATGAATGAAGTGACCAGTTTTGACCATCCACCGCGAATTCTATTTTTATATGGTTCCTTAAGAGAACGTTCTTACAGTCGTCTCTTAGCGGAAGAAGCCGCCCGCATCATGAAGGATTTAGGGGCAGAGGTTAAATTTTTTCACCCCCATGAATTGCCTTTGCGAGGACAAGTGCCAGAAACCCATCCTAAAGTTCAAGAGTTAAGGGAGTTGAGTCAATGGTCAGAAGGACAGGTTTGGTCATCTCCTGAGATGCACGGTAACGTGACAGGGATTCTCAAAAATCAAATTGACTGGATACCTCTGAGTATTGGTTCTGTCAGACCAACTCAGGGAAAAACTTTAGCCGTAATGCAGGTTAGCGGCGGTTCTCAATCTTTCAATGCCGTTAATACCCTGCGGATTTTGGGGCGGTGGATGCGGATGTTTACTATTCCTAATCAATCTTCTGTAGCTAAAGCCTATCAAGAGTTTCATGAAGATGGAACAATGAAAGATTCTCCCTATCGTGACAGAGTTATCGACGTGATGGAGGAACTGTATAAATTCACTCTGCTGTTAAGGGACAAGGTGGATTATCTGACTGATCGTCATAGTGAACGGAAAGCTGCACAGCAAAAGTGAAGATAAATAACTCAATTTAAATTGGCTAAAATCATGAAAAAAGTAATGTTTGTCTGTCGTCGTAATTCCTGTCGTTCGCAAATGGCAGAGGGTTTTGGCAGAACTATAGGAAAAGATAAAATTGAGGTGTTCTCCTCTGGTTTAGAGGCTAGCCGAGTCCACCCTACGGCGATTGAGGTCATGTCAGAAATTGACGTTGATATTAGCCAGCAAACTTCTGATGCTCTGGGTGATTTTAAGGCGGAAGATTATGATGCGGTAATTTCCATGTGCGGCTGTGGTACGGGGTTGCCTTCGGAATGGGTAATGCAGGAAGTGTTTGAAGATTGGGAATTAGATGATCCCGACGGGCAACCTATAGCTACTTTCCATCGGGTTAGAGATGAAATTAAAGAGCGAGTTGCAAAATTAGTTGAACAACTTAGCTGATTTTTTGTAGGTTAAAAAGCGATCGCCCAATTCCATTTTTTAAATATCCTTATTAGTTCATCCAAACAGATTTTTTATTTTGGACGATAAAATAGTAAGTCAAAGTCAGAATAGAAGCAACGAAATATAAAAATAATATTGCATCTTCAATTAAACAGTATTTTTGACATTTATTATGATCAACAAATTTACGGAGTAGCAAATTATTTTTTAGGATAACGACCAATTATTTTGTCAACTTACGTAATTATCTGCAAAAATTTAGATTAATCTTATTTTTAGATTTATTAAAATGTTGTCTAATATTCTATCTGTAATAGCAATAATTTTAATCGGTTGTATGCTTTTTATATTATCATCAATTAATTCATTTCAAGAGAGAACTATTTGTTCGACTTCCTAAATAGATATAAACAGCATCTTGACAAACATCGTTACAATAATAGTTGCTGTATTTAGTGTTTATAAGACAAACATTTTTTTAAGGGAGCGACAAAATGAACAGGATGAAACTAATAGAACACTGAGATTATATGAAGAGTTTGAAAGTAAACATATGGTTGACTCTCGATTGAGAATGATAGAACTCTTTAAAAAGCTCGAAGATGAAAAAAAGAAATATGATTATCATAAAATAAGATATGATAAGGATTCCCCTAACGAATATTTTGACGATCTACATAAAGTATTACACTTCTTTGAAAAAGTTTCTATACTGAAAAATTAAAACTACTTGGATAATAAATTTTATGAGTTAACTCTTTATTCTCCGTTTATGAAGAGTTATTCAAACCGTATTGAAAAGTCAATTAAAGATACTGAAGAATCAGAAGAAAATAAGGGCAAAAAAGATGCTCACTGGATGAACCCTATTAAAAGAATTAGTAGGTGAAAAGTTAGACAGGCTGATTAACTAGCTTTACTTTAACAATTTTCAGAGATTTGAGCTGTAAAAATAAATTAGTATCTTTAAAACTTCTAATATATTTTAGGTGTAATTAATTGACTAAGCTTTATCGATTATAAAAGATTGTTATTTTAAAAAGATTATTAACTGAAGGCGATCGCTAAAATCGACGATCGCTTTTTAATGGTTATATAAAATAGAAAAAAAAACGCTACATATAGTTAGCCTTTTAAATTAATCAATAAAGTTTTATCAAAAAGCTATAGGCTTATGGCTTATAGCTAGGGTAAAACCCCTTTATTTAGCTCGAAGCTGTTGACGCCACTCAATAACTGCGGCTAAGGGATCTCCCATAACTACATATTGGGTTAATAAAGCTATATCTAAATCTGGTAATAATTGACTCCGCTGCTGTTGCTGATAGTCGCTATCCTGCAAACAGTAAATCCTAAACTGTTGATTTTGCCACAGCCATACTTCCCCAACTCCTAAACACCTGTAAATTTCTAAAATATCAACCCCGCCACTGGTGTAAATAACTTCGATCGCCAGATCGGGAAGATCTTTATCTGTCTCGATACAGTAACATTCATCTGGTTCTTTACCTACTTGCTGATCTCGCTTACGGAAAGTAGTTGAACCCAACCCCCAAAAATTAATGCGATTTTCTTCTAAATAAGCTTCCAATAGTCTGGAGATCGCTTTTTTATCTAACTCATGATTACGATTGGGAGCCATAATTTCTAGAGTTCCTAGGAGGTAAGCCACCCGATAACCAGAACTATTCTCCAGTGATTTTAGAAGTGACTCATAAGCCTGCCAACTGACCCCAGAAGTAATAAATCTTTCTTCAGGATCTTCGGTTTCAAGTTTAAGCTGGAAAAACTTACTTAGTAGTGGGGTCATCGTATCTTGATCGATCTGATTGCCTGTAGGTTAAGCAAATTATAGTTCCTTTCTATCCCCTGAAAAAAATCCAAAAATACCTGACCCAATTTCAGATCTTTGCCCAAGATAGGATAGGGATTAATACTAACCTGTTCACTCAGGATTACCCGCGAAATATTTAACAACTACTGATGAGAGAGAAATCTACGGCTCTTAACCTACTGAACTCTTGGCTGAAGCGCAGCAGGGCACATTTTGCCACCATGCCGATTTTGATCTGGCTGAACGCTATTACTATACTGGTTTTAAGCCTACTTAGTATCTACGCCAAGGTTAAAAGTAAGGGTGCCAGTATTGAAAGTCTTTTTAGCGATCCTTTTTACTATCAAATGTTTTATTCAGGCTGGTTAACTAGCCTTTCCGAAATATTATGGTGTACGGCGATCGCAATTTGTCTTTTTTCCGTTAGTTTATTGCCCAAATCCAGTCGTCAGCTGCAAATTTTTCTTTCAGCCAGTGCTATGGTGATGCTGCTGCTGTTTTTCGATGATCGCTTTCGCCTCACCTTAATTCTCTGTGTTTTCTTTCGTACCTGTAAGCTGATCAAGCTGGCTGTTTATAGCTTTTATGGCTTGCTGCTTATTTTATACGCCTGGCTGTTTCGCCATCGTATTAGGCAGACTCCCTACATTCCCCTGTTGCTCTCTTTTTGCCTGTTTGGCTTTTCCAGTGCGATCGACGTTACGCCAATTAGCAGTCGCGGGGTTCATGCCATGCTAGAAGACGGTAGTAAACTGGTGGGCTTAATTAACCTCACAATTTACTTTTGGTGGATTTGTCTGCGAGAAATTAAATTAAAAATAGTGCAGAAATAACCATTAATGAGCCCTCTGACCCTAGGTATTTCTACACTATTTAGCTTGAGAAATTATAGAAATTATAGTTAACTCGTAACAACTATTAATCTTTAACCCAAGACACAAGAATTACGATAAAAAACCCGCAGCAGCGCTGTCGCCGCAATTAACTTAACTGCTTCTAAAGTCCAATAAGCAAGATGCATCATGGTCATAGCTGGGGCGCTATCTGGAGCAACGGTAAACATATCTAAAGGCATACCCAGGCTGCTCATTTGCGGCGTAAATACATAGGTATAAGCTAAAGCAATAATTAAAAGAATGCTGGCATTCCCAACAGACTTAAAGTTAACTTTACTGCTTAAGCCGTAGCCATAGTGATAAACCAAGCATCCCGCTAAGATAGTTGCCGCGAACAATAACTCTAGATGATTAAAAGTGCCAAAAATTAGATATCCTGTACTGGCAAAACTAGGCTCGTTCATCATACCGCTGGTCAGCATTCCAGGCACTACCAAAAAATCGAAAATCAGGCTACCACTGAGCCAGAATCCTAAAGCAAACATAATGATAGTTGACCAATTTACTGACCGAGAATCCCGAGGAGAAAATATGTCCATAAGACCTGAAAAAGATGATTACTCCTCTAGCTTAGCCAATAATATTCGACGTCTGTATAACAAAAAGTAAATTCTTTTAACAAAGCTCTAAGCTAATCTAAATTAGCGTAAGTTATGCTCGCCCATGATTTATATTTGGGCAGATTTTTGTTGGACTTCGTTAATAGAAAATAAAGCCTGAAACTGAATGTTTTTTGATGAGTATAAATCCCTACCGCCCTGTTCGCGATCCACCAGAGCCAGAATTTTAGTCACCTGGTATCCCGCAGCCTGTAATCGTTCAACTGCGGTAAGTGCAGAGGCTCCCGTAGTTACCACATCTTCCAAGACAACTACCTTGGCTCTAGGGGCAAGAGTGGGTCCCTCGATGTAAGCTTGGGTTCCATGTCCTTTAGGCTGTTTGCGAATAATCAAGGCTGGAATAGGCGCATTTTCATAGGCAGAAACCACGCTCACCGCCGACACCATCGGATCAGCACCCAGAGTTAAGCCTGCGATCGCCGCAGTATCTTCGGGCAAGATTTGAAACAGAAGTCGCCCCAAAGCTAGAGCTCCTTCAGCGGTCAAGGTCACGAGTTTACAATTAATGTAATAGGAACTTTTGACCCCAGAAGACAGGGTAAAGTCGCCTTCAATATAGGCGTGTTTAACAATTAAATTTAATAAAGTTTGCCGCAAAGCATCGGTGTCAGCCGTCGCGAGGGAGGCACCAGCAATTGATTTAGGATTCATAATTGCTCCAAAAAAGATAGTTATTAATAGTTATTAGTGGACTTTGCTTTCGCTGATTCTTCAGCTAGGATTGAGCAGAAGTTGTTGCTTGATAAATTCAAGCACTCCCTGTTTTTTATCAGCAGGGTTCTATACCGATGACCCCTTGTAAATTCACTCATATAAGTAAAGTAATGCCTATTAAGTTTACTAAATTAAGTAAAGTCCTAGTAATAGCCGCTATTGCTAGTTTATTTGCCCTCGAAGCTAAAGCAGAACCAGTATCCTTGTCTCAGCAATTTGAAGATGCCTACTTCACAAAAGGTAAAAATGCTTTTTGGCAAAGCAGCATCGTCGGACAACTGGATAATATTATTGGGATCACGGGCTATCCTGAACAAGATATTTCTGCTGACGGTCAAGCTGTTGATGATGTCTATCAGGCAGGATTAAAGCAGCAGTCGGAAATGGGAGCGAAGGTAATCACCAGAGATCTAGAAAATCCTTATGATACTTCCGTCCTAGAAAATCCTAGCTATAGCGCTTTCTAGCCTAAAACTCATGCTGCGTGACTTTCTTTAAAATAGAGTAGCTCACCAGCAGGTTTGAACCTAAACTGCTAAGAATTCAACTTAGGTCATAGTATCAAGCTATTAGCTCTAAGCTTTAAGCTCAATAGGGTTAATGCTGCTCCATCTATCTGGAGTCGGCAATACGGAAAAAACCTTGTTCACACGTAGTGCAAGATCCCTTTTGTGGCATGGCATAGAGCCAATAGCTATTTACTCAAATCTCTGCTTTGTTAATATATATTTACCTATCGTTCTCTACTTAAGAGAAAATGATTTAGTCCAGGGTGCAGGAGTTGAACCTGCCTTGCACAAATTATGAGTTTGTTGCCTAAACCGCTCGGCCAACCCTGG
>JBCBIE010000070.1:0-25509 GCA_038524995.1 Cyanobacteria bacterium J06621_8
CTTTCTGCTTTAAATTAGCATTTTTTTCTGATCTATTTTCTTGCGCTTACCCTGGTACAATAAGTCAGTTGAAAAGTTAAGTATACTAGTCCATATCAATTTTACCCTAGCCTAAAAAATTAATTTTTAGAGCTTGTCAAAGTCACCCTAGCTTAATAAGCTTAAAGTATGCTGAATAGCATCAAACTAACACCGATTCCTTCGGAAAATAATTTATCTCGGAAAATTAACAAGCCTCACTATATACTCATATGATGTATCTACGACTTAAGTATTATGGCTGACAATCAAGCTATTAACTTAGAATTCTTAGTAGAAGTGATGCTATTATCTATGACAAATTGACTGTGGATAATTTAATCCAGCTATTTATATTGCACTCATAATTATTTATTACTTCATCGTAATTAATGTTAGCAGAATGAACATTAGAGCTTTAGAAAACGAAATTCAAACGCCCAATAATCCCAAGTCCATTAAAGTTGCCATATGCGTAATTACATGTTTTCGTCCTGATGGTCTAAAGAGACTATTAGAGGGCATTGCTGCACAGCAGTTTAGCAAGAATTCCCAGCCTGATATTCATCTGGTAGTGGTAGATAATGATGCTGAAGGCTCGGCAAAAAATGTTTGTGACCAATTTATGGCTGAGCATGATGTCAAACTACAATTTGATATTGAGAAGCAGCGAGGAATTCCTTTTGCTCGAAATCATTCAGTTGATCTGGTAAAAAATGAGGTGGATTTCATTGCAATCTTGGATGATGATGAAGTACCCGCAGAAGATTGGCTGGACGAGTTACTTGCTGCCCAGCAGGAGTTCAAGGCAGATATTTTGACGGGTCCTGTTGCTCCCCATTTCGTGCAGCCAACAGCAGATTGGCTCCATGGCTTTTTTGGCAGTGGCAATTTACCCAATGGGCAGAATTTATTGCATAAATACGGCTATGTTTATACGAGCAATCTTTTTGCCAAAGCCGAACTGTTTCAAAAGATTCGATTTGATGAGCAGTTTCGTTCTAACGGAGCTGATGATACCCACCTTTTTATGCAGGTGTATGACAATGGATTTAAAGCGGTTTGGGCTGATAAGGCACTGGTGACGGAATGGCTTCCTGCTAGTCGGACAAATCCCAAATGGCTGTGGCAAAGAGCTTATCGTCGGGGAAATGGCTTTGCTTTTTGCGAATTGGTTCAGAGTCGGACTTTAGGCACGAGAATTCAGAGACTTGCCAAGGGAGCTTTTCGCTTCATTCAGGGAATCTTAACCGCTGTAGTTTCTCTGGGGCGCAAAGCTGTTTTTGTCCGCGGCATCCAGACGGCGTTTCTGGGAGCAGGGATGATTACAGGCAGTTTTGGTAGTCAGTATCAGGAATACACCAAAATTCATCAGGTATAAGCTATAAAAATTCTGGTTACAGATTTAACAAATTGAGGTTTTCGTACCATCAAACCCAGTCAACTAATTCCAGTAGTTGGCGATTTAGCTTAAGGACTAATAGCTCTATCACCTTTATGCAGCCTCTCAACTGGCAAAACTAGTAAGTAACTAATATTTATTTTTTGAATAGTCGCGAATTAGGTTCTATTTGAGTGTTTTCTATAAGTCAAGAGCCTTACTAGATAATGCTAGCTTATCTCAATTAACTTTAGGCTTGGCTCATTTAACAGCAATTAGTTTGCTAGACTTCAGGTCTAAACTTATAAAGAATATATGAAGTCAGAATAATTTTTTATTAAAGCTCAGAAATGATGTTTTTTTTACTAGCACATATGCCTGGGTAAATCTAAAGCTCTTTGATAATATAGAAAATTATCTCAAACGAGCATTAGAGCAGTGTTTGTCTTTAATCTCATGCCTATCTTTAACTGTAATTATCTTCTAAATTTAATAGTTCATTTGAAATAAACGATAGCATAGTCTTAATTGCTACAGTTTCTAGGAACGACTTTAGTCAATAATTTTACTGATGTATATATCGACAGATTAATGATTTCAATGTATTATAGCTAAGGTTAAATAGTAAATATACTTAACAGTAATTACTTATGATTAATTGTCCCTTTGTCTAATTTCTTAGGTAAAAGTCGTGAGTAGCTCTGTTTAGCCATTAGTTAAAAAATATAGTCGGATATGGGTGTAGCAATTATTACTGGGTCTGCTGGACTAATCGGTTCCGAAGCGGTTCGATTTTTTAGCAGTTTGGGCATGGATGTTGTCGGTATTGACAATGATATGCGTAAGTTTTTCTTTGGGGAGGAAGCCTCAACTAGGTGGAATCGACAAAAGCTTGAGCAAGAAATTGATAATTATGAGCATCGTGATGTAGACATTCGCGATTATGAAAAAATAAAAGGAATTTTCCAACATTTTGGCAATGATATTTCATTAATCATTCATACTGCAGCGCAACCGTCTCACGATTGGGCAGCCAGCGACCCTTTCTCCGACTTTACTGTCAATGCCAATGGAACTCTCAATTTATTGCAGGCGACTCGTGAATTCTGTCCCGATGCGGTTTTCATTTTTACATCTACGAATAAGGTCTATGGAGATTTGCCTAACGCTTTACCTCTTATAGAATTGGAAAAACGCTGGGAAATCAACGAGACTCATGAATATCATCCAGGAATTCCTGAAACCATGAGCATTGACCAATGCAAGCATTCCTTATTCGGTGCTTCTAAGGTGGCTGCTGATGTACTGGTTCAAGAATATGGGCGTTATTTTGGCATCAGAACGGCTTCTTTTCGGGGCGGTTGTTTGACGGGTCCTAATCATTCAGGGACGGAACTACATGGGTTTCTGGCATATTTAGTCAAATGTACGGCAATTGGTAAGCCCTACACGATATATGGCTATAAGGGTAAGCAAGTCCGCGATAATATTCATTCTTCGGATCTGATTGCTGCTTTCTACCAATTTTATCTAAATCCTCGGGTGGCGGAAGTTTACAACATCGGCGGCGGTCGAGAAAGTAACTGTTCCATGCTGGAGGCGATCGCTATTGCCCAAGAGCTTGCTGGAAGAAAGCTGGATTATTCCTACACGGACAACAATCGCAGCGGTGATCATATTTGGTACGTCAGTGACTTGTCTAAATTTAAATCCCACTACCCTAAGTGGAATCTCAAATACAACATTAACCAGATTTTGACGGAAATCTACGAAAGTGGTATATCCAGGTGGAATGTGCAATGATTAATCTAGGAAAATATTCAATATTAGGTATTAACGTTAACGCCGTTGATTATGACTACGCCGTAGAAACTATTACTGATGCTGCCAAAAATAAGCAGCCTTGTTCTGTTAGTGCCCTAGCAGTGCATGGAGTGATGACTGGTTTCATGGATAGCACTCATGCCAGACGGCTGAATGGTTTAGACTTAGTTGTGCCCGATGGTCAACCTGTACGATGGGCGATCGCCTCTCTTTATAAACAAAGTCTGCCTGACCGCGTTTACGGACCTAATCTTACTCTTAAGGTAGCGGAATCCTTGGCAAAAGAAGGATTGAGCGTTTATCTTTATGGCAGCAAAAGGGAAACTTTAACCAAATTTGCGGAGAATCTTCAACGACTCTATCCTGGATTTACAGTTGCGGGTATGGAAGCCTCAAAATTCAGGAGACTGTCGGAATTAGAGCGGTTGGAATTAGTTGAGAGAATTAAGGCATCTGGAGCTAGTGCCGTATTTCTGGGCTTAGGTTGCCCCAGACAGGAAACCTGGGCTTATGAGTACCGTAACCTGCTCAATCTGCCAATTTTGGCTGTCGGTGCTGCTTTTGATTTTCATGCGGGGACTTTACCCCAAGCCCCCAAATGGATGCAGGATGCTGGTCTAGAATGGTTCTTCCGTCTCATTCAGGAGCCGAAGCGGCTATGGCAGCGCTATGTCATTCTAAACCCGTTGTATGTTTGGAATATTTTGCAGCAATATCTGGGCTGGCAAAAATTTGCACCGCCTATGCCCAATGGGAAAGAGAAAATTGAATCCTATGGTTAGGTGGCAAGTGAGCCAGCAATTGCTCTAGTTAGCTAAATTAAAAGCTTTTAAAAAATTCCAGCACATAATGATGATTGATTTTAATCCCTCAATCATTATTGTGTGCTGATTTGCTGTTGGTTTGAATTGTCAATATTTATTAGTAAACCAGTTTAATACCCAATTTTTTTCTTTGATTCGCGATCGCTAGCTACAGATTCAACTAATGCGATACAGATAAAACTTGATAATAGAGATGAGCGACCATAGCTCATCCAGGGCAGAGGAATTCCAGTGATGGGAGCCAGCCCAATTGTCATACAGATATTTACTACTGTTTGGAAAGCAATTATGCTCAAAACTCCAATTGTCAATAAAGAGCCAAAATTGTTCTTAGTCGTCAGGGCAATCCAGATTAAGCGCAAACAAATCAGCCAAAATACTGATAGCAGAATTACACAGCCCAAAAATCCAAATTCTTCTCCCACCGCCGAAAAAATAAAATCAGTATGTTGTTCAGGAATAAAATCTAGCTGAGTTTGGCTTCCCTGTTGCCAACCTTGTCCCCATAATTTTCCAGCACCAATCGCAATTCTTGATTGAATCAGATGATACCCTCCACCAAGAGGGTCTTGTTCAGGATCAAGAAACATAATTAATCTGGCTTTTTGGTAATCTTTGAGCAGGCTCCAAAAAAAATTACCTAACTCCACTGCGCCTAAGTTAATTACCGCAGCACTGAGGGTTGCCACTGGTTTGACTGGTAAGGTTAACCAGGCTAGACCCGAAACCGTCAAGACCCAAATCACCCAGCCAGGAAGGTATAGATGATACAGTATTGCCGAAAATAAGGGGGAAATCATTAAAACGAGCCAGCCAGTCTGCACGTTTGCCCAATAAAGCATCGTAATCACCATGGCACCAAAAACCAGGGAGGTACCAAGGTCGGGCTGAAGAAAGACTAGACCCCAGGGAATAGCCGTAATAATTAAGGTTCTAATTACGGTACTTAAACTAGCACTGTCTTGTTTTTGCAATAGAGCTGCTAGGGTTATTACCATAGCAATTTTGGCAAATTCTGAAGGCTGAACGTTAAAGCCAGCAATATTGATCCAGCGTTGTGCTCCTTTTGCCGTAACCCCTGTCAGCATCACCGCGACTAACGATACGTTGGTTATGGTGTAAATCAGCCAATGCCAGCGTAATAGCAGTTGGTAATTCCAGCGGGAGAAAATCAGCACTAAAACAAAACCAAGAACACCAACTGTCCAATGCTGAAAACTATAGCTGTGTCTTCCTAGTGGCTCAGTACTGTAGATTGTTAAGCCGCCAAAAATAGTTAAGCCAACAACTAATAAAAGTAATAACCAGTCTAAATTACGCCAAGAATTAAAGATCAACAGTATTTGTTGCCCTAAATATCTTCGACTAAAGTTTGCAGCTCTAGGCTTACTAGAAGAAGGACGGCTTTTAATCACTTCTGAAAACTACGCCGATTTTTGATCGTAGAATAATAAAAAATAATCATTAATAATAGATCCTATTTTTTTGAGGAAACAGGTCATTATCAATGCTACTAATTATTTAAATTTTGGCAAGTAATTATAACTTGAGCCAGCCGTTAGTTTTTATCACTACAAACAAAAGCAAAACCAATGAGCAATTTACCTACTCAATCATCCACCTCAGATTCAAATTATTTTCAGTTTGAAGCAGATTTTGTTGGTTCTCTACAATGTATTCCGATGCAGGTCAGGATGAAGTTGGATAATTGTGGTGTTAAGCTCAAGCTGTCTCATTGGAATCAATTTAGTCATCAAGAACGCCAATCTCTAGTAGCAATGCCCTGTGAAACCGAAGCCGAACGCCAGACCTATCAGAAGAATCTGCAAGACCTGGTTGTGCTTCATACTGGTCAACCAGCCAAAGAATTAGCCGTTGATCCCGCCCCAGCTTGGCTAGATTCCCAAAATATACCTGATACAGTTGCCGCACAAGCCCATCTACATCAAGTTAATTTAACTGTCCCACAATGGAGTAGCTTAACTTCTGCACAACGATTTGCCCTGATTAAACTTAGTCGTCCTAGTCATGAAAACAAAAACTTTATTCCTGCTCTCAAGGAGTTTAAGATTTTACCTGGCTAGCTCTTTCCCTTAATCTTTAATCCTTGACCTAAAGCAAAGTCGTAGCTTAATTGTTTTGATTAGACTTAAGTTGTTCTAGTAAAACACCTACATGAAGGGAGTTTGCAGATGAATCGATCAATGATAGTCTTAAAGGTGGCAAAATTTTACACTTAATTAAGATTTTACCTGCCATATAAAACAGCTAACCACCAAGTAGATATTAAAAAATGGTAGCCACCACAGATAAAACAAACACTGGTAAAATTACTCAGATTATCGGTCCTGTATTAGATGCCGAATTTCCTAGCGGCAAAATGCCTCGTATTTACAACGCTTTAAAAGTTCAAGGTAAAAACTCCGCTGGACAAGACGTTTCCGTAACTTGCGAAGTGCAACAACTACTTGGTGATAACCAGGTTCGTGCTGTTGCCATGAGTGGTACTGATGGGCTAGTTCGCGGCATGGATATTATTGATACTGGCGCACCCATCAGCGTACCTGTAGGTAAAGCGACTCTAGGCAGAATCTTCAACGTGCTAGGGGAGCCTGTAGATGAGAAAGGACCCGTCAATACAGAAGAAACTTTCCCAATTCACCGTCCTGCACCCAAATTAACCGACCTAGAAACAGCACCTAAAGTATTTGAAACTGGAATCAAGGTTGTTGATCTTTTGACTCCCTATCGCCAAGGTGGAAAGATTGGTCTCTTCGGCGGTGCTGGTGTTGGTAAGACCGTTATTATGATGGAACTTATCAACAACATTGCAATTCAACACGGTGGAGTTTCCGTATTTGGTGGTGTAGGCGAGCGTACTCGTGAAGGTAATGACCTTTATAACGAGATGATTGAGTCTAACGTAATCAATGCTGATAACCCAGAAGAGTCGAAAATTGCTCTGGTATATGGTCAGATGAACGAACCGCCAGGAGCGAGAATGCGAGTTGGTCTATCGGCGCTGACCATGGCGGAATATTTCCGTGATGTGAATAAACAAGACGTACTGTTATTTATTGATAATATTTTCCGCTTTGTTCAAGCTGGTTCTGAGGTATCGGCACTATTGGGTCGTATGCCTTCTGCGGTAGGATATCAGCCCACTTTGGGTACTGACGTGGGAGACCTGCAAGAGCGTATTACTTCTACTAAAGAAGGTTCTATTACTTCAATTCAGGCAGTTTATGTCCCTGCGGATGATTTGACTGACCCTGCCCCCGCAACTACATTTGCCCACCTGGATGGAACTACGGTGCTATCTCGTGGTTTGGCTTCTAAGGGTATTTATCCTGCGGTAGATCCTCTAGATTCTACTAGTACTATGCTCCAGCCTAGTATTGTGGGAGAAAAGCACTACGATACAGCTCGTGCCGTGCAATCGACTCTACAGCGCTATAAGGAATTGCAAGATATTATTGCTATTCTTGGTCTGGATGAACTTTCTGAAGAAGATAGATTAACTGTAGACCGCGCCCGCAAAATTGAGCGTTTCTTGTCTCAGCCTTTCTTCGTGGCAGAAGTATTTACTGGAGCGCCTGGTAAGTATGTAACCCTGGAAGATACAATTAAAGGTTTCCAGGCTATCCTTAATGGTGAACTAGACGACCTGCCCGAGCAGGCGTTTTACTTAGTTGGCGATATTGAGGAAGCTAAAGCTAAGGCAGAAAAAATCAAGGCAGAAGCTTAGTAAGTGGTGGACAGTGGGCAACCTTTCTGATTCTAGCCACTGTTCCCTAGGTTCTATCTGCTGATAAATGATAAATGGTAAATGATAAATGACATTAACTGTAAAGGTAATAACACCAGATCAAACTGTCTGGGACGATCAGGCGGAAGAAATAGTTTTACCTAGTACTACTGGGCAGCTGGGAATTCTTTCTGGTCATGCTCCATTGCTGACAGCCTTAGAAGTTGGAGTGCTGCGGGTACGTCCCGACAAGGAATGGAAAACAATTGCTCTGATGGGCGGTTTTGCAGAGGTTGAAGATGATGAAATTAAAATTCTAGTCAACGGTGCTGAATTAGGAGACAATATCGATCAGAGTGCTGCTCGTTCTGATTATGATGCAGCACAGGCTAAGTTTAATCAGGTTGAAAATAGTGATGACCGCCTGGAAAAAATGCAGGCACAAAACTCCTTGAAAAAGGCAAAAGCACGCCTTCAAGCCTCAGGAGTCACGGTTGATTAATTTTGTTGAGTCAAGATTAGCTTAACATCAAACGAAAAAGAGGCAGGATTTAACTTGAATCCTGCCTCTTTTATTATTTATAGTAATGAAATTAAACAGGTAGTGGTTATCTTTGCAGCTTTAAGATCAAAAATACCTGATATTTTATGACTAGCTTTTAGTTAGTTCCAGTAAACACAATGTTGGGGAATTTAGTTTGCGCCTGAGTCATGGGAGTAGTTTTACCCCTCTCTGTCCAGAAATTAATTACCTCAGTAGCCTGGTTGAGAATGTCGATACTTTCTGCTTCTTCAATCCAGTGCTTAGATTCGAGTTCATCTTTTAGCTGTTGCCAGGCATCGTTACGAGGCCAGAAATAGTAGGCTGTCAGGGGGCTAGTGCCTTTTCCTACTACCTGATCTACTGCGATCGCAACATTTTTATCTAACCACAATACTTTTAACTTAAATCTCGATTGCGACTCCAATTAAGCCTCCAATAATTACTTTGAAAAATACACAGTTAACCAAGATAATTATACATTAACCAGAACAATTATCATTGAGCATTAATCATTGTAAAAAATTGGCTGGCGAAACTGTTAAGGATGAATCTGAATCTTATAGCCAGATATAATTAGGCAACAGAACTCAAAACCTCAAGATTAAGGGGCTTAATCCCTGCCTGATCGAGAATTTCAGGAATTAAATCTTCACGTTTAACCGCCATTAAATGTACTCCCTGACAAATTGTTTGTGCTTGCTGTACCTGTTCAGCGGCGATTTTAATTCCTTCTTGTAGGGGTTCTTCGGCATTTGCTAATCGTTCAATAATTGAGTCAGGAATATTAACCCCTGGAACGTACTTATTAATAAACTTGGCGTTCTTTGCCGATTTTAAAAGAAAGATACCAGCTAAAATTGGCTTGTCGCTTATGGAAGCAAGCTGTGTCATAAACCTGTCTAACTTCTCAAAATCAGTAATCATCTGACTTTGAAAAAATTGTGCCCCAGCATCTAGCTTTTTCTCAAATCTTTTTTGCAGGGTAGACCAACTTCTCATCTGAGGATCAACTGCCGCGCCAGGGAAAAGGTCGAGAGCTCCATCGGGTAGTTCCTTGTCGTTGTAGTCAACCCCGCGATTAAGTTTGCCAATTACATCCAGCAGTCTAACTGCCTCTAGCTCAAAGACAGGACGAGCGTGGCTATGATCTCCAAATCTTACAGCATCTCCCGTAAGACTCAAGATATTCCGAATTCCTAGGGCATAGGCTCCCATCAAATCTGCCTGAAGAGCGATAGAATTGCGATCGCGACAGGCAAGCTGGCAGATGGGCTCAATACCATGCTGCTGGAGAATCACTGAAGCGGCGATCGATGACATTCTCATTACAGCTCGACTACCATCAGTAATATTAACTGCGTGAACTCGATTTTTCAACTTGGCTGCAACCTCCAGCATTCGTTCTGGGTTACCGCCTTTCGGGGGAGCTACTTCTGCCGTAACTAAAAATTCTTGTCTGAGAACAGCTTGTCGGAGGTTATGGGTCATGGTAATTGAATTGAAAGATATTTATATAAGTTATTTACTATTATTTATTTGTCAACAGATTTACTCTTCATTGTTAAGCAGGCGGTAAGAATCCTAAAGCGTCTTTTACCCGCGTTAATGTCTGACAAGCTACGGTGCTAGCTCGTTCTGCACCATCTCTCAAAACTGAATCGAGATAATCTGGATTATCCATTAATTCATGGTAGCGATCTTGAATTGGCTTGAGGGCTTCAACTGTAGTTTCCGTCAATAAGGATTTAAACTGTCCCCAGCCCATATCTTGGCACTCTGCGGCTACGGCTTCTTTGGTTTGATTACTCAAAATTTGATAAAGAGTAAGCAAATTCTGGCATTCAGGACGCTCAGGATCATCAAAGGCTAAACCTTTGACAGGATCGGTTTTACATTTTTTAATTTTCCGTTTAACTGCATCTGGGGGATCTAACAGCTCAATGCGACTTAGTTCAGAGGGGTCAGACTTGGACATTTTTTTGGTTCCGTCGGTAAGGCTCATTACCCTTGCCCCCTCCTGACGAATCATCGGTTCAGGTATTTTTAAAACTGCCTGCTTTTTCTTACCAAACTGGTCGTTAATTCTGCCTGCAATATCTCTAGTTAATTCTAAATGCTGCTTTTGATCCTCCCCGACGGGCACTTTATCGGCATCGTAAAGTAGAATATCTGCCGCCATTAAAACGGGATAGTCTAGCAATCCGACACTAACATTTTCTCCTTGCTTAACTGCTTTTTCCTTAAACTGGATCATTCTTTCCAGCCAGTTGAGGGGGGTGACGCAGTTGAGCAACCAAGCCAGCTCACTATGGGCAGTAACGTGAGACTGAACAAAGATAGTTGAGCATGATAAATCAATACCGCTAGCTAGGTATACCGCCGCCATTTTGAGGGTATTTTCCGCGAGAACTTTGGCATCGTGGGGAACGGTAATCGCATGCAAATCGGCAAAAAAGAAGAAATTTTCATAATCTTGCTGAATTTCCACCCAGTTGCGGATTGCTCCCAGATAGTTGCCTAAATGCAAGCTGCCAGTAGTTTGAATTCCTGATAATACCCGCTTTTTGCTCATGTTTAAGTGTAAGAATCTAACTAATGTTTTCCCTGACAGAACTACAGGGAGATAGCTTTTAAACATTAGTATTGCATGATTTGAGCTAATTGAGGGGTAAAAAGGAGAGTAGGGTAAGCCTCTAAAACCATGTAATTTCTCTCAACTGGCTAAAGTGATGATTATTATCATTGGAGTAAATAGCACTGGTGAAGGGACAAGCTAATTAACAGCAATTTCTGGGGCAATCATGAAAGATCACTTAGATCCTATAAAGTAAGACTAGATTAACCCAAATGATAGAAGTGATTAAGCAGAGATGATAAAACTATACGGTGGTGCTAGAAGTAGAGCTTCAATCGTGCAATGGTATTTGGAGGAGTTGTCTATTCCTTATGAGTTTATTCTGTTGGATATGGCAGCAGGGGAGCATCTCCAGCCAGCATACCTAGAAATTAACCCCGTGGGCAAAGTTCCTGCTATTGAGGATGGAGAGATTACGCTATGGGAATCAGGGGCAATTTTGCTTTATTTGGCAGAAAAATATTATAAGCCAGACGTGTCGTTAGAGGAGAGAAATATTTGGGCTCAATGGGTTTTATTTGCGAACTCTACCCTCGCTACGGGATTATTTGTCGAAACTAGTCGTGAAAAAGAAGTACCGAAACTGTTAACGGCACTGTCAACTATCTTTAAAGAGCATCCTTATGTTTTAGGGGCAGATTTTAGCGTCGCTGATGCCGCAGTCGGCGCGATGTTGGCATATGTCCCGATGATGCTACCCATCGATCTCAGTCCCTACCCTGTAATTGCAGAATACATCAAACGGGTTAGCGAAAGACCCGCTTTTCAAAAAACCATTGGCAAACGTTAGAGTTTTATTTTCACACCTTGCTTTAATACATGGTGTTTAGTAACGAGGGGCTATGGGCAACACGTCTAAAAAATTAGGTAAACTTGAAATCCATGAGCGATCGCTCACTTTGAGATCTAACATACCCATAAAAGAAAGTTTTATCTAGGCTGAGATTTAAATTTTTCGTGAGGAGTAAATATCAATGGATAAGTATAGATTGAGCATTAAATTATTTGGCTCGACTTTGGGCTGTTTTGCTGCTCTCAGTGGTTTAAACAACCCACTATTGGCACAAGAAACGGCAATTAATAATATTCAGTCTCCTGCTAATTCTGTTTCAACTAGTGCTCTTGATTTAATTTCCAATCATCAGTTGGCACAAGTCATAGGAGATATGGATAAATTTTGCATGAATTTTCCTTTTAACTCTCGATGTGAAGGATTTAGTCAGCCTAGTACAGAAGTAGAGACACAACCTTCGACAACGGGAGGATCGACTAGCCGCAGGTCAGACTCATTCAAAAGTGGTTGGGCAATAGTCGCCGATGCTAGTACTTTAGGATTGGGTGGTTCAATAGTCAGAAGAATTAGTCCTCAGCTTAATGCCAGAGCGGGAGTTAATGCTTTTGGCTTTGGGTTCGATCTAGAAGAGACCGACACTACCTATGATGCAGATCTAAATCTATTCAATGTTTCCACTTTGCTTGATTATCACCCCTTCAAGAGTTCAGGATTTCGGCTCAGTGGAGGTCTAATTTTTAGCGACAATAATATTGAAGGCACAGCTACTCCTAATCTTGATGACTCTCTGGGAGAAGCAACGATTGAGATTGGCGACGAAACTTTCAACGTTGATGAACTGGCTTCAGTAGATGCCGACCTAGAAATCACTAATAGCGTAGCTCCATACTTGGGAATTGGCTGGGGCAATCCCGTATCGGGAGACAAAGGTTTAGGGTTTTTTGCGAATTTAGGAGTTGTGTTTGGCTCTTCTGTTGAAGTTGATATCACCCCTAACGTTGCTGATGGAGTTCCTGCTCAAGTTCAAGAAGAAATTGATGCTGCGGTAGAACAAGAAACTGAAGATCTCGAAGACGAACTAGGTTTTCTTAATACTATCTATCCTGTTGGCTCTTTAGGTCTTTCTTATCAATTCTAAGCTCAAAATCTCAATTGACTACCTAACCGTACTGGAAAAGTACGGTTTTTTATTGAGAAAATTCAGCACCCCAGTCAGAGAATGTTTGAAAAGTCTAGATAGCTACCTTTAAGCAAACCTATTTCAACGAAATTATTATACTTACAGTCTCAGTTTCTACGTATGATGTTGTAGATTAAGGTAATAAATTTTACTTTCTAAACATCCTCTCAGTCATTCTAATTCAAATTCACATCAGACATAATTGAGTATTGGGTATCAGATACGCTACAAGATTTACTGTTTACCCAGGAAAATTTCCAACTCTCAGAAAAAACTGCTAGACTATATCAAGTTTGTAATATCAAGTTTGTAATAAACTTAAGCAAACTGCTCAATAGCGTATCGAATTCAGATCAATCCCTATATGCCCAAGAAAAATAAACAAGGCGGAATCGACCTCTCTGCACTGGATTTAGACTTACTTACAGTGTTAAGGGGAGAGGAACTTTATGGTTTAGAACTTCTAGACAGGATTAACCATGCAAGGCAACAGGTGGAGATGAATAAGCTAGGCATCGGTAGTTTATATCCGACCCTTAAAAGGATGGAAAAAGCTGGCTTAATTGAAGGGGAATTCCGTGAACCAGTGGCGGAAGAAGGCTCCCCCCGCAGGAAATATTACAGGTTGCTGGGGGAAGGAGAAATTGCCATCAGTCGCACACAAGCTTATCGAAGATTGTTGGCAAAAGATAAAAATAAATCAATGCCTAAAGGTAAACGAGCCATAACGCTGCTTAATTCTATCCCTCATCAATTTTCTTAAAATAATGAAGCAAAAAAATCAAAGATTATTAAATTTAGAGGTGCCTAGGCAGGTGCTAGAGCTTTTGATGGGTTTGGTGCTGGGGCTAGTGCTGTTGCAAGGGCAGATGTTTTTGCAGGGACAGGGGCTGGAGCTGATGCAGATGCTGGTGCTGTCGATGTTGCTAGGGGTGCTGCTGGGGCTATTGTTGCCGCTGGGTCTTCTGCAGGGGCAGGTGTTGTTGATGTTGCTAGGGCTTGTGCTAGGACTGGTACAGGGGCAAGTTCTTGGGCTGCTGGTGGGTCTATTGCAGGGGCAATTGCTAGGGCAGATGCTAAGAGAACTGCTCAGAGAATCACTAAATCGCGAAAGGCAATCTTCTAAGATTTTTCCTAAATCTAAAACACGGCTTTCTAGATGGATACATATATTCCTTAGTGATGAAGAGAAAGCAGCAGTCTTGATTGATTATCGAAGGGTTTGGTATGGCAATAAACACCCTAATAAATGGACTCGATTCAAGGTTGGATTAAAAACTTTGCACTATCTCTTCTTTGAAGTCTGGTTTAAGGAAAGATTAGATGAAATTAAATCTTTTCGTGTCGGAATACCGAGACGTTAAAAAGCTTGTTCAAGATTTATCAGGAGGTAATTAATAAACAAGAAATTTAATTATTAAGTATCAACCAAACAACATTATTTGCCACGGAGGCAAACATGAACATAGATCAAAATAGCTTGATTATTCTGGCTATTATTTCCTCAATAACTCTTATCGGAGTAGTAGCCTTAATCCGTAATACTCCAGCAACGTTAGAGGTTAATTTAGGTGAAGACAAATCCTTGATTCTGAAAGGGAGTAAACCTTTGCCAATAACCAACAAAAAAAACAACTGCTTTCCTGGGGAGGAAAACAGTCAAATCTGTGATTGATAGTCAAGCTGTAGAGTCGTCAAACAAATACAGCTAACTAATCGGTTAAATTAGCTCTGAAACTTGGGGTAAAGTTATTCAGAGCTTTTTTCTTATTGTAGTCTGAATAAGGGCGATCGCAATTCTTCTAGAAATGCAACAATAAAATCAGCCTGACTTACACCACAGCTACCGAACAAGGGTAATTGTTCTCTTACAGCAGTCTCCATAAGGAATGTAGGTAATTAAATGCTCAATGTCCACTGCTCAATATTTTCTGACAATTACCTCATATCTGATTAAAATACACTAATAAGCTAAACAATTAATTATTTTATTTCTTAATAATTGAAGACTAAAACTTTATACTCACTGCGACCTTTAAATTATGGATATCCACGAGACTGTAGCCCAGATGAGGTCTCAACTAGAGAAGATTGAGCAAGAAGAGCAGACAAACCAAGCTGAACAGGAACAAGTCAGTCAGCGCATCGCGGAGTTAGAGCAAGAACTCCAGCAACAGCAGAAGCGGCGGGATGAATTGGATCAACGTACATTACGACTTTATGCTCAAGCTGAAGAGTTAAGACCTAAGTTAGATAAGCTAGAGCGCATCGCCAGTCTGTCCCAGGAGTTTTTAGAATTACATAACGAGTGTCAGGATAGCCAAGATTTGCTGAGTACTCTTTACTCTTCTATTTCTGCTGAATCGATTGAGGAAAATAAACGTTCCTTAATGAACTCCCCCTTGTTTAAACAACAGCCAGCCAGTAAGTCTGCTAAGTCGGCATCTTCTGATCTTCCAGACAAGGACTATTCTGATTACTCAATTAGTATTGATGAGATTAGGGATGTTCTGCCGAATGCGGAAATAATTTATCAAAAATTAGTTGCTAATAATCTGGAAGCATATAAAACCTATCAAAATTATATTGTCGAAGGTTTAGACATGGTTTGGTATGCGGTTGCTTTTGTGGCTTTTGGTCGCTCGGCATACCGTAAGATGGGATTTAAGTATCATCCTGATTTAGACGGTTCGGAACAGGCAATGCAGCTCATTAATACTGCTTGGTCTATTTCTCAGAAATACTTAAAAGATTTATCTAACGACGAGCTTAACACTCTTTAATAAAGAAGCTCTCTGATACCTGAGAACGCTAGGATTAAAGACCTAGAGGTATCGGTTTAAATTAGATGATTGAAGACAGCTCAATTCTCCAATTGATCTCTAGTTAAGGAGTGTATGGCATCAGAGATAAGGACGCTACCTAATAAAGTAATTGATCTGATTGCGGCGGGGGAAGTTATTGACTCTCTGGCGGCAGTTATTAGGGAGTTAGTGGAAAATGCTCTAGATGCAGGGGCGAGCAGAATTACCGTAGCGGTAGATCCTGAACGGTGGCAGGTTAAGGTAGCAGATAACGGCAGGGGCATGGCGCTAGAAGATTTAAGGGTTTGCGCTATGCCCCACAGCACCAGTAAGATCCGCACTCATCAAGATTTATGGCAGATTACTACCCTAGGATTTCGGGGGGAAGCTCTACACAGTATTACTCAGGTAGCGAAATTGACCATCTGTAGTCGTCCTGCTGATCCTGGAGCAACGGGCTGGAAAGTTACCTATCAGGGAGGACAACCCTGTCAAGAATCCATTGTGGCGATCGCCAGTGGCACCATTGTTACGGTTTCTCATTTGTTCGCTAGTATCCCAGTGCGCCGTCGCGCGTTGCCCCCTGTGCCGCAACAGCTAAGGGAAATTCAAAAGTTAATTCAGCAAATAGCCCTCTGTCATCCCCAGATTACCTGGCAAATTAAACAGCGACATAATAACTGGTTTAATATTAGCCCTGGCAGCACTCCCAGGGAAATCCTGCCCCAGTTAATGCGTCGGGTTAACCCCAGTGATTTACAGTATTTAAAGGTAGCAGTCACCACCCCAGAAGCCGCGAAAGAGCTAGTAACGGCTAAGGTATCAGGAGAACAGCCAGGGGCTAGGGATGTGTTTGAGCCATCCCATATCAAAGAACAGTCAGAAATTGAATTAGTCCTGGGTTTACCAGATCGCTGTCATCGCCATCGGGCTGATTGGGTAAAGGTAGCCGTCAACAATCGCATCGTTCGAGCCCCCGAACTAGAACAAACGATCCTCAACAGCCTGGCAAAAACTCTCCCCCGCGATCGCTTTCCTGTATGTTTAATTAAGCTGGATACCTGCCCTAGTCAAATCGACTGGAATCGCCACCCTGCAAAGTCTACCATCCATCTCCACGCCCTGGAATACTGGCAGGTAGAAGTAGAGCAGGCGATCTCTCAAGCCTTAAAACTCAATCTAACTACCCTGCCGCCTGCGGTCGGCGATCGCCGTTTAGGAAAAATGCTGCGGGTGGCAGAAGCCTCTGGTAATAAATATCAGATAGATCGTCAGCTAACGGGAAAGCTCAATCCCCAACCATCAAAGTCCCCCATCAATACCCTCAAGCTCAATGCTGTAGCCCAGGTAAATAAAACTTATATTGTGGCAGAACATTCTTCAGGAGTCTGGCTGATCGAACAGCATATTGCCCATGAGCGAGTACTCTACGAACAGCTACAGGACTTCTGGGAACTAGTCCCCCTGATAACCCCCATTACCCTGGAGTTTCTTAAACCAAGACAGGTAGAACAATTACAAAGAATCGGGATTGAGGTGGAGTTATTTGGTGAAAATATTTGGCTAATACGCAACGCCCCCCAAATATTACAGGAACGAGAAGACTGTGCCGCCGCTTTAGTAGAACTAAGCTGGGGTGGAGATCTCCGTTCGGCTCAAGTTGCCACCGCCTGCCGCAGCGCCATCCGTAACGGAACCCACCTTAATTTGGAGGAAATGCAAAACCTCCTCGATCTCTGGCAAGCTACCCGTAGTCCCCGCACCTGCCCTCACGGTAGACCGATTTATCTTTCCCTAGAAGAGTCTAGCCTGTCTCGCTTTTTCCGCCGCCACTGGGTAATCGGGAAAAGTCACGGGATTTAACATTTATCATTTAGCATTTAGCATTGACCATTTATCAAAAGTCTTTAGTTTTTAGTTTTGATCGCCCTATGCTCGTCTTGTTGAACAAGTTAATGTTTAATGCTCAATGTTTATTGTTCAATGTTTATTAATGTTTTAAGTTAATCGCGATTATGACCCCTGAAGTAGAGCCAAGATTACGTAAAGCAAGTCTCGCTGAACTAGCACAGGTATTTTCTCGCCTGGGTGCGATCGCCTTTGGGGGACCAGCGGCACATGTCGCCATGATGGATGATGAGGTGGTGCAGCGGCGGCGCTGGATGAGTCGCGAACAGTTACTAGACTTGATGGGGGTTACTAATCTACTTCCAGGACCCAACTCCACAGAATTAGCGATTCATATAGGCTATGACCAGGGCGGATGGCGTGGCTTGTTTGTCGCTGGGGGCTGCTTTATTCTACCTGCAATGATTCTTGTTTGGTTACTAGCGGTGCTTTATGTCCGTTTTCAAACCGTCCCCCAGGTAGAATGGCTACTCTACGGTATTAAGCCAGTAATTATCGCCGTGGTACTTCAGGCATTGTGGAAGCTAGGAAAAAAGGCGGCAAAAGATATCCCTACATCAGTTGCAGGCATTGCGGCGATCGCTGGTTATTTTGCTGGCTTTAATGAGATCTTTTTGCTGGCTGTTTTAGGAATTTCTGTCATGTTAATTAAAAACTGGCAAAGCAGTCCTTCTAATGGCGTATTTTTACTGCCCATGTCGGGGCTACTAGCTCAGGCGGGGGGAGTTAGCGCCGCTTCCGCCGCTTCTATTGCCTGGGGCAGCGTATTTCTATTTTTCCTCAAAATTGGCTCCGTGCTTTACGGCAGTGGCTACGTCTTACTGGCTTTTCTTCAGCGGGATTTGGTCGAACAAAATCAGTGGCTCACCTCCCAACAACTCCTTGATGCGGTAGCAATTGGGCAGGTTACCCCTGGACCCGTCTTTACCACCGCTACCTTTATCGGCTACCTACTGGCGGGTAATCTAGGAGCGATCGCCGCTACCGTCGGAATTTTCCTGCCTGCATTCCTCCTGGTAGGGCTAGTTAACCCCTGGGTCTCTAAACTACGTCAGTCTCCCTGGGCAAGCGGCTTTTTGGATGGGGTCAATGCGGCTTCCTTGGGACTGATGGCAGGTGTTACTTTTACCCTGGGCAATGCCGCCCTAGTTGATTGGCTAACGATTTTAATAGCTATTTTGAGTGCAGTAGCAGTGTTTAAATTTAAGCTTAATTCTGTTTGGCTAGTTGTGGCGGGTGCGGTGATTGGATATGGTTCCCATTTATTAGGATTTGTCAATTAAAAAATAATTAAAGATATGGCGTTGATTCTAATCATCAAGAAAGTTTTTAGTTTTTAATGTTTTCCAGTAAGAATTAATTACTAATCAGAGCTATGAATTTTAGCTAATAAGGCTTTAAAGATTATATTTTATGAACAAACTTTATATATTTTCAATAATATATAAACTATTAAATTAATGTTTCCTTAAAAATGCGCTTCAAGCTCTCTTTTTGATTAATTGATCTACAATCAAATACAGCTATCGTGGTCTTTATATTGATTAGATACAGAACGTTGATCAAGAAATAATAGCTAGAGTTTAAAGCTAATGGCTAATAGCTTTTAAAGGCAATAGACACCATAGATTTCTTTTAGGTAACAAAAAGTAAAAAATAGCAAATAAATAGCTGGCTTGCAGTCATATAAACTGAGGACATTATTGATGACAATCAAAATAATTGAGCAGAAGAATCGCTCCCAGCCCAGAAACGAGCTAGGAATTGTTCTCAGCTGGATTGCAGTTTTACTGCTAGTTTACCTGCTGATATGTGGAGTAGGTACCATCGGTGGTGGTTTCAAATTAGCAGCAGGTTCAAGAGCTAAAGAATTATTTACCTTTGCAGCTAATCCCATTGCAGGATTAATTGTTGGCACTTTATGCACTGCTTTAATTCAATCTTCAAGTACCGTTACCTCAATTATTGTGGGTTTAGTAGCAGGAGGGTTACCAGTATCAACGGCAGTGCCAATGGTGATGGGGGCAAATATTGGTACCACCGTAACCAATACTCTGGTTAGTTTAGGTCACGTTAAGAACAGAACTGAATTTAGACGGGCATTTTCCGCTGCAACTATTCACGATTTTTTTAACCTACTCTGTGTGCTTATTTTCTTACCTATAGAAATTGCTACTGGATTTCTCCAAAAGACGGGAGCTCTATTCGCTGGTATGTTTATCGGCACTAGCGGCACTGACATTAAAAGCTTTAATCTTGTTAAGGCTGCTACTAAACCCGTAACAGGATTACTTAAGGATCTAGCTCATCCTTTGCCCAATCCCTATGACGGCATGCTGTTAATTGTTATTGGCATTAGCTTAATTTTCCTAGCCATCTATTACATAGGTAAGCTGCTGAAAACCCTAATGGTTGGTCGAGCAAAAAAAATGCTGAAAACAGCTATTGGTAGAAGTCCTCTAGCAGGAATCCTCTCAGGAACCTTTGCTACGGTTTTGGTTCAATCTTCCTCCACCACTACTAGCTTAGTCATCCCCCTAGCAGGAACGGGAATTTTGACTCTACAAGAAATTTACCCTTTCACCCTGGGGGCAAATATCGGCACCTGTATTACAGCACTGCTAGCAGCATCGGCTGTGCCAGAAAATCAGGCGGCAGCTTTGGAAATTGCCTCGATTCATCTTCTGTTTAACCTGCTGGGCACAATTATTATTTTTGGCATACCCTTTCTGCGTAAATTACCGATTTTAGGGGCAGAAAAACTAGCACAAGTCGCCAGTAAGCACAAATATTTAGCTTTCGTCTATATTATCTGTGTTTTCTTTCTTATTCCTGCTGTTCTACTCACCATAACAGGGAGTAAATAACCTGTACAGTCGTTCTAATTAATTTCCTTCCTGCATTAACCAGCGTTCAATCATTGGTAATATTCTGATGAGTGATTTTAATTCTTGAGGGGATTCAATGGTAAGTGATAACCAAATTGGCGTAGCCATAGTAGGTACGGGCTTTGGACAAAAGATTCACCTTCCAGGCTTTCAGCATCATCATCGTACTGAAGTAGTGGCTGTTTATAATCGCGATTTAGCTAAAGCCAAACAAATTGCCAGTGATCAAGGGATTCCCTCTGCATATGACGATCTAGAGCAAATTCTCTCTCTTCCAGAAGTTGATGCGGTTAGTATCTCCACTCCTCCATTTTTACACTTTGAGATGGCGCAGCGAGTTCTAGCAGCAAAAAAGCATCTGGTATTGGAGAAGCCCATGGCAATGAACGCCAATCAGGTAAAACAACTGTACCATTTAGCCCAAGCTCAGGGAGTTGCGGCGATCGCCGATTTTGAGTTTCGTTATGTTCCTGCCTGGCAGCTATTGGCGGAATATCTCCAAAATGACTATGTCGGTAAGAAAAGATTAATTAAAATTGATTGGCTGGTAACCAGTCGCGCTAATCCCCAACGGGAATGGAACTGGTATTCTCGCCGAGATGCTGGGGGAGGAGCTTTGGGGGCTGTAGCGTCTCATGCTTTTGACTATATTAGCTGGCTGTTTGGCTCTGTTTCCCGCCTCTGCGGCTATCTCAACTGCGCTATTCCTGAACGCCCTGATCCTAGCGGCATGATGAAGCCAGTAGATGCCGATGATACCTGTTTGATTATGCTGGAGTTAGCCGACGGTACCCCCGTGCAGCTATCCATCAGTTCCGTAACCTATAGCGGTAGAGGGCACTGGGTTGAGATCTACGGCGAAGCAGGAACCCTCGTTCTTGGCAGCAGTAACTTGAAAGATTATGTCCATGGATTTGAATTATTTGCTGCCCCTGCTGGCAAATCTTTAACCAAGGTTTCAATTCCCCAAGAATATGAATTTCCCCAGGTGTTCACTGACGGTAGATTAGCGCCCTTTATTCGGGTGGTGGATCGACTAGTGCAGGCAGTTGATCGGGGCTCATCTATCACACCGTCTTTAAAAGAAGGGGTGTACTCGCAGTTGTTAATGGATTTAACCCATAAGTCTTATCAACGGCAATCATGGGTTGATGTACCGAGTTTAGAAGCTTATCTCAGCTCTTAAAACGATAGCTCTTAAACAATTTTCAAAAACTCATAAAACCCTGACAAAGGCTCATTGGCAAAGCTCATGAAAAACAATATTATGAAATTAAGGCTTTGATAGCAAAGACTTCAAAGTAACATTGAAATAGGTAGAAATTCCGTTACGAATTTAACTATTTAGTTGAATTCGTTAACGTTAAGCCGCCATAAAACTGTGATTTAATATTGTCTGCATCATGCAGTCATAGATTAGCCGTTATAGGGGTATTAATACCTGACCTTTAGCCAAAATTGCTTCCGTAAGCAAATTAAATCTCAGCTCAAATTCCTTAAAATTCTCTAGTTACTCAGTAACTATTTATTGTCGAGCAAGATTACATCATTGAGTAAAGTATCGCTTATGATATCTACTACCTCAACCAAACATTATTCCATCGCCATGATTCGAGAAGAAGCCTCCAATTTGGTTCTAAATGGCGTTGTTGCTCTCAACCAGCCCTTGCGCATCCTATTTGAATATCTACCCGCTAAACAGTGGACTTCAATAGAATGCGAACTGGAAAGATATGACTTTCTTCTACGCGATCGCATTATTGATCTTTTAGGAGAATTTGCCTGGGATAACGATTAGAGTAGCTAGAAATTTACCCTAGACTTTAACCTTACTTGCCTCCTCGTAGGCGGGAAAATCGGTGTAACCCTCAGCATCAAAGGAATACCATACCGCCATATCTGCCTCAGGATTTAATTCCCAGTTATTGGCAAAACGAGCCACTAAGTCAGGGTTGCTGATATAGGGACGACCAAAAGCAATTAGATCGGCATTTCCTGAGGCGATCGCCTGTTCGGCAGTTTCGCGGTTATAACCGCAGTTACCCATCAGCACTCCATCATAAATGGTTCTAAAATATTCTAGGGTCATTGGTTCTCCCTGCTCATGAAAGCCAAAGGCTAATCCATCTAGCAGGTGGAGATAGCCCAGATTATAGGAGTTAAGCTGCTGCACGATGTAGGTAAAGGCTTCTCGGTAATCTGGGGAACCCATATCATTAAAGCTACCGTTGGGAGAGAGTCTGACTCCAACGCTTTTGGCATCCCAGACAGTCAAGACGGCATCAACTACTTCTTGCAGAAAACGATAGCGGTTGGCAATACTGCCTCCGTACTGATCGTCGCGCTGGTTTGTCTTGGACTGCAAGAATTCATCAATCAGATAGCCGTTAGCACCATGAACTTCTACTCCATCAAATCCCGCTTTTTTAGCCCTAAGCGCCCCTTGGCGATAGTCCTCCACAATCTGAGGAATTTCTGCGGTTTCTAATGCTCTTGGGGTTTCGTAAGGCTTTTTGCCTTGGGGAGTATGGGCTTCCATCCCCTCTATTTTGATGGCTGATGGGGCTACTGGTAGCTGATTATTAACCTGGAAGCTGCTGTGGGAGGCTCTCCCCGTATGCCAAAGCTGGAGATAAATTTTTGCTCCTTTTTGATGTACGGCATCGGTAACCTGTTGCCAAGCCTCAGCCTGAGCATCGGTATAGATACCAGGGGCGTGTTGCCAACCATTACCCTGTTCGGAAATACTCGTGGCTTCGGTAATAATTAAACCTGCTCCAGCACGTTGAGCATAGTATTCTGCCATTAGTTGATTGGGCATTCTCTCCGCACCAGCACGGGCGCGAGTTAAGGGTGCCATAACGACACGGTTTTTCAGTGACAATCCTCGATTGAGGGGACTAAGCAACTGGGGCACTTTCGTGATGGAGTTCATGAGTTATAGGTTATAGGTTATAGGTTATGGGTTAAAACTACAGTTCTTGTTTTGTAGGACGAATAATCATCTCGTTAACGTCCACATCTTCTGGCTGTTCGATTACATAAGCAATTGCTCTGGCGATTGCATCGGCATCAATCGCCATACCATAGAGTCCGTCTACCATTTGGGAAGTAGAGTCGTGGGAAATAGTGTTGGGTAATTCAGTCGCTACGGCACCAGGGGAAATATTGGTAGAGCGAATTTTACCGTCAGATTCGAGGCGGATGCCCTCAGAAATGGCTTTAACGGCAAATTTGGTGGCGCAATAAACTGCCCCCGTCGCAAAAACTTTATGTCCTGCTACAGAAGAGATATTAATAATTTGACCTGATTCTTGTTGCAGCATCACTGGCATCACTGCGGCAACTCCATAGAGCACCCCTTTAATATTGACGTCAACCATCTTGTCCCACTCTTCAACCTTGAGTGCCGCCAGGGGAGACAAGGGCATTAAGCCTGCATTATTTACCAAAACATCAATTCTGCCGTAAGCCTGTTGGGTAGCATCTACTAGGGCTGCTACCTGAGAGCGATCGCTGATATCTGTAACCTGATATTTTGCTGTACCGCCTGCTTCCTGAATCTCTGTTACTAACTGCTGTAAACGTTCTTCTCGTCGCGCCGCCAGCATTAATTTTGCTCCGCCCTTTCCTAAGCGCCTTGCTGCTGCTTCTCCCAAGCCGCTACTGGCTCCAGTAATAATAACTACCTTATCTTTTATTCCTGACATAAATTGCTCCGGCTACGCTTTTGAGTTTTTTAATAGTAGACCAGTCAACTATTATTTTCTACAGATTCGTTTAATCTACAAAGCTTTTCATCTAACTAGAGACTGATTTAATCAGAACTCGCTCAAACAGTATGTCTACAAAGGTTTTCATGGGGGCTGTTGATTTAGCAACCTTTGCCTGTAGGATTGCCCCTTCCCAACTTGATAAGACAAATTGAGATAGTTGTTGCAAATCCCCCACCTTGTCAAGCTCTCCTGCGGCAACCGCTGCCCCCAGGCATTCAGCAAAACATTGCTGCCAACCATCAAAAATCTGATTCAGGCGATCGCGAAATAGTTCATTTTGGGCAGATAATTCCTGCGCCAAGTTACCAATTAAACAACCATCAGTGCAGCTACAGGTTTCCATATCAGCAATTTTGGCAGCAAAATAATTACGCAACCTAGTCAAAGGAGAATATCGTTTATTTGCTAAGAAACTGCCGATGTGCTGCTGATAGCGAGCGGCAAAATCATCAATGATTGCCAGACCGAAATCTTCTTTGCTCGAAAAATAATAATAAAACGAACCTTTGGGAACACCCGCGGCAGAGAGTATATCGTTGATACTTGCTGCATTATACCCCCGCTGCACAATAGCATTACTGCCAGCGGCGATTAATTCCTCGCGTTTATTACTACGTTTCATAAATTTATAGTAGACCAGTCGTCTAGTAATGTCAATACATTTGGCAAATGATAAATGTTGAATGATAAACGTTCAATGAAAAGATTTCTTGATTTCATACATAACGCTATGTGCAACTTATAGGTAGATTGAAAAGGAAAATTCCATCTGAGAGAATAAAAATTCTGACTCAAATGGAACAATGTTTAGTACCGAAGATTTTATCAACTTAACGGACTCGGTTCATTTGATTGATGGTCTGCCGATTCCTCTGTGCCATTATCAAAGAGCGAAGAATTGCAGATTGTTTGCTGGCAGTGCAAATTTTAGATATTGTGCAACCAAAGATGAGAAATATTATAATTTTAAGGGTCGTCTAGTCATAAGTCTAGAAGGGGTAATTACAGGGTTTACTTTGACCCCAGCCAATGGTTCTGAAAAAGATGCTTTGTGATTTGAATAGCCGTATTAACCGTAAGCTTTTGGCATATGCGAAGCGGTTATCCGAAGGGGAATCCTTTAGGACAAGGGCATAATATATCCTTTAGGACATACTCTAGCTTTATGGATTAATCGCTACTCCTT
>JBCBIE010000071.1:0-10783 GCA_038524995.1 Cyanobacteria bacterium J06621_8
CCTTGCCAATTCTGGCTTATTTTAAGTTTAATATTTCGTGCGATTACCCTGGCTATGTAAGCGGCAAAAGTAATCTAGAGCACGGTGAAAATAGCAATTCCGTACTTTAATTATTAATGCTAGGATTAATCACATTAATGCACCTAGAAAACTCAATAGTTCTTAAAGCCAAATCGATATATTTATTCTTTTTAAGCTAGAAGTTAAAGTTAGCAATTAAAACTTATTAGCTTGATTAAGACATGACTAATTACCTTACCCTAACGCGAAAGCGAATCAAGCCAAAGGAGCCTACGGGAGTTCCAGATGCCGTTGCGTGGGGAACATCTCCTAGGTTGACCACGATCGCGCCATTAGTATTAGGTGTATTAGAATTACTGCACCTGACGTTGGGGAAAACGTTACTTGGTTCTACTCCAGGAGGAAAATAATAACCGCGATCGCCATCTTGACCATTAGTGAGAGATTGTATATTGCCATTGAACTCAATCACCAGTCCCCTCTCTAGTCCTGAAGTCCCACCAGGGGCAGGGGAAACAGTATCAAAATCATTGGTGACAAATTCCGTATTGGCAGGAATTAAATCACACGCCAAGACATTGCTTGCGGTTTCCTCTCCACTAGAGAGGTAATAGATAGTGTATTCTAGGATGTCTCCTGGCACTACTGACCCACCATTGGTAGTTCCAACGGTGTAGGTATTGGCGACAGTGCCTCCATTGTTTGTAGAATTAGGCCATTTGGGGTTATTGTCAGCATCACTATCGTCATCAACAAAACCTGAGAAGGTAACTGCATTAGGCTGTTCAGGATTAATAGCGGTAATTCTTTTAGTTAGTAGTAATTCAGGATCGGTAGCCACAGGTCCAGTGGAATCGCAAACCGCTTGAGCCGCTAGTTCAACGTATCCTTGGGTGGCATCTGCTGCTTGAGTGTAGGTAGGGACAATTAGTAGGATGCCATCGTCACCCACAAGAGTGCCATTTACAGCTACATCATTGATATCTGCTCCCACCACAGATTTGATGATATTAGCTGCTGAATCGAGATCATTAAAATCACTATTGTTGTAGGCATTGGCAGCATCATCAATAATAATTAATACAATTTTTGCACCAGCATCGAATTTAAGTCGGTCGGCAGCCGATGTCCATCGACTACCGCCACCGCTGCCAAAGTTAGTAATTTGACCGCTATTAGCATCAGTGAGCATGATCGCCACTTGGGGAGTATTGGCTCTAGCACCATTAGCAGCGCCAGCAATGATAAGATCTGCAAGATAGTTGGTAGCGCGATCTAACCGAGTACCGTTGGAAGTAACTACTTTGCTGGTATATTGTTCTCGGATTCCCAGATTATCTGGGTCGCTAACGTCAATATTATTATCGCTAATTAGACCAGTATCATCAGGATCACCGAAAGTATCAGTGATGGGAATAATAATATTATTTCTGGCTGCGGTGGGTGTATTAGCAGCCCAGCCGAAAATTCCCGCCTTGATACCCGTTGTTTCACCATATTCAAACTGATCTGATACCTGATAGATAAAGTCTAAAGAATTATTAAATTCGCTGTTGTTAACGCTGCCAGATTCATCGTTGGCGAACCAGAGATCTGCCCTGGCGGTGGGACATGGTAAACTATTGGCGATCGCAATTTGATAGTCTTCGACTTCCCCATCACTAGCAGCACCACCAGGAGTAGTAGCGTTAATTGAGCCATCAGTAGTAAGACGAAAACGAGCGTAGGTATTGCCTGCTGACCCGACGGAAATGCCACTCCAGGTTAAATCTCCTGTAGGGTTACCTCCACTAGTCACATTATTAACCACTACGCTGGCATATTCTGAAGCTTCAAAGGTGCCGCTATTGTTAAAGTCAATCCAGCCATGGAGGGTCGCGTTAGTACCAGTATTATTAGTGGCAGTGATATTGACAGCGGGAATAGTATAGCTAGTATCTCCTGATCTGAGGATGGGCAGCGGGAAATCATCTTCATCATCTGTACCTGCCGCATCATCATCAGTAGCGTTGCCATTATCATCGGTACCATCGACAAAGCCATTCGTCTCGCTATCAGGTGCCGTGGTGCCCAAGAATAAATCTGCCGTAATCTGGTGGCTGGCACCAACGGGGTCGCTGGAGTTACTGCTATTGCCTGCCGTATCATCCGTACCATAGGTATCGGGGGCATCACCATAATCTAGCTCGACTATTTCTAGTTGCTGGATCACTAAAGCATTGGGTCGGAAAGTCCAAAGATCTAGAGTCTTGGTATCACCGAAGGCTCCCGTACATTGAGTGTTGGTATTCCCTCCAGAACTTCCGCCAAATCGATTGAAATTGCTACCAGTGGAATTAGCGCCATTAAGTAGATCGGTAAAGGCAGGATTAGGAGGATTACTTCCACAAAGCGCATCATCGGTAGGATCACCATCGCCAGGGTTTCGATCTGCTACCACATCACCATCAACAGTGACGTAGCCACGATGGTCGTAGAATGCAGTATTATTGCCCAGAGGATTGGTACCTTCTATGAGAGTATAGGTTGGTCCACCGTTGAAGTTATTCTCTGCATCACTCATGGGAAAGTGATATTCCCCAGCATGAATTCGGACGATGTAATCATATTGACCAACAGGAAAAGGAGAGGCACTATTATCAAGTCCATTCCAGGGAATGGTTTGAGTCCCACTGCTGGTCATCAAGCCCCGTAAAACCCGATTACTTTGAGCAGATGGGTCAAAGTCTACACCATCACGACTGATCACTATTTCATAAACTCCAGGAATATTGCTGTCGAAAGAAAAAGTGCCGCCACTATTAACAGTAGATTGAGTCCCAGAGACGCTTCCTCCATAGGTGATATTGCTAACTATAGGTGTCGCAGGTACGGCAGCAAACCCAGTACCCGCTTCTGCTCCAGTGAGGGGATCGTAAGCCTGTAAGAAGCTTAAAACAGCAGTATTTAACTCGTTAAAAAAGATGGGAAATTGAGGTGGCGCGCTACTAGTGCCTCCTACAGGATTAGCAATATTGCCATTCGTCCCCAGAACGTCCCGATACAGTGGTGAAATGCCATCACTATCAAGGTTGCCCAGCATATTACCAAAAATTCTGAAGCCAAAGGGATCGAGTCCATTAAAATCAATGCGATAGCGGTAGCCATCCTCGGTAATAGGATAAAGTGCGGAATGCAGGTCTCGTCCATTTCCGCCCAAGTTCATAGTGATAAAGTATGAGTGAAGGCGACCTTCAAGATCTGTAGTAGAAGAATCACTATCTCTTACGGTGACGTCCCAGGCAGAAATTCCCGTAGCTTGATTAGTTCCTATATTAAAGTTATTAATGCTACCATTCGCACCAGCACTGGCATTAGTAGTACCATTTTTTCCGCTGGGACCATAGATAGCGACATAATAGATACCTGTAGTCGGAGCCTGATAAGAACAGGGAATATAGCCTGTTAGGTTACCTATCCCATCAACGGACTGCGCTCCTGCAAGTTCTTGAGTACGATTCCCAATGAAGCCGTTACCTGTCCCTGAAGCTTGCCCAGAACGCTGACTGCTACAGACAAAATCGGCATTAGCGGTCGTCGGTATATTCTCATTTCCTGCTGAACCCATTACCTGACCAGGATTGTAGATTTCAATATCTCCCGCACCGATGCCGACAGCACTAGAACCAGTTAAAATAAGCTGTCCCGATTCGGCAAATACCCTCAACAAAGTACGATCTCTAAAGCCCGCCGCCGTGCCGCCAGTCCATAAAATATTGCCTCGGTTGCCAAGTGCGCCGTTGGGATAGAGATCTTTACTTCCTTCAGCCCAAACTGATTTAGTAGATGTTGCTAAAACACAGAAGACAATCAACAAACTACTAGCTAAATGACTTAAGCTGAGGATTTTGTAAAAGTTCATAAGATATTGCTGTCTAAAAAAGTTAAAGTTCTAATTGCAGGTCGAGATTCTGCTCTTCCAGGATGATGTTGATGCCCCGCAAGTCTTGAAACTTAATTTCAACCCGCCGATTGTAGGCGTGTTCTAAGCTAGTATTCCCAGGTTGCTTTAACTTTGATTCACCAAGGGCGAGAATTGTCATGCGCTCGGGCTGTACTCCTTGCTGCATCAGGTAGTTGCGAGTGGCGATCGCTCTTTGTTTACTTAGATTCAAGTTATATTGCTCACTGGCACGGGAGTCGGTGTGTCCCTGTAGTTCAATCGTCAGGAAAGGATGTTGCTCCATCACGGCGGCAATTTGCTGTAGAATCTGCTGACTTTGGGGGGAAATTGCCCAGCGGTCTAGGGCAAAGTGAATATTAGTGGGAATCCTCAGGGTTACAGGCTGCGAGAGAGGGACTTGAGCAACTGCGGGGGGAATACTCTCTTGGGCTAGTGGTTTAGTGGTGCAGTTGGGGATAGTTATACTGGGCTGAATCTTTTCCTCTGTCCCTTCTAGAGATTTAATTATGGTATTGAAAGCTGGTTCTGAGGTGCCGTCCTCTGGTAAAGTTGCGATCGCACTTAGGCTAGTCCCTGGCAAAGGATTATCTAAAATAAAGCTAAATTTTCCATCTTCCGCCGCAGTAGTTTGTAATAAGGGCTGACTTAAAGGTCCATGGTGCATTCCATCTCTAGCTAAAGGAGTTAGTTCCGAGCGATCGCGAGGCATGAACTGCTCTACCTGATATAAAGTGACTTCAGCTCCAGGATCAGCAGTCCCTTCAAGGTAAACCTTGCCGTCAATTAGATAAAATTCCTCACTCAAAAACTGCGGTGCATTAATAGCTCGGTTAGCGGTATCCCTTCTGCGGTTAGGGGAATTGCGGGGAGGATTGACCCCATCACCCAATTTCAGGAAAGGCTTGGGAGTGGGGGTGACCCCATCACGCAACTTGAAGAAAGGATGATGGTTACGGTTTTGGCTAATCAGATCGATGCTTAAGCCCTCCAGGTTACGAAATGAGTTATTAGTAATTAGGTTGCGATCGCTTTTGGGATATGCGGCGACGGTAACTCCTGAACCTGTCTGCCCTTCAATCTGGTTATCAAGAACTTGGTGGTCATCACCCATGAGGAAAACCGCCGCACTGGGGACTCGTCTGCCGTTATGTTTAATCTGATTCTGCTCAATAGTTAGCTTTCCCTGGGATTTAAAGAGATAGATGCCGCTACCGTCGTTACCACAGAGGAGGTTATCAGAGATTACGCTCTCGTTAATATTGCCCTCTAAATAGATGCCGTGGGGCATCCCCGTTAAACCATTGCCGACGATAATATTATTAAGAATCTCGGTTTGTTGAGCTTCCGTGGAAGTAACTATACCGCTACCGCCGTGGTGATAAATACGGTTGCCCTCAATCTTGGTTTTAATGCCGTCAAACAGCCAAACCCCAAAGCTAGAGGGAATAGTCTGAAGGGATTCATCAGGAGGTAGTCCCAGCCAGTTATCAACGATGGCTACCTCTTGCGGTGGTTTAACATCATCTAAAATCTCTCTTGTTTCATAAGGTAAACGAGACGAAATCACAATATCTGCCCCAGGAGTGGTATCCGTGGCGTAGCTAGTTTCCCCCAGTCTTTGGTTAAAGCCATAGATACTCAAGCCCTTAACCATAATGCGATCGCCTGAGACAGTCAATCCGCGAAATACTGACTTGCCTGGGGCTGGTGTCAGGGCAACTACAGGAGTGGGGATGGGAATTTCTAAAGTAGCTATTTTTTTAGGGTCGTACTCAGGGTGGCTCGTCCCATCAATAACCAATCCAGGGCTAACCAGGGGTGGCAGGGGTTGCTGTAACTGAATGGTTAAGGGGACAGCACCCACAAACTCAATGAGCGAACTATTAGGCTGGGGGCGTGGCTTAACCTGTTGCCGTTCCGCAGGACTAAGGTCTGACAGCTTAAGAGTATTATTTACTAAAGCGATCGCCTCTCTTAGAGTAAGTTCCTGGTCTGGTTTAATCTCCCCATCGCGATCGCTATTAACTGTAACTTGATAAGATTTAAGCCCAGTCTGATTACTTTGACTCAAAGCTATTTGTGCTTTAATCAACCATAAACTATTAACAACAGCTAAAATTTGCAGAAAAAACCATTTTTGATTACTTTGAACAAACATTCTTATAATTAGTTATTAGTTATTAATTTATTTAGCTCCTTTTTTTGTCCGCTTTTTATCCGCTTTTTGTTCTCACTCTGGTGATTCTTTTAAATCTTCTGCTGGCTCGGTTTGCGCTACCGCTTCAGATTCAGACTGCTCTGGTTTTTCTGCCCTTCGAGGTCTGCCCTCTGGTACTTGGGGTGCCCGATGCTGTCCAAAGCCATCGAGGAGACCGTTAAGCTTCACCGTTACTCCTAGGTAAGGACCTCCAGCAGAACGAGTACCTGAGAAGTCTTCATCATCAACATCGCCAAAAACGTAACCAGCGGATAATCGCAGTTCGGGGGTGACGAAGTAGCCAGCTTCCACTACTAAACCTGATTCAGTAAAGCCTGCGGAGGGTTGCCAAATCATTCTTCCTTCCGCTACGAGGTCAATATGATAGTTGAGGCGATAGGTGGCTCGGAGTTGACCCAGGGAAACATTGCTGCCGTCAACAAAATTGTCTGCCAGAAAAGTTTGGCTGTTGCGGAAGGCATACTTGCCATAGAATTCCCAGCGCCAGTGGGGAGCATAAATGGTTTCTATGCCAAAAAGATGTTCTTGGGTGCCTGTACCTCTTCCTAGCAAGAGGGTTTCGGGGATGGTGCCGCCATTCTCTTCGTATTCGTAACGCAGCAGGGCGTTAAATTTATCGTTGTGGGGGTTGCGATAGGCTAAACCCAGACGGACATTTCTGGTGGTGCCGATGTCGAAAACTTGATTTGCCGAACTAGCCTGATAGAAATCCATTAGAGCCGTGAGAGATTGAGTAATATCCCCCGTGATTCCCCCTGACCAAACGGTGTTGCCTCCGTTGCTGCGATCGCTATACTGCCAGTTTAGGTCGGCAATAAAATTAGGATTATCGCTATAGGTAATCCCCACGCTATAGCTAGAGCCAGAATTAAAGCCGAGTGCCGACGCTGACTGACCGACGGCAAAGGGTTGAGCAAACTGCCGTCCCGAACCCGTATTCTCAAAGCCAGCAAAAGTATTTTCATAATGGAGATCCAGATCTAGACCAGGAGCGACGGCAATTTTTTGCTGGATACCGATGGAGCCGACGTTTCTCGTGCCAGCGTCACCGTTTGCCAGACTATAGCGACCAGTTATCTTGCCGTTGTGCCAGGGTTCATATTCCCCTGTTAAACCAACGTTAGTTAATGTTTCCCCTGCTAGATTGCCCCTAGTGAACCATTGATGATTAGCCACCAGACTTAACCCTGGATAGAATTCCCAATCTAGACCTATGCCAATGCGGTCGGAAAATACGGAATCAGTATTGTTAGAGAGGGTAAGCTCATTGAGGGCATGAAAGTTGAGGCTCTTAGTAATGGGCAGAGAAAATTGCGATCGCAGTTGGGTGGAGGTGCTGTCTAATTCCCCAGGTTCCCTATTATCGGTGCGATTGCGCCAGATTAAGTCTACTCCGAGGTCAGCATTGCCAATTTGCTGATCGATTCCTGCGGTGATGCTGTCGAGGCTGTTGTCGAGGGCGTTGCCAGGAACAGGATCGGTATCGCTATCCAAAAATTCCTCTAGTTCATCCAGGGGACGGGGGGCTATCCCTTCGTTATCCTGACGCTCATATGCCAAATATAGCTTAGTGCCACTGCCGACTCTGGCATCTAGCTGAGTACCGAAGCGGGTTTGACCAGGGATAAAGCTAAAGGTGGCATTGTTGGAAAATCCTTCATTAGAATGCTCATAGTAAGCCCGCCCCAGAATGCGGCTACTAAAGTTAAATTCTCCCTCCAGATGATACGCCGAGCCACTGGCTTGATTAAAGATAGTTTTATTATCAGAATGGGCAAACTCACCGCTAATACTGCCCCAGTTACCCAGGGAAATATAGCTATCAATCCCCCAGAGGGTAAAGTCCTGATCTCCACGGTCTTCCGTCACAAAGCTGCTACCCAACCAGGAGGGAGCTTCGGGATTACGATTAAAGTAATATTGTCCTCGACCAGCGAACAGGTTGGAGTCCACCCCCGCACTCTCAAATTGATAGGTCGCCACAATGCGACGGACTAAAATATCCCCATTGCCATCAATCTCCGTCGTTAATACAGGGTCGCTAAAGAGTAGAGTGCCGCGATCATAGTCAATTTCATAATCTACGCCCAACCTTAACCGCTGGCGAAATACCACCTCACCAGGGTCGTTGAAGGGGGTCAGTTCCAGATAAATATCTTCCGAGCCAGGAACTAGGAGACGGCGAGAAAGAAAGTAAAAGCCAGAGGTACCATCAGGAGTAATAGAATCCCGCTGAAAACCCTCAATATTATCGGCAAAAATCCCGTTAAATTGCAGATTGCCCAGATTATAGTTGAACTTAAAACCGTGGAGTTGGCGGGAAATCCCGCTAAACTGCTGAGATTCCGTGGAGAATTCTTTAGTATCAAAGTCTCCCCACATAAAGTAGTCAGGCTCCGCAAATTCTACCTTGGGGTTGCGCTCTAGGCGAAAGTAAACATTATCAATGGAGGGGGTTGTAGCTTCCAGGCTAGAATCATCACCGTAGATCGGATAATCATAGTCAGAACGGCTAAAGGTCTGAAATAGACGAACTTCACCGTCAGGATCTTCGTTAAGCGGGCGATCGCTGTGGAAAGCTCCTGTATAGCTCCACTGTCCCCAGCTCCCTTGGATAAAGCCTGCGGCGGTAACGTCAAACTCGAAGTCGTTATCTTCATCTAGGGGTAAGAAATCGCGATAACTATCATAGAAATTGGTACCCTTGGCTCCGAGGCGAAAATCAGCAAACCCTGTTAATAGAGGTTTGTCCCGCAGGGTAGTTTTAAACTTAATTTGAGCATAGCTTTCGAGGTTACTGGATTTCGCTAAAATCCGCACCTGTTTGGCGTTAAAGCCCGCCTGGAGAGATGCGGAAAACTCCCCATCCACTGGCTTAACCTGAAATCCTGGCTCATCAGGCTCAAGGTCATTACCGATAAACTTCCCTGCACTACTTTCCAGGGTGATAACTTCATTCCAGGGAGTAGTAGTGCCATGCTGGTCAATATAGCGACCTTGAATCGTGGCAATAGACTTCCCGTCTGCGGGAATTTCTGCCTCTACTGTGTTTAAGGCGATCGCCTCAGGCTTTCCTGGAACGGTAACTTTAATCGAAGTTTCTGTGTAGTTAACGCGGTCAGTAGTAGATAACACGCTGAGGGTATTAACTCCAGAGGAAAAAACTACTCCATACCAGGTTTGGGTAACGATCTTCGATACTGGGTTAACGATGGTATTCCCCACCTGTCCTGCATCCACGGATTTGCCATTAATTTGCAGAACGACTGAAGCACCTTGGGGATATTGAATAATGACGCTGCTATGAATCCTATCTAAAACTGCATCGGCAGTGGGAGTTAAGATTTTGACTCCTGAGTCTTGGGGAGTTTGTTTGCTGGTAGTCGGTTTACCTGATGTCTCAGGAGTTTCGGGCTGAATGGCATTCTCTAGGGAAGCATCATCCTGCACCAGCACTTCACGAGTCGTCTGACTTTTATACCCATCTCTCTGAGCAACTAAATTTAAAGTATTGGCTCCTTTTTTTAAATCTGCTCCCTTCCAAGTTTGGGTGATTAGCTTCCGTTTCGGGTCTAACTGCTGCTGGGTAATCTGAGAATCGTCTAATTCTGCTCCATTAATCTCTAGTCGAACATCAGTTTGTTCGGGATATTGAATTGTGATGCTATCGTTATAGTTTTTATCATTTAAAATAACTCCAGGAGCAGGAGCGATAATCTGTACCTGCTGTAAAGCTAGTCTTGCTGCGATTTCCCTTTTACTTGGGGGGTTAATGATTGGTTTTTTAGCTGGCTGATTTGGCTTCTGGCGCTCGATTACCTTAGGAATCAGTTCTAATTTGCTATCGGGTTCAGCAAAACTCAAATTTTCTGGTTCAAGTTCTGACCAGTTTTGCGCAATAATTTCTTGTTTTTCCTGATCTAATTGATTGATTGATAACTCTGCTGTGTCTGAGTCAGTTGTTGGATTGTCAGAGCTTGGTCTATTTGGAGCATCAGTAGCCAGACTTAATTTACTAGCATCAATCTCCGACCAAACCTGAGCAATTAGCTGTCGTTGTTGTTCATCAAGCTGTTTTAATACTGGGGAGTTAGCATCCCTTGTTGCCTCAGAATTGGGGGTCGCTTGGGGACTAGTCGCCAGACTTAATTGATCCGTATCAATTTCCGACCAAACCTGAGCAATCAGCTGTTGCTGTTGTTGGTTAAGGGGTTTTAATACTGGGAGGTTAGCGTCCCTTGTTGCCTCAGAACTGGGGGGCGCTTGGGGACTAGTCGCTAAACTTAATTGATCCGTATCAATCTCCGACCAAACCTGAGCAATTAGCTGTTGCTGTTGTTGGTTGAGGGGTTTTAATACTGGGAGGTTAGCATCCCTTGTTGCCTCAGAATTGGGGGGCGCTTGGGGACTAGTCGCCAGACTTAATTGATCCGTATCAATCTCCGACCAAACCTGAGCAATTAGCTGTTGCTGTTGTTGGTTAAGGGGTTTTAATACTGGTAGGTTGGCATCCCTTGTTGCCTCAGAACTGGGGGGCGCTTGGGGACTAGTCGCTAAACTTAATTGATCCGTATCAATCTCCGACCAAACCTGAGCAATTA
>JBCBIE010000071.1:10883-25126 GCA_038524995.1 Cyanobacteria bacterium J06621_8
GACTAGTCGCTAAACTTAATTGATCCGTATCAATCTCCGACCAAACCTGAGCAATCAGCTGTCGCTGTTGTTGATTGAGAGGCTTTAATACTGGGAGGTTAGCATCTTTTATTGCCTCAGAACTGGGGAGCGCTTGGGGGCTAGTCGCTAAACTTAATTGATCCGTATCAATCTCCGACCAAACCTGAGCAATTAGCTGTTGCTGTTGTTGGTTGAGGGGTTTTAATACTGGGAGGTTGGCATCCCTAGTTGCCTCAGAATTAGGGGGCACTTGGGGACTAGTCGCCAGACTTAATTGATCCTTATCAATCTCCGACCAAACCTGGGCAATTAGCTGTTGCTGTTGTTGGTTGAGGGGTTTTAATACGGGATGATTAGTATAACCCGTCGTCTCAGAACCTTCAGGAGCTTGAGGGCTAGTAGCCAAGCTTAATTGACCAGTATCAATTTCTAACCAGACTTGAGCGACTAGCTGTCGTTGTTTAACTAAGTTATTTTGATGTGCTGTAATACCCAGAGAATTAATATCTTGAGCGATCGCAGAATCATCTATCAAACTGGGAGACATTGCCTGAACGGCGATCGCAGAATGAAAAATGATGCCAGAAACGGCAGCCATAAAAGTAACTAGCTGTAGTGATACGTTTTTTCTTTGGCTGGGTCTAGAGCTCATAAGTTAGTCGGGTGGGAACATATTTATCGGCAACATGAGGATTTAGGAGAAAATTTATTTTTGGAGGTCGGGAGTTACTGAAGTTTCGCTGTCGGCTTCAGGGGTTTCCTCCGCTGCGGTTGGCGTTACGGCAAAGTTCATTCTCACCAGTCCCCCTGGTGCCAGGTTGACCAGGCGGGAAGAGCTATTTCTCTCGATAAAGCGTAGATTAGGAGCTAGTTCATATTCGGGAATACTGGTTAGGTCAAGAACTCCAGTGTGATAACCAGGCAGCATATTACTGACGGAAAATAAGCCATCGGCATCAGTGATAATGCGGTTACCATTTTCGAGATAGATTACGGCGTTGGGGACTCCTGGCTCTCCTGATTGCTGTTCCCCATCAAAATTATGATCAACAAAGACGCGACCAATTAAGATGCCTGCATCGCGAATAATTCCTGATTCTAGATTCAGGCGATAAACCGCAGGACCATCTTGAACTATCTGATTGTTATCGTTGCGCTGGGCGTTAACCGTTGCCGAGTTCTCTGCCTCACCCCGCAGGGCATCGGGAGAGATTTTCGCAGCATAGACCAAGGTTAAGCTTTCTCCCTGTTCTAGAGTTGTATTAGCGCTGAAGTTAACTACTCGCTCGCTGGTTAAGGTAGTCTCAATCTCCACCAGATTTGAATTGACTTCTCCCAAAACCGTTTCTCCTTCCAGGGAAAACCCAGGGGGGAGTCTATCAGTAATCTGAAAATTAGTTAGGGGACTAGTTGCTAGGTTCTGTACGGCTATGCGATATAAAACAATGTCTCCAGGTTCAGCACTAGCACGGTCAGCAGTCTTGGTGATCGAGATTTCCTCCGCATCGCAGATATCCGCAGACAGGTCAAGTACAGCTAGGTTAAGACCAATTCGTTCTGCATCCTCCACTAAGACAATCTGCCCAGTAACCGTAGTGTCTTCGCTTTCAGCGGAAATGGGTCTACCGTCAAGGGAGGTCGCCACATATTCGACAATATCTCCTTGACGTTCCCCAATGGTCAGCCTGACCTGTCTTTGGTTGAAAGTTGAATCGTCTGGAGGCTCCACCACCAAGATATAGTTTCTGCCAAGCTCTAGTTGACCTCTCCCATCATCAAACAAAAAGCTATACTGTCCCTCATCTTCATTAGTCAAAAAGAAGGGATTGCTGTTTTGAGTATTCGGGGTAATTCCTGCTGGAACATTGTTATTAGGATCGTCGGGTAATTCAGTAGTAGTTAGAAGAGTCAAGCCAGCAGGTTCGCTGAGGGTGGGGTCGCTGCTATTAACCTCGAATAGCGCCACCGAAAAACCCAAATAGTCCGCCAACAATTCCCCCGCACAGCCGCTAACTTGACCTCTGGGGTCAATTAGTTCTGAATTAGGATCATCATCAACCACAATACTCGGCACTAGATTTATGCTTTGCACCGAATTGATCTCGCCGCAGCCGCTTTGCAGATTTAGCCCGATACTAGTAATCTCTTTCTCCGCAGTTTCTCCGACCCTTACCTGAGTGGAGAGAGTTAAAGTTTGTCCAGCAGGAATCAAAACACTTTGCCCAGTATCGGTTAAGGTTTGCTCTGCTTCTCCAGGAAAACCAAAGGTAACTCCAATAACCTCACCAGCTCCCACCAAACCACTTTCAGTTAGAGTCTGTATGTTGGGCAACTCAATGCTAGTGGCGCTTGTTCCAGTATTATCCAAGCTGAAGCGAAAGCTAAGAACGCTGCCTGATGCAATGGGAGTTTGGGTTCCCTGACGAATTTGCTCCAGTTCCACTGCTAAACTTTCAGGGAGAGCACTCAGCTGTGCTTGAGCTTCTGGTCTGCTTAACTCACTGACTACCGAGGCAATAACCGTCTGGATTTGAGCGCTGAAACTTCCTTCTGTTTGAGGTGTAATTGCTGTTTGGGTAACGGTAGCAATTTCCTCTGGGGAGAATCCCAAGGTTTCTAAACTAGGACTAGTTAACCCTGCCAGTGCCGTTAGGATACTTGAATCTGATAGCTGATTAATTAATTCGGCTTGATCAGAACCAAATTTTTCCAGTAAAGACTGTTTAATACTGGCAATTACTGTGGCTGAAGTCGCATCTGCTGACAATTGTGCCCAGGTAGAAATAGTATCTAAAACAGCCTGGTTAGCTTCCTCGATACTGAAACCTTGCTGCTGATATTCAGCTAACAATCCACCAGAGATAATACTTAATGCGCTTACCAACTCTCCTGTTTCTTGAACAATTCCCAAATTGTTAATTTGGATACTGGAACCTGTGGCGATACCTATGTTAGTTTTATTAGAAGCAGAATTTAAGCTGGGATGATTATTGTAACTGGCGATCGCATTATTAGTCAGATTCTGACTTCCTGAGATAATATTACAGCTCAAGACCGTTTCGGCAACTGCCTGATTTGGTTTTAAGGCAGTCAAAGTAGTAAGCAGCATAGTGCTCATAAAAATAGTTGTAAATTGAGATAGATGATTAGTGATACTTGCAGACCACCAATCGGGTAAAGAAGTCTTTTTTAAGGAAACCATTACAAACTGAGGTATCCGTTATCAAACAGTTGATCTATGACCATGGTTAAACTGGAACTGCCCTTGATTAGCTGAAGAGTAATTCTGGGCTTGGGGTGAGTCTTGCCCACCCCAAAATTTGTGGCTTGATTAATCACCTAGATGATTGCATCCATGCCAAAATCGGGAACCCTCCCAATATGCGTAGCGGCATCCTTTAGGACGAAATAGCTACTGTACCTGAGCTTCATAGGTTGCCGTAGCACCAAGCTCTGGAGCAACCGTGGGGAACGTCAACCGGATATGGGTATAAACCTCCGCTGGAGCGGGGCTTTCTACCACCGTGCCGTCCTCTTGAGTTATCTCGATGGTTGGTTCCGTAACAAAGGTTTCTCCCTGGTCAATGCTGTAGCTAACTTCTGCTTCGCTATCACTAGCAACCGAATCTAAGCGATAGGTCATGCGCTCGGAAATTGGTTGAGTAACCACCAAATTCTCTGCTGCCTCAGTGCCAGTATTGGTCGCCTCAATGGTGTAACGCAGAATATCTCCAGGAGCTACCGCCGCATTATCTTTTAACTCCTGCCAGGTTACTTCTTCACCTTCCACCGTCACGGTAGTTTTTTTCCTGGCTACTGCCAGATCTAGGTTGATTTGCGGACGTTCTTCATTATCTGCTTGAGCAATTACCTGATTTGGATTAGAAATCAGATCGGTAATTTGTGCTACTGCTGGTAGCTGGTGCAGTAAGGGTAGGGATAGCATCAGCCCTAGGGTACCAATGCCTAATTTATGAGATAGAGGTTTCATGGTGATCAATTTCATAGTGATCAATTTCTCAGAACTGCTATATTGATTGCGAAGCATTTGCCCTGGGTCATAGGCAGATTTTGTAATAAATGTCTGCTATGAACCCAGTTTTTTTAGCCATTAGCCCTTCGGGTTCGTCAGTTGCTCACTTGTCCCGTGTGATTGGGGATGGGGGAAACCCCCACCCTCGACAGTTCCTTCAACGCGTCGCCACTTGCTATAACGGAGGGAACCTCCGCAACGCAGTGGCTTGGGAACCCGCGCAACGGACTGTCTCGCAAGACCGCACTGACTCACCATTAGCCATTAGCCATTTGAGAGACTTAGCCTATGGTGTTAGATCATCAATATCTTCAGGAGCAGTAATCCTCCGTTGGAAAGTAAAGACTCCAAACTCTCCAGGTTCCAGGCGAGCAATGCCGCTCACTTCATACTTAACAATATCGTCAGTAATGTCGAAGTTGGTTAATTCAGAAGAGAATGCTCCTGGGTTAGTATTGCCCACGTCATTTTCATCAAAGAAGGTAATGACGCTACCAGTAGTAGTGTCGTTAGCACCACTTACAGGATGGAGGGTGTCAATCAGATTGTCGCTATCTGGATTGGGGCTGTCATTATCTAATGCCCAGTTATTATTTCCATTTCTGCCATCCTCAGTAATCACTACGTCGTCAGCAAAGAGCAAGCCGTTACCAGTACCGCTGCCGCCATCTTCAGAGATATTAGTATAGGTAATTTGATACTCTAAGATATCCCCTGGTGCAGGGAATTTATCAGCATCAGGATCATCAAAGCCCATCCCTGGTACTGGCACAAAGTTAACAAATAGTCCACTGCCATCATCTCTGAGCACTCGGGCTTTTTTCAGTAGCTGGAGGTAACCAGTGTAGACTTGGTTAACGGTGACGTTGTAGGTATCAGTAACATCTACATCACCACTACTATCATCATCAATATATGCTGCAATTACCACAGGGAACCCACCAACCAAGGGGTTAGAGGGATCTCCGCCTTCAAAGTTGGTTGACAGGGGAGTACCCGCAGGCAGATCGATAGTAACGAAGTAGTCTTCCTCGTTGGCACCGTTAATGCTCGGAATGACAATTTGTGCTCCAGAGTCTAGACTATAAGCTCCAGTACCTGAGTTGTAAGAGTAAGTAGCGGTTTGGTCAATAGAGCCATCGCCATCTTCATCATAATCAATTGTCACCGTAGTACCAGTTGGTAAATCTGCAATATTACCACCTAGGCTCACACCGCCTGCGCCAAGAAGAGCTTCAGGACTGACAGGCTCAAGGATAACGTTACTAACGCTACTCGTTGTAGCAGGTTGAGTGACTGTATTAGTAAAGACTACAGGGTCAGGATTGTAAATGGTATCTGCCGCACCGTTTACACCATTAGTAGTTTGAGCCGTAGGCACAGGTGCCGACAAGTTTTGGAAGTCATGATTATCATCCGCAGGGGCTGCACCGAAAATATCACCTACCGCTTCGGAGTTAGCGTCAGGACCATTGAAGAGATTAGAGGTTACTGCTTCAGGAGTAACGATAACCCGATTGACCTCACCTGCTTCGCTGCCAGTTCCTGTGTTGTTGTTATTAACATCGACGTTATCTTCTGGGTCGCCATCACCATTAACAGTATCTGGATCAGCAAAACCGAAGAACCCATTACCGTCGTTATCGGTAGCAGTCTCGTCGGGACCAAAGGTACCATCATCATTCAAGTTTGTCGGGTTTTGGTCACCAGATTCATCATAGGTAATCAGACCACCAGCTCCCGTAGCACCATCATCGGTAGAACCAAAGACCTGTGCCATGTTGTAAATCGCCGTGGAATTACTTGCAATGAAAGTATCAGTAAGACCAGTGGTAATGACATCAAAGCCGAAGCCAGTAGTAGTGCTGCCTACTGCTAAAGGAGCATTAGTCTCCGCATCATAAACCCAACCTACACGGGTGATGCCTGAGGCAGGGGCATCTGTTGTCCAATTAGCATCGTCAGCAGCAGTTGTTAGAGCATCAGTTGTATACACTGGTGTCCACAAACCGTTAGTAGGTGAATCTACAGAAGACGTATCTAGCTCAGTATTTGCAGGAATAGCATCAGAAATTAAGATTAAATTAGTTAGAATTGCAGGGACGGCTGTTCCCGAAATTTGACCACTATAATCACGACCTTCCAAAGCCTCAGCGTTAAAGAGGAAATTGGAGTAGCCAGCTACGGTAGGATCGCTGTTACCTGCAACGTCCAGTTCTAGGTCATAGGTGATAACGTTGTCAGCTAAGGAGTCGGTGCCGTTGAGATTAGTACCAGGAGCTACACCAGCATTAGTCTTCTCTAATCTAGGTAACGCCAAAGATTGAGAACCAATGGTGCGTATTTGCGTCGTACCAGCTTCCCGCTGTCCGTTAACAGGATCGCCACCCACAGCTGGATTATCCGCATTCTCGGTACGAACGTCCATTGCCTGAACATCACCTGTTGCGCCGAGATCTGGCTGGTTTTGAGTTCCAGGGAAATCAGTGCTGTTAAGGTCGGCGGTATTTGTACCCGTATCACCAAGCTGGACTGAAATGTCGTCTCCAGCTACGGCAGTAAGGCTTACATCAGCGATAACACGGACAATAATTGACGTGTTTTGCAGCACATCAGGCACGATGCCAGCGCCAGAGAAAATCGCATCATTGCGATCTGTAAAAGTAGCACCCCCGTCAGTACTAATCTCAACAGCCGTAACCGTTAAGTTCTGGACGGCAACATTACCAGTATCAGGAATAAAGATGTTAGTGAAGTCGTTACCTGTATTGGTGACTTCAAAGTCAAAGAAAACTTCGTCTCCAGGCAAGATGGCGGTGTTAGTCGTAGTATTATCCGTAAAGCCAAAGGGGACGTTGGTAATACCCGCAATTTTACCGACTGTTACCGTTACTTCGTTGGAGGTAACGTCATAGGAATTATTGTCTTGGTCATCATAAGTGGCTGTGGCACTGTTGATTAGGCTGGTTCCAGCACTGGTTCCAATAGATAAGACAGGAAGGGCAAAATGGAATAAGCTTGCCGTTGCCAATGCAGCACCGATCAGCGGCGAGTAGTATTTCTTGAAGTTAGAGCTATTTTGATTCATAGGATATTTGAACTGTTGTCCTTAAGTAAATTCAATAAGTAAAAGACATAAAACTGATCAGGTTTAACTGATACCTAGACTGAATGATGAGACTTTCTCATACCCAGAGACATGATGGAATTATCTAGCTTGTCCTCATAAGCGAACGGATACAGAGCTAAATTTTTAAATACTATTTGCTGCCCAAAGTTTATGCTTAATCGTGGCTGACTACTTACAATAAATACTCTTTTAATTGATTTATCACAGTAATTTATTGTCTACAGTAAAAGCCGCAATAATCACAACAATTCAGCTTAATATTTCAGCAAGCATATTTAGTTGATCTGCAAGCTTTATGAGATAATATCTATTGACAAAAAATGTTTTAACATCTAAATTCGTCAATTTTAGCTAGATTTACTAATTTACATAAGAGCTCAAAATATTGTTTGCTCTTAATCTTGATTGTTTAAGATTTGAGATTCTAATAATAATTCACAGTTATTACTGATTTGATTACCCAACTAAAAATATTTAAACTTTATACTGATAAAAATGACATTAGTGCAAATACTGAAATCATTCAATGTAATCTATATATCATTTATTTTCTATAATACTACTAAGGAATATACACTTGGTGTTGTTATAAATAAATTTGCAATAAAAAATTGATTTCAATCAAAAAAAATCATCTTTTTGTCTTATAATTTTCAGCAAAATATATGAAATGTTATGGAAAATAATATTGAGATAACTATTTAATTAGAGATGTTTTTAGGAGATATATCTCTCTAATAATTGATTTTGCTGTATTAAATCTAAATTTTTATTGATCAGTAAAAATATGGAGAGGAAAATACTCAATCATAGCCATGATCGCCAAACCTTAATGGTACTTAGTCAAGACAAAGAGCAGATATTTTGAAAGATTATCGCTGCTCGACAGGGTTTGATTGAACGGTAAAAATTCTGAGTAGGGGGAGAATCAGAGAAATCTTTGTCCTCCCCTAAAATTGTAGAAATTTATAGCAGTAGGGTGTCAGAAAATACGGAATTAAAATTAAATTGGGTTATAATTTAATCGAAAATAAATAGCAAGCAAAACTTTCTAAAGCTTTAAATTGAGGTGTATGAGCCAATGACTACTTTAAAGTTGACCAGACAGGAAATTGTGGGCATGACTGAAGAAGACGTTGCTACTATTGCTGGTCGTTTAGAACATGATGAATACGATACTCCTTTCGCTGCACTGGAAGATTGGCATTTACTTAGAGCGATCGCTTTTCAAAGAGAAAAACTTGCGGAGCCTTATTTTCACCTCTTAGATATTGAAGCCTACGACGAAGTTTGATTTGCTGTCTAGTGGACAGCCGTCAAAAACAGATCTGTTACATATAGGTCTAGCCTTTGGATTATGATTAGGATGGCGGCTCATAGAAAACTAGATGAGTGGAGATTATTTGTCTTCCCAATTATCACAGTCGTAGAGCGTCTAAATTTTGGCACGTTTATCTCTTAGGCTTTCCTACAGACTTTTGTACATTTCTCTAAAGCGCTACTCTTCTCAAGTTGTGGCAGCTTGTATCAAATAAGCCTCAAAGATAGGTTTTTCTGTCAGCTTAGAATAGGCTTTTAAATAAAAGCTAATTGTACTCGGCATAATAGACAGAATAATTCTTCGTTTTCTTAATCTATTCTATTTGATAACATTATCATTAAATACCCTATTTTGATAACATTTAAATTATCTTCAAGGCATTACTATTGGCTGTTAGCTAGATTGAATTTACGCTCCAGATACAGGTTTTCAGTCTAGACTAAAGAATAATCATTTATACCTAAACTATTAGGTATAATATGCTTATCAAGCTATAGTAATCTTGACTTGATTTTAAAAACTATTGATTTTTCAGAGAAGATAGCGAGCAAGTTCTCTCTATTTATAATTTGACGCTGTTATTAGGTTACTAAGCTTAAAGTTATTTACTAGAAAGTATCGTTAGCTATGTTGGCAATAGACCTAATTAGAGAAAAAGATTTAGACGAGAAATGGCGACAACAGAAGCAAGCTTTTCAGGAGTTGATGAAACGGATAGAGCTAGAACAAAACTCTTTTAAAACAGTTTTATTGATCATTTTAGAAGATATTCAAAATCTAGAAGACATCCTATTATTTAAGCAAGATCAAACTTTAGAATTTGCAGAGGATTATAAAAAAATAGCTTTTCAGAGGAATCTACTTAGAATTGAAATCTCTTTCTATTTTTTATCATATTTACTAAGTCAAACAGATATAAGTTATGAGCAAAAAATTCATGATTTCTTGATTGGAATAGCCAATATTGCTGCAACCCTAATTTGCTCTGGCGATCGCCTAAAAAACGTCACTCAAGAAAAAACACGTAGGTTTATTCGTAATCTATTAAGTTACCTGCAAGTCTGGGAAAATCTCAGCCATAGCATAGATCAAGAATCTATTTTGCTGCAATATGATGATGCCGCCAAGCTAATTTATACATCATTATGTATTTTACAAAATTTACAATATTACTTAAATAATAACCAAAATATCTCAGAAAAAAATAATTATTGGTTGCAAGAACAAGAGATCTTTAATTCTCTCTTAGCAGATATGAAAAACGGTTCACAAGAATCATGGTCTTCAGAAGAACAGCAGGCTTTTAAAAGGGCTATGTCTAATTTAAGTTAATATTATGAATGAATTAAAAAGAGTGATTATTTTAGACAGTAAACCTCTAGGAGAAATATGTAATCCAATTCGCTATGGGGAGACTAAGCCTTTAATAGAATTCTTTAGAGAGCATCAAATTACCCTGAGGGTAGCTGAAATAACAGATTATGAATTAAGACGAGAGTTAAGGCTACAACAATTAGATAAAGGAATCAATAATCTCAATCGATTTGAACACCGAGGACAAATAATCCCGCTGACTCGCGAATCCCTAATCATGGCGGCTGAATTGTGGGGAGAGCTAGGAAATCCAGAAGCAAAAACACCTAATCAAACAAATATTAATTTTGATGCAATTATGGTTGCCCAAGCTCTGCAACTACGCAATTCATTTGATCAGATTATAATTTTGACAATCAAAGTCCAAAAGCTAATTAAATTTGAAAAATTTGGCATTAATTTTTGGGAATGGCAGCAGGCTTTAGTTGATTGTCACCAGGGGCAAATAAACCTTTCTAGCTTGACATCTTTTGAATAGACTTCTTGTACGAAATACAAAAAATCATACCTATAGGCTAGAGCCTAGAGCCTAGAGCCTAATTCACCTATCAATAAGTGCGTAACATCAGTTAGTATTACCAATCAAATACAGCAACGCCATGCGAGTTGAGACACCGCTAGTAACCTGTTGAGACACTAAACTAAGGTTAGGATCGTCCATTAAGTCAGAGGTTATTTCAACCCCCCGATTAGTAGGACCAGGATGAAGAATCTTAACATCAGGATGACATATTTTAAGGCGATCGCGAGTAATGCCAAACAGTTGATGATATTCTCGTAGACTAGGGATAAAATTACCCGCCATGCGTTCTTTTTGCAGTCTAAGTGCCATCACAAAGTGAGCATCTTCCAAAGCAGGTTTAAGCTGCCAATGGAGCAATAATTTTCCTGGAGCATCTTCTCTTTGAAACTTTAAAAATGCCTTCGGTAAGAGGGTTGCAGGAGCACAGAGGTGAACTTCTGCTCCTGCCGTAGTAAGACTATAAATATTGGAGCGAGCCACCCGAGAATGCAGGATATCCCCTACAATGGCAATTTTTTTACCTGATAATAGTTCTAGCCGTGGATTTTCCTGATCTAACACGGTGGTCAGGGTAAATAAATCTAATAAAGCCTGGGAAGGATGCTGATGTAGACCATCTCCCGCATTAAGTATGGTTACTCCAGAATTTAATCTTTCCATTTCTTGAGCAATCATCTGGGGTACTCCCGCCTGTTGATGGCGAATCACCATAATGTTTGCCCCCATTGCTAGGTAGGTTTTTGCCGTATCTAAAATAGTTTCCCCTTTAGTTAAAGAAGACGTTCCTGGGGCAAAATTTAAAATATCGGCTGAAAGTCTTTTGGCCGCTAGCTCAAAGCTGCTGCGGGTGCGGGTCGAAGGCTCAAAAAACATATTGGCAACAACTCTCCCTTGGAGTGCGGGAACCTTTTTGGTTCTCCCTGAAAGCACTTTTTGAAAACTAACGGCAGTTTTTAAGACCGTTTCGTATTCTTCAGCAGTAAAATCAATCAGGGACAGGATGTGTCGTCTTGTCCAGGTAGTAGTAGCCATAGCAGTTAACAATTCAGTTAACGGTAATTACTGTGTTGCAAAACACCCCTCAGGTTATCAGGTTATAGCTATTTCAACAATTTTTCTTATAGTTTAGTGTTAATAATTAAATTAGGAGCAAAATACTAAAGCCCAAACTAAGCAATATAGTTCAGGCTTTACACTTCAAGGTTTATATGATTTTTTATCAACCAGCCTATTATTTATGGTGGCTGGCAGTTTTTATATTTATACTGCTATTGTAAGTAGCTAGATGAATTAAGATAGCGATCGCAATCTTCGTTAAACAGTGATATCAATCTTAATAAACTAAAGAACAGTTACTTAGTAATCGTTAATATATGACTTAAGCAGCGATCACGCTACGCTTCCTAAACTATGAGGGATAAATAGCCTTCGGATCGCCCTATTCTGATGTTTCAGAGGATTTAACTATATGACTACTTCTCGTTTTCAGGATATTATTGATTCTCTAGAAAACTTATCTGTAGAAGACCAAGATTATTTATTTGACTTACTCCGTAAAAGACGCGTTGAAAAAAGGCGATTAGAGATCAAACAAAATGGTGACCTAACTTTACAAGCTTTAGCCCAAGGAGTGGCTAAAAAGGGAGATGCTGAAGATATTAAGGCTTATTTGCTAGAGGATGAGGAAGAGCGAAATTAGTTGCTGATAATAGCTTCAAAAGGGCTTTTTAAAAGTTAATCAAAAAGAATCTTTAATTAAAAAATAAAGTATTAGATATTTTAGATTTTTTAGAAACTGATCCTTTTACTCCTTCCTTAAAGTCTCATAAGTTAACGGGGGAACTAGATGGATATTGGTCATGTTCTGTTACTTATGATTGTCGTATCATCTTTACTTTTTTTCAGGATGAGGATTCAGAAGAAACTTTAATTATTCTGGTTGATATCGGTTCTCATGATGAAGTGTATTAGTGCAGAAGCGTATTTTTAGATTAACTATCCTGGAAAGACTTCTTCTGGCTGGAGTCTAGTTAATTCTAAGCTAGCATCCCATAACTGTTTCGCTTTCAACTCATCATAGGATTCCGCCGCTGAGTTAATTTCTTGAAATCCGCTAAAATATTTACCCGTAGTGCTCTCCAATGCAGGATCAACCACTAATCTTGCTAACGCAGCACCAGACTCTGGCATAGTGTTAACATTGGGTACAAATTTACAAAAGATAGGCAGAATATTACGCCAAACAAATTTAGCCGTAGCTGTATAGTCTTGGGCTAACCCTGAACCTGGCATTAAGCCTGGATTGAAGACGTTAACGGTAATTGGTGGAGATGGGCTACTGGTACTCTGCTGTAAACGACGGGATAGTTCATAGGCGAAAAGAACGTTGCAGAGTTTAGAAGTGGTATATGCAGTACGCCCAATAAAACCCAGATCTTTATTGGTTAATTGCGGATCTTGCTGGGGATAAGCCATCAACTGAGGATCTCGCCAATAGGGGGCAGGCATACCTGTAGTTTTGCTAGCATCATGAGTATCGCTACTAATGATAATAATTCTGGCGGGGGCTACTAGCTGTTTTAGCAGTAAGTTAACGAGTAAAAAATGTCCCAGATGATTCACCCCAAAGGTAGTATCAAAACCATCTTGGGTGTAGGTTTGTCGCTGGATAAACTGAACTCCTGCATTGCAGACTACCGTAGTTAGGGGCGGTAAATCACGGTTAGCAAATTCTGTGACAAAGGCACGAATAGATTCCAGGGAAGCCAAATCCAGCATCATTGGTGTAACATTTTGAGTATTAGCCGCCGCTTTGATTTTGGCAACTGCCGTGGCTGCTTTGTCGGCATCTCGACAGGCAAGTATGAGGTATAGATCAGGCTCTAAAGCGAGCTTTTGGGCGCAATGATAGCCTAAGCCGCTATTGCCTCCTGTAATAATTACAGTTTCCATGTTTAAGCTTTTTTTATTGCCAACGATTTAACCATTCCAGCATATTTTCAGGTAACTCTATTCTTTTTCTGAGTTGCGGATCAATACAGACATGTCGAGTGTGAGCCTTTGCTACTAGTTTATCAGGCTGTTCTACAGCAAATATTTGATAGGCGATCGCAAATTCGCTACTGTTGCCCAATTTTACATTTAAATTAACCTGAATGCGATCGCCACAATAGAGGGGATTTAACCAGTCAATCTCACCATGAACTATGGGTAAAGCCAGGTTTCCTTCAGCAATCATTTTATTGAGGCTAATTCCCGCCTCGGCAAGAGATTCTTCATAAGCCTCGTGGCAGATAACTAGTCCCTGAGTAAAATAAACTACCCCTGCGGCATCAGTATCGTTCAAATGTATGCGCCGCAGGTAACTATAGGTCATGGCAGTCAGAAACGCTTTTAATAATTAAGGTAATATCAAATACTGAAATACTTGCTACAAATAATACGGGCTTTAGCTAATAGCTATCAGCTATTAGCTATTAGCTATTAGCTTCTTGGCGCATTCGCTCTTCTTACAAAAGTTGCTCATGGGGGAAACCCCAGCATTTCCTCTCGCAAAGACCGCACTTTTGCGCTTTGCTGGAAACCAACAAGTCCTAAAGGATATATTATGCCCTTGTGGTACACCTTCGGCTAACCGCGATGCGCCGCTATTAGCTTTAAGATTTTCTTCTTTTCTCATACGTATCATTCTTTTTATATTTTATATAAATATAATATTTGTCAATTATTAATATATCTAAACCAAAATAATTTGGAATTTAACACTATCAAAACGATTGCCTTAACGATATTAGACCTCTTGCATAAATAATTTAATGAATAAGTCAAATCTATTTTTGAC
>JBCBIE010000072.1:0-12075 GCA_038524995.1 Cyanobacteria bacterium J06621_8
ACTCTTTGGTAACTAGCAAATCTACTAAATTAAGCTATTGGGGATTCATGTTAATACGGTTTTAATCTCTGAGAGGACATCTGAAAAGTTATCTTTTTGACATTAGAGTCCTTGACTTCGCCCCCCCCCAATTCTGGGGGAAAAACAGTTAAAAGTCCCCCAAGCTTGGCGAGCGACCCCGCGCCGCCGATATGCGGAGCGGTTTCCTTTAGGAAAGGCGCAAGGGAACGCGCGAGTAGGGATTTAGGAGACTTTCATGTAGAAATCCATCAGTCTCAAAGTGATGGATTTATTAATTCTCCAGCATAAAATCAAATTAAATATATCTTTTTAAGAGCTTAAAATAAGATTTTAATAAATACAAATGACGACCATATTATTTTAAATATTAAAAAATAATAAAGAAAAATAAAATAAGATTGATTTTAATGTATTCATATTAAATAAAATAAAAAATAACATACGATAAGACTTTTGTTTAAAATCACATGTCAACAGAAGAAGATATAAAGGAAATTTCAGCTAAATTTGAAGAAATCATCGCCAAAGAAAGTTCTCTGGGTGAAGATTCTACAAAAATCATATATAGAGAGCTGATTTTTAATAAAATAAAAGACCAGTATAATTTAAGCTATAGTGAGGTCAAAAAGTTATTTCAAAACTATTATTGTAATTATTTGAAAAATAAGCGAAAAAATATTTTCCAAAATTCATATTTTTTTATTTATTTTTTATATTTGCAGATCAAAGAGATTACCACTAAAAGAATACCTGTGATTTTAGGTTTATTTTTGACGTTTGTTATTCCACTATGGAATTTTTATCAACAAGAAAACGACAGAATACAAGTTGCTAAGAATAGTGCAATCATAGAAGCAAAGAAAGCTCGTTTTGAAGCCTGGAGCATTATTCGAGAAAATGAGGGTAGAACGGGGTCTTTAGGAAGAATAGAAGCTCTTGAATACCTTAATCACTCCTCTTTATATTTATCTAAGCCTGAACATAGAAAAAGATGTATGCCACATAATCAGGAAGCAACAATTCAAGAAGTGGATTATGGCAAACTTTATAATAAACAAGTAGTAGTTCAATTAAATGGAGTTGAATTAAGTAAAGCTAAACTAAATCATATTAAACTTCCTGATGCATCATTAGAAGATTCTGTTTTTGTTGGTACCGATTTAGTTAAAGCTAACTTATGTGATGCTTATTTATTCGGTGCAAACTTAGAAAAAGCTGACCTTACTGAAGCAATTTTAATAGATGTTGATTTTACTAATGCTCGACTAAATGAAGCTACTCTTACAAAGGCTAATTTAACGGGTGCTAAACTAATCAATGCCGAATTAAAGAAGGCAGATTTTCAAGGAGCAACACTAACTAACGTAAACTTGAAGAAGGCTATCTTAGATGGTTCAAAAAATTTATGGGATGCTGAGTTAGACGATGTTACTTTAAATTACGCTTCTGTAAAAGATGCTAATCTAGAAAAAGCTAATTTTAAGCAAACAAACTTTAAAGGAGTTCAATTAGATAACTCTGTTTTACTTAAAAGTGATTTGTCTCAGGTTACTAATCTCAGCGAACAACAATTAACAGGTAATAATCCTCCTTATCTTTGTGCCACTTCATTACCGCAAAATCTTCAAATAGATGGTGATAGAGACTGCGAGCGACTTGTTGATCACTTTTCTGAAAAAAAAGGCGAATCTAGAGAAGAAAGTCGAAAATATATTGATAAAGTGAGAATGGAGTAAGTCAATTATATTCAACCCACTACAGAAATCCCCTCGACGATTACTGATGGAGTCCGACAAGAACCATTCCAGAGGGAGTCATTACCTAGGGCTACAATCTGCTTAACAATATTGTAAACGTTACCTGCGATCGCCGTATCTTTAACCCTACCCTGAATTTTGCCCCCCATAACCCGATATCCTAAATCAAGATTGACGGAAAAGTCGCCGCTAAGATCTGCCCCTCCCCCAAGAATTTGATCCACAATAATGCCGTTGTCTAATTGCTGAAGCAGTTGGTCAAAAGAACTATCACCAGGTGCAACAATCAAATTAACTAAAGAGGGGCTAGGATAACTTTCCAGGCTAGGTCGAAACCCATTTCCCGAAGGTTCTAAATTTAATTTACAGGCAGTAGTGCGATCGCAATAAAATTGATTTAAAATTCCCTTGGTAATTAAATTAAAGTTCTGCGTTGGTACGCCCTCATCATCGAAGGGACAATCATAGGGCTGGAAGTCAGCCTGTTGAGAAAGGCTCAAACACTCCGAACTAACTAATTGATGCAGTTGTTTACTCCAGGGAGAAGAATTTTCCTCCACTGCTTGCCCATTTAATGCCCCTGCTAGAGTATCCCAGAGTAGGGTGGCGGCATTTGCCGTTAGTAAGACTGGTACTGCCCCCTGGGAGGTTGCGACATTATATTGTGCCCAAGCTAAACGCTGCTTAATACTCTCGATGATGGGAGCAAGATCTAGCGGCTCTTTGGTGTATATTCCATCAAAAATGCCCAAAAAATCTTCTCCTCGCACCAATTCCGCCCCCAGAGAACAACTTAAGCCCGATTCGCGACAAAAGCAATTCAGTCCTTGGGAATTGATTAAGGTAGTGGTTTCCTGTTCAAATTCTAGTTCTGCCGAGCAAATCACCTCTGGATATGCCTCCCGTAGCTGGCTGATAGCATCTTCTCCGAGAGTGATTAACTCTTGGGTTGTGGCGCTAACACCAGACAAGTCATAGTTTGCCTGACGTGGGGCGGTTAAACTGACGGTTTCAGGCTGATTAAGTTCCGATAGGGCGATCGCTTTATCAATCAATAGTTCTGGCTCAATTTTGCCATAGGCTACCGCCAACCCTGGTCGATTATTGTGCCATATTCTGAGGGCTGTACCCATGGATTGAGAGGTTTCTAGCTGTTTAAGACGATTACCTTCAAAAAATACTGGTTGAGACTGGGAAGTTACCTGATAAACTTCAGCTTCCTTGATGCCGCGACGCGCCGTTAACTGAAGTAGTGATGCTAACTCTTCATTCATTAGTTTAATATCTGTTTATAAGTCTGACTTAAAAAAGCTTATGGCTTATGGCTTATGGCTTATAGCTACGAGTCAGTTATTTTAAACGTAGTTCATTCAACTGAAAACGGCTGTAAATTGATGATAGATTAATTATTCTGGTCAATACATAGGGTATAAGCAGACTCAGGCAAAGCTTTTCCTTGAGATGTCTATGCCGACTCTCTGGCTCAACTAGAAAATATCATGACTTCTATTCTCCAACTGATCAAAGATTCCGTTAGCCAAGCCTTAGTGTCCACTTTTGGTGCAGAATTTGCAGAGCAAGACCCCCTAGTTACCCCGACCAAAAATCCTAAGTTTGGCGATTATCAATCTAATGTTGCCTTACCTTTGGCTAAATCCCTCAAGCAGAATCCCAGAGCGATCGCCCAATCAATTATTGATCATCTAAAAGTAGAGCAGATTTGTGAAGTTCCCACCATTGCGGGACCAGGATTTATCAACTTTATGGTAAAGTCTGAATACATTGGAGAACTGCTGCAAAAAATCCAGCCAGACGACAGGTTAGGTATTCCCCAGGTTGAATCAGCAGCTAAGGTAGTAGTAGATTTTTCCAGTCCTAATATTGCCAAAGAAATGCATGTGGGACACTTGCGATCGACAATCATTGGTGATGCGATCGCCCGTATTTTGGAGTTTCGGGGTTATGATGTGCTGCGTCTCAATCACGTAGGAGACTGGGGGACTCAGTTTGGCATGTTGATTGCCTACCTCAGAGAAGCCTATCCTGAAGCGTTGACTACGGCTGATGCTTTGGATTTAGGAGATTTAGTATCTCTCTATAAACAAGCAAAGGTCAGATTTGATGAAGATGAAACATTTAAACAAACCGCCAGAGAGGAAGTAGTTAAGCTGCAAGCAGGAGCAACCGATAGTCGTCATGCCTGGGGGCTATTGTGTGAGCAGTCCCGTCGTGAGTTTCAGGTAATTTATGACTTACTCGATATTCGATTGGAAGAAAGAGGAGAGTCCTTTTATAACCCTTTCTTAAATGATATTGTTAACGCCCTGGATCAATCAGGCTTATTAGAAGAAAGTGAAGGTGCTAAATGCGTCTTCCTCGATGGCTTCACCAACAAAGACGGTGAACCCTTACCCCTAATCGTCCAGAAAAGCGACGGAGGCTTTAATTACGCCACCACTGATCTCGCCGCCCTCAAATATCGCGTAAAAGAAGACGGTGCCACCAGAATTATTTACGTTACTGATTCAGGACAGGCGGGACACTTTGCAGGGGTGTTTCAAGTAGCCAGAAAGGCAGGAATCCTACCCGAAACTGTAGAAACTGTTCATGTACCTTTTGGGCTAGTACTGGGTAAAGACGGCAAAAGAGTTAAAACCCGCGCAGGAGATACCGTTAAACTTAAGGACTTACTCGATGAAGCAGTAGAGCGTGCTCACCAAGAATTAACCGCCAGGTTGCAGGCAGAATCTAGAAATGAATCTCCAGAATTTATCAATCATGTAGCTCAGGTAACAGGGTTAAGCGCGGTTAAGTATGCTGACTTGAGTCAAAATCGTACCTCAGACTATAAATTCGACTACGATAAAATGCTCGATCTCAAGGGCAACACTGCACCCTATCTACTCTATGCCTACGTCCGTCCTCAAGGCATCAGCCGCAAAGGTAATATTGATTTTTCCCAGTTAGACACCGACACTCAAATTGTCCTGACTGAAGCTCCAGAGCTAACCCTAGCCAAACATATCCTCCAGTTTGAAGACATCATTCAAGAAGTAGAGTCAAGCTTATTACCCAATCATATCTGTTCCTATCTCTTTGAACTGAGTCAAAAATTTAATCAGTTTTACGAACAGTGCGAGATCCTCGATGCAGCAGAACCCCAGCGGACATCTCGCCTAATTCTTGCCGACTTAACCGCCAGAACAATAAAATTAGGCTTATCCCTTTTGGGAATTGGAGTATTAGAGAGAATGTAATATCAATTCTTAAAATGTCAGCTTCTCACATAGCGGTTCTCAAGTCAATAATATAGATTTACTACTTATTTAAATAAATTCAAATTCTTTTTTGTGCGATTTCTCATTAAAATTGTTAGCTATGATCTTCCAATAATTTCTCAGACTCATCCTCTGGAAGTTCAAGCGCGGGGATAACCTCGAATGCAATACCAGCAATGCCACGAATTGCTCCGTACATTCCAGTTGTATTTAAAACAACTTTCTCTATCTGCTTTTCTCGCTTTTTCCACATGCTATGCATTGAGCGTTTTTCTGACTCAAGCTCTGTCTTCATCTGGGTAAAACTTTCGACAATAGAGCTAATTTGAAGATTGAATTCATTGCTTGTTAGATAATCATAGAGCATCCCCATTTTATCACCTTTGTTTTCTTGAGTGATAATTGCCGAGCTAATCTGAACAAGAGATTGTCTGAGAACATTACATAATCCCTTGAACTCTTCAAATGAACATATCCAAATCCCTTCTTTTAAGCCAAATCGCTCCATATCGGAAGGCATTACTTCCGTAACAAGAACCCCAATATTAGCATTTCGATCTTGAATATCTTGTTTGAACTTTTCAATCCAACTATGCTGGAAATTCTTAGTTCGTTTACTCTCATAATAAATAGAGCCGCAATTTTGACGAGTTCGTGTATGAACGGTTTGTAAGCAATCTGCGCCTCGGACACCCTTCTTTATTTGATCAATTGTGTCTAAAGGAAATTTTTCAGCAAGCCATTCCTCAATAGCAAGTTCTTGTACTTCACCCTGAGTTTGCATAGAGCCTTGTTCCTGCTTTCGTTTCATTTCTTCCGTAAGCTTCTTCTGATCTTCTAGCTTTTTCTCAAGTTCTCTAATTATAAGTTCGTTTTTACTATGTTCTTCCTGCTTAATACGCTCTCGCTCAGAGGATAATTTCTCAGTTATCTTTTGTTCTGCTTCTGCTTGATACTTTTCTTCTAACTCAGATTTTTCGCGCTTCAATGCTTCAAGCTGGGCAGTAGTTTTGTTTAGTTCTTTAACTTGTGAAGATTTTTCCTCTAGCTCTGCCCTTAAAGTATCCATTGCATCCTTTTGTTCGTCAGCCGCTTGACTTTTAATTTTTTTTGTCAGTTCTTTTTCAAGCTTACGTTTTTCTATTTTTACTTCGTTGGCGACAATTTCATCTTGACGTTCTTTTTCTAGCACTAGTGCTTGCTTCTGTTCTTTAATTTCTTCTATCTTAGTTGAGAAATTTTCTTGTTCTTTACGAAGCTCGTCTTGATACTTTTTTTTCAACTGCTCATCAACTTGGTGATAGAGAATTTTGTTCACGTCAATTTTTTTTCCGCAGTCAGGACAGGTTGTAAATGTTTGATCTTGAACCATCAGTTGTTTCTTATTTCTCCTGGCAGATATTTATCTCTAATTCCGAAAATTTCTGGATGTGAATCTTTAGTAACATAATATCCAGAAAGTTGTTCAATATCACCGACGAATATACTGAAAATCTCTAGATATCATACCAATTAGTTTTAATATCAAGAATTTTTCTGGATATCATTTCATGGAAAAACCGTCTAAAAAACTTCTTGAACCTACATTTTGCACGTTCTCAAATCTTCAACAAATTAACTCGATGCGGAATCTTAAAAGTCTTAGGAATTGGCGATCGCAAAATGCCTCATTGTACCTGTACACCATAGTCGAGTATTTTGTTTAGTGCGATCGCTATTTTTAAAACCCGTGTACATCTAATGACTATGCCAATACTAGAATACTCTCCGATTCTCTCTCTCTGAACTGGACGATAGTATCAAAATTATCTCTCAAAATTTGAACAATCTTAGATGTTGGACTGTTGCCAATCCGAAGATAGATAAATTTAGGGGGATGACCATCAAGTAAACTACGCTGGGCAAAGTTAGAATCTTTAGGAGCGATCGCAAAACCATTCGTCTTGGTATATTTATTGGATAAACCTTAGAGTAATCCGCGCCAAAGCCAGCTGATTGATTATTTTTGGTCAGGTAAACACAAAAAGAGCGTTAAGGGTATCAATCTAAGCATCTTATACTACGTAAATATTTCAGAATCTCATATCCAATTAATCTTCGTCTCTACGATAAAAAGGAAGGGAAAACTAAAAATGACTATTTTCGAGCAATGATGAGAGAGGTTCGAGCTTGAGGAATTAAATTAGGTTGGGGAACAGGACATAATTAGCATTCTAATGTGGAAAACCTGAAGTTTTAATTGATAACCTTTATCAAGTGTCAAGACAGTTATTTATTTCTGTCATCCGCCAGTTTATTTCTGAAAATCTTCCTCTAGCCTGTGCTCCCTAAACCCATAACTCTCTATTTCTGTCAATGCGTAAGTCCTAGTTTAATGTTCAGCCAAGGCAGAAAGCTCAAAAAAGTTTATTTTAATTACCTTCAAGCATTCTATTGACCGTTGTGAAGATTGATGTCATGCTTCAATAAAACTTTGATTAAGTTAGCATCATCTCCACAGCTGTCGGTTGTTTCTTATACAGTTATCATGAGCATGATGAATTTTTACTAAATAAAACCAGTTACTCCAAATAAAATGTACTGCATTCCCCAAAATAATTAACAATTAAAGTACCAGACCTAAGCAAGCATCTATGACAACTCTGCCTCCCACAACTAAAAGTAGACTGCAAAAAATTCCCAGATCGAATGTTGTTTGGGAAGGCGATCGCCGTCCCTTGGGAAACATGGCATCACATTTAGACGTGATGAAGCACGCCGATGAAGAATGTATAATTTGGATTGATGGCTCAGAGGGAACGGTGCGAGCTATGGACGTGGTAACTAAGGATATTGGTTTAGAAGGGGTAGTAAGAACTCTACTGCGGGCGATCGAATCGCCCCATCATCCATCTCAGCCCCACCGTCCCCAAAAAATTATCGTGCGCGATCGCGAAATTCAGTTTTTTCTGCGGGGAGTCCTGCAAGAATTAGATATAGCGATTGAATACTCCCCAGAACTACCGCTAATTGATCGTCTATTTGAAGGGTTTGCCTTCATGGATGAGGAACGTCAGTCTCCCCTGCCTGAACTATATGAAAGTTTGGTTGAGAACTTAGCCGAGAAGATTTGGCATCAGGCACCTTGGGAACTACTGGCGGATAGCGATATTATCCAGGTGGAATTAAAGGGTTGTGAGATTGAGCAAGTTTACCTGTGTGTCATGGGGATGATGTCTGCTGAATATGGGGTCTTGATTTATCGTTCCCTAGAATCACTACAGCAATTTAGGGCTGCCGCTTTAGGAGAAAAACAATCCCCAGCAGAATTAGAACAGGCATTTTTGGCACAGGACTGCTGGTTTCTCAATTATGAAACAGCCGTGGAAGATAAGCTATCAGAATCAGGGGAGGTTCAACCTTTCTTTGGCAGTCTGCACCCTTTTGAGGGGATGCGTCATTCCCTTGATGAGACGGAAACCAAAATTGTCTACGCTACTTTAGAATCTCTATTGCGCTTTTACAGCCGTAATCATGAAGTGTTGGCAGAAGAACCAATTGAGGCTCTTTCCAAATCCTATCGCATCACTCTGCCTAGCGCCGATGGCGAGAGGCGAACTATCTCTACTAAGGTATCAACTTTGCCTGAGTTAACCGCAGAACTATTAAACATGGGACAAGGCGATCGCTCTGGATTACTGGAAGATACAGTCGATATTCCCATTCAAGAAGACTTGATTCCCGATGGTTCTCTAATAAGCTTGGCAAGCATACCCCAGGAATTAATTAAGCAACTGCAACATCAGCCGAGAACCTATTGTCAATCTAGTTCGACATCCCATAAAGCCTCAGAAATACCGACTATTCTAATTCAAACTACTCGTCCTAAGGCTCAAGACTTAATTACTCGCATTCGCAACGCAGGAGGCTTAAAAGCTGTCTGTTTTAACCCTGGTCATGATCCTTTTAGTGGAGAAGTCTATGACTTGGGTATGCTGCAAACTGAGGATGATGAACTATTTATCTTTGCTGAATATTCCCATGATGTAGTGCAACAGGCTAAGGCACTAGAAAAATGGCACCAACGTTGTCAAAAAACCCATGGGTACTGTAGTCTAGTAGTTGCCATGGGCTCTACTGGAAATCATCGCGGCAATCCTAGAGCTAAAGATATGCTGGCGGTGTTTGAGGTTAAATCAATTAACGGAGCAGAATTGGGGATGGGGGTATTGCAGTTAATGCCCAGCTTTGATTTTTAGCTAGTATTCCGTGTTTTTTGACTTTAATTGGGTGGGATTGGTGTAGTCATTCTCCTGTTTTAATTGCCAGACACAAAGCTAGTAATATCAGCGCTAACAACTTATATCGTTTTACTTTTTAGTTAAGACAGATAGGGGGCTATTATCACTTAATAATTCCACCACGTTTAGCCAGTAATAAAAGTCCGTATCCTCCCTTCGACTATCAGCAATCAGAGCATAAAGCGATCGCTTGGTTAAAAAGAATTGATGGGTAGCATGATAAATTTCCTGTCCCCCAAAATCTCAAATATTAACCTGAAACTCCCGCTCTTTTTCGGTCATGAGGAATTTCCAGATGATAACTTCTATGCCCTCTTTCGTAGCCTTATCTTGCCTTAATTCATAGTTGGAATTCTCGATTTTCTTAGTCAGAGTGGTTTTTCCCGCACCTCCTTCAGCCACAATAATTAATTTAGCTTCGTAAATAGAGTCTAGTCTTGCTGCTAATTGCTGGAAATAACTCCTAATTGATTTAATTCCCTCCTTGGCAATTTCTAAAGGCGCTTGTTCTAGTGGGTTGTCATCCAAGTTTAAAACAATTAAATTGGTAAGCTTAGTAATGCTTTCTGGAATGTTTTTTAGCTCGTTATTTCTTAAACCTAATCGTTGTTCTTTAGCTTCATTGATACGATTGATAAAGTAACTCAGTATTTCAGATTGAGAATCAACCATTAATCATTTATCATCAAATATTACAATCATCTATTTTAAATTCATAGAGTCAAATTAGAGTGATCGCCGATCGCCATTAATGAAATGATGGTTAAAGCGATCGCCCGTAAGGTCAAGAAGTTAAACAAATCTCAAACATAGAGCTTGAAATATAAAAACTTTTGGTTAAAGACGATCTAGTAACTGTTTTTTCTTAGCTTGAAATTCCTCTTCAGTTAAAATTCCCTGATCTCTGAGTTGTCCTAGCTTCTCTAATGTCTGATAAACATCAGCAGCCTGTTCCTTATCATCTTCAAGATCTGACACATAAGACTTACCCTTTTGGAAAGCATCTTCATAGGCTCTTTTTAGCTGATCTTCGACAAAATTAGTTAAATTACCCGAACTAGCAAAATGACTAATTGCCACTTGTCCTACAGCGTAGGTTGATGCCCCTGAAGTTAAGGACATAGAAGCACCACCCAAGACAGTCCCCACCCCTGGGATGGCTTTGAGAAAGCTGGCACCGAGGCGAGCGATGGTAGTACCTGTCAGAGCAGATACAAATGCTTTACCATTACTTCGAGAATAGTTAACGCCATAAAGTTCTGCTAGTTGCTGGAGCATTTCTAGCTGAATGGCAGTAACTGCGGCAAAATCAACTAGAGGGATGGGAATTAGACCACCACCCATTGACCAGAGAACATGAGAACGAATTATGGATTGGGCTTTGGCTGCTTTATTTTCAAACATAGGAAGAAAACTAAACTGAATAAAAATAGCTGTAATATTTACCCTGAGGCTAGCATAATCTTTATATTACCCTTGTGATTTAGTGACTCTTAATTAAGTTTAGCTACTTAATTTTGTCATTATTTCAATGGCGATCGCTATAAACCTTTGATAATATTCTGGCGAGGTTTAAACTGTTCTAAGTCTCTTAACTGCTCGTATAGCTCTTTTTCCTCTGGCGTAATGTCTTTCGGGGCAACAATTTGAATTTCTACTAGCTGATCCCCCCTGGCTCCCGATTTATCAAAATAGCCTTTATTAGCCAGCCGTAACCTCTGCCCAGAGCGCACTCCTTGGGGTACGCTGACCTTAACCAGACCATCAATGGTAGGCACTTCAATGGCGCTCCCCAAAACTGCTTCGGTGAGGGTAATAGGAACTTGGCAATAGATATTTCCTCCCTGAATTTCAAAGAAGGGATGGCGAGCCACGGTAATTTTTAAATAGAGATCTCCACCCTCAATTCCTTGCTCTTTGAGGCGAATTCGCTGTCCGTTAAACATGCCTGGAGGCATATCTACCTCCAAAGATCTGCCATCTTCCAAGCGAATCTTTCGCTTACCGCCGCGATAGGCTTCATTTAAACCTAAAGTCAATTTGGCTTCAATATCTCGACGCAAAGTTCGTGAGCGAACAACCCGTTCTCTTTTGGTCGTCCCAGGACGAAAATCTCGGTCATCAAGGCGCACTCGGGTTCTCTCAGCAGTATTGCCTCGTGCTCTAGCCCCCTGAGGATTATTACGTCCAAAGCCGCTAAAACCAACCTGATCCATGAACTTTTTAGAACTTAAGGACTGGTCATACTGAACCCGCCGCGTTTGATCAGATAAAATTTCGTAGGCTTCGTTGATGTCTTTAAATTTTTCTTCAGCGGCTTTATTTCCCAGATTGCGATCGGGATGATACTTAATGGCTAGCGTGCGATAAGCTTTCTTAATTTCTGTACTAGAGGCATTCTGGTTCACGCCCAGCATTTCATAGTAGTTACGCACTTCCTGCATACTCTGTTAATTAGTTGATATTAGTGCATTTAAAACATAAACTTCGGAGTTAACTAAATCTAGAACCATTCATCATCATCGTCATCCCAATCATTCTCATAGGGATTGGAGCTATTGCGACCATTGTAGCGGTCTTGGGGTGGATAGTTATCACCGCCGCGACGAGAACGTTGGGGCTCCTGTCTGGTGGCGTAGGGGTCATTATAAGGATCGTTTATTTCTGAACGACGGGGCTGATTATCATAGCCACCACGCCCCCGACTGCCATAGTCATCATATCCCGCTCCAGGACGAC
>JBCBIE010000072.1:12175-24908 GCA_038524995.1 Cyanobacteria bacterium J06621_8
CGACTGGGGGGATAGCCAGCGCGATTATCGTAATAATTGGGCTGGCGGGGATCGTAGGAATAGTCTTCGATGTATTTATCGTCATCATCCCCCAAGAAAGTCTTCTTAATCGCCCCCAAGAAATCCTCATCATCATCCTCATCGTATTGCAGCCGTACTTCGCGATTTAGCTCGTAGAGGGTGTCTTTTAAATCAGCTTCTGAGCGATCTAGGGTACGTTCATCATTTTGCTCTAAGCTTTTGAGAATTTCTTCACACAGCACGTCAATGCGACGACGATAGTAGCTAGCAAATTGACTACCAAAATCGAGGGTTACTTCCTTGAGCTTGCGCTGTGCCTGATCGGTGAGAGCTTTAGCGCGATTGCGCTTTTCTACCCGCTCTCTGCGGGCGCGGTCTTCCTCGGCAAATTGATCGGCTTCTTGAATCATGCGCTCAATCTCGGAATTACTCAGAGTAGAAGCTCCTGAAACCGTGATCCCCTGTTCCCTACCCGTAGTTTTATCCCGCGCCGTTACCTGTAAAATACCGTTGGCATCAATATCAAAAGACACCTGTACCTGGGGAACTCCTCTGGGCGCTGGAGGGATACCCGTTAGCTTAAATCTACCTAAAGATTTATTACCGCTCGCCATTTCCCGCTCTCCTTGAAGGGCGTGAATTTCCACCACAGTTTGATTATTCTCCCCCGTGGAAAAAATATCCGAACGTCGGACAGGAATAGTAGTGTTGCGAGGTAGCAACTTCTTCATCACGCCGCCGATGGTTTCCAAACCCAGAGAGAGGGGAGTAACATCCAGCAACAGCACGTCCTTAACCTCATTAGTCATAATTCCTGACTGGATTGCCGCCCCAATTGCCACCACCTCATCGGGATTAACGTTCTGATTTGGCTCCAGATCGATGTAGCTACGCACTAAATCCTGCACCATGGGAATACGGGTTGAGCCCCCTACCAGGACTACCTCATCAATATCCATCGGACCCAACCCCGCATCAGAAATAGCTCGCTTGAGGGGACGACGGAGACGACTAACCAGATCCCCGCAGAGTTCCTCAAACTTTGCCCGACTCAGCTTAAGCTCAATATGTTTTGGTCCTTCTTCCGTAGCGGTAATAAAGGGGAGGTTAATCTCCGTCACCGACAGCTTAGACAGCTCAATTTTCGCCTTTTCCGCCGCCTCCGTTAATCTTTGTAGCGCTTGGCGATCGCTTTTTCTCAGGTCAACTCCTTCCTGCTTAAGAAACTCCTCCGCCAGCCAATCAACAATGCGGCGGTCAAAATCATTCCCTCCCAGTTGCGTATCCCCACTAGTAGCTCGAACCTCAAATACTCCATCGCCAATGTCGAGAATGGAAACATCAAAAGTTCCTCCCCCCAAATCAAATACCATAATGGTTTGGGGACGACGCTGATCCAGTCCGTATGCCAAAGCCGCAGCGGTGGGCTCATTAATAATCCGCAGCACGTCTAAGCCCGCAATGCGCCCTGCATCCCTAGTAGCCTGACGTTGGGAATCATTAAAATAGGCAGGTACGGTAATTACTGCCCCAGTGATGCTCTCTCCCAGATAACGTTCCGCCTCTTCCGCCAATTTACGTAAAATCATCGCCGAAACTTCTTCAGGGGCAAATTCTTTTTTCAGCTTAGGACAGCGAATTTTGATGTTTCCCAGCTCATCCCGCCGAATTGTGTAGGGAACTTTTTTCGATTCAGGCTGAAGTTCCGCGTATTGACGACCCATAAAGCGTTTTACGCCATAAAAAGTATTCTCTGGATTTAAAACACTTTGTCTTCTGGCAAGCTGCCCTACTACTAATTCTCCATCTTTATTGAAGCCAACTACAGAGGGGGTAGTTCGCATACCTTCTGAATTTGCGATGACTATTGGCTTGCCACCTTCCATAACTGCTACAACGGAATTAGTGGTTCCCAAATCGATGCCGACTACTTTTCCCATGGGTGCAATGGTCTCCTAGAATCGTTCCCCAAACAAATATAGTATGAGGTTTTAATTTACTATGGCAGGTTAAAACTATAAAGTATTTATGATTGATCCTCTCTAGTTTACTGCAAGAAAAACTGGGAGCTAGTTGTTCTAAAACTCCATATGGAGATTGTCATGGCTCTGGCACCAGGGTAATTTCTCTAGCTAAGAGCTCAAACATTGTACCCACATTATCTCCTGTTCTAGCCGAAGTGGTGTAAATGTTGCTAATGTCTGTAAATTTCTGAGAACTATAGTTTTCAGTCAGCTGTGCCAGCTTTTCTGACGGGAGGAGATCGGCTTTGTTTAAGGCGATAATTGCTACAGCTTGAGGATTTACCTCGTGAAAAAGCTTTAAATGCTGGTCAAGATTTTTTAAGGTTACGGATCTAGTGAGATCAGCAACGATAATCGAGCCACTAGCCCCCTTAAGATAGCTAGGGGTAATCGACTTAAATTTAGTATTACCTTCTAAATCCCACAGCAGTAGGTTGACCTGATTGAGTTCGAGGTCGGTTTTTACCGTTACCGATTTACGAGATATTTTGACGCCTACGGTGCTGAGGTAGCGATCATCGAATTTATCTTCTACAAAACGCCGCACTAAGCTGGTTTTTCCAACGTTAAAATCTCCCAGTAAACAAATTTTTTTGGTAATTGTTGACATTAGACAATATCTACTGGCTCAGATTCGGGGGAATAAATAATTCAAAGGCAACATATCGTTTTAGCAACGCTGCTGGATCAGGTTCAAGATTATTTTCAGGCAATGATAAAGCATCGCAGTCCATAACTATCCTGTTGGGTTCGATTCCTCCAGTTACTAAAGCAGTTTTGACATTTTGACAGCGACTGCGGCTTAATTGTTGATTAATTGTTGCCGAGCCAATACCATCACTATGCACCGTTAACTTTAAGTTAATTAGAGAATACTGCCGTAAAAGCTGCTGGGTCGCCTCAATTTTACTAAAATTGTCGGCAAAATCTAGCTCACTTGACCCTGAAACAAAATAAATGCGCTGTTTTACTGTGGGGAGCTGTTCAGCTACCTCAAAGGTAATTTGTTCAACTCCTGGTATTTGGCGAAATGCTTCTCGGATGGTTTGATAGATCGTAGCGTCTAAAATCAACCCCTTGATTGACAGACTGGAAGGCTGATATTCGGTCTTGATTGCCACTGATGGCTGTTGATTAAACAGCCTAGTTAATCTAGTTATTTCTCCCGTAACTAGGGTGGGGTTTACAGGAACTTTAACCGCAAGAATTTGATTGTCTAACTTTAGCTGATGCTCTTGCGCCAGGGCTTGGGCGATATTCTCAGCTCGCCGACGGAGATATGGGCTGGGGACTCTACCGCTAACGGTTAATTGTCCGTTCTTAACTTGGGGAGCAAAGCGATACACCGAAAGTTCGGGATCACTGTCCAGTTGAACGATCGCTTTTTGCTCGATATTGTGGGCAACCCTAGCCCGATAGCTAACTATGCCCCAGGGAATGAAAATCAGACCGAGGATAACCGCTATTAACCACAGCAGGGCGTTAGCTGAACCAGATTTGGGGGACTGCTTAGGGTTCACTGTCGTTAACTGTTCCAGCTTCTGCTTGATTCCTGGGGGCACCTGGGAGCTATCCCCAGAAAAATTCTGGATCGCAGCATCGTGTTCGAGGACAATTTCTCCCAAAACTTGGCGAAATTTAGTAATAAATTGCTTATTGGGTTCTCCATAGACTACTGCCGCCAGATAGCAATATCCCGCTACCTCTAGGGGGATTTTCCAATCTCCATAGTCGATTAAATCCAACTCTGAGCCAGAACTAATGCAGTCATTGGCAAAGCTACGAATTGCCGTCAGCATTCCTGCCAGCATGTCAGAATCAAGATGCTCTTCTCCCTCAAGCTGAAGCTCTTGAATTACCAATCCCGAATCCTTAGCAATCAAAAATATTGCCCGCAGGCGATAGCCCACCGACTCGCGAAAAATCAGTTCTGCTTCGGAAACTCCCTGTATTTTTGCCTGGAACTTGCGCTTAATACCCTGGGGACTTAGGGTATTTTCTACTTTGTTATTAATATCCCGTACTACCTCCACCATATATTTAGAGATAGTGCTGCCAATTACGGGATAGAGCGCGTCTACCATAGCGTCTTTTTCCGATTCAATTTGCGCCTTAATCGCCTTGCCCATTTCAGGTCCCAAAGCTTGGGGAATTGCCGACTCATCCAGGCGAATCTGTTCTTTAATAGACAGGGCAATTTCAGGGGCGATCGCCTTAGCAATGGTTTCAGGGTTAAGGTTGATCCTTTCGCTGATAGCATCGGGCAAAATTTGGGCGATCGCCGCCGCCATTTTAGGCGAATCTTCTTGAATGCGAGCTTCGATTAGCTGATCGATCACTGGTCTGATGGTTTGAATAACTCCTTCGCGGGATTGATCCAGCTTAAATTGCAGCAGTTCCCTGATTAGAGGAATTATGCTGTTAACCGCCTCAGCTAAATCTTCTGTATCTGCTTGCTTCGAGTCTAAGTCCCCCAGTGGTTCTACTAAATCATCTTGCTCCAATTCTGAAAGGGCAGATTTAGTATTGAGACTAGTTGTCGCATCAGTGATAGTTGTTGAATCGACATTTTCAGGCGCTGTGGTGGCGATAGTTTGCTGTAAAAAGGCTCGATATTCTACTGCTTCCTCTAGAGTGGGATTTTTGGCGCTTTCAATTTCGACATCGATTTCACTATCATCTAACTGCGATCCTCCAGCCTCTAACTGCTGTGGAGAATCTTCCGCCGAAGGTTGAATTAAAGCTTCTAAATTCTTCTCTGATACCAATAATTCTTCGCCAAGCCGATCTTTAATTGCGTCAATATCTTGATCGTCAGAAGATGCTGCTTCTTCCAACAACAAATTAATCAGCTCGTCAATTGACGGAGAATCATCGGCAGCAGAAAAATTATTAGGAACAGAATTCATAGAAAGCTTGCAGTGCAATAGACAGTAGTCACAGCTAAGGTTAATTTATAGGTTTGGGTTACCTAATGATCAACTATCAATAACCATTATTTCAGTTGAGACTATCTAGATTTATCTTACTAGGGTAAAAGCCTGTATCTTGAGGAAACAAGATATAATCTGTTACGTAATCACAATTTTGAGCAGTTGACCCCTGAACCCATGAGCAATAATCCTGTCACCAACGCCTTCTTTTTTGGTCGAGCATTAGCCGAAGTTATCAGTGAAAAGCTGGAAGAATCTTTTACTAATGTCATGAGCGATTTGGGTAAGTTTGATGCCGAACAACGAGAGTATTTAAGGCAATTTGTCGAGGAAGTTCAATTACGAGCCGATCAGGCAGCGGGGAACGTGTCAACTCCCTCTAACGTCAGTTCAGTCAATAAAAATCGCTCTGGCAAAACTCCCGACAAGATTAATATTGATATTAGCAGTACCAACTCAGACGAGCTTCAGGCAATGCTTGATCAGCTGCGGGCAGAAATAGCTACTCTGAGGGCTGAACTAAAGAAATATCGCAGTTAAAGTATCGCTGACTGCGGATGTAAATTCTTTTGATCAATTTTTCTCTTTATCTTCTCTTAACTAATTTTGTAGGCTACACTTCTGCATACTGCTGTCTTTTTACCCAGGAAGCCGCTAATATTTAGAAAGTTAATATCTATTAACTATAATCTCGCCGTTAATTATTTTTCGTCATAACTTCAGTGTCACCTGCCTTTTCCCAGCAAAAATCAACAGATTATAAGTCAGATGGTTCTAATCAGGATCAGAACCATCTAGCAGTTAATCAAATAAGTCCTGGTGGCGAGAAATTTACTCCACTAGCATCTGATCAGTCATATCGTTGGAATCGACCTAAATATTCGCGAAATCGTCGTCGTTTAGATATTTGGGTCTTTACATTTTCCTTCTTGTTCGGCAGTTGGTGGAATAAGCGTAAATGGACTTATGCGGGGGGATTTACTCCTGAAAAACAAGCCGCCAGGCGTAGAACCCAAGCCTCCTGGATTCGGGAAACTTTTTTGGAGTTGGGACCGACGTTTATCAAGCTAGGTCAGCTGTTTTCTACCCGTGCTGATCTGTTCCCTATAGAGTACGTCGAAGAGCTATCCAAATTACAGGATCGAGTCCCCGCATTTTCCTATGAGCAAGTCAAGGAAACAGTTGAATTAGACTTTCGTAAGCCTTTAGAGAGTTTGTTTGCCAGCTTTGACCCGATCCCCTTGGCTGCTGCCAGCTTGGGGCAGGTACACCGCGCTCGGCTTAAGAGCGGTGAAGATGTGGTGGTTAAGGTGCAGCGTCCAGGACTCAAGCAGCTATTTACGATTGATTTAGCTATATTGCGTCAGCTGGCGCGCTACTTTCAGAATCATCCTAAGTGGGGCAAAAATCGGGACTGGATTGGAATTTACGATGAGTGCTGCCGTATTCTATGGGAAGAAACCGACTATCTCCTTGAAGGGCGTAATGCTGATACTTTTCGCCGTAATTTTAAACATGAGGATTGGGTTTGTGTCCCCCGAGTATATTGGAAATATGCTTCACCCAAGGTACTAACTTTAGAGTATATGCCTGGCATTAAGATTAGTCATTATGAAGCCATCGAAGCGGCAGGTTTAGACCGTAAGCTGTTGGCTAGATTGGGAGCCAAAGCTTATTTACAGCAAATTCTTAACGGAGGATTTTTTCATGCTGATCCCCACCCAGGAAATATTGCAGTTAATCCTGAGGGGGCTCTAATTTTCTATGATTTCGGCATGATGGGACAAATAGAGAGTAATGTCCGAGAAGGCTTGATTGAGACTTTGGTGGGCATAGTCCAGAAAAATGGTGATAAGGTGGTTAGCTCTCTGGTTAATTTAGGAGCTCTAGTCCCCACGGGAGATATGACTTCGGTGCGCCGCTCGATTCAGTTTATGCTGGATAATTTTATGGACAAGCCTTTTGAGGAACAGTCCGTAGATGCTATCAGTGAAGACCTTTATGAAATTGCCTATGGTCAACCGTTCCGCTTTCCTGCTACCTTTACTTTTGTCATGCGTGCTTTTTCCACTTTAGAAGGAGTCGGCAAAGGTCTTGATCCAGAATTCAATTTTATGGAAGTAGCTCAACCCTATGCGATGCAGATTATGACTGACACTACTAACTCCAATGGCAACACTATTTTTGACGAACTTGGTCGACAGGCGGCACAAGTCGGCACAGCAGCCCTCGGTCTACCTGGACGAATCGACGATACAATAGATAAATTAGAAAGAGGGGATCTTAGAGTGCGGGTTCGTTCCCTAGAATCGGAACGAGTCATGCGTCGCTTGAGTGCCATTCAGCTCGGAACAAACTATACTGTATTATTTAGTGCATTTCTTATTTGCGCGACTCTCCTCTTGGTGAGTGGATTCAAGATCCTTGCAGCCGTTATCGCTGCGATCGCAGTAATGCCTGGATGGGCATTGTTAAGATTAATCAAGCGTCTTGATCGCATTGATCGCATGTTTTAAAAGGATATTAGGCTATCAGTACTTGAGATTGACTATATCTTAGATTTTTATCAGTTTACAGATTAACTGTTTATGAAGCGTCAATTTATAGGTCTTACGGATACAGGGGTTGTCAGAACGGCAAACCAGGATAGTTACTTTGTTGACGACGAGTTGGGGCGTTTTTTTATTGTAGCTGATGGGATGGGTGGACATGCTGGGGGTCAAGAAGCCAGCAAAATTGCTACAGAAGTTATTTATGCCTACTTACAAGAATACTGGAATTCTGACCTGGAGTCGGCGGTACTGCTAAAGGAAGCTGTAGAAAAAGCTAATTTGGCGATTATTGAAGATCAGCAAATCCATCCAGAAAGGCGTGATATGGGTACTACAGTGGTTACCCTCATCTTTCGAGATGAACAGCCCCTTTGCGCTCATGTAGGTGATTCTCGTCTCTATCGCTTGCGGGGTAGTAATCTAGAGCAAATAACCGACGATCATACCTGGGTGGGGATGGCGCTTAAGAAAGGAGAGATTAACGCCGAACAGGCTAAATTTCATCCCTGGCGACATGTTTTATCTCAATGTCTGGGACGAGAAGATCTCCAACAAATTGACATTCAGGAATTTGAAATGCGCTCAGGCGATCGCCTGCTAATTTGTAGCGATGGACTGACGGAAGAGGTGACGGATGAGCAGATTGAAACGGCTTTAACCAACTTAAAAAATTGTCAAGAAACAGCCCAACAGTTAATTGATGCGGCGAAGGCAGCAGGGGGATCTGATAACATTACCGTAGTGATTGTGGAACAGGAATAGTTACTAAGCCCTTCAGGCTTGAGTAATAAGTAATAAGTAATAAATTTTTTAGAGGAAAGATGGTACGATGTCTCCTTATCATTGAGGAAAATAAAAGTGCCCTCTGCTCCTCCTATTCGCCGTTAAATGCTTGCCGAAATTAAAGAAACTGCTCAGAAATTTTTCCCCCGATTAATCGAAATTCGCCGCCATCTTCATGCAAACCCCGAATTAAGCGGCGAAGAGCGTCAAACTTCTGCCTATATTTCAGGAGTACTATCCTCTTGTGGTTTAAAGGTGACTGAGGAGGTTGGCAAAACGGGAGTTGTCGGAGAGTTGCCAGGTTCAGGGACAGATAGTCGCATTCTCGCTATTCGGACTGATATGGATGCCCTGCCAATACAGGAACGCTGTGGGCTTGATTTTGCATCGGGAAACCCTGGGATAATGCACGCCTGTGGTCACGATGTTCATGCAACCCTTGGTCTGGGAACGGCAATGGTATTGTCTCAGCTATCGGCTACTTTACCTGGTAATGTGAGGTTTCTCTTTCAGCCTGCGGAAGAAATTGCCCTAGGAGCAAAGTGGATGGTTCAAGCAGGGGCAATCGAGGGAGTTGATGCCGTTTATGGAGTTCACGTCTTCCCGTCTATCCCCGCCCGTCAGATTGGTATTCGCTATGGGGCTCTTACCTCCGCAGCGGATGAGCTAGAAATTGTTATCCAGGGAGAATCAGGACATGGTGCTCGACCTCATCAGGCGATCGACGCTATCTGGATTGCCTCTCAGGTGATCACCAGTTTGCAGCAGGCAATTAGCCGTACCCAGAATCCTTTACATCCAATTGTTTTGTCAATTGGCAAGATCGAGGGGGGTAAAGCCCACAATATAATTGCCGACCGAGTTCAGATGATGGGAACAGTTCGTTCACTCCATCCTGATAGCCATGCCAACCTCCCTCAGTGGATTACTAATGTGGTTGAGGGAGTTTGCCAAACCTACGGAGCAAAATGTCAGGTGGATTATCGTCGCGGAGTTCCCCCTGTTCATAACGACAAGAAACTTACGCAAATTGTTGAATCTGCCACCCGTGAAGCCTGGGGTGATGGTAGTATCCAGATTATTCCCGAGCCTTCCCTTGGGGCAGAGGATTTTGCTGTATATTTAGAGCAGATTCCTGGGTGTATGTTTCGCCTGGGAGTTGGTCATCATAATCAGCTCAACTATCCCCTACATCATCCCTTGTTTAATATTGATGAGGATGCAATTTTAACTGGAGTAGTCACGATGGCTTATGCCGCCTGTAAGTATTGGCAGGAAGCGAATTAAACGACTATTTATCAACCAACAATAAACCTCTATTCTGCTACTAAGCCGAGAGTCCAAAATAATTTACCTGGGGCATGATATATTTTTTTTGTCGGTGGCGGTTTTAATTTGCATAACACATATATTTTCAAGTATGTCATCAAGCAATATTCAGCAACATAACATCCCTTTAGATGAAATCAAGTTTAATGAACAGGGTCTAGTCCCTGCGATCGCCCAAGACTATTTAGACGGCACTGTTTTAATGATGGCGTGGATGAATCGAGAGTCTTTGCAAAAAACCCTGCAAACTGGAGAAGTCTGGTATTGGAGTCGTTCTCGTCAAGAGCTGTGGCATAAAGGCGCTACTTCAGGACAAACTCAAAAAGTGCGATCGCTGCGCTATGACTGTGACAGCGATGCCTTGCTTATAACTATTGAGCAAACTGGGGATATTGCCTGCCATACTGGGGAACAAAGTTGTTTTCATCAGACGGGCACCCAAAAAGCAACACCTCCTGCTGATACTCTGACGGAAGTTTATCGCGTCATTTGCGATCGCCTTGCCAATCCCCGTGATGATTCCTATACCTGTAAGCTTGCGGCGGGGGGCGATAATAAAATCCTGAAGAAAATTGGTGAAGAATCAGCGGAGGTTGTTATGGCTTGTAAAGATAATCAGCCTCAAGAAATCGCCTCCGAGGTAGCCGACTTGCTCTATCATACCCTAGTCGCTTTAGCCTATCATCAAGTAGATATCCGCGATGTCTATCGGCAATTACAGTCTCGAAGATAGCTTGAAGGTAACTCTATATAATAAATCGGCAGCACAACCAGGAAAATACTCAATTATTCATCTTCCTTGGGTGGTGCTTTGCGGATTTCGGAATAGAAAGAAGTTTGCTGCTGTCCGTTGCTATGCTTGACTATGGTTGTACGCATTTTAAAGTTATCGCTGGCAAACCATTGACGTTCCTCAGCATGTATTTCCTTGCTGCTGAGAGTAAAGGTAAGAGCCTCATCTACCCCTAGTAAGTAACGTCCATAGACTTGAGAATCTTCAGGTCGAATTAAAACCCCCTTATTATCACTCTCTTGATCCCTGACTAAAACTACAATTGCCGAGCCAACTTGCTTCTTTTTGCCCCAGTCTACAGAATTATCCCAGCTTTGAACTGTACCACCTACAATCAGGCTGGGGTCTAAACTGTGTTTTTGACAGAGTTCGATTGCCCGTGAATCCTGAGGCGTAATCAATTCAATAGTAATATCAGCCTTGCTACTGACCGCTGTATTGTCAGCCAAAAAGTAGTTAGTTCTTTGACTAAACCATTTGCCTGCGCTTAAATTTAAAAATTTTTGTAAATCCATAACCTATAAGATTTTGTTAATTGATTAAATCTTGAAATCACTACCCCTAACTCATTGAACATAATCTTGGCTTTCTTAGCAACAGCCTGACCCCTTACCAATACCTCCTATGTACAGTCAAACAAACGATTCAACCTCTATCATCGATTTACCATCCCTGAGTCTGACTATTGATATTTTGCTCAACCGCCAAGAAAAGGATTGGGGCTGTTTTCAGGTAGTCAAAGAAGGAGATTTTTATGCCCTATATATTCCATCTCTCGACAGTTTTAAACTCTATAAAAATCCTAAAAGCGAGAATTATAAAGGATACTGGCGAGATCCAATAACAGAGAGCCTTCCTGATCCCAAGAACCGAGATGAAAAACCCGATATTTTTCTGCGCAATCGTAGTAAGCAAGTAGAAAAATCAACTAAACGTTCCTCGAAACTACTGCTGAAACAGCGTGTGATCAACGTTAAATATCGCTATCATACCTGCCGAGAAATGTATCGTCTTAATCAAATGATTGCCCAGCAATTGCGCGATCGCATAGCTGCTAATATTAGCTTTAATCCTAATGTAGAAATTGAGCCGCTGGTTTTAGCCACAGAAGTAGAAGAGTGATACTTACTTTGGGGATATCGATAACCTGAATTGAGTACCATGTAAAATAATCCAGAAAATAGCGCCCTAAGAATTTCCAGACTTATGACAACAGCAAAAATCGGCATTATTGGCGGTAGTGGTCTATATCAAATGGATGCCCTGAAAAATATTCAGGAAATAAAGTTGTCTACCCCCTTTGGCAATCCCTCTGATGCCTTTATTGTGGGACAGCTAGAAGAGACAACGGTGGCATTTTTGGCAAGACATGGACGCTCTCATCATCTGCTACCTTCGGAATTGCCCTTCCTTGCTAATATTCATGGGATGAAGCAGCTAGGAGTGGAATACATTATCTCGGCATCTGCTGTGGGTTCCCTCAAAGAAGCTATCAAGCCATTAGATATGGTAGTGCCCGATCAGTTTATTGATCGCACCAAAAATCGCCCTTCAACTTTCTTTGGTAACGGCGTGGTGGCGCATATCGCCTTTGGCGACCCAATCTGTTCTAATTTAGCGGAGATTTTGGCTCAAGCTGCGGCATCTCTTAATTTGACCGACGTTGATTTACACCGTGGTGGAACCTATGTTTGTATGGAGGGTCCCGCTTTTTCAACCAAAGCAGAGTCCAATTTATATCGTAGTTGGGATGCGTCGGTAGTAGGTATGACCAACTTAACGGAAGCTAAACTGGCGAGGGAGGCAGAAATTGCTTACGCTACCCTATGCCTGGTTACCGATTACGATTGCTGGCATCTCGATCACGACAACGTTACCGTGGAAATGGTAATCGATAATTTGAAGCGTAATGCAGTTAATGCTCAGAAAGTAATTAAAGCCACTGTCCAGCAATTAAGCCTAAATCCTCCCCAGTCAGCGGCTCATTCAGCCCTCAAATACTCGATTCTGACTCCACCTCAAAAAATTCCCGACACTGCAAAGGAGAGACTTAAATTATTGCTTGCTAAATATATCTAAGTTTGAGTGAAGCAAACTTTAATAAGTAATGCTTATGCGTAACATTGCTAAAAATAATGAAATATACCTTGATAAAGTAAGAATACCTACGTTATACTATGTACAAGACAAAGAAACCAATCATTCTTATACAGTTTCTAGTCCTGTTCTAATCGCAGAACCTTGACAACTAAATAATCAAGCAATAATAAAACACATGACAACTACTTTACAACAGCG
>JBCBIE010000073.1:0-24022 GCA_038524995.1 Cyanobacteria bacterium J06621_8
AATCCTTGCCAATTCTGGCTTATTTTAAGTTTAATATTTCGTGCGATTACCCTGATTCTTCGGATAGCTGCCTTATCAGTATTTGGCTGTATTTTAGCTTGGTTATTTTTTAGTATAAGATGACCTATATCAGAACATTATTAATCATTAAGTAAATTGATTAAATTTAGAAATTAAAAAACTCACAAATATTATTCTGGTGCATCGTTAATTTTGCTGTTATCCTAAATGCGACTTAACCGTTTAAATTAAGTAGATGACACCTAACCCACAGATTCCAGATTGTGCTTGGCAACGTCCTATCGGTAAAGGGTGGGATGCCCCCTACACTGTACGCTACGCTAGCAACTTGGATGATGGAGCCTGGCATGGAATGCCCTTGGGAGGAATGGGCGCAGGATGTATTGGCAGATCCACCAGGGGGGATTTTAATCTCTGGCATTTGGATGGGGGGGAGCATATATTTAAGTCTCTGCCTGCCTGCCAGTTTAGTGTGTTTGAGCAAACAAAAGAAAAAACTCAGGCTTATGCTCTGTGTACCGAAGCCCCAGAAGAGGAGGCGTTATCTCGTTGGGCATGGTACCCCAAAGAGCAGGGAGTTTATAGTGCTCTATATCCTCGTAGCTGGTATCAGTATCAAGGAGTATTCTCTAGCGAGATTACCTGTGAGCAATTTTCGCCGATTTGGGCAGAAAGCTATCAGGAAGCTAGCTACCCCATTGTTAATTTTGACTGGACTGTGCATAACCCCACCGACCAGCCGATCACCCTAAGTATTATGCTGACTTGGCAGAATACTGTAGGTTGGTTTACCAATGCCATTAAGTCACCGACGGTCAAGGTGCGGGATGACGGCAGTCCTGAATATGAATATCAACCCAAATGGAGGGACAGCACGGGTAACTATAACGAGTGGATACAGGATAATTACCGTGTCGGCTGTCTCTTAAATCGGGTGCAGCCCCATGATCAGCCACAGGAAGGGGATGGGCAAATTGCGATCGCCTCTGTTTATAATCCCAGTGTAGAGGTGTTCTATCTTAGTCGCTGGAATCCTGACGGAGATGGTGCTGAAGTTTGGGATTACTTTGCCGCCGATGGTTCCTTACCTGACTACCAAGATGAAACCCCCGCAGCACCTGGAGAACAAATTGCCTGTGCGATCGCCATTCGCTTTACAATCAAGCCTGGTCAAACTAAGCAGATTCCCTTTACCCTAACCTGGGACTTTCCCCTGACGGAGTTTAAGCAGGGGGTTAATTACTATCGTCGCTATACTGACTTTTTCGGACGTAATGGCAAGAATGCCTGGAGTATGGTGCGGACTTCTATCAAGCATGGTGATATGTGGCGGGAGAAAATTATCGCCTGGCAACAGCCAATCTTGCAGCGGTCTGATTTACCTGACTGGTTAAAGATGGGGTTGTTTAACGAGCTATATTTGCTTACGGATGGTGGTACGCTGTGGACTGCCGCAACAGAAAACGATCCTGTAGGACAGTTTGGGGTTTTGGAGTGCCTGGACTATCGCTGGTATGAAAGTCTGGACGTGCGTCTCTATGGTTCCTTTGGTTTAATGATGCTATGGTCAAAGCTGGATAAATCCGTCCTTGAAGCATTTGCCCGTGCCATTCCCCATCACGACGAGACACCCCGCATCGTGGGTTACGATGGCTCTAGTGCCATTAGAAAGGCTGGCGGCGCCACGCCCCATGATCTCGGTGCGCCTAACGAACATCCTTGGGTAGAAACTAACTATACTTCCTATCAAGACTGCAACCAGTGGAAAGACCTACCCAGCGATTTTGTCCTCCAGGTCTATCGGGATTACTTACTTACCCCAGGGGAGGACACTAACTTTCTTTGGGAATGTTGGTCAAGTATTACCTTGACTCTGGCATACCTGAAAAAATTTGATCGAGACAACGATGGCATCCCCGAAAACTCTGGCGCACCCGATCAAACCTTCGATGACTGGAGATTGAGGGGTATTAGTGCCTACTGTGGGGGATTGTGGATTGCGGCTTTAGAAGCAGCAGTCCAAATTGGCAAAATATTGATTGCCAACCCCCCAATGAATCCCAATTTACAGCCCGATGGTTTTCCAGAAGTGATCGAAAATCAGATTAATACTTATAATAGCTGGCTGCACCAAGCGCGATCGCTCTATCATGATACTCTCTGGAATGGCTCATATTATCGTCTTGATAGTGCCAGCGGTTCAAACGTGGTCATGGCGGATCAGCTTTGCGGACAATTTTATGCTCGTCTGTTAGGTTTACCCGACGTTGTGGAAGAGCAATACACTAAATCTACCCTCAATAAAATTTATGATGCTTGTTTTCTCAAGTTTCACGACGGTAAATATGGTGTCGCTAACGGTGTCTTACCCGACGGTAGCCCAGTAAACCCTGATGATACTCATCCTCTAGAAGTTTGGACAGGAATTAACTTTGGCTTGGCAGCCTTTATGATTCAAATGGGCATGAAGGAAGAGGGGTTGCGCCTTGGAGAAACTGTAGTTAAGCAAGTCTATGAGAATGGTTTACAGTTTCGGACTCCAGAGGCGATTACTGCCGTGGGGACTTTTCGGGCGAGTCATTATTTACGGGCGATGGCTATTTGGGGAATTTATGGAGTTTTATGTAGTTGGGAGTAATTGTTTCAGTTAGTACTCCTGAGAAAAAAATCAATTTCCATTTTAATATTTGTCAATGCTTATCAAGGAAACTGTTTATATAGAGACTAGTATTTTAGGCTTTCTAACTGCAAGATCGACTACCAATTTGATTTTGGCAGCCAATACCAAAGTTACTCAAGATTGGTGAAATACTCGGCGTTATACTTTTACTATCTATGCTTCTCAACTTGTAGAAGATGAAGCGGCTGAAGGAGATCAAAAAATTGCTAATCTAAGACTAGATCTATTAAAGTCCATAATGTATCTAAATATCACGACAGAAGTCACGGAATTAGCACAAGAATTTTTACAAAGAAGTAACTTACCATTAAAAGCTACTAACGATTGCTTGCATATTGCTTTAGCAACAGTTTATGGTCTGGATTACTTGCTAACATGGAATTGTAAGCATATGGCGAATGCTCAAATTCTGAAAAAGCTGTCGCAGATAAGTTTTGAAATTGGATATGAGTTACCAATTATCTGTACTCCTTACGAACTGATAGAATACGATTTTTAATCTAAAGAGCTATGTACCATAACGAAATCCTGGAAGAAATTCATAAACATAGAGAAGAATACGCTAAATCTTTTAACTATGATCTCAACGCCATATTTCATGATTTGAAAAATAAGCAAAACGCTCATCCAGAAAAGATTGCCAAGTTGCCAATAAAAAGAAAGCAAAGTAAGCAATTAAGTTGATTTTGTAAGAGTAAACGCTGTAGTTAAGCAAGTAAGTAATTACTATGGTGGAAAGTTTTTAGGCAAGTCATTATTTACGAGTGATCGCTATTTAGAGAATTTATGGAGTTTTATGTGGTCGGGAATAGTTTCACCAAAAGGCTTCGAGCAAAGTACACTTCAAGGATATAAATGTTCAAATTGTCGAATATTCGGGAATGATGAAATAAGAGATTAGCTTTCTAGCACCAAATTTCAGATGCAATAAAATCATGGTACAAGAACTTACTTCTTACGGTACAGCAGAAAGAATCAGTAAAATTATACAGACCCGCAAGCCATTACTAGAAAAGGTAGAAAATGTTCAGAGAAACTTGCAAAAACTCTCTAATAACTTGCAAATAATAGAGAATAAGCGCCAAGAACTATTACAATTAAATATAGATTCTAATTCTAAATCAAAATTAGAAAGTATTAGCTTTTCACCAATATTAGAAAAAATAGAAAGCGAACTAGTAACTATAAAAGAGCTTAAAGCTAGATTTTCACGTAAAACTTTAAATATTGGAGTTCTAGGAATGGCTAGACAAGGTAAAAGCCGTTTACTCCAAACTTTAACTGGGCTGTCAAATAGGGAAATCCCTGACGGAGGAAATCTTCACTGCACTGGAGTTCGTAGTGATATTCATCATCAAGAAAAGGCTATAACTTACGCTAAAGTTTTATTCCATACGGAATATTCTTTTTTTGAAGAAGTTATTAAACCCTACTATCAAAAACTTAACTTAGGCAATCCTCCAAGTACAATTAAAGAATTTGAAAACCCAATACCACAACTAGCCTCATATGAAGACTTAGCTCAAGCTGAATATAGTCATCTTATTGAATATCATAAGCATCTAAATAAATATAAGAAATATCTAGGCTCTTCTTTAGATAAAATTCCCCAAACGGAAATAAGGCAGTATGTTGCTCAAGATACCGTAGATGGCGAGAGAATTTATTATGCTTATCTAGCAGTCAAAAAAGTTGATATTTTTTGTAGCTTTCCTTATCAAGATATTGGACAAATAAAACTAATTGACATGCCAGGAATAGGAGATACAAAGCTGGGAGACAAAGAGCGAGTAGTAGCTACTCTGGCTAAAGATATAGATTTAGTTCTCTTTGTCCGTATGCCTAAAGCAGGTGGAGACGACTGGGCTCCTGATGAAATTAAGTTTTATAGTCTGGCTAAAAAAGCATTAAATGATATTTCTATTAAAGATTGGTCTTTCATGATTCTCAATCGTAATAATGATATTAATAATCAAAACCTTTGCGAGGCTTTTCAAAGATCTTTCTCTAGTAAAGGAATAGAAGTAAATAGTCTAATTACTGCTAACTGCAAAAATCTAGATGACGTGAGAGGTAAAATATTAGATATAGTACTAAGTCATTTAACTCAAAAAATTGAAGACTTAGATTTTCAATATAGAAATGCTTGCCACAATAGACTATTAAAAATACAGCAGGATATTAATACAGAAATCATAAAGGCTACTGCTGTTTTTGGAACAAAAATAAATGATGATTTGAGTAAAAGGCAGTTAGAGAGATGGCGTTCGGATTTATGGAATAATTTAAGTACAGAACTACAGCGGCTTGCCAAATCCATGATTAAAAATCGAAATCAGGATGATCCTAACTTAAAAGACGCTGTGGCAAAAGCTATTGAAGAATGCAGGTCTAATACTGGCATTCCCAAATTAGAAGATATCAAAGACAGAGCAGATGGTTGCAATTCTTATAATAAGGCTTATGCGGAATATCTACATGAAGTGCGCGCACATTTATCGAAAAAATTTATAGATTTGGACATTGCTTTGAAAGAATCATTAGAAAAAGCAAAATCAAAAGTAGTTGGCATTTTAAAAAATCAAGGAAAGTTAGATAAGATTGCTGAAGGAGACGGCAGTGAATTTTTAATAAACTTAATTGAAAAAATCCCAGAAGATTTAGAAAATTTAAGAGCTGGCTTTAGACCATTAGCTACATTTGAATTTCAATATCGTGGTTCATTTCAACATCGTATACGTAAACATTTAGATGTCCTAACTCCTGATATTACCCAGTATAAGTTCGATCATGTTCTCACGAAAAATAAATCTGGCTTGTTGGGACTAATTAATTCTGATAAATCTAAAGCCGTTAGGTTTAAAAATGACGAAGATCGTGCTCAAGCAATATTAAGTAATTTAACTCAAGCTCAAGAAAAAGCTGTTAACAATTGTGAGCAAGAACTCAAAAGTTTTCTTAAGGAACCAACACAAGCTGCATTTGCAATAATTGATGAATTTGTAGATCTAGTTTTAAGAACTGAAAAAATTGAACAAGATTGGCGTATCTTTCTCCATGATTTTGCTTTAACCATCTGGGAAGATTAATTAACTAGTGAGACTGCAAATAACGAAATCAAAAAAAAATGGATTGATGTTATTTCAAAAACTTCAGAATTCAATCAAATAGACTATCTTGGTAAAAATTAAAATAACAGGCGATCGCTATAATTAAGAACGTAATAAAAAATGCGATCGCAGCATAGTAATTGTTAAACAGATATTTTAGCTTCAATATATTCAATAGAACTACTGGGTTGAGGAATAGACTCACCATCTTCTTGCAAGCTTTCAAGATGAAATTCTATTGCCTCTTGAATTAATATTCTGACTTCTTCTGGGGTATCTCCCACCGCAACGCAACCAGGTAAGTCAGGAACATATGCACCATAGCTATCCTTACCCTGTTCTATTATCACTGCGTAGCGCATTCGTTAATCCTCGTCTATTTGTGCTTGTTTCCAAATACTTTTTAACGTACCAATTGGAATTTCTTTACTGAGTTTACCTGATACCGTTACTGTACCTGATTTACTTGGGTGTTTGATAAGAATCATCTGTTTCTAAATTCTTGTACCAAGTCCTATAAAGTACTCCTGTTAATACTGCAAATACACTCATTCCCAACACAGCACTGCCCCACTTGTGCAATAAAAGTGAGATCACTGTTACCACAGTTGATAATTGCCATCCCACAGCGAGAAAAATATTAGCAATATTGATCGCATTAGCAGCTTGTGCCTGCTGTACTACCTTTTGATTCACCTGCTGACGTACCTCACCCCACAGCCCAAAGGGACGAATTTGTAACCAAAACTGCTTGAGGGTTTCCAGATCCGTTGGCTCTGTTAGATAGGAGCCTACTAAACCACCAATAATTGAAATTCCCAAGGTCACCAAAAACGTCAAATAAAAAGCCAAATCGGGAATTGCTAGCTTTAACCCCAAAGACGCTACTAAACCTGCCGCTGTCGCCAGGGCAAAACCATAGCCATTGAATCGCCACCAATACCAACGCATGACAATTGGAGCCGCTAACCCTGCTGATAACGGTCCCGTAATCCAGCTCCAAATCTCGTTAATATTCTCGATAGATTGACTTAGTATGATGGCAATGACGGCAAACCAAATCGTGCTGAAGTAGCTTTGCCGCAGGAGCTTGGCTTCACTCGCTGCTGGGTTGAGATACACCCGATAAATGTCATTTACCCAGTAGGACACCCCTGCATTAATCGTAGAATCAAAGGTAGACATTGCCGCCGCCACCAAACCCGACACCAATAGTCCTCGAAAACCCGCTGGAATGACTTCACTCACCACAATCGGCAGAGTTTTTTCAGGATCTGCCGCCAGGAGTTGGGCAATCTCTGGGTTTCCCATTGCTAGTTCTAAACCCATAACCACCGTGCCCATAATCAGCATCCAGCGAAACGACAGGAGCAGAATCCACTGCGCCGTCAGTAAACCCGCATCGCGATCGCTCTTGGTAGCGTAAAATCTTTGGGGGGTGTAGCCACCAATGAACCCCCCTGTGCCTTCAAACAAGCCTTTAGCAATCCAGAAGATAATACATAATCCAAAAGCCTGATAAATTAAGGGATCAGATAGCCAAGTCATCGGCGCTGCTGACCACTGGGGTAAAAAACTATTCCAACCTGGATAGGTGGCGGAGGCGATCGCCGCTTCGTGGTTTGGTAAAGTAAACGCACGGTAAGCAATGTAAACTGAAACAATCAGCAACAAAATTTCCTGAACAATATCAGTATAAATAACGCCATAGAATCCAGAGAGGGTAGTATAAATAACGGCGATCGCAATCATTAAAATGGCACAGAGTTCTGGGCTTAGGGGTAGATAAATTGCCAGGAACTTTGCTGCACCTTCGATAAAATACACCAGCAGCGACAGGGTAACCACAATATTAGAGACAGCACTCAGCAATCGCGCTAGCTTACCTGCTCTTCCGCTGCCAAAACGGAGTTCCATCCACTCTGCCGTAGTCATTACCTGAGATCTGCGCAGCCACTTGCCCATGTACACCATTAAAATCCCGTAGGGTAACGCCATGCCCCCCCGCATCGCCACCCAAAAACCCTGTAGCCCAATGGCAAAGAAAAAGGAAATGATGACCATGGTGCCAGTCATATCAAAGTTAGAGGCAGTGCCCGACATGCCAATCGCCCACCAGGGCAGCTTGCGTCCTCCTAGAAAATACTCTGATAGTCCCTGGGCAGCCTTTCGGGAAAAGTAGACTCCAACAATAATGACCGTGATAAAGTAAGCTAGGATAATTAGTTGATCAAGCAGTGCCAGCTGTCCCAGAGAGTTCATGAGTTATTAGTTCAGAAATTAATAAAACGATCAATAAACTAAATCTTGTTGCTCACTAACTTTAATAGATAGAATGCTCAACTTGATTAAATATGTATTTAACTGACACTCAAATGTTTCTCAGAAAAAACCTTAATCGCTGCCATCATCTCATCGAAGAAGGGATTAGCAGGCTCTAAGGGTGAGCCATTATCAGCCTTAACTGGTTCTTTGAGAACTACACTGGCATGGGAAATATTGAAATGTTTGCCCATTCTATAGAAATCACACCTGCCTTCCTTCGCCTTAACAATTAACTCCTCAACTCCCTCAATATCAGCAGTCTTATCACATTCGGAATGTGCTACAAATAATGGCTGTAGCAAAGGAGACTTTTCCCCCAGCTTCCCCGTAAGCTGATCAACCTCTTTTATTAATCGAGAAAGTTGTTGTGCTCCTCCTGTATCCATGCGGGAATAACGATATGGATTATCTCCAATTAGGTTTCCTTTCCTGTCTTCATAGAAATCTACTAAGTTAACTAAAAAAGATCTGGCGACAAATTCTACTAAATCTCCTTCTATTAAATCTCCTGCTATATTTGCAATATCCAGAGCGGCGGAGAACAAGAAGATACCGCCATTTATATCTTCTGGCTGGTTCGTAGCCATGTAGACGCTTAAGGTTCCTCCAGTAGATAGTCCCCCGATGGAAACAGTCTCTCCCATTTTTTTGGCTTCATCTACAGCAAACTCCACGTTTTCTTTCCATTTTTCCAGGGATACCCCTGCCATTCCATTCGGCTTCTTTAAACCATGAGCTTGCAGCAAGGGAATGAAGACATTAAAATTAAGCTCTTCATGGAAATACTGACCGATCGCTTGCATGAAGTAAGGGGAGTCAGTTAATCCATGAATTAAAACAATCGAACGTTTATTATTTTCATGGGTCATTAGCCAAGGATGACAGCCATCACGGACATCTTGCTGCCTAAGGTAGTTAAAGTGGGCATAGTAGTCTAACCAAATGCTATTCATAGCAAAAGTTTCCTCGATTACGTTCATCTCTATTTAATAAGACTCTACCTTAATCCTATGCGTTTAACATAATAAAAGAGTTATTATTCCTCTGATCTCAGCTAGAATAACTGTCCTGCGACTCGGAACGCCCGCATATTGATCTTTTTAATACTCTGTCAATTTCTAATTAATGAATAGCTGAATTAAATTTGCTCCCTTGTCTCATCTCAATCCCTCAATTCAAATTTTGGTAAATAATATGATTATTAAGTAGCATCCCTTATCTTAATGATTGCAGAGTCCAAGATCAACCAGCCCTTAAGTATTGCGCCCATGATGGAGCGCACCGATCGCCATTATCGTTACTTAATGCGGCAAATTAGCCGTCAAACTCTACTCTATACAGAGATGATTACCTCCCAGGCGATTATTCACGGCGATCGCTCTAAGCTATTGGACTTTTCAGCGGCAGAAAAACCCCTGATTCTGCAAATCGGCGGTGATAATCCTGTAAAACTAGCGGAATGTGCTAAAATTGGCGAAGATTGGGGCTATGATGCCGTAAATCTCAACGTTGGCTGTCCTAGTCCACGGGTGCAGAGTGGTAATTTTGGAGCCTGCTTAATGACCCAGCCTGAATTAGTGGCGGAGGCGGTAAGCAAGATGCAGCAAGGAGTTCAGATTCCCATTACCGTCAAACATCGTATTGGGGTTGATAACTGCGATCGCTATCAGGACTTGGCAAACTTTGTCAGAGTCGTTGCGGATTCTGGCTGTACTAACTTTAGCGTCCATGCTCGTAAGGCTTGGCTACAGGGATTGAGCCCCAAGGAAAACCGCAATGTCCCTCCCCTACGTTATGAGGATGTTTATCGCCTCAAAGAGGATTTTTCCCAGCTATTTATTGAAATTAATGGCGGTATAACTACTCTAGAACAAACCAAGAAGCATTTAGCTAAGATAGACGCAGTAATGATTGGACGTGCAGCCTATGATCGCCCTTATCTGTTTGCTAGGGTAGATCAAGATATATTCGGAGCATCATCAACACCACCAACCCGTAAGGAAATTGTAGCGGCGATGATCCCCTATATTGATTATTGGTTAGCCAAGGGAACTAGACTCAACTCCATTACTCGACATATGCTTCAGCTATTTGCTGAACAGCCAGGTACTAAAGCTTGGAAACGCTACATTACTGAACATGCTTGTTTACCAGGGACAGATTCTTCAGTGATTAGTAACGCATTAGCTAAAGTTGAGTTAGTCAGTAATCAATAATCAAAATGGTTGCCAAAAAAAAGAAAAATAAAGAACTTAAGGGCAAAGAGTTAGTTAAGGAAGTCTGTCGTCGCATTAGGATAGCGCGGAGCTACTGGGATGCCCACAATAACGCCGCCTGTCGAGGGGAGAGAGATAAAGCGATCGCTCTTTACAATACTCTTACCCCAGAGCAAAAGGAACAGATTCCCCAGCAATTAAGGATTTGGCTGCGCTATCGCAGTGAAAAGTATTTTGGTAAGGATAAACCTAACGGCATGGCAACAGGAAAGTTTATTAAAAAAAATAAGCGAAAAAAGACTTTTTAATTGAAAATATTTAGCTAATTTTCCTGGGAATCTAGGAAATCATCCTGCTTATTAGTAATAATTTGCCAAATTTGTAACAAGAAATTTCTTTTCCTAGCCTGTTGCTGGGTATCTAACTTTTTGCCGCCTATTTCTTCGTGAGTCCAAAAATAATCAAAATCGTAATAGCTCATAGTTCACTTCATCCAAGCATAGTATTTTTAACACAATGCTCCTCCCACCATAAAAGGTTATATTGGCTGATACTCTGGGTGCATTAGCTTTAATCTAAGTATTAACTACTTATTTCTGACTATTACAAGAGATGTAATGTTCCGCGCCAATAAACTATCATATTTATTCTTATCTGTATTATTGGCTAAAAGATACTGTTAGAGCATCATTAATTCTGCTTAAATTAGAATACTAAGTCAGCAAATCTGCTTAAGTTTATTGAGATAAATTCTGCTTAATACTATTTTGATACTCAAGCAAAAGTAAAAATACTTAGCTGTTTTAGCTCTAAATTGTCTGGAATACTTTAAAAGCTAAATATATCAGGATTCGATAACATAATTTACTAAATAAGGTTATCAACTACATTGCTTTGTAGTAGGATAAGTCAGTCCTGGCATAGAACATTAAACATTGAGCATTAAACATTAAGCATTAAACATTAAGCATTAAATAGTTTAGTTTCAAGTCTGATAAATGGTAAATGAAGCGACAGAGGCGAAAATTGAGTTTGATCGCGAACGTGCAGAGCAGTACGATCTTAATATCCGCAAGGCAATTCCAGGTTATGAGTCCTTACACGGTATGGCTCATAGTTTATTAAAAACTAGTTTAGGAGAGACGGCAAATTTATTGATAGTTGGTTCAGGTACAGGCAGAGAATTGATTGAATATGCCCAGCAAAATCCCCACTGGAACTTAACGGGGGTTGACCCATCAGGATCAATGATGGCGATCGCCAAAACGGAACTAGAGAGTAAAGGGTTCGCTGAAAAAGTCAAACTTTACACTGGCTACCTTAAAACACTCCCTACAACTGAACCGATGGATGCTGCTACCCTAATCTTAGTAATGCACTTTCTCCCCGATGATGGAGCTAAGTTAGAGTTGTTGAAAAGTATCGCTCAACGTCTCCAGGTAGGAGCAAAGCTGATTCTTGCCGATCTTCACGGCGATCGCTCTGCCCCCTATTTTAATCAGTTTATTGCAGCCTGGCGCTCATATTATTTTAGTCAACTAGACGAGGAATCTAAAGCCAAAGCGGCAGTTAAATTTCAGGCTTCCATTGATAATTCGATACATTTTGTCACGGAAGCTAGAATTATCCAGCTACTAGAGACGGCAGGTTTTAGTAACGCGCATAAATTTTACAATGCTTTCTTATTTGGGGGCTGGATTGCTCAATACACTGGTATCTAGCCCTTATTACTAAATTTTATTTCACTCACACCCAGAAACTAATATGACTGAACCCATTCGCATCCTAATGTGCGCCCCCGATCACTACGATGTAGACTATGTAATTAACCCTTGGATGGAGGGGAACATTCACAAGTCTTCTCGCGATCGCGCCTCAGAGCAGTGGTCAAAGCTAAATTTTATCCTCAATGAGATTGCTCAGGTGGATTTAGTTCAGGGACAGCAGGGAGTACCCGACATGGTGTTCACTGCTAATGCGGGATTGGTCTTGGGGGATAATGCAGTCCTCAGTCGTTTTTACCATCCTGAACGTCAGGGAGAGGAACCTCATTTCAAGAAGTGGTTTGCTGATAATGGCTTTAATGTTTTTGAGCTACCTGAAGATCTGCCCTTTGAGGGGGCGGGAGATGCTCTATTAGACCGTGAGGGGCGCTGGCTATGGGCTGGCTATGGTTTTCGTTCGGAGCTAGATTCTCATCCCTATCTAGCAAAGTGGCTGGATATTGAAGTCCTTTCCCTAAGGCTAATTGACGATCGCTTTTATCATCTTGATACCTGCTTCTGTCCCCTAACCAATGGCTATTTACTCTACTATCCAGGGGCATTTGATGCCTATTCCAACCATGTAATTGAGAATCGGGTACCTGAAGCCAAGCGAATTGCGATCGCCGAAGCGGACGCGATCAATTTTGCCTGCAATAGCGTCAATGTGGGGCAGAAAGTGGTGATGAATAAAGCCAGCGATAGCCTGAAGCAACGGCTCTCTGCCGAGGGTTTTGAAGTGCTGGAAACGCCCCTAACCGAGTTTCTCAAGGCTGGTGGTGCCGCTAAGTGTCTTACATTGAGGATTAATGAGCCAGTATTGCCCGACGTTCACGCCAGCACTCCCGTAGCTAGCCGCGTGCTGCACATTGAGGGACATCTCCTAGACGCAGGCATCATGAATCAGGCTCTAGATTTGGTGGTAGATAGCGGCGGTAGTTTCAAGGTATTAAACTTTAATCTCGGTATCGAAAGACAAAGTACTTCCCAGGCTGAAGTGCGGGTTTCTGCCCCCGATAACGAGGTAATGGGAAAAATCCTGGGTCAGCTGATCGAGACAGGGGCGATCGCTCCTCAGGAAGAAGCAGGCAATGCCGTTACCGAGGTTTGTGAACTGGATGGTGTTGCCCCCGACGACTTTTACGTCAGTAATATCTATCCTACGGAAGTTCGGGTTAACGAGGAGTGGGTACGAGTCCAGAAACAGCGGATGGACGGGGCAATTGTGGTTAGGGAAGATGCTCAGGTAATTACCGCTGAATGTCGCATTTTAAGGGATTTAGTGAAGGGCGATCGCGTAGTGGTGGGAGTCGATGGCATTCGCACCGTCCGCAAGAAAGCTAATCGGGAAACTAAAGCCAAGGATGAGTTTAGCTTCATGGGGGCAGGGGTTTCCAGTGAGCGACGGGTGGAATTAGTGGTAGAACAAATTGCCTGGGAGTTGCGGCAGATTCGAGATCGCGGTGGCAAGGTGGTAGTTACCGCTGGTCCCGTAGTAATTCATACGGGCGGGGCAAAACACCTAGCGACGCTGATCCGACAAGGCTATATTCAGGGCTTGCTAGGGGGTAATGCGATCGCCGTTCACGATATTGAACAGTCTTTGATGGGCACTTCCCTAGGGGTAGACATGCAAAAAGGCATCCCCGTCAGAGGTGGTCATCGCCATCACCTGAAGGTAATCAATACGGTGCGCCGCTGTGGCAGCGTGGCGCAGGCAGTAGCACAGGGAGTAATTACTGAGGGTATTATGTATGAGTGCGTCCAGCATAACGTCCCCTTTGCCCTAGCTGGTTCAATTCGCGATGATGGTCCTTTACCCGATACCCAAATGGATCTAATTAAGGCTCAGGAGGAGTATGCTCAACTGCTGCAAGGCACCGACATGATCCTAATGCTGTCTACTATGCTCCACTCTATCGGCGTGGGCAATATGACCCCCGCAGGAGTAAAGATGGTCTGTGTTGATATTAACCCTGCTGTAGTGACCAAGTTAAGCGATCGCGGTTCCGTGGAGTCTGTGGGCGTGGTTACAGATGTGGGCTTATTCCTCAGTCTTTTGGTCAATCAGCTAGAAAAGCTGACTAGTCCTTATCAAACTGTTTAATAAAGGGGCGAAGCCCCAGCCATAAGCCTTAAGCTATAAGCTCTAATAGGCTTAAAGCTTTTTGATAATTATGGGATTGGGGAGGTTTACTCCCTGATCCTGGGTCTTTTAGTAATATCAAAGCAACAATCCTTGAAATTAGAGAACTTAAAAGCTTACCGCGATGACATCATTGCTATTGCTCAAAGCTGTCATGCGCCAAATATTAGAGTCTTTGGCTCAGTAGCACGAGGAGAATCGACAGAGAATAGCGACATTGATTTTCTAGTTGATGTTGCACCAGAGCAGTCCGTACTAGATCTTATCCGCCTTATTCAGAGCTTATCTGATCTACTCGGATGTAAGGTAGACGTTGCTCAGAGTACAGCACTCAATCCCTTAATGCGCGATGAAGTATTGAAAGATGCTATTCCTCTTGAAAAACTTTAGGGGCGGAGACAGAGAATATGACCAGAAAACCTCTGCTGTTCCTCAAAGATATTTTAAATGCGATCGAGAGAATAGAATCCTATACTCGTGATGGCAAAGAAGAGTTTTTAAGCAACCCATCTTTACAGGATGCGACACTTTTTCGATTACAAACTATTGGCGAAGCAGTAAACCAACTTCCTGACGAGCTTAAGGAAAAGCATCCAGAGATTCCTTGGCGACAGATTGTTGGTTTTCGCAATCTGCTAGCTCATGTTTACTGGCAAGTTGACCTCGCTACTGTTTGGACAATACTCAGACCAGAAGCAGACTTAGCAGCCTTAAAAGTGGTGGTAACAAAGCTGATTGAGGAGCTTTCATAACTTACTTCTTTAAACGTAGTCTATTCAACTGCAAACGGCTGTAAATGAGCTTAACTAACTCTAATCCCTGCTTCCTGATTGGGGTCAGTGTGAGGTCGAATGACAATCTCAATATCTTGGTCTAGTAAGTTGAGAAACTTAAAAAGGCGATCGCACTCAAACCCATCCAGATTACCTCTGGTGAGAGTTGATACTTTAGGCTGATTGATCCCCAGTATTTCAGCAGCCTCGACCTGAGTTAAGTTTCGCTCCTCAATAATCCTACAGATTTGATGGGCTAATTGTGCCTTCGCCAAGTAAAGGAATGGCTCTGGAATATTGAGATCGGCAAACACATTCCCACTCTTTGGCTCTCTGTTATTTACTTCCATCATGGTGCTATCTCTCAGAGGATATATCGGTGATTGTCAAGAAAAATATCCCTTAAATTCAGTATGTTTTTTCTGGAGAGTAAATCGAACCTTGAGCGATCGCCTTTAAGTTCTGGTAATTGTTTATTATCGATACTAAAAAAGCATCAATTACGTGGTGTGCAAGTTTTAGAGGACATCTGAAAAGTTATTTTTTTACATCTAATTTTTGGATTTCGCCCCCCCAGCTCCCCAAATCTGGGGGGAGAAGGATTAAAAGTCCCCCAAAATTGGGGGATTTAGGAGGCTTAGATGTAGCAAATGAGACTTCTCAGACAACCTCTTAGCAAAATAATGCGGCAGCTTCAATACTATTCAACATAGTGTGCATATCAGTTTTAGTTATAGGAATGTTTCGTAAGCCTAAGCATATACGAGATGCAAAAACCTTTTTAGCTGAAATGGGAATAGAGCCAGTAGATGCAGAAACTGTTGGTATGCATCTTGAGGAAATGCGTAAAGAAGATAATCGATACGACACTCGGTACTACGCTACACCTAAAGTGGTTGAGGATATGAAATTGTTAATTCCTTCAAGAAAAGTGTATTTAAAGCATGAATTATCAGGTGAAACGCCAGAAACATTTGCTTTAAGAGTAATGCAAGCGTACATAGTATGCAGCACTGGAAAGGACGTTGGATATCGCGACAACTATATTTTTATTAAGAGATTTTAAGCTTCAACACGTTAAATCTTCTCATTCTGAGGTAGTATCATCGGTGTCTACGAGCATTTGAGCCACTATCTCATGAAGTTTCTGTAGTTCCTGTGAACTTATTAATGCCCATACAAGATAGAGTTCTACTCGAAAATATTCATGTATAAGAACATTACGCAGCGCCACAATCTGACCCCAAGGGGCATCGGAATATTGCTCTAGCAGTTCTTTGGGGAGTCTGTTGCTTGCTTCTCCTATAATTTCCAGCTTTCTAATTATAGAATCCTGCATGTTTTCATCTTCTAGAAACGCTTCTTTTCCTTTCAGAGCATTGGCTTGAATCTTTTCAATGGACTCAAGAATATCCTTTAAGTAGAGCGTGAAAGAGCGTTTGTGTTTCGCCATGAAATATCAGCCTCTTTCTAAAGCTCTTCTATGGGAATAGCAGTCTCTAGTATGTTGCTTTTGATCTCTTCCCTTAAGGTACTACTAGGAGCGAGATCAACATCACACAGTAACAAATCAGCAAGCTCTTGTTGTAGCCGTATAAAGTCTAATAAATTCTGCCCGTCACCTATATCTATCAAAAAATCAACGTCGCTATCAGCTTGGGCATCTCCTGTTGATACTGAGCCAAATACTCTAATATTCAGAGCTTTATTTTTCTTGGTAATCTGAATAATTTGCTTTTTATATTTTCGTAACTCATTGATGTCCATAGCTAACAAAATCCTTTATTTTTTACGCTACCCTGTTCTAATAATTTTTCACTAATTTATTTTGATAAGTAAGTAGGGGAAAATAAAGTCAACTAGATTAAGAAATATTAATTCGATTGCAGCCATTGCTACTAACGACTAACCACTAACTACTAACAGTCCTAACCAGTTAATTTTATTTATACCGACCTACTTATTAAATTATTCAGCAACAATAACTCAGGAATTATGTTGCGTAATTTGGCAGTTAGTAATTCTATCGTATCGGCTTCAGTTGCCAATCCTGGTACATTTTCACTCTCTGCCACCCAAACTTGAGCATCAGCATCCCAAATAGCGCGAACAATTAATTGCATTATATTTAAAGAGTTTTCTTGGTTATTTATCTTAAGATATTCTATTCTTAAACCTTATTATTCTTGATTTTTAATATGTTACTTTTTACCGAAAATATCTCTAATGCGGTAGATTGGTCGCCTTTGAGATTCGTGGTAAGTACGCATTAAGAGTTCAGTAACTAGCCCAAAGCAAAATAAATTTACTCCAGTAATAATTAACAATACCGCTAAGATTAGTAACGGGCGATCGCCAATATTTTGATTGAAAAATAACTTAATTACGGTTAAATATGCTCCCATCGCCACTCCAATTGCCAAAGAAATCACTCCTCCAAGACCGAAGACATGCATCGGACGAGTGAGAAATTTCTTCATAAAGTAGACGGTTAGTAAATCCATGACAACTCTGATGGTACGTCCCAAACCATATTTACTCTGTCCAAAACGTCTGGCATGATGCCTAACAGGGACTTCGGTAATTCTTGCCCCCTCAATATATGCCAATGCTGGTAAGAAGCGATGCAGTTCCCCATATAGGTTCATATCAGCAATTAACTCTGAGCGATATGCTTTAAGAGAACAGCCATAATCATGTAATTTGACCCCTGTAACCTTGGCGATGATGATATTGGCAATCTTAGATGGTAATAATCTAGTTAATGCAGCATCCTGACGTTTACGACGCCAGCCGCTAACTAAATCGTATCCTTCATCCAACTTTGCCAGCAGCATAGGAATGTCAGCAGGATCATTTTGCAAATCTCCATCCAGGGTTATGATAACCTTGCCTTTCGCAGATTCAAAACCCGCTGCCATTGCTGGAGTCTGACCATAGTTGCGGCGGAGAATAACTGCTTTAAGATCGGTTCTAGCATTAGCGATACTAGTCAAGATATTAGTTGAGCCATCTTTAGAGCCATCATCAACACAAATAATTTCATAGCTCAGGTTCGTTAGTCTGACGGTATCGGCGATCGCCTGTACTAAAGCTTCAATGCTCTCCGCCTCATTGTAAATTGGCACAACCACCGATAGCTCGACTTGAGGCGAGTCAAGAACTGATGATAAACTGCGTTGTTCAAATGTTGGAGTTGGCATATCAGGTTAAATAAGTTGAGGGAGAATTCACCGAGCTAAGATTAATCTTTGGAGCTGGAATTGATTATTTTTATAGATTATCCAGCATTGAATATCCCTTGTCACTAAATTTTTTAATCGGGCAAGATCATCAGCGTTCTGAGATTATTCTCTGCTATCATAGGGTGGCTATACCTGGAGAGGTGGCAGAGTGGTCGAATGCGCTCGACTTGAAATCGAGTGTACTGAGAAGTACCGTGGGTTCGAATCCCACCCTCTCCGCTTTTTAATTCTGGAGAAACTGATAGCAAATGTCAGTAGAAGCATAACTTTTCCGCAGCGGAAAGCTTATACTTCCATTGCACTGCGGAAATCTTATACTTCCATTTTTAGATTCACCCGCATTAGTCTAATTTTAGCTGAGATGGTTAATATTTTCGGCAACAGAGATTGACACTTCGATTTTAGGCTGTCTAAGACGCTTGAGAATCTTGCTAGATATTGCTTAACAAGAGATTTATTAGCTAGATTAAGAAAATTTTGGTGATCGCCTGTTCTAATTTCTTCAGAGAAAGAATAATTCATTACTGCTAAAACCTTCCGAATATCAGCTTGGTTGGAAAATTTGCAGTAAGTTTAAAATATATCTAGTCTACACAAATTGCTTTGAGCGAGAAAAAGTGATGCTTATTCAATCTGAATCTACAACTTACACTCTCGATGAATATCGCGCACTGGAGGAAAAGGCTGAGTTCAAGAGTGAATATGACGATGGGGAGATTCTACCGATGAGCGGCGGAACAATTGAGCATAACAACATCATTATTAACTTGATTGTAATGCTTAAAACGGCTTTACATGGAGCTAACTATCATATACAGTCTAGTGATTTGCGAGTGTGGATTCCTCAGCATCGTAAAGCGACTTATCCTGATGTGATGGTAATTGCAGGAGATCCTGTTTTCAATGATAATCGCTCAGATGAAGTACTCAATCCTTGTTTAATTGTGGAAGTGTTATCTAAATCCACTGAAGGATATGACAGGGGTGATAAATTTCTTTATTATCGTTCGATTCCTGAATTTAAAGAGTATTTATTGGTTAGCCAAGAGGAATATTTTATCGAACATTATCGTAAGACTGGCGAAGGACAATGGTTATTGCAGGAATATCGAGGAGATGAAAAGGAAATTGTCTTGGAATCTGTGGGTGTTTCTTTGGTTGTTAAAGATGTCTATGAAGGGGTAAAATTTTGATTGTTGCTGAAATGCGATCGCATTTATGAGAAACTGCAACAAAATCTTGAATCTTTTCATCAAAGAAATAATTTAAACGAATCTCTTAATTTCATTATTTCATTGCACAAAATATGCGACGCAAAAAACTGCCAGACAGCAAAAATTTATTTTAGTCGTCAAAAGGATTATCAGGAGAAATATCTTCAATTATTTTTTCTACCTGATTTTCTAATTTATTTAGATAACCATCAAGTGTTTCAGATAAAGCAGGCTCGATCCTTTTATTGATTATTTCTTCCTCTAGCCAGTAAAAATTATGCGTTGATGCAGCATTAATGGCAGCTTCTATAATTGTACCTAAAACACCAATAAAGTCTCGTGCATTAAATTTTTCACCTACCTGCACAAAATATTTTTCTATATCTTGCTTTAATCTGATAGGAACTATTTGATTGGAGATATCATATCCTAGGATTTCATCCATATTATCTGGTGGATATTTAAGTTCCTTAGCAAAATCTCCAAATATTTCTAGTGTTTGCCGTATCTCATTATCAATCATATTCCTCCCTGTTCCATTACTTCTTGTTAATTCTTTTGCATAATTAACAATATTTTTTTCCAAATAATCATCTAAATTGGATAAATATTTGATAACATCTGAAATCGCAAAGAATGGAATCATTTTATCCTGTATTATTTCTTCTAAATCATCAGAAACACGAGATATCGTGTCTTTTTTCCATTGTTCAACATTATCTTTAACTACTCTTTTACAACGACTAGGTAATCTTAATTTAATGGAATTCCAAAAAACATAATAAGAATATGCTTCAATCAAATTTTTCCCTTCTTTATAATATTTTCCTCTTTTTGTGCTTACACGAACTATAGGCACTGACTTATTCAAAGATTGTTTAATACTATTCTCAAGCTTTATGAGATCATCTTCGTCTTGTTCCAAAAAATCAGCCTTAGTCAATAAAATAATTACCTTATATTTTTCTTTAATAAATTTTCTAATGATTTCCAGATCGTAATCTTGAACTCTATGGCTGGCACTAGAAATGCAATAAAAGACACTATGAAACCATTCTTGAGCTGGTTTATCTACACCTCTATTTTTTAGCTCGCCATCTAATTTTTTCATCCACTCTCGATCTTTTCCTACTTCAAGACCCCAGGAATCGAAAAGAGAAACTGGCAATTGATTAATAAAAAAATCATATTGAAAAAAGCCTCTCTTTGTTACAGGTTTACCGATACCCACGTCAGCTTCATCACTACCATACAGATAATTGATGACACTGCTTTTTCCAACACCTGTTTGACCAACTAAGACAACATTATAAGTACTCATGAATTTTGGATTATATTCTAATGGAATTACATATCTTGGTACTGGATTATTTTGATCGCCCCAACGTGCATCGGCTGACCATGCACCATCTACTTTTTGCTTTTTGCGAGTTTCAACTGTCAGTTCGCCATTATCGGGATTAAGAACAAGTAAATTGTATTGAAGAGGAATACTTGTTACTTGTTGATTGGCTGGTGCGCCGAATGTTCCTGCTGCAATAATGTTTAATCCTCGGTTAACATCGTATTTAAAGAACTCATTTTTAGCTTCGTGAATATGTCCGTGCATGGCAATTTGGAAGCTATTAACGGCTAATTGCTCTAGAAAAGCAACATTTTTCATCGATTCAGCACTGGTAACTGGATGATGCCAAACCGCAATTTTGAGCCAATTATCGTAATTGTCTAGTATTCGATCAACAGCATGGGAAATAGCATTAGGATTGATACTGGCACGATTTTTGTAATGATGGTCTAGTTCCCAACAAGAGTTAAGAGTGAGGAAAAGAATTTTATCCGCGTGACAAATATGGATAATTGCCTGTCTGTCGTATTCTAGGGGGTAGGTTTTGCCATAGATTTTCCTATAAAAATCGCTGAAATGTTTAAATCTTTTTTGATATTTCTCTTCGTCTCTAATTAATGCCCCTGCACCTCCTGCATCAATGTATTGTCCTGCTATCAGAGATTCAGGTCGTTTGCGTTTGGAAACAAAATCATAGGCTTCTTCTGATAAATCCCAGTTAAGGTCGTGATTTCCTGGAACGATAATTATCCTTTCCGAACTGATTTTATAACGATCTATCAATCGCTTAACAAGATAATACGCTGCATCGTATTCTTTAGCAGTAGAGCGGTTGGCAATGTCCCCCGAAAGTACCAGATAGTTGATTTGTTGGACTTTAAGATTCTGGGTGAGGTCAGCAGCTAATTGAACAAAGTAGTTTTTAGCTTGGTCTAATGTTCCCAAGTGAATATCAGATAAATGAAGAATACGAATTTGTTTATCTTTTTTGCTCATATAGTTTTCTGAATTCTCTCTCTGCGTAATTATTCCCTCTTCTTTAAGTGGTGTTTTATCCACAATTTTTAAATCTTCATCACTTACATGAGATATATAATTCTCATCTTGTACAGTTGCTACTTCGCTTTTAGGCTGTATTTTATCCGCAGCTTTTGTATACTCGCCACCCAAACTTCTCAGAATTTGGGCAGTAACCATCGCGAAAGGCAATAGTTTTTCAGAGAATTCACTATTTTTAAGTTCTTGTGGATTTTTTAGTAGGGCAAGAAAATCATTCAAAGATTTGCCAATTTTTTTCGCGATAAACTCTGATACTTCCTCAACCACATTCAACACAGAACTTGTTGGAACAGAATCAACCAATAACTCCCGTACTCCATCGATAAAGCCATATTGAACATAATTAGGATTGGTATCTACTTCAATCTCCGATAAAGGTTTTAATAATCCCCCTAAAAATACCTCAGCCACATGAACCTGTTGGGACTCTGGTAACATCGTTTCCCGAATCAACCGAACCACAGGCAAACTGATAACAGGGGCAGAAGCTAATAACCCTGCTAATTTCCTTGCCATTGGGGAAGCGGTGACGCGGAAGGCTTGAACTCGCTGTTTTGGGGTTAATTCGCCCCGCTCTAAATTGAATAAGGGTTTTTCTTGCTCTAAATTTCTGATTTCTGGTTTAAAAACAAAACCTGATGATCGAATACTGCCTTTACCGACCAGCATTTGCGCCCATTTAGCAACTCGCTCTGGTTCTAAGGTGAATACAGGTACTTTAATTCCCGTTGCTGGATCGATTTCACTCCAGAGGGAAACGGTATTGGCGATTAATTGCCGATTGGAAACTGAGGGGGCTAATCCTTGAAGTTTTACTTCAGAGGCTCTTCCTAAAGCTGTTCGACCCCATAGCCATTGGGGAAGCATTTGGATAATAGCCGTCGGGACATTATTTGCCCAGGTTTTGAGTGCCAGGTTAACAGCACCACTGCGCCAGAGGTCGGAAACGCAATCGCTGACTACCAGCACCAAGCGACGACCACTGGAATCGATTAACTCTGCTGTACTGCGTGGTGATTGGTTTTTAGCAGTTGCGCCAATTCCCCTGCGAATTTGAATTTTATTTTGCTCGTTACTAATCAGTCCCCAGACTCGGACATCGCGGAAAATGCCATAGTTTTTCAGTAATCGTTCCAATTCTTTGATGGTCTGTCTCCAAATCTGCATGGAGATTCCTTCATCAACTACTAATTCTAGGTCTAGCCAAGGCTCAAGGGTTGGTTTGATGACTGGTAACCAAATTCCTTCATTGGCGATTCTTTGGGTGGTTGCTGCTTCGTCTAAAACTAAAGATGACCCAGAGGGGATACGACGCATTAATGGTCTTAAAGCTCTGGCTAAGTTTAATTGCTCCCGTAGAGAAGGGGCATCGGGTACTTTAAAGGGAATATCTAAGGATTTTTGATTTTGATCGGGTTTTTGATTATAAACTCCCGTGAGATCGCTTGTTGGCTTTTTCTCTCTAGATTCTATTTCGGTTGTTGGAGTTTCAGTTGCCGATTGGTCAGCTAAATCTGCTGGGGAATGCTGCTGGGAATTGTCTTCTGTAGTTTCTTGATCAGGTTGGGAATTAGAAGATTGGCGACTGGTTGAATCAACACCCGATTGTTCCATCTGCATTGCCAGCCAAAGAGTATCAGCAATTTCTTCTGCTGATAACTCTACTTCTTGGTTTAGGGCTGCAATTAACTGGTCAATCATCGATCTTCGGCACTGGTTAAGTATTTCAGCAATAAATCGGTCAATTCTGATTCGTCGGTTGCTTCTGGTTTCAGGTTACGAGTCACAATATAAACCGCATTGAGTAATTGATCTGTAGCAATATCACCTCCATCCCGCAGATCGATAAATTTTTTAATTAACTCAGTAATTTTTGCCTCATCCTTGGTCAAAACATCACTGCCCAAATGAGCTTTCACAATTTCCTTTAAAGCTTTAGCATCGGGATCATAGGGCATAGTTAAGCGTAAACAACGTCTCAGGAAAGGTGGGGGAAAATCCCGTTCGCCGTTATTGGTCAAAATAATCAGGGGGAAATTATGACAGGAGACTTTACCTGACCTGATAGGAACATCAAAACCATCATGGGTACGGACTTCTACCTCACTTTTTTCTTTGGCAATGC
>JBCBIE010000074.1:0-24014 GCA_038524995.1 Cyanobacteria bacterium J06621_8
ATTTAATTTTTGTTCTCTATTTTATTATTGTGCGTTTTAAATGCATCACAGCTTAGTAAAATCGTTGCTTAAATTTAGAATAAAACGACCCCAGGTTGTAAGGATATCAAAACTACATCGAAATATGCTCATGTAACTGAGGAGGAAGATGCCGTGGACTTTATCTCATTTTAGTTTTTGTGTAATGTTAGTTTAAGATATAAATAAATATTACAGAATTACGAGCTTAGCAAGTTACAGATCTACAAAAAATCAGACTGACTGACAATAGGCGAACAAGAAAGACTTAATCTAAGTTTACGAACACATTCTAAGTAATTAAGTTTTTCAGCCTCATTACTTATAGTATTAGCAAATAATTATAAATGAAGATGAATTTTGTTTGAGCACAGCCTCTTATTATATGAAGATTGCGAAAATATTTAAAATATTTTTGCAATCTCAATTTTGGCTGAATATTGACTGCTTCACAGCAGCTAAAAGCTTATGATAAATTGTTTCTAGCACCCGAATGTCTCAACGAAACGAGATCTAAACTCAATATTAGGTTGATTAATTGAGCAAGAAAACACCTGGTTGTTATTACCTATCAAGGCTATATTCGTAGAGAAAGACAAAGCTAGCTAGATTAATTATGCTGACCAATATCAAAACAACTTTTACATTACTTTTTGATTGGCTAGAAAATAGAGTTGCGGATACCAGTTATCAATGGCTTAAACAGCAAACAACAATAATTAGTAATGGTGGTGCAGAAAGAACTTTTTTTACTTCTTACAGTGCTGTTTCTCGTTATTTGGGTAAAGAAAAATTAGGTTTATCTACTGCTGAACTAGAGATGGCAAGAGAATTGGCTGAAGTTTGGCAGTCTTTCAATTGGACATTAGAACAGGTAGGACGCACTCTAATCCTCTTATCTTTACCCTCCTCAGATCCAGATCAGTATCTTGCTACCCTAGACAAACTGATAGCTGCGGCGGACGTAGAAGAAGCGATCTCTTTTTATCAAGGTTTGTACTTGCTGCCTCATCCTGAAAAACTCCAATTACGTGCAGCAGAAGGGATACGTACCAACATGACTTCAGTGTTTAATGCGGTGGCGTTAAATAATCCTTATCCTGCACAATATTTAGATGAATTAGCCTGGAATCAAATGGTGCTTAAAGCCTTATTTATTGGTAGTCCCCTAACACAGATTTATGGTTTAGAAAGCCGCAATAATCAACGACTATCACAAATGCTAATTAATTATGCCCGTGAAAGATTGGCGGCAAAGAGAACAGTTACCCCTGAACTATGGTCATTAGCTATGGTTTTTCAACCCGAGGTTGTTGCCCAACTTAAGCCAAAACTAAGCTAAGTCGCCAACTAAAATATATTTTCTCGGTATTTTAGCTTTTTATGATCGAAAGTTTAAAACTAGACTTTTATAAATTTTTGCTTTGAAAGTTTTATTTATTTGAGTTAATTAAATTAACGAAAATCAATGAATAAGATCACAGCTAAACCTCCTTCTAAATAATAAATTAGATAATTAGACCTCTTGCATAAATAATTTAATGAATAAGTCAAAGCTATTTTTAAAAAGCTATTTAAAGAATTTCAGATAATTGCTGGAACCGCTAAGATTCGTATTCGTGCAAGAGGTCTATTAATCAACGGTCATCAATAACCTTACAATCTTGTTGACTTATATTCACTATCTATATAAAAAATCACGATTAAATTATACAACCCATGAAAGCTAATAACATGATGCTGCTAGATCCCCACATCCACATGACAGCGAGAACCACCGATGATTATCAGGCAATGGCAAAAGCAGGAATTGTCGCGGTCATTGAACCCGCTTTTTGGTTAGGACAACCCCGCACTAGTGCTGAGAGCTATAAGGATTATTTGAGTTCTCTTGTAGGCTGGGAAAGATTTCGCGCTAGTCAGTTTGGTATTAAGCATTACTGCACTATTGGTTTAAACTCTAAAGAAGCTAATAACGAAGCTTTAGCTGAAGAGGTAATGGAAATATTACCGCTTTATGCTTGTAAAGAAGGAGTTGTTGCTATCGGTGAAATTGGCTATGACGACATGACTCCTGCGGAAGATAAATATTTCCGTCTCCAGTTAGAACTAGCAAAAGAGTTGAATCTGCCCGTCATGATTCATACTCCCCATCGGGACAAAAAATCAGGGACTTCTCTCAGCATGGATGTTTGCTTAGAACACGGTCTATTGCCATCGCAGGTAATCGTCGATCACAACAATGAAGAAACTTGCAAAGAAGTATTAGATCGAGGGTTTTGGGCGGGATTCACTATTTACCCCCACACCAAGATGGGCAATGAAAGAATGGTAGAAGTGGTGCGAACCTACGGTAGCGAACGCATCATCGTGGACAGTAGCGCCGATTGGGGAGTCAGCGATCCCTTATCTGTACCAAAAACTGCTCAACTCATGGCATTGCGTGGTATTCCACAAGAGCAAATTATGGCAGTCTGTTACCAAAATGCTCTAGCGGCATATGGTCAAAGTGGACAAATAAAAGAATCTGATTGGCTAGATAGTCAACCCATCGATCAGCGACAGCTGTTCAGTGGTAATTCTGTACTAAGAGGTCAACAGCCTTTAATTGAAGAAACTGCTGAAAGTGCCGTAGTTATCGTTTAATCAGTCAACAGTTAAGAGTTAGCATTAATAATTTCAGGTCTATGACAACGATCAATTCTGATAAATCCTCTTCTCTCTGGAGTGATTTTCGGGCTTATCTTCAGTTAATGCGCCCTGCCAATATTATTACCGCCTGGGCAGATATCTTGTTAGGTGCAGCAGCAGCGGGAATCACTGCGGCAGGCAATGATTTTAATTTTATGGCTTTAGGATGGCTGATTCTTGCCACTACAGGGCTTTACGGAGGAGGGGTCGTCTTTAATGATATCTGTGACGCCAAGCTAGATGCAGTAGAGCGTCCTGAACGTCCTTTGCCCAGTGGCAGAGCGTCTTTGAAAGGTGCGATCGCCCTGGGCAGTAGCTTATTATTGATGGGTATTATTAGCGCGGCTTTAGTATCAAGGCTGAGTTTCTTTTTGGCGATCGCCGTAGCGGTAACGGCTCTATTGTATGACAAGTGGGGCAAGCAGCAGCAGTTTCTCGCGCCCATAAACATGGGGCTGTGTCGTGGGGGCAATTTACTGTTGGGGGTAAGCGTGATTCCTGAAGCAGTTAGCGATCGCTGGTATCTGGCATTGATTCCCATCGTTTATATTGCAGCGATTACGGCAATTGCACAGGGAGAAGTCCATGGCGGAAAGAAAACTACTGGAGTACTGGCGGTCGCTCTAATCGCCATCGTAATTGCCAGTATGATCGCCCTGGCAATTTTGCCTGAATATTCCCTACTACTCACCCTCCCTTTTTTGGCTTTATTTACTGCCTTAGTTCTACCACCATTTATCAAAGCAGCGTTTAACCCTTCTCCTGAGCTAATTCAGGGAGCGGTTAAGGCAGGAATATTGTCGCTAATTGTTTTAGATAGTGCGATCGCCGCTGGCTTTACCCATTGGATTTATGGTCTAGCGGTTTTAGCCCTGCTGCCCTGTTCTCGCCTTCTCAGCAAGATATTTGCGGTTACTTAAAATTAATCAATTTCCCCTAGCTGAAAACTAAAAACTAAAAGCTACAAATCAATAGCTTTTAAACCAAGCTAGCTCAATAAGAGCGTTTTTAATAATCAAATACTATTTATCTAAAATTATTTTTTATGTTGACTCAAACTGTTCAAACCAAACAAATTCAGGCTTTACAGCAAAATATTGAGGTTAACTTCTCCTATGGAGTTCACTTTACTAGAGGACTATTTAATATTGAGAATCCCTTGCTATCAGAAGTCGTAAACGCCAGCAATAATCAAGCAAAATCATGCTTAATTGCGATCGATTCTGGGGTCATTGAGTGTCATCCACAATTAATCAACCAAATTAACCACTATTTTCAGCATTATGCCTTAAAAATACGCTTAGTAGCGCAACCAATGATAGTTCCTGGGGGAGAAGCAGCAAAAAACGATCCAGGCTTAATTGACCAAATCCATAACCTAGTTGAGCAGGTAGGGCTGTGTCGTCATTCCTACGTGCTGGCGATCGGTGGTGGTGCCGTGGTAGATATGGTGGGCTATGCAGCGGCTACTGCCCATCGGGGAATTCGTTTAATTCGCATCCCGACTACGGTATTGGCGCAAAACGATTCTGGAGTAGGTGTGAAGAATGGCATTAATGCTTTTGGCAAGAAGAACTTTCTTGGCACCTTTGCCCCTCCCTATGCGGTACTTAATGATTTTGATTTTTTGCATACTTTAGATGAACGGGACTGGCGTGCAGGAATAGCCGAAGCGGTAAAAGTAGCTCTAATTAAAGACCGTGAATTTTTTGATTTTATTAATCATAACGCTCAAAAACTAGCGGCGCGGGACGACTCCGCCATGGAATACTTAATTTATCGTTGCAGTGAAATGCATCTCCAGCATATTGCCAACTACGGCGATCCTTTTGAAATGGGTTCTTCTCGCCCCCTTGATTTTGGTCACTGGGTGGCACATAAATTAGAACATCTGACTAACTATCGTTTGCGACACGGTGAAGCGGTAGCAATTGGTATGGCTTTAGACTGTACCTATTCTTATCTCTCTGGCTTGTTGAGTAAGGAAGATTGGGAGCAGGTGATTGAAACTTTGCAGAATTTGGGCTTTGAGCTATACGCTTCAGAGCTATCCCAGAACTTAACTGATGTCGCAGCCAAGGATTCGATTTTCTCTGGCTTAACTGAATTTAGGGAGCATCTGGGAGGAGAACTGGCGGTTATGCTGTTGCAGGAGTTAGGAATCGGATTGGAAGTAAATCAGGTTAAGCTGCCGATTTATCATCAGGCAATCTTGATGCTTCAGGAAATTGCAGTTACAACTGAAATCTAATCTTATTAACTATAAAAATTCTTAACTAGTTACTTTGGCTTATACCCATCTAAATTGAAGTGAAGCTACCAACCAAGAGTGATTTACATCTAACCTACTGCACCAATATTCACCCAGGAGAAACCTGGGCTGAGGTGGAAAATAACCTCAAGCAATATATTCCGCAGCTCAAAACTCGACTAGCTCCCGATGATGCTTTTGGTCTGGGTTTGCGCCTAGCGGATATTGCCTCCAGGGAACTGTTAGAGGGGGATAAGCTTAAGCAATTCCAAAACTGGCTCATTTCCCAAAATTTATATGTTTTTACCCTGAATGGCTTTCCTTTTGGCAGTTTTCACCGTCAGGTAGTCAAAGATCAGGTATATGCTCCTGATTGGTCAAAAGTAGAACGTCTGGACTATACTCTTAGGCTGATTAAGATTCTCACTACGTTACTACCCCCGCAGCTTGACGGAGGGATTTCTACTTTACCCATCTCTTATAAACCCTGGTTTAAGGATGCTCAACAGCAAAACCAGGTTCTTACCGAGAGCTGTTTAAATTTAGCCCGTGCGATCGCCGAAATGGTTCAGATCAGAGAAACCACAGGCAAGTTAATTCATCTCGATCTAGAACCAGAACCCAACTGCATGTTGGAGAACACCCAAGAAATGATTGATTTCTTTCAAGATTGGTTGTTCCCTCTAGCGGGTAAATGGCTACAGGAGAATCAAGGGGTTACCGCAACGTTAGCTCAAGACTGGATCAGGGAACATATACGGGTATGTTACGATACTTGTCATTTTGCGGTGGAGTATGAAGAACCCCAAGAGATTATTCACCGCTTGGAACAGGTGGGTATTAAGATCGGCAAAATTCAGCTTAGTTCAGCAATCAAAATTGAAATTCCGCCCCAAAAAGCAGCAAGGCAACCTATTTTAGATAAAATTGCCTCTTTTGATGAATCTACTTATCTACATCAGGTAATTGCCCGAAATAGCCAGGGTAATCTTAAACATTATGTAGATCTAGGGGATGCTCTAGAACATTTCCTAACTACGGATGAACAAGAATGGCGCACCCATTTTCACGTGCCAATTTTCATGGCTCAATATCAGCTATTTAAATCCACTCAAGATCACATTCTTCAGCTTTTGCCTTTGCTCTCGGAAAAAGCAATTAGCCACCATCTGGAAATTGAAACCTATACCTGGGAAGTCTTACCTCCAGCGATGAAGTTGGATATTTTGACTTCTATAGAACGGGAATATCAATGGGTTTTATCAGCTATCAGTCATCAGTCATTAGCAGTTAAGTAGCTCCACCTAAATAAACGCACAATAAAAACTGGAAGATGCTAAGAATATCTTTCCCTAATCCCAAATCCCCAATCCCCAATCCCCAATCCCTATCTCAACCATTTAATGTTTAATAAAGTGGAACTACTAATCTATGAATAAAACAATTGTTCTGAACGTAGTGGGGTTGACTCCTAGTCTAATTGGGGAGCATACTCCTTTTTTAAGACAATGGCAACAGCAGGGACATACCACATCGATTAAACCAGTGTTGCCTGCTGTAACCTGCACTGCTCAGGCTACCTACTACACGGGAGAGAACCCTGATCAGCACGGTATTGTGGCTAATGGCTGGTATTTCCGTGATGAGTGTGAAGTCAAGCTATGGCGACAGTCCAATAAGCTGGTACAGTCCCCGAAAATTTGGGATAAGGCTCGCTCCCTCGACCCTGACTTTACCTGTGCTAATTTATTCGGCTGGTACAATATGCACTCGACGGTAGACTATGCCGTAACTCCTCGTCCGATGTATCCTGCTGATGGTCGGAAGATTCCTGACGTTTACAGTGAGCCGATGGAATTGCGTGACTGGTTGAGTGATGAACTTGGTGAATTTCCGCTGTTTGATTTTTGGGGTCCCAAGACTTCGGTTAAGTCCAGTCAGTGGATTGCTGATGCGGCACAACGGATCGAGTTAAGATACAGTCCGACCTTGACTTTAGTTTATTTACCACACCTCGATTATTGCTTACAGAAGATTGGCATCAATCCCGATCAGGTTGCTCAGGACTTGAGGGAAATAGACGGTATCTGTCAGGAACTGATTGAGTTTTATGAAGGTCGTGGCGGTAGAGTAATTGTACTTTCAGAATACGGTATTACCGAGGTTGATCAGCCAATTCATCTCAATCGCTTATTTAGACAGCAGGGTTTAATTACGGTTCGGGAAGAATTAGGGCGAGAAATCCTAATTCCTGGGGCAAGTAAGGCTTTTGCCGTTGCCGATCATCAAATTGCCCATGTTTATATTAACGATACTAGCTGTATGGGTCAGGTGAAAAGCATCCTTGAGAGTACCCCAGGAGTTGATTTAGTTTTAGATCAGGCAGGAAAAGAAGAATATCATCTCAATCATGATCGCTCAGGGGAGTTAGTGGCGATCGCCAAGGAAAATGCTTGGTTTACCTATTATTATTGGCTTGATGATAATTTAGCACCTGATTTTGCCCGTACGGTGGATATTCATCGTAAACCTGGTTACGATCCAGTGGAGCTGTTTATTGATCCTCAGTTGAGCCTACCGCTAGCTAAAGTTGGCTTAACTCTGTTGAAAAAGAAGCTGGGTTTTCGCTACCTGATGGAAGTTATTTCTTTAGATGCCAGCCTAGTTAAAGGTTCCCATGGTCATGTAACTAGTGATATTAGGAGATCTCCATTATTAATCACTCAACAGCAGGATTTACTAGACAAACCTCAGATTGAAGCGAAGGAAGTTTTCCAGATTATCTTAGATCACCTCAGTTAAGCAGGTAGTTAATTCGAGCGTTCCCTTGCGCCTGTCCTAAAGGATACCGCTTCGCATAACGGCGACGCGGGGTCTCGAATTTTAGTGGTTAGTAGTTAGTCGGTTAAAACGTTTCCCTACGACGTGGCTCTTAATAAATCGGTAATTTCATCCTCATACTGATGAAATAGCGGCTGGCGTTTAATGCTGAAATCTCGCTCTGGAGGCAAGGCGATCTTAAATTCTTGCTTGACTGTTCCTGGGTGCGCGGAAAGAACATAAATTCGCTGGGAGAGAAATATCGCCTCTCTGATGTCATGGGTAATCATTAACATAGTACTGCCAGTCTTACGCCAGATATCAAGGAGAAATTGCTGCATATTTTCCTTAGTTTGAATATCCAATGCACCAAACGGCTCATCTAAAAGCAGTATTTTAGGTTTAGTTGCCAGAGCACGGGCGATCGCCACCCGCTGCTTCATACCGCCAGACAGTTCTTTGGGCAAAGACTGAGAGAAGTTAGCTAGACCAACTATATCCAGATAGTAACAGGCGATTTCTTTTCTTTGGGCGGCAGACATTCCCAGCAATTTTAAGCCAAATTCGACATTTTTTTGTACCGTCATCCAAGGATAGAGAGTATATTTTTGAAACACCATCCCGCGATCCGCACCAGGACCAGTAATTGGCTGATAATCCACTGTAATTGTTCCCGAAGTAGGCGAATCTAGACCAGCAATCAATCTGAGAAGAGTAGATTTACCAGAACCAGAAGCACCCACCGTACAGACAAACTCCCCTGTTTCCACATGTATGTTGATATCTTTGAGAGCAACGATGGCTCCGCTTTTACTGGGAAACTGCTTGTATAGACGAGATATTTCCAGGTGCATGATATTTTAATAAAAAACTTTTTAATTACTAAAAATCTGATTAGCAGCAAGCTGAAGCTGAGGGAAAAAAGGAGACTTGACAGCATCGCTCTCGACAAAAACAGCTTCGTCGTAAAAGCCTTGTTTTAAAGCTAATACCATCACCTGACTAAGTTGAGGATCGACAATCCAGTACTCTGCAATACCTCTAGCGGCATATTCCGATCTTTTAAAACGATAATCTCGATCTTGATTTACTTTACCAGGAGAAACAACCTCCACTACTAGAGCAGGAGGAGGCATATCAGACATAATCGTGCTGCGCCTACTATCGTATAAAATATCTGCTAATTCTTCTGTCAAAACCATCAGATCAGGTAAGCGAACTGTAGTGCGACTGCCGCTAACGACAATTTCGGTATCCTTACAGCGAAGACAGCGAGGAGTGGGTACAAATTGAGCAAAAATTAGCAGGAGCTTAATGGCTATCTCCGCATTTATCGGGCTTTCTGGGGGCATTTCCGATAGGTTTCCTGCTTCTAATTCATAGTGTTGCTCACCTTCATCATGGCGATTTAAATATTCTTGTAAAGTTAATTTGGTACTCGCAATGCTCATTAAATTTGAGATTTATTTGGATTTTTAATTGTAGTAAAATATTGCTAAAAAGCCCATTTACAGGATAATCTAACCAGCAAGCGGAAGAAAAGATCAAGAGCAAAACCAATCAAGCCCAAGACAATTAAACAGGCGAAAATCTCTTCAGTGCGTAAAAATCTTTGTGCCAATAAAATTCTTTTGCCTAAACCTTCGTTGGCTGCTAATAACTCAGCCACTACGACTAAATTCCAAGAAGCTGCCATGTTAACTCGAAAAGTATCGATAATGCGGGGCACAATATAGGGGGTAATCACCTCTAGGAGTATCTGCCAACGCTTTCCCCCCAGAGTGTAGGTTGTCTCAATCAGATCTTGAGGTACAAATTTAACGCTATCCATAATCATCAAGATGTTGAAAAAGACGGTGCCGATAAAGATTAGGGCGATTTTAGGAGCTTCATCAATACCCAAATAAATAATTAGCAAGGGAATAAAAGCAGGCGCTGGCATATAGCGAACGATGCCAATTACAGGCTCACATAAAGCTCGAATGCTGGCAAAAGTTCCCATCAAAATACCGACGGGAACTGCAACGATCGCCGATAAGAGAAATCCAATGCTTACCCTGGTAAAGCTGCTCAGGCTATCTTTAATTAAAAAGCCTTTAGACCATAATCTTCTGAAAGCCCCCACCACATCTAAGGGAGAAGGCAGGAAAACTGAATCTAGCCCTGAATACTGGCTAATAAGAAACCAAGCCAGTAGGGGTAAGGTAATTGATAAGGTAAATAATATGCCCGATAAAGAGCCAGGAATATCTTGGGCAATACGCCAAAAAATAGTCGGCTTGAGGCTGGCTGTCTTAAATTGCGGCTTGGCAGCTTTCATCGCTTTATATACGCCTCGTGTGAATTAGCTTCGTTGAAAGGTTATTGGCTAGTAGTTATTAGTTTTTAGTCTTTAGTTCTGTGTTAGCAGGAATTTATTCAACTATTGTTGAAAGATTTGTAGAAAGCCAAGAGCTCATAGCTGATGGCTTTCCCAAAAGATAAATAGCCTGCCTTCAAACTAGATTTATTTAAGAGAATCGGCATAGGCTTTTACAAAGCGATCATCGAGCACTTTAGCTAAATCTGGAGCTTCGGGGATAAAGTCAACGCTCACCATAAATTCTGCCATTTCCTTGGCAGCAAAGGGCATGTGCTTCATACTGTTGCCATCACTAAATGCTTCGAGGTTTTCTTCGATGGTAAAGATTTTGGTTCCGTCTTTAAATAGCTGTAGCTCATCTACCGTAACATCGGCTCTAGTCGCCATAATTTCATCGGATTTTTCGGGATTTTGCTCGATAAACTCTAAAACATCAAACCAGGTATTAACCAAAGCCTGAGCCTTTTCTGGCTGTTCATCAACTAGCTTTTGGCTCACTACTAAAAGATCGGGAATTGCTCCAGGAAATTCTGCTGAGGAAATTAATTCTTTGGAACCTTCTCTCTTGAGTGCTGTTAGCCAAAAAGGAGGAAATGCCCCCACAGCATCGGCTTTTCCAGCGGCAAAAGCAGCAGCGGCTGCACCTGTTTCTAGGGGAACAATTTCTACATCATCACGGGACATGCCGTTAGCCTCTAGAGCTAGGGTTAGCAAGAAATCATCCACTACCCCTTCTTCAATCGCTACTTTTTTTCCTTTTAAATCTTCAATGGTATTGATGTCTTCAGCAACGATAATTTTATCGTTACCTGCGGAATTATCATTGACTAGGATTGCTACCTGACCATTGATGGAATCGGCAGCAAAAGAAATGGTATCGTTAAGAGTCTGACAGTTGCCGTCTAATTGACCAGCAGCAAAGGCTTCCATGGATTCGAGATAGCCATCAAACCACTTCATTTCCACGTTGACGTTGTTTTTCGCAAATAGTCCCTCTTGTTCGGCGATCGCCCAGGGCCACCAGCCAGCCCAGTTACTATAGCCAATGACAATCGGCTCTTCGGAAGGAGTACTATTATTAGCGGGATCTGAGGATTGAGGGGATGGTGAACAACTAATAGTTAAAATTAAGCTTAAACAAAATACGCTTAATAAGGATAAGAGTTTTCTTCTATTCATTAAGGTTACTATTTTTAGTGTTACAAATAATTTTTCAGGTTAATTAATTTAGATTGACCTCAAGATATTTTTAACTTCTCTGATGATTATTGGCAATAATATAGCAATTCTCGGTTTAGTGAGATACATCTCGGTTTTCAAAAAGCCATTAGCCATTAGCCATTAGCTTTAAACTCTAAACTATTATGCTTTTATCTAGATTCGTACCTCATGAATATGAGAACCGCTATAGTTGATGAGGTTCATTCTTTATGTGAACAATTAAATCCATAGAAATGAAGTCACTTTCTATTTATTAAGATTACTAATTTATTGTTACAAACCATTGTTTGGGATAATTGATTTTAATCAATCTCAATAGCTTTTAGTTACTATCGCGATTGTTGACAATTACAGTTAATTAAGTTAGTTCTCTAAGCAAGTAGTTATAGTTACTGAGTTAGGATATTTTGCTGATTTTTAGGTTATTAATCACCGTGAGGGCTGCTCGACTTGGCAAATAACACCAGTCAATCAAATCAAAGATTGAAGCCTATTTCTGTCGTATTAGATACAGAAAAAATGACTAATAATAACTTGTTTATTAGTCATTTACTTTGAGCGATCTAAAATATTTAACTGGTAATCTTCCAGCAAAGTGTAAAGAATAGGCACCACAATCAGACTGAGTAGGGAAGAGGTAAACAAGCCCCCAATAATTGCCACCGCCATGGGCTGGCGTAGTTCTGCCCCTGCGCCCCAACCCAAAGCAATGGGAAGCATTCCGAGAATTGTTGAGCTAGTGGTCATAATAATGGGGCGTAAGCGAATTAATCCCGTTTTGAGGATTGCTTCTGTACGATTTAGCCCTGAGTTACGTAGTTGGTTGGCGTAATCTAGGAGTAAAATGGCATTTTTATCCAGTAGCCCCAGGAGGAAAATTAAGCCAATTAAGGAAATCATGCCAAAGTCGCTCTGGGTAAGCAGAAGAGCTAGCATTGCCCCCACAATAGACAGGGGGAGAGATAGACCAATTACCAGGGGTTCAAGATAGCGGCGGAAAGGTAAATATAAAAGTATCAGCATCAGCATGATAGCTAAGGTAAGAGTCATAGCGAACTCCCGCAGAATCTTTCTTGCTCTGGCTGAATCCCCTTCTAAATCTAAGCTAATCTCTGGTGGTAATATTTTTTGAGCGATCGCAGTAGCCTTAGCGCTAGCATTACCGATACTTTGTTCTGGGCTGAGATTAGCATTAACGTATGCTACTCGTTGGCGATCCAGATGAATTATCTTATTCAACGGCTGATTAACCCCATCCACCCGCACGTCGTTGAATCCTGGTAGTTGAGCAATTTCTGATTGAAAAGCGATCGCACTAGTTCTCAATAAATTAAGATCTTCTCCCGACAAGGAAACCTTGAAAGAAGGATCTTCTCCTGTTTCCACAAAGGGTATATCTTCCACGCTTATGGTTACTTGGGAAATTACAGGAAGGTTTTGCCGAATATCTGCCTGCACTTCGCTAGTGTGGAGACTCCGAGGGGATTTTAGCTTGACATAGAGCTGTCCCTGATTGGGTTTACCCCGCCATCCTGCAATGGTATACACTGATTCTACTTCTGGGTGATTCATCACCGAGGCTTCAATCTGTTTTCCTACCGTTAGGGTGCGACGGACTAAAATCTTTTCTGGTGACTGCGCCAAGCTTTTAAGCCAGCCAAAGTTGCTGGAGCTTTCAGGAGATGAATCAGTGGTGCTATCTGCTGGAGAATCTGAAGTTTTCGGGAGAAGAGTCGTGTAAACAATTTTGAATGCCCCTCGGTCTAATTGAGGGATAAAACCTTGGGGAATCAAGGGAATTAGAGCTATTCCTGCGATCAAGCTGGCGATCGCCATTGCCACTACCTGGGGACGATGATTTAATGACCATTGCAGCAGGTTCAAATAGCTATTAACCCAGAATCCTCTTCTCTCCACTGATGATTTAACATCTTGCCGTGAAAACCAAGATGCTGCCAAAACAGGAACTAAAGTCCGTGCTGCCAGAAGAGAGGTTAACACCGCAGCGGAAAGGGTGAAGCCAAAGGGTCGAAAGAACTGTCCTAGAGTACCCCCCATCAATCCAATGGGAAGGAACACCGCCACAATAGTTAGGGTGGAAATGGAGACGGTTAAACCAATCTCACGGGTAGCTAGTAGAGCAGCATCGCGAGGAGTTGCGCCTGCTTCCAGGTGACGCATAATATTCTCTACTTCCACTATGGCATCATCTACAATAATACCGATTACCAAGGCTAAAGCCAGCAGAGTTAGGGTTTCTAAATTAAACCCCATTAAAGCCATAATGATACAGGTAGCCAGGAGAGAAACGGGAATAGTAACTGCGGCAATTAAGGTGGCTTTGAGATTACGTAGAAAAGGATAAATGACCAGTATCGCAAGGGTTATAGCACCTAACAAAGCTTCAATGGTGGCTTTGGTACTATCGCGAATAAAACCTGCCGAGCTTTCAGCTAGAATTAGCTCAACCTCTGGTAACTGTAACTTTGCTACCTGTTGTTCTACCTGCTGCACTACTTCCAGGGTATTTGCCTCACTTTGTTTAATTACCTGAAAGGCGATCGCCTGTTGACCATTGAAATTAACTAGGCTGTTATTATTGGCGGCTAAATTATCAGAATTGCTTTGGCGGCTAGGATTTCCTAAAACGTCAACTCGCTGCACTCCAGGTATCTTCTCAACTACAGGAATAATGCTGCTGGCGGTAACGCGACTTAGCTCATTCAGGCTGAGTGTCTCATTGGTGACAACATAGCTAATGGCGCTAGTTTCGTTGAGATTAAAGGGGATAATCTTTAGCTCTGTATCTTCGGGTAAAGCTAGCGACTCTAGGTTATTCTCTACGTTTTCGAGAGCATCTTCTAGGCTGATATTCGTAGTAAATAAAACATTAAGCACCGTTTGTCCAGAGAAGGTAGAGGAAACAAGCTGCTTTAACCCCGAAGTTTCTGCTAGGGCATTTTCCAAGGGATTAGTTAATTCGCTTTCTGTCGTTAGAATCGAGTCAATGTTACTACTCTGAGCACGAACCACCACCACGGGGAAATTAACGGCGGGAAATAGAGAATATTTCAATGAACTAAAGGCAAAAAAACCCGCAACGGCGATCGCCAGCCAGCAGCAGATCGTGAGACGAGAATATTTAATTGCCAAACGAGACAGGTTAAATCGCGATTCCTGAAGCATGTTAGAGATTAAGCACAATGTCTAATGGCTATTTTGACAGAAATTTTAAATCGCTATATTTGCTAGAGGGACTAGATTATAAAAATATGCTCGGTACAATAATCAAAGATGACGATTGATGGGGAATAGGGGTCATGACATTAACTACCTACAAATGGTCGATTGAGGAATGGCACGAGCTAGTGGATGCTGGATTGTTGGAAGGGAAGCCAGTTGAATTTTTGGAAGGAGAGATTGTTAAAGTGAGTCCAGAGGGAGTGGAGCATCGTTACACTAATAGTAGTATTGTTAAGTATTTGAGGCGTGTTCTTGACAAAATTGCTGAAATTCAAGAATCACATCCTATTACCCTCGATAATAGTGAACCAGAGCCTGATGTAGCTATAGTTCGGCTACCAGAAACCATTTATCGTACCCATCACCCCTATCCCCAAGATATTTACTGGCTTATCGAGATATCCAATCGCACCCTCAACACTGACTTAAATCAAAAAAAGATAACCTATGCCCGTAATGGCATCCCTGAGTATTGGGTAATCGATCTGGTGAACCAGAAATTAATTGTTCATACTCAAGTACAGAATGGTAACTATATCCAAGTACAGGAATTTACCACAGGTACAATATCTCCTTTGGCTTTTCCTAATGTTGCGATCGCTTTAGATAAATTATTGCTTTATTAAACTTTCCAGAGTGATTCAGAATTTTCTTGATTGCGATCGCGGAAAAAATAAAAGCTCCAATAAAAAATCTTAATAAGCTTTAAATAAAATCGGTAACAAAACGCGAGGCAAATTGTAATGAATACTGTGGTCTTAAATCTAAACCCCATAACTCATTTAACCGACGAACAATTTTATCAATTGTGTCTTGCTAATCAGGATTTAAACCTAGAAATGAATGCAGCAGGAGAATTAATTATTGTGCCACCAGTGGGGGGAGAAAGCGGTAATCGAGAAGCTGAACTGATTACAGATCTGGAGATTTGGAATCGTCAAAATCAATTAGGCAAGGTGTTTAGTTCTTCAACGATTTTTGTACTTCCTAATGGTGCCAAGCGTTCTCCTGATGCTGCTTGGGTGCGATTAGATCGTTGGGAGAGATTAACTTTAGAACAACGCCAAAAATTTCCGCCTCTAATACCTGATTTTCTCATCGAACTGCGATCGCCGACAGATCGGCTTCCGCGACTTCAAGCCAAGATGGAGGAATACATCGACAACGGGTTATCTTTAGGATGGTTGATCAATCCCCAAGATGCCAAGGTAGAGATTTATCGATCGCAACAAGCTGTAGAAGTAATATCTATGCCCACAATTATTTCTGGAGAAAATATTTTACCAGGCTTTGAATTGCAGGTATAGCCGCAGTCACACAAAATTAATTTCACATTTTTTAAATAGGAATCTTTTTACCCAAAATCTTTCCCGCGCCCAGACTCCGACCAAATAATCAATTCTCCATCTTGCCCTCCAGTCGCCAACTTTTGACCATCTTGACTCCAAGCTAGACAAGAAAAACCATCCCTAACACCTTTTAAGGTTTGTCTAATCTGTTTGGCTTTTGTCCATAAGCCCAGCAAGCCATCCGCCGCCGCAGAAGCGAGTAATAAACTTTGGGGATGAAACTCTAAAGCTTCAATTTTACCCTCGTGTAACGTCAACATGTCGGCACTCCAGCCATCTTGCTCGTCTGCTTCTTTATGCCATACCGCAATACTTCCCATACTCGATACTGCTAACAAAGGTGCATTATCCGACAATGGTTGTGACCAACTAAGTTGGGAAACCTTACCAGGAAAACCCTGCATGACCCATGAACGGGAACTAGCATATTCTACAATCGCGATGGTATTGTCTAAATTACCAGAGGCAATATATTTACCGTCCCTTGACCAGACTGTAACAATACTAGCTGAGGACAAATCAATAAGACGAGGGTCACGATCCCAATCTTTAGTAGACCATACTTTGATTCCTCCATTACCTACGATCGCAATATTTTCTCCATTAGGTCGCCAAGCTAGAGCTAAAACCGAAGAGTTAGCATAGGGTAGAGTAGTAATAACTGCTTGAGTATCGGCATCCCAGATTTGCACGTTACGTCCCAAACTAAAGGCTAAGTGGTTACAGGTAGGATTCCAAGCCAGTTTGTCGATCCATGAGGGTTTATTATCTAGGGTAGCGATTAATTTAACTTCTTTTTGCCCAGAAGCAGGGGGAATCGACCAAATTCTTACCTTGCCATCCTGTCCGCCAGCCGCTAAAAACTTGCCATCAGCAGCAAAAGCTAAACAGTCGATTGAGACTAAACCCGCAGGTAATAAACTAACCAGGTTGCCATCTTGCCATACCACGACTTCCCCCGCAGCGGAACTTGCAGCTAATATCCCAGCGGGAGACCAAGCCACTGCTGTAACGTATTCTGAAAGGTTATCTTGCCAGTACTGCCGAACTAAGACCTGCTTTTTTGCACCTAAACCAAACATTGCTTAAAGTCCTCTCTCATTTGCGCCTCATCTAGATTGCGACCGATAAACACCAATTCATTCTTACGGGTTTCTCCTTTCTGCCAAGGGCGGTCTGCTTTGCCATCAAACAGCATATGAACTCCTTGAAATACAAAGCGATCGCTTGCTCCTGCAATGTTCAAAATACCTTTCATCCGAAATATATCTGCCCCTTTAACTTCTATCAGGTTATCTAGCCAGTCACTCAGTTTTTCACCGTCTAGTTCTCTGGAATCTACGATGGCGAAAGAATTTACTGTCCAATCGTGTTTAGCTGATGTTCCCTTGAGAAATTCAGGGTTAATTTCCAAAGCACGGTCTAAATCAAATGCTTGGACTCCCAACAAGGCGTCCATGTCTAATTCAGAATTTTTAGTGCGATGGATTTCTGCCATCCCGTTAATGGCTTTGATTTTGCTTTCTACCTCATCTAATTCTTCAGGACTAACAAGATCGGTTTTATTGAGGAGAATTACATCGGCAAAAGCAATTTGTTCCTGTGCTTCATTTGCTGACCAATGCAGCTGAATATGTTTGGCATCAACCACCGTAACTACAGCATCTAAAACAATCTTATCTTTCATATCCTCATCGACAAAGAAGGTCTGAATGACTGGGGCGGGATCGGCAAGTCCAGTAGTTTCAATGACCAAGTGGTCGAACTTGTTGCGGCGCTTGAGTAAGTTACCGATAACGCGAATCAAGTCCCCCCGCACCGAACAGCAAATACAGCCATTGTTCATTTCAAAAATTTCTTCATCAGCACTAATTATCAGCTGATTGTCGATACCCACTACTCCGAACTCGTTGATGATGACCGCTATTTTTTTACCGTGTTCGTAGGTGAGAATGTGATTGAGGAGAGTAGTTTTTCCTGCACCAAGATAACCAGTTAGGACGGTGACGGGGACAGTGTTGCTGGAGGTTTCTACCATAATTAAATCTCTTAGCTTTTCTAAATAATGATAATTGATCTCATTGTCCTCAAAGCAATTAGATTTTTTTCTTAAAGGCAATGAATAATACTAAATCCTGTTTAGATAGAACACTTATTGATTATGCAACGGTAACGGGTAAAGGTTAAAGGTAAAGGAGGTTAAGGTTTTTTTAGGTTTGCATTTAGTAAGTGTATTTTGGTAATTGAATTTTGTATGATTATAAGGTTTAGTCTATCCAATTCAAAACGACTTGTAATAAAAAAAGGGGTATATACCCCCAAGAAAAATAGCTTACATAATTTACTTTTGATTAGCTAGGTAATAAGATAGCTAATTCAATAAGTGATTTCTAGGCATTAGATTCAACTCTGGCATAGAAAATGCCTTTAACTCTAACTTCTTCAGGATCTTCTGCTCCTAAGTCAGTAGCGGAAGGCTGTTCACTCTCAAAAACACCAGCAATCTCTCCTGTTTCACTGTCAATTTTAGTAACGTTAAGAGACATTGTTCCGCGACGGGAGACAAACTCTTTGGTGTTAGCTCTACCAAATTGATCATCATCTGCTCTTCCAGGTAAAGCTACCGCATTATCGTAGCCACTTTCCTTACTGCGTCCTTTAGGATCTAAGAATACCTGTCCACGATAGGAGGGAACGTTAAATTCTCCTTTAAAATCTGTGGAGGTATTGAGAGCATCTTGAGCAGTTTTAGTGCTTGCCACCAGTTGTTTCATGGTAAACAAGAAAGGAACCTCTTTGCCGCCAGGCAATAAAACAGTTGCAGGTTGAAAATCAATACCATCAACCTCAGTGAAGGTTAAAGTTCCATCATCGTTAACATCTACGGTGGCTTCGATTTGATCGAGACTAGAAGTATATCTAGTTAACAATTTACCTTTAATAAATTCAGCTTTTTGACGTTTATTAACTGGTTCTTCTTTAACAAAGTACTCTCTGGGTTCGAGGCACAGATCTTGGATGAAAAACTGTTCTCCAGCTTGGATGGGAATTGATCCGCGACTGGAATCAGGTAATTCTAGACAGGTATTGGCGATACCCGTATTACGAATATCATCGTAAGTTAGCTGATCTCTTCTTACCTCGCTAGAATCACTACATGCCGTGAGAACTCCTAAGCATAAAGCGAGTAAGCTGGCAATAATCGTACGGAATCTCATAGTCAACTTCATTTTGTCAATTTAAATTTAACTGCGGAATGCAGTCACCGCTGACTCTATCTTTCTAGGGTAGAGTAACGATGACGTTGAGCGCGAAAGATGCTGCAAATAGGCTGTTTTTATAAAATTAGCCATGTTGATAGATGCTATCTACTCTACCAAATAAGGACTACCAATTAGCTAATCGGCTAAAAATCTCCATCTTTCTCTCCCTGTTGAGCTTATCGATCAGCATCCAGACAATAGGCTCAATATTGGGTAGGATTTTTATGTAAAGTAGACAAAGATAATTTTTATATTTATTAGGCACATGACTCAAGATCACGACGTAAACTCGATTGATTCGTTTAGCCTATTGCAGGAAACCGCTAGTGAGATTTGTGCCCTAGCCGAGAAAAATCGCCATGACGGTTTATTTTTGCTTTCTGTATTGCGGGATTTAGAAAAAATCCATCGTCATATACGAGTTGAGTACTTTGACACTGCGTTACCAAAAACTCGTAACGATTTGTATCGTTTTGTGCGTGATATAGAAGAAAAGGGGGGATGGCCCTACATTGAACGGATGCGACTGAAGTATTTATTGCAAAACCTAGAGCCAGATAAAACTGTTGAAGAGACGGATTCATAGATAGGCAATTTTTGATCGCCTAAAGAAACTAAAGCTTGGGGATCAATTGTGCTCATGCCTACATTTAGGGTCACTTAATTTAGTTTTCAAACTAGAAAGAAACAGTTAATCTGGAAGATACTATTCTTAATGACTAAATTTTGGGCTTTATGTCTTTTACTGTTAATCCAATCAAATTTGGTACGGATGGCTGGCGTGGTGTAATTGCCGCTGACTTTACTTTTGAGCGTGTAGCAATGCTGGCACCTCTGGCGGCTCAAGTTTTGGCGGAAAATTATGGAGACAGTGCGGCTAATCCTACGGTGATTGTCGGTTACGATCGCCGATTTATGGCAGAAGATTTTGCTCAAGTGACCGCCAATGCTTTGCTGGAAGCGGGATTTGATGTTTTGCTGTCTGAGTGTTCTGCGCCTACTCCTGCTTTTAGCTGGGCAGCAAAAGCCTATGATGCTCTAGGGGCAATTGTGATGACGGCATCCCATAACCCAGCATCGTATTTAGGATTAAAAGTTAAGAGTGCGTTTGGTGGTTCGGTACCCCCCGAAATTACTGAACAGATTGAGGCTAAAATTGGCAGTCCTGCGCCGAAGTCGGATAGGTTTGGCAGCCTAGAGAAGTTTAATCCTTGGGAAAGTTATTGCCGAGGATTGCAGAAAAAAGTTGATATTGACGCTATTAGAGATGCTATTACCTCTAAGAAATTAAAAGTATATGTTGATGTGATGCACGGTGCAGCGGCAACAGGTTTGGAGCGTTTATTAGGCTGTCCTGTAGAAGAAATCAACGGCGATCGCGATCCTTTGTTTGGTGGTGGTGCTCCTGAACCTTTACCGAAATACCTGCCTGATTTTTTGCAGGCAATTAAAGCTGGAGCGAAAGATGATCCAGATAGTATTAGAGTTGGCATTGTCTTTGATGGAGATAGCGATCGCATTGCGGGGGCTGATGCTGAAGGTAATTTCCTAAGTTCTCAGGTGTTAATTCCGATCTTGATCGAACATTTGGTAGAGCGTCAGGGCTTTACAGGGGAAATTGTCAAGACAGTCAGTGGTTCCGATCTGATTCCTCGCCTCGCTAAATCCTATGGTCGTTCTGTCTATGAAACCCCCATTGGCTATAAGTATATTGCCGATCGCATGTTGCAAGCGGAAGTGATGATTGGCGGGGAAGAATCAGGGGGTATTGGTTATGGCACCCACATCCCTGAACGGGACGCTTTGTTATCGGCACTCTATATTTTGGAAGCAGTGGTCAAGTCGGGAGAAGATTTGGGTACTATCTATCGTCGTTTACAGCAAAAGACTGGTTTTACTGCCCACTATGATCGCATTGATCTGCCCCTCGCCAGTATGGATGTCCGAGCTAAATTATTGGAACGTTTAAAAAATGACACCCCCCAGTCAGTGGCAGAAATGAAGGTAGTGGACTGCCTAGACGTAGATGGCTATAAGTTTAGAATGGACGATAATACCTGGTTATTAATCCGTTTTAGCGGGACTGAGCCAGTGTTACGCCTCTATTGTCAGGCTCCCACCATGCCAGAAGTGCAGCGGGTTTTAGCATGGGCTAAAGACTGGGCTAATTCTTAGTCAGTTTAGGGTGTTAATGATTTACAGGCGTTTTCTAGTTCGATAGATCTCGTTTTTCATCAGAAAAGATTTGCGCTCATCCTTTTAAGGCTCATCCTGTAACGTTCCTGCCAAGAAATCTCTTAGCGTGATGATGGTAAGTAGGTAGACACAAATAAATATAAAATCAGAATGGAGAGATTTATTTATTTTAATTCTCAAAAATTTCTGCTGCTGTAATGTCTAGTTTGGGAAACTGTGGCGATCGCAGTCGTGATTCGCCATAAAAGCTACCTGTTTCCTGATAAGTGCCTTGGGATAATTGCAAAACTAATACTGTTTGAGTATCGGGGTCGATAATCCAATATTCAGGAATACCGCAATCTTGATATTGCATTCTTTTAGCTATATATTCTCTATTTCTCTGTAATTCTCCAGGACTAACTACTTCTACGACTAATAAAGGCGGAGACATATTTAAACGAACCGTATTGCGCTTTTTCAACTGTTCGATATGTTCTTCTCTCAGTATGGTTAAATCGGGATAGCGGTTTCTTGGTTCGCCATTTACTTCTAATTCCAATCCATGCCCTCTCACTTGACGATAATTAAATAATTCGGCAAATTTAATTAATAAAAAAGTAGCGATTTGCACATTTTTTCCCGACTCTGGAGGCACTTCGATTAGTTCTCCATTAAATAGTTCGTATAGTTTATCTGTGCCATCATCAAATGCCAGATACTCTTCAAAGCTTTGAAACCGAGGCTTAACTTGAATCATGGTTCTAAGTAGGTATCAATTACCAGTGACTTTATTCTAAATCTTTTGATGATATCTAATGTTTTTTGATTTTAGCTCTGATGCCCATTGCTGTATCTATTCTATTTTTTAAGGCTATTAACGTTAAAAAAAAGCTATACTCCAATCGGATTCAACAACATAACTAGACGATAAAGAACCATGGTAGCCGTAGCAATCTTAGCCGCAGGAAAAGGTACTCGCATGAAGTCCGATTTACCCAAGGTGTTGCATACCCTGGCTGGGCGATCGCTGGTGGAAAGAGTGCTGGATAGCTGTAGTCTACTGGATTTAGATCGGCAGCTGGTGATTATTGGCTATCATGGAGGAAAGGTGCAGCAGGCATTGAGCCATCGTCAGGGAATTGAATTTGTGGAGCAGAAGCAGCAGCTTGGTACTGGTCATGCGGTTCAACAATTAGTATCTAGCCTGGAGGGGTATCAAGGAGATTTATTGGTGCTTAATGGAGACGCTCCCCTATTGCGACCAGAAACCTTACAAGAGCTGGTTCAGAAGCATCAAGAAATGCAAAATGCTGCTACTTTATTAACCGCTCATCGTCCAAATCCCCAGGGGTATGGGCGGGTTTTTTGCGATAATGATAATATAATTACTCAGATTATTGAAGACCGAGACTGTAATATAGCGCAAAAGCAGAATAGAAGGGTAAATGCAGGCATTTATTGCTTTAATTGGCAAAAATTAGCCTTGTCGCTACCGAAATTATCTACCAATAATGACCAGCAGGAATATTATCTGACGGAAGTGGTAGACTATCTCAATCCTGTAATGGCGTTTGATGCTGAAGATTATCGGGAAATCAACGGCATTAATGATCGCCAACAGCTATCCGCTGCCTATGATATTCTCCAAACCAGAATTAAAAATAATTGGATGAAAGCAGGGGTGACCATGATCAGCCCCGACAGTATTACCATTGAGGAGAATGTACAGCTAGAGCCAGATGTTGTGATTGAGCCGCAAACTCATCTTAGGGGAGATACGGCGATCGCCGCTGGTAGTAGAATTGGTCCTGGAAGTCTGATTGAGAATAGCCAGATTGGGGCTAACGTCCAGGTTTTATATTCTGTAGTTACGGATTCGGAAGTGGCGGCTAACACCAGAATTGGTCCCTATGCCCATCTGCGGGGTCATGCCAAGCTGGGAGAAAGCTGTCGGGTAGGGAACTTTGTTGAGATTAAAAAGACTACGGTGGGAGCTAATACTAATATGGCGCACCTCTCCTATTTAGGGGATGCCACCCTGGGAGATCAGGTTAATATTGGTGCAGGGACAATTACTGCCAATTATGATGGCAAGCAGAAACATCATACAACCATTAAGCAGGGTGCTAAAACTGGCTCTAATAGTGTTTTAGTAGCGCCAGTTACCCTAGGGGAAAACGTGACGGTTGCAGCGGGTTCAGTGGTGACTAAAGACGTTGATGATAATGCTCTGGTTATAGCGCGATCGCGGCAAAAGGAAATTCCTGACTGGCACAGTTAATAAAAGGGCTGCGCGGAAGTAATAGGTAATAGGTAATAGGTAATAGGTAATAGGTAATAGGTAATAAGTTAGGCTATGTCAGGTTTTCACAGTGGACAAATGGTTACTCTAATTGTGCCTTTGTCCACTAGCTAAGTAGGTAGGCAGAATTAAATAAGTAGCTCCACCTAAATAAACGCACAATAAAAACTGGAAGATGCTAAGAATATCTTTCCCTAATCCCCAATCCCTAGTCCCTAATCCCTATCTCAACCATTTAATGTTTAATAAAGTGGAACTACTTATCCCTCTTCTGTCACTTTCCGAAAATTAAGCTACAATAGAAAGAAATTTTGGT
>JBCBIE010000075.1:0-23895 GCA_038524995.1 Cyanobacteria bacterium J06621_8
TTAATTCAGCAACTTGAAAATCCTTCCATCAAGATGGCTCTTGCGTAAGTCCTAATGTTGATTAATCGTTGCTTAGAGTGTAAGTTAATTTACAACTTCCTATGTCTACAGATAGCGGACATGACACGACGGGTTCTGCTCAAGCTGATTCCTGGCTGGCGATCAAGATTTTCGTCCGCAGCAATCACCCTGAATTGCTGAGAGGTTTGGAGCAACTGCTACAGCTTAACTTAATTAGTCAGCAACAGGTTAAAAAGCTGTGTCGTAAACATTTAAGCTGTGTTTTACCTGCAAGAAAAGTAGATGAATCTCCTCCAGTAGTTGCAGAACCAATCATTAAGCCACAGGAATCAAAGATACCAGCAACTTCAGGGACAGCTAATGAGACTCCGCCTATTTTAGCAGGGGTTTTGCAAAGCTTCTTAGATGAGCTGAGTATTCGCTGGCTGTTATTAATTGGTATCTTTTTAGTTGTTGTTTCTTCAGGGGTTTTAGCGGCTAGTCAGTGGGAAAGGTTTCCCCTGTATATGCAGTATTTAGTGCTGCTAATTTATACCTTTGGCTTTTGGGGGATGGGATGGTGGACAGGAAAACAGGAGGGCTTACGATTAACATCTCAAACTTTAAATCAGATTGCAACTTTACTCATACCGATTAATTTTTGGGCAATTAATTATTTGGGATTGGGTAATAATCTTATTGAGTGGAGCATAATTTTAGTCGCAATTCTTAGCCTTAGTCTGAGTATTTTCTTGCTATCTCAAGTTTTTAGGAATACTAAATTTATCTCAGTTTTTCTTTACCTAAGCTATATACACTTAATTTGGCATGTTCCCTGGCTAAGTTTAGTTGGAACATACGCAGGAATTATTATTATTCTTATCCTTAAGCATGACTGGATTAAGCTACAGGCTAAATATCCGCCCTTCAGCTTTTTATTATTATTAGGAACCTGGTCTTTATTATTAGTTAGAGTTTTACTGACGAGATTAGAACAACTGCCTAACTATAGTTTAGCGATCTCCTTAATGGCTTGGTTATTAGCAACCCTTTATTTAATTCCCCCCAGTAGAGAGAATCTTGATGAGCAACCTTCCGAGAGTATTCCCTTTCACCGCCTGCTGCATCAGCTATTGAATCTAGTTAGCCCGATTCTCTTTGTGATGGCGTGGTGGATTTCCCTAGTCAAGGGTATCACTACCTCAGATGCCAGTCAGTACTTATATTGGACACAAAATATTGGCATTAGTCTACTGGCAATACATCTCTTTTACCAGCGTCTACTGTGTCACTGGCGTAAACAGGATTTAACGGCAATTTTCATCATTGGGCTGCAAGCTTGGTATACCTCCAAAGAATTAATTCCTTTAAGCTGGCGGCTGCAAATCGATAATTTTGCCCAGGCTATTACCCAGACTAGCTATTTTCCTGAGTCTTTCTGGGGAATTACCCTCTTTCCCTACGTAATTCTCTGGGTGCTTGTTGCTAGCTGGCTTTATCGCCGACAAAAGCCTCAGTTAGCTATCTATAGTGAATATCTAACTTTATGCTGGGGGATTATTTTAACCTGTTTAAGCTTTGCTAATCCTACCTGGCGATCGCTCAATTTACTGCTATCTACTTTAACTTTACTTTGGGTAGCGCGTATTCGTTATCCTTTCAGAAACAGCTTAGTTTATCTGGCTCATCTCCTGGGGATAGTTACCCTGATTAGCAGCATTAGCCTAGTAGTGCCCAATCTGACTCAGCTTTGGTTGGGAGTAGTTTTAATTGGACTGGCGATGCTGGAGTGGAGTATTTATCTACCTCTGGCAAGACGAAAATCTGAGGCGAATTTTACTGTCTGTTTCCGACAAAGCTGCTGGTATTTTGGGTTAGCCCTTAGCGGCATGAGCTATGTTTGTTTTGCTAACTATATTTACAGTAGAGAATATTTGACGGCAGCTACGGTACAGGTTAATTCTTTTTATTGGGGCTTAATTTGGCTAATGGTGCCAGGAATGCTAACTTTAATTGCCAAATCGAGCCGCAGCCTACAGCGGCGACGTCTAACAACGAATATAAGCTGTATAACCTTAGTTGCAGCGCAGTTGCTTACTATTGGTGGTTCAGAAGCCAGAATAATTACTTTTGCATTTGCTTCAGGGTTGATGTTCGCTAATGTCTTTAATTACCGCCGCTTAATAACTGTCTTAACTCATCTGGGCTTTGTGATCGGCTTTTTTGCCAGCCTATTTTTAGCAGTGGTTCCCCCTGAATCATTGGAGATAGGGCATTGCTTATTATTTGCTAGCGTTATGATAATCAGCCTTTATAGACTGCGGGCTTATCTCCTTGAGAGGCTTAACACTCCCAAATTTAACTACATATCCCAACGCAATGCTCAAGGCATTTTGGGAGTGGGATTTGAGACTACTAATTTTAAGCTAATCAATAAGTATCTTACTGCCATTGACTATTGGGCGATCGCCTTAATGATCATTGCCATCGGTATGATGAGCCTGATTTATGGACGACTGGGAGATTTTAACGTTACCTTTGAGTATCTCCTCACTGCTGTAACTTTAGGCGGTGCTATTTTCTGGCGTTATCAACAGCAGCCCAATAACTATACCGCGTTTACTCTCGCCTGGCTGGGAGAACTAGGGCTTGTCGGCTTACTTTCTGCTTGGGGTGGTAGTGGGTTTGTTTTTGCCACCGCTAACATTATGCTAGGGCTGGTTACTTTAGGTTTCGTCTCCTCCCTCAAAGAAAAAACTTCTTGGGCAGAATTAGATCTGGCTTATATCCCGTTACTATACGCAGGCTGCGCTATCTTCTGGCGACTGGGTTCTATTAATGCCTATACAGGCTTGATCGTTCTCGCCACAGCCTTCATTTTACTCAATACTCAACTGTCCAATTCTCCTCTACAAAAACTAACCAACTATGGAGGTGTTGTCAGCCTTTCCCTGGGTATTTACGAATTAGTCGGCTATCGAGTATTGGTAGCAGCTACCTTTAACTATAGCGATCGCCTGACTATTTTAGCGTTTGTTACCATAGCGATCGCCCTAAGCTATCGTCTTGCTGCCTACTTCATTACCTTTTCTCCAGAGGCATCTGCAAAAACGCTCTTTAATTTGCACCACCGCCAGGTAATTTTAATCGCTCATCTCCATTGGGCGGTAGGCAGCACCCTCAAAATTATGGCGGCGGGAATTGCGATCGAAGGTAGCGCCACTGATCTCACGATAATCAGTATTGCCACTAGCTGCTGTATCGCTGGCTATGCCCTGATTCAAGGCAGAGATCATCAAGAAGATGAACAGCAGGATTGGTGGGTTTACGTGGGATTAGTAGAACTAATGGCTACCCTAGTCTATAGTCGTCTGCTTTTTAGTAAACTAAGTCTGTTAGATCCCTGGAGAGTAATCTTTACCTGCGCAGTGGCTCTCATAATTTATCAGATTCCCTGGCAAAATCTAGGTTGGCGAATCACTCCCTGGCGACGCACAGCGCTAATTCTACCTGCGATGATGGCGCTAGTAACCTTAGAAGATATTTCCTTAATAAGCCTGGCGGTGACGGCACTGTTTTATTTACGGATTGCCTATGCTCAAAGTCAGATTCGCTGGAGTTATGTCAGTTTGTGGTGTGTCAACTGGCTCATTATCAGGCTAGTCTGGCAGTATCAGGGGGATTTCTTCTGGACAGCGGGAATAATTAGCTTATCAATTTTGTACCTGGCTCAGGTTGATCCTGTGTTCCAACTGCGCCGTCAAGCTCGTCACTATCTGCGTCTATTGGGAAGCAGTATACTTTGTCTTGCAGCACTGCTTTATCAACCATTAATTACTCCAGGAATAGTGAGCTTTAGCCTCATTTTCCTGGGTTTAGGATTGAGAATTAGAGCTTTTCTATTTACTGGAACCATCACTCTGATATTAACGGCTTTACATCAACTGATGATCTTAGTGCTTACCTATTCTTTCCTGAAATGGGTAGTTGGTTTACTTGCTGGTATCGGCTCAATTGCGATCGCGGCAGGTTTTGAAAGGTATCGTAAAAGAGTCGTGAAGCGACTTGATAACTATCGTAGTAATCTACAACATTGGCAATAAACTTCTTGCAGAAGTTACAGCAGTTTTCAGTTGAATAGACTACGCTTAAAAGCCGATTTTTCTTAGCTATTAGCCATTAGCTTTTAGCTTGTTTGTGATGGGTGGAAGACTTGGTGTGTGTGAGAAGTTAAGAACCTTTGAGGACTTTTTTAGGACATTTCTTGCCGAGACTTGAGGGAATTTTTATTCCTAGCAGAATTGTCTTTACGATTCCAATTTAACTTTTGACGTAAAACCAAACCAAAAAAAGCTACGTCATCTACCAAGTATCTTTTCCAGAGTCTACGGGGCTCTGAAACCAGTCGGTAAAGCCACTCTAAACCAGCTGAACTCATCCAGCTAGGAGAACGTTTTATATTGCCTGCTTCAAAATCGATTGTAGCGCCAATTGCCAGGAAAGTTGAGATAGCAGTTAAGCTTGAACGATGTCTGGCAATCCATTTTTCCTGCTTCGGTGCGCCCACCCCAACCGCCAAAACGTTGGCACCAGAGTTATTAATCATGTTGATGATACGGCGACATTCGCGAGGATCTGATTCAAAGCCGAAAGGTGGAGAATAGTATTCCACAATCATCTTGCGCCCTACCTTCGCATTAATTCTTTCTTGAGCCGTTGCCGCAACTCCCTCTAAACCACCCAACAAGAAAATTTTAACGTCTTGGTCGTGAGCATAGTACTGGTAGAAGGCGGGGAACAGGTCAGAACCTGAAACTTTTTCCACAATCGGATCACCAAGAAAATGCGAGGCATAGATCACCATTTGGCTATCGCATACCCGATAATCAGCTTCCTGATATACCTGATAAAAATCGCGATCTCTACCCAATTTTATTAGGTGATCGACATTAGGGGTAAACACTACGCCCCCTTCCTTGAGTCGTCCCAAAAGATCTTGCATACCTATGTTGTCGATGGGGACGTTTAATATGTTGACTCGCTTATGATTCATTGCGCTTACTAATTCTCGCTTATGTTGTGTAGATACTTGCTAGACAACAGGACTCTCATCTTAGATACGATAAATTATTTGTTTTGATGCAGTTAATGTGACTACTGGTGAAGAATTGCTAATTAACCAGTATTAGTACGTAGAGTTACTACGCAAGATTATGTAACATAAAGCTTTGGTTAATCTATGTCAATCGACAGTTAAGAAGAATTAACTAGAGATAATAGAGTGGCTTATAAGAAGCTACAGGAGATTTTTCTGGCTCCTGCTAAAGCATAAGTCCCATAAACTAAAAAATGCGTAAAAATACTAAGAAAACATATGATATTTTACACTGGTTGTTTTTACTTAGGTATATATTACAACACGCATCTTTGATTTTGTTTGGCAAGTATGTAATTTTTTAATAAAGATTTGACCAGCAAGAGATTATTTTCGGCAATGAGCAGCTGCCGTCTCCATAATTATAGGGAATTTTAATTGCCAGATATCGCCCCTGTGGCGAACCCAGGAAGCTTACAGGGCAAGACTTATTAGTTCTTTATTCCCCTTTGAGGTGTTCTTGATCCCCCCCTGAGTCGTGACCTTTAGGATTAGCTGGCGAGTTCTAAGTAAATACACTTAGGCTCTAATTTAGTTTGGCAACTATGTAATTTGTTAATAATGATTCACCTGTTACAAGATCGTTGACCGTAATTAGTAGCTGTCGTTCCCAATCCACATCAAAAAGTAGCTGGAGGCGATCGCTGCCAGGATAGCCGAGGGGATCAAGCTGGGCAATAGTTCTCGCACCCTCGCGATCATTGAGGGGTTGGACAGTGATCTTGCTGGTGGTGATGGTACGAGTCATCAGGCGATCGCCATCAAAATATACTTCTGTTGAGGTATCTGGGCTGATTTCCCCCAAAATCAGCTCAATTTTAGGCTGTTCAGGGACAGAAGCTCCCAATCTTAGCTCGACTGGCTCTTCTAAGGGATAAAATTCCCCTGCTTCAATAATCGGATGCCAATCGTGGCTGTTGGTGCGACGATTCCAGAAGCGAATACCGTAGCTATGGTGTAAAAAATCTTCAATCTCTACAGCTTGGGAAACTTGTAGTGCTCCCAAAGCGATCGCCTCTGACTGTAGCTGGTTCTTTATCTGAGCTTCATCAAAATATTGTTTAACCCAGCTTTGCACTGCGGGTATTTTTACTGATCCTCCCACTAACAAAACCGAATCAATATCATCGATGCTGATATCGTTACGTTGAGCCTGCTGTAATACCTGATTCATCAAATTATCTAGTCGCTCAAAAAATCCCTGTTCCTGAAGAAGCGCTTCAAAACCAGGGCGATCTAGTTCTAGGCGATAGGTTTCAAAGGTTTCATCATCAAAATAGACCTCTTGAGCAGCTTCAACTTCTGATAGCTTGATTTTTAGCTTTTCTGCTAAACGAGTCGTTAATGAGGATTTTGACAGATTTTGAGTGGTAGCAAAATAATCAGTCAGCCAATTATCAATATCGGCGCCCCCCAGATTATCCCCAGCTTTAGCAATTACCCGTGCGGTGCTTTTGGGCTGATCTGTTCCCTGAATCTGCTCTCCTTGCCTAAGCAAATAACCTTGAGGATCATCATCAAGCTGTACCAAAGCCAAATCGATCGTACCCCCGCCAAAGTCTACCACTAGCAATAAATCATCATTAGTAATTCCGTAACCCAAAGCAGCGGCGGTAGGTTCATCAATAATGCTAACTTGCGGCACTTCCCAAGATTGACAAATATCTAGTAACCAGTTGCGGTAGGATTCAAAGCTATCAACGGGAACAGTCAGCACCAGAGATTCAATATCCCCAGTAGTTTCCCGCTGCAAGTTGCTGATTAGTTCTTGGAGAAACCAGGTGCCAACCTGCTCGAAAGAAATTTGGTTACCGTCCAATTCGGGCAAAAAACCCTGAATTGGGGTACCAATACCCCGCTTAAAATTGCGAAAAAATCGAGAATTTTTGCTAAAGTCTAACCCCCGATCTCTTAAGGTTTGCCCTGCGATTACCTTTTGGGCAGCGGCATCCTCTACATATAATAGGCTAGGAATTAAAGGTGGCTGGGCAGAAAACTGTTGACAAAGGCTATTTAACCTAACCAGCTCGGCTTTTTGAGTGGCAGCATTCCAACGGGCGATCGCCGTATTGCTAGTGCCAAAATCAATGGCAAAAGAATTAGATGACGGGGTGGGACTCATTATTAGGTACGATCAATAATCTAAACTGATGTTCAGATTAGTTTATCAATGATTGTTGAGTATTTTATAGATTAATTAAAGACTTTGTGGATTCATCTCCTGATCAAGAGTTAACCCCCCTCAAGTAAGCTTAAGTGGCAGCAAGCTATGATAGTAAGACAAGGTCTCAATAATTCAATCTCATAAAATCTTATAAAGTAATGAAAAATAAGCGATTTCTAGGTAAAGTGGCTAGTCACGCTACAGCGCTTTTTTTAGGAGTCATTTTGACTTTTAGCAGTATTAGAGTAATGTCCTCTCAAGCAGACACATTACCGTTAGATTCTAAATTAAACGATAGAAGCGAACCTGTTGCCCTTAGGAGCGAAGGGGAACTTCAGGCGCAGGCACCAGTCAGTGACGGCTCCACCAGTTTTGTAGCCGCTGCGGTAGCTAGAAGCGGTGCGGCAGTAGTCAGAATAGATACGGAAAGAACAGTAGCCAGCAGAATCGACCCTTTATTTGACGACCCCTTTTTTCGTGAGTTTTTCGGTGATCGCTTTGGCAGTCGTATACCCAGAGAAAGACAGGTGCGGGGACAGGGTTCAGGGTTTATTACCCAAAAAGATGGCACTTTATTAACTAACGCCCATGTAGTAAGTGGTGCCGACCGAGTGACGGTCACCCTGAAAGATGGACGGGAATTTGAAGGAGTGGTTCAGGGTAGCGATGAGGTAACTGACCTGGCAGTAGTTAAAATTGATGCCCCAGGAATAGATTTACCCACTGTTCCTCTCGGAAGTTCTGCCGATGTTCAGGTTGGAGACTGGGCGATCGCCGTTGGTAATCCTGTCGGACTCAATAACACCGTAACTTTAGGTATTATTAGCACCCTAACCCGTTCTTCGGCTCAGGTGGGTATACCCGATAAAAGAATTGACTTTTTGCAAACTGATGCTGCGATTAATCCTGGTAATTCTGGAGGACCTCTATTAAATCAGCGAGGAGAGGTGATTGGGATTAATACCGCGATTCGTCCTGATGCCAACGGCATTGGCTTCGCTATCCCCATTGATAAAGCTAGATCCATTACCAATACTTTGGCAGCGGGTCAACAGGTTCCCCACCCCTACATTGGGGTACAAATGCGGACTCTAACCCCCGAACTTGCTCAAAGAAACAATCGTAACCCGAATTCTCCCTTTACGATTCCTGAAGTAGATGGGGTATTAATCGTCAGAGTTTTACCCGACACTCCCGCAGAAGCAGCAGGATTACGCTTAGGCGACGTGATTACCGCAATTGATGGAAAAGGAATCACCGATGCGGAACAGTTACAGCGGGTAGTTGATCGTAGTGGTCTGAATAAGGCTTTACAGTTTACGGTGAAGCGAGGCGATCGCACTTTGAGATTAAGAGTGGTTACTACTCAGCTAGAGGGGCTATCTTAGACAGCCATAAGCCCTTCGGGTTCACCAGTTGCTCATTTATTAACCCTGAACTAGCCTGAGCTAATCAATTTTTAAGACTTGTCTAATACTAAATCCTGTTTAGATAGAACACTTATTGATTACGCAAGGGTAATGGGTAATGGGTAACGGGTAACGGGTAACGGGTAACGATAAGATAAGATGTTCCAATTTAAATTGGCTCGATGCTTGATGATCATAGTATTTCTATTCAAGAGCGAAGTAGATTATTTGCAGTTAGAGTTATTAAAGCTTATGTGGAGTTGAATACAAGAAAATTTGATGATGCAGGCAAAGTTTTATCTAAGCAGTTTCTTAGAAGCGGAACATCTATCGGAGCAAATGTAGCCGAAGCAGAATTTGCTCAGTCTAATGCAGATTTTATCTCAAAATATTCAATAGCTCTCAAAGAGGCTTCAGAGACTCGTTACTGGATGAGAATAATGATAGAATCCGAAATCATTTCAAAGCATAAGTTTAGCTCAATGTTAAATGAAATAGATCGAATTATTAGAATACTCATCACCATAATTAAAAAGCTCAAGCAAAAATAAACGTTACCCGTTACTCGTTACCCGTTACCTAAAAATTAGTAAGTGTATTTTGGTAATCGGATTTAGTATTACTTATTTTGATTACGCCACCAACCTCTTACTAATTTGATTTCATCGTAGCTATAGGCATCCCCCAGTTTATTTTTAAGGGTTTTTAGCGAAACATCTCCCACCTTTTTAATCACTTGAATAATTGTTTGCTGTTTATCGCCAGTAACTAACTTATTAAGGGCGACTGGTTGATTCATTTCCATCAATTCGCTGAAGTGATTATTGATAGTGCTGAGGGCAAAGCCTCTTTTTTTAGCGATTTCAGTGACGCTTAATCCCTGCTGGTGTAGCTGTAGAGTCTCCATTTGACTTTTGGAAGGGAGGCTAACGGGAAGCTGGTGCAGGGCATTGAACTCTCTGATGGTGGCAATAAAGCTCTCACCATACTGTTGCGCCTTATATTCGTTAACCCCCGAGAGATTAGCAAAGTCAGTGAGATTTTGCGGTCGAATCTGCGCCATTAGCTTGAGGGTAGAATCAGCAAAAATCATGTAGGGTGGCAGTTCATGGCGATCGGCAATTTGTTTCCGTAGCTGGCGCAATTTTTCCCAGAGTAATTCGGCTTCTGCTTTACGGGGGTTATAGGTAGTGGTGCTTCGATCCTTAGATTGGGGCACAGGAACCATAACTGTTTGCTGTCCCCGAAAGACTTCCCAGCTACGCTTATTTAACTTGAGCACAGGATAGCCATCGGTGGTTTGACCAACAAATCCTTGATGGATCAGACTGCGCCCAAGCCTGCGCCACTCTTCGGCGGTTCTGCCCTTCCCGATACCGTAGGTAGACAAGAGGTGATGCCCGTATTGATGAATCTTTTGTTTACGGGAACCGATCAAGACATCAACAATATGGTTGGTGCCAAACTTCTCTTGACAGCGCGCCACGCAGGACAAAAACTTCTGCGCCTCTACCGTCCAATCTTCTAGGGGTTTAGGGTTGAGGCAATTATCACATTGACCACAGTTACCCCCATACCTTTCGCCAAAGTAGCGCAGGATAATTTTACGACGGCAATCATTGCCCTGGGCATAGTCAATCACCTGGCGTAACTGCTGTTGAGCAATTTTTTGTTCCTGGAGATCCTCCTTTTGCTTGATTAAAAATTCTACCTTGCGGCGATCGCCTAAACTAAAAAATAAGGTCGATCTAGATGCTTCTCCATCTCGTCCTGCCCGCCCTGATTCCTGATAGAAACTTTCCAGACTGCGGGGCAAATCGTAATGAAATACAAACCGCACGTCAGGCTTATTAATGCCCATGCCAAAAGCCACCGTTGCCACAATGACCTGAACATCATCCCGCAGAAAACTAGTTTGATTGCGGCTGCGATCGCTTGGGAGTAATCCTGCATGGTAGGGTAATGCCTCAATCCCGTCCTGCTGGAGTCTGCTGGCAATCTTCTCCACTCGTTCACGACTTAGACAGTAAACGATGCCCGAACCCGATTCAGTCCGAATGGCGCGGAGTAGCTTAGGGTAGATATCACGGTCTTTTGGTTCCACCCGATACAAAATATTGCTGCGGTCAAAACTTGCCACATGAACCTCTGGCGATCGCAGGCTTAACTGCTGAATAATATCTTCACGAACTCGTTTAGTAGCGGTGGCGGTAAGTGCTTGGAGGGGAACCTGAGGATAACGCTGACGAATCAGCTTTAGCTGGCGATACTCAGGGCGAAAATCATGACCCCATTCAGAGACACAGTGCGCCTCATCAATGGCGATCGCGCTAATGCCTACATCATGCTGAACTCGGTCTAAATAGAGACCAAATCTCTCGTTTAAAAGTCTTTCTGGAGCAACATAAAGCAGCTTAATCTGATTTTTTAAGATTGCAATCTGACGCGATCGCCTTTCCTCATACTCTAGGGTGCTGTTGAGATAGGTTGCAGCAATGCCGTTATCTTGCAGTGAATCTACCTGATCCTGCATTAGTGCAATGAGAGGAGATACCACAATAGTTAAGCCCTTTCTTAGCAACGCTGGTAGCTGGAAACAGAGAGATTTCCCGCCCCCAGTGGGCATAATGGTCAACAAATCCCGATCTTGTAATGCTGCCTCAATAATTTTTTTCTGCCCAGGACGAAAAGTGTCATAGCCAAAATATTGTTTTAAAGCAGACTCCAATGTGGAAAAAGTAGACATATAGCATTACAGGTATAGATTAAGACATTTTTTGATATAGCAATACAGGCTTAGATTAGAATACTTATTACTCATTACTTACGAGCAGATACATAGAAGTGCCCTAACTTAAATTTGTACGGCTATATATAGCCTTGTTCCATGGGGTATCAACTGCTATTTTAAGCAAACAAAGAGCAGGGAAAATTATTTTAATTTAAAATTTGATGAAAAAGATTAGGGCGATCGTTTCGGGGAGAGTGCAGGGGGTAGGATTTAGAATGTACACTCGCGCTCAAGCCAGACAGTTGGGGGTTACGGGATACGTGAAAAATTTGAGTTCAGGGGAAGTAGAGATTTTAGCTTGTGGGGAACCTAAAAATGTAGATGCTCTTCTGGAGTGGGCTAAATCTGGTTCACCATCTGCTGTGGTTAATGGTCAAAAAATTGAGGTTGTGGCTGATATTGAGGAATTTGATAGTTTTGAAATTCGTTACTAGTAATTATCAAGCGGTTCTCATTTGAATGAGGTACAGCATAATTTTTCGATTTTGGTTAGTCCTAAAGGACATATTATCCCGCATGATGTTATGCCCTTGTGGTACGGGACCGCGCCGTTGATCTTTATCGCTGTATTGCAGCAACATTGAATGAAGCTGTTTGATATAGTTTTCGGTAATCACGATTTATCAGACCAATTGTAGCCAATTAAAGCCAATTAAATTTTTGCTAATTTTGGCGATCGCATTTTCATGATGGGCTTATCATTTCCATTTGAATTCAAAGTTCTCACTTATTCTTACGATCTTGCTTAAAAGTTTTGTCAGTCAATCAGGCTTTAAGCTTTTAGATAAACTGTTTATAACATGTAACCTATAACCTATAACCTATAACTGAGGGCGACCTCCTAAAAGGTTTAGCAGTTGCTCTAAAGAAGCTACGAGCAAATAGCTACGAGCAAATAACCTTTAAACGAAGCTAGTTAACATCAAGCGTTTTATATGAATCAAAAATCATCTGCCCCAATCGCTGATAAGAAACCCCAGGAATTAGTCACTCATGGAGACTCTAGGATTGATAATTACTACTGGCTGAGGCACCAGGATAAACCAGAGGTAATTGATTACCTGGAAGCCGAGAATAGCTACACCGAACAGCAAATGCAGCATACTGAGGAGTTGCAGCAGTCTCTGTATGATGAAATGCTATCGCGGATTAAGGAAACCGATCTCTCCGTACCTTATCGCATTAAAGATTATTTTTATTATTCCCGCACCGAAGAGGGTAAAGCCTATCCAATTTTTTGTCGAAAATATCAAAGCCTGGATGCCGCAGAGGAAATTATCCTTGACCAAAATCAGCTAGCGGCGGAACATGAGTTTTTTAGTTTAGGAGTAGCATCGGTAAGCCCCGATCAGCAAATTTTGGCTTATTCCGTTGATACCACGGGGGCAGAACAGTATACGCTATATTTTCTTGATTTAAAGACCAAACAGCTTTACTCTGAGGCGATCGCCGATACTTATTATTCTTTTGCCTGGGGTAACGATAATCAAACCGCCTTCTATACTAAAATCGACGTGGCAAATCGTCCCTATCAGCTGTGGCGGCATACTTTAGGCACTAATCCTGAAGCAGATGTTCTGGTTTATCAAGAAGATGACGAATCCTATTTTTTAGGTGTGGGCAAAACCCGTTCGCGAGCGTATATTTTACTGAGCCTTAGCAGCATGGTAACTTCAGAAGTGCGCTATCTAGATGCCGATCAGCCCCAAGGAGAGTTTAAGCTATTTCAACCCCGTCGCCAGGGTATTGAATACGGTATTGAGCACCATCGCGATCGCTTTTACATTGTGACTAATGAAGCTGCGGTTAATTTTAAGCTGATGTCTACAGAAGTAGATCAACCTGATCCGAGTCAGTGGCAGACTGAAATTCCTCACCGCCCCGATATCATGCTAGACGGGGTTGATGCTTTTGCCGACCATTTAATAATTTATGAGCGCCAAGGAGGGTTACCTACGGCGCGGATTAAAACCTTATCCACGGGAGAAATTACCCCGCTGGATTTTCCTGAAGTGACCTATTCTTTTTCTGGGGGGAATAATCCTGAATTTAATACCACTAAGTTTCGCTTTAGCTATAGTTCCATGGTGACTCCTTCCTCAGTGTTTGATTATGATTTGGTTACTCAGGAACGAGAATTAAAAAAAGAAACCGAGGTTTTAGGGGGCTATGATCGTAGTCTTTATGACAGCGAGAGATTAATGGCAACTGCTAGCGATGGTACTAAAGTACCGATTTCTTTAGTATACAAACGAGGCATTAAGCGAGATAGTTCTAACCCATTGTGGCTAACGGGCTATGGTTCCTATGGCTTTGCCTATCCCGTGACCTTCTCTTCAATTCGTCTTTCCCTATTAGATCGGGGTTATGTAGTGGCGATCGCCCATATCCGTGGCGGAGAAGAAATGGGGCGTAAATGGTATGAAGACGGCAAGTTTCTCCAGAAGAAAAATACCTTTACTGACTTTATCGCCTGTGCCGAACATCTAATTGCTGAAGGCTGGACAAGTAGCGATCGCCTGGCGATTTCGGGGGGAAGCGCAGGGGGGTTACTCATGGGCGCAGTGGTTAATCTCCGTCCCGACTTATTTAAAGCGGTAGTGGCTAACGTGCCCTTTGTTGATGTTCTAACCACGATCCTCGATGCCTCTCTACCCCTGACAGTCCAGGAATGGGAAGAATGGGGCAACCCTAATGACCCTGAGTATTACGACTACCTTAAGTCCTATTCTCCCTACGATAACGTGGAGGCAAAAGCCTATCCCGCAATGTTAATCACCGCAGGCTTGAATGATCCTCGGGTTAAGTATTGGGAACCTGCTAAATGGACGGCAAAGCTGAGAGAATTAAAAACTGACGCTAATTCACTATTACTAAAAACCAATATGAGCGCAGGACATGGAGGTGCTTCAGGACGCTATGAATATCTTAAAGAAACTGCCTTTGAATATGCTTTTGTGCTGGATCAGCTGTCAGATTAAATCCTGTCATAACATAACATGCAGAAATTAATTATAATGATTACAACTGCTCAATAACTGACATTAACAGCCACTTAGAAAAGAACGTTACATAGGAGGATTCAGGGAAATAACTAACGCCTAACAACTAATAAAAGAGATTTGATTTTTGGCAAACACAATTGTATTTTATACAAATTAAAACTACAGATTTTTAAATAATTCCAAACACTCATTAGCTAAAATACCGCCAAGTACTTCTATATTTTGGAAGCTTTGTTCAGCAACAGTTTTACAAGCAATATCAATTTGCTCTGTCCCTAAATCTATTAATTGCTCTGTAGATGCACCAAAAACTACTGTAGAAACTCCTGCCCAAACACAGGCAGCAGCACACATGGGACAAGGTTCACAAGTGGTATAAAGTGTATAACCCTTCAGGGCTTCTAAGGAATAGCCATATTTAGTAGTAAATGCCCGCAAAGCATTGATTTCTCCATGTGCCGTAACATCATTATTTGTCTGAGCAGTATTGTAGCCACGAATGATAATTTCACCATTTTTTACGATAACAGAACCATAGGGTAAATCCCCTTTTTTAGCTTCTGCTAATGCTTCGCGCATAAATTTTTCGTGATTCATCTTACAATATAATTCTATTGATTATTAACAAGGTAATGATATCGACTATGTATAAAAATGTTTAGTACAGCGGCAATATTCCACTCAGTAATACTTTTGAAACTTTAGACATTTATACTATCAATAATTTAGTACCTTATCAGATTTTTAGATTTAAATTATCTAACATAGGTTGCATTGTGATGAACAGGAAGAAGGAGAAGAAATGCACTTAATAGTAACAGAGAGTTCCTAGGATAGATGACAGTAGGCAATCAATTTTGCTAGTAAATTAACTAATATAATAATCATGAGGCAAGCAGCTAATCTATTTATCCCTTTCTGAGCCAAAACTTCCGCTAATTAACAAACAAACCCCTAGAACTAACCCGATCGCATTGGGTAACCAAGCTGCTAAAAAAGGGGAAATTACCCCAGTAATTCCCAATGCCCCACAACCAAAGCCTAAACAGTAATAGGTAAAGACGATCGCCACACAGAGGGCAAAACTTTTACCTCGATTAACTTGACCATATTTTGCCCCCAATGCCGAACCAATTAGGGCAAAAACGATGCAAATCCAGGGAAAAGCATACTTTTGCTGAATCCTCACGGCAAGCTTGCTAATTTCAGTAGGTTTGCCGCTATCTTTAATTAACTCAAGATATTCTTCAGCCTGGTAAATATTCATATCTTCAGGACTACGCTGGCGATCAATAATCTGAAAAATAGTTGGCGACAACCTTAATTGTTTAGTGGTAAATTTTGTTGTTAAATTTTCTTCAGCATCAAGATGATAGATAATCCCTGCGGTTAAATCCCAAACCTGCTGTTGCTGGTTCCATTGTGCCGTCTGTGCCGTAATAATCTGGCTAATACCCGCTTCTTGAAAAGTAATAATCGTAATTCCCCTTAATTGCGGCGGGGCATATTGTTCGGCAAAATAAAGCTGTTGGAGCTTGTTACTGCTATTTGATTCTAGTCTCGGTTCAAACTCCCCATAATAAATATTTTGCCTCTGTAAATTTAGTTCAGTTTTGGGGATAAAGGGATTTTGCAGCAGATTTGCCTGATAATTTGCCACGGGAACTACAAGTTCATTGAGCAAAAAAGTTATGCCTGTAATCACCAGGCTCAAAACTACCGTGATTAACATTAGCCGATAAATACTAATGCCAAAGCTAAACAAAGCGACTAATTCGCGATCGCTTTGGAGACGACTATAAACTACTAAGCCTGTAAGTAGTGTCGAAATAGGCAAGGCATAGGCGGCATATTCAGGAATTTTATAGCCAAAAATGAGCAGGGCAACTTTATAAGGTAAATTGTATTCGGCAACTTTTTCCCCCAAATCGGCAACATTACCCACCGCCACCCCCAAGGACGTAAATAGACTGAGACTAAAGGCAAAAAAAACGCTTAACTGCCCTGCCAAATAGCGATCCAAAACCGAGATCTTAAACTTGGGTTTTATTCTCTGCCAGTTTAGTTTCATAAATAGGAAACAGGCTTAATTAGCTGTAAGCTATAGGCTGTGAGTTACCTTCATTATTAGCAATTCCCTAATTTTAATCTTGCACAATATGAATCCAATTCTTGTTACCGTCCCCGCAACCACAGCTAATATTGGAGTTGGTTTTGACTGTCTTGGCGCAGCATTAACCATGAGCAATGAATTTCAATTTGCGGTAGTTGATAGTACTCAAAAGCTGACAATTATCGTAGAGGGTAACGAAGCACAGAAATTAGGCAAGGACGAAAATAATTTGCTTTATCGTTCTCTACTCAAGCTATATCGGAAGATTGGGCAAACTCCACCCTGTCTTAAAATTACCATTAAGTTGGGAGTCCCCACCTCTCGTGGTTTAGGTAGTTCAGCGACGGCAATTGTCGGTGGCTTATTGGGGGCTAACGCTTTAGCAGGAAATCCCCTCAGTCAGTCAGAAATTAGGGATCTGGCGATCGCCATTGAGGGACATCCTGATAATGTAGTTCCTGCACTTCTGGGTAACTGCGTGTTATCGGTACGCGATGGGGAACAGTGGCAAATTAGCCCTATTCCCTGGCATCAAGAGCTAGTTCCTGTAGTGGCTATCCCCAACTTTGAATTATCCACAGCCCAGGCAAGAAGAGTCTTACCAGCAGAGTATAGCCGTCAAGATGCAGTTTATAACATTTCGCGGATGGGACTTTTAATTAGAGGATTAGCAACCAATAATGCTGGGTGGTTGTCTGCCTCTTTAAGCGATCGCATCCATCAACCCTACCGTAGTCAGCTTATTACAGGTTATCAACAGGTGCAGCAGGCAGCAATTGTCGCAGGAGCCTATGGCATGGTGATTAGCGGTGCAGGACCTACCCTGTTGGCACTCACTAACTCCGAACATGCTGAACGTGTTGTTGCCGCAATGACTCAAGCCTGGACAGATTTAAATATTTCTGCTGACGTGCGATCGCTCGGAATCAATTCTGAAGGAGCGAAGGTTAGGGTCATATCGGACTAATGATGACTAATTTTCTTAATCCCTTGGCGAGAGACAATATTAGTGCCTCAAAGCTTACCCTCCAAAGGTCTGAGGCGATCAGAAAATAATAAGGAAGTATAAATCTCAGCAGCTAGGTTGATAAAATTCCAGTAATATGAGGAAATAAATTTTTTTCTCACCAAAATCTAATTTGAAGTGTTTAATTTCCGAAAAACTATTAGAGTAAGCCAATTTATCGCGGCTTTTGTAACTCTATCGACATCATATAAGTTAAATTTAGCTAATGTTCAAGAAAAGAAATTATCATCAGCTAATCCCAAAAAGGTGAAGGTTACTGAAGAAATAACATCAGCTCCCGTGGCTCAACTTCCCTCTGCTCCTGATTATAACTCCAGTCATCAAAGTCATCTGACACCATCGACAGCTGAAATGCTAATTGTTGACCATAGTCTGCAACTTAGTCAGCACCAGACTAGCAAACTACCTCCCAACTCTCTCCAGCAGTCATCTCTGTTTATTTTTTTAATTATTTTTATTCTCTACTGTCTTATTTTTTACCCTTTATTTTTATTTTATCGTAGGTTGTTAAGGGTTAAAGGAGATATTTTGCTTGATTCAGATCCAAAATCAAGCCAGCTACCATTGCTCAAACCCTCTGAGCCACAAATAGACGATCTGGAGCAGAGGGATGAGTTTAGCAACACTCCAGTATCTGATACTACAGTGCCTGGTGCTACAGTATCTAAACTACAAATTGCTTTTTCTCCCCAAGCTTGTACTTTACGCCAAAAATTGCAGCAAATTAGCGCTAGCGCTGAGAGGGAGGAGGCGCTTGAGGTGGTTGATTTACTGTGCAAAACTGTTCTAGCCTTGGTGTCTCACCAAGATTGGACTCATGTAAGCTATAGCTCCATTTCTCTACCCTTAGATGAAGTGAAAGCCGAATTCGACTATATTTCTCTCACGGAAAGACGCAAATGTCGTAGCCGCCAACCAACTCCCGTTTATTATGAAAGGAGCGTAGATAATTCCAATGACTCCTATAATTACGTGGTCGTAACTTTGATTATCTGCACCACTCATACAAATCCTCTATTTGACAAAATTCTGACGGAAGCACAGTTAATTGAAGAGTTGGCGAAGCTAGGAAATATGGAGCGAGAATCATTAATTAAGTTTGAACTACTCTGGAATCCTCAATCTGAAGCAACCTACCTCAGTAATGAGCAGCTATTAACTGAGTATAGTGAGCTGATACGACTGCTGTAATCTTTGGGTTAGTCCTAAAGGATATATTATGCCCTTGTCCTAAAGGATACCGCTTCGCATATGGTACCGCTTCGCATATTGTTAGTTGTTAGTTGTTAGTTGTTAGTTGTTAGTTGGTAATTTTTTAGATGTCCCGCACTGATTTGAAAAAGGTTACATTGGCTAAAAGCTAAAAGCTAAAAGCTAAAAGCTAAAAGCTAAAAGCTAAAAGCTAAAAGCTAGCCTAGCAAACTAATGTTCTTATCCAAAACTGGCGTTAATCAATGTTTAAGAACTATCGGCGATCGCCTGGAGAGTTTGTTTAATTAATCACTTTTCCTTCTCTTTAAATATTGATGATTGCCACTTTGTTTAATAGACTCAACAAAATATTCACATAATATTTAAACTATTAGAGCACCATAATCTAAGGAAAATCTTAAGATTTATTGATAATAAAGATCATTGAAAATGTCCTAAGTCCCGTATTTAGAAATAGTTTTATCTAGTTATAAATTTAATTTTAGATTTGCTATTTATTATCAAGAGGTTGAATAGAAAAACGTAGCCATTGATGCTGTCTGATTCAACTTTAGTAAGTATTAATTAAGATGTTAATACTTAACACTTACTATTGGCAATTATCAATAGTAAATGCTGCTTTTTTAACCTTCGGAAACTCCTCAAATCATAATTATGGTTACTACACCAAGATCGAAAAACTTACCCTCAGATTCAGCTTTATCCCCCGAAGAACTACGCAAAATTGACGCTTACTGGCGTGCCTGCAATTATCTTGCCATTGGCATGATCTATCTGCGAGATAATCCCCTATTAAAAGAGCCTTTAAAGCCCGAACATATCAAACAACGCTTACTAGGACATTGGGGTTCATCTCCTGCCCTCAGCTTTATCTATATTCACCTCAATCGCCTAATTAAAAAATACGACCTCAGCACACTATACATTGCTGGTCCAGGACATGGTGCCCCTGGAGTACTAGCCCCAGTCTATCTTGAAGGGACTTACTCGGAAGTGTACCCCGATAAGAGTGAAGACATCGCTGGGATGCAGAAGTTTTTTAAACAGTTCTCTTTCCCTGGCTTCATCGGTAGCCACTGTACTCCTGAAACCCCAGGTTCAATCCATGAAGGAGGAGAATTGGGCTATAGCGTATCCCACGCTTTTGGTGCAGTTTACGACAACCCTGACTTAATCGCGGCGTGTGTTGTTGGTGATGGAGAAGCAGAAACGGGTCCTCTGGCTACCGCCTGGCACTCCAATAAATTCCTTAATCCTGTCCGTGATGGTGCTGTATTACCGATTCTTAATCTCAACGGCTATAAGATTGCCAACCCCACCTTGCTATCTCGCATTAGTCATGAAGAACTAGAAAGTCTCTTTATTGGCTATGGTTACACTCCCTATTTTGTGGAAGGTTCCGAACCAGAACTAATGCACCAGCAGATGGCGGCGGTGATGGAAGAATGCGTCCTCAAAATTAGAGAAATTCAGCAAGAAGCCCGCAGCCAGAATAAAGCTTTTCGCCCCCGCTGGCCGATGATTGTTCTCCGCACCCCTAAAGGCTGGACAGGTCCTAAAGTTGTTGATAATCATAAGGTAGAAGGATTCTGGCGATCGCATCAGGTGCCGATGGGTGCGATGCATTCTAATCCTGAACACGTTAAGCTTCTGGAAGAATGGCTCAAGAGCTATCGTCCCGAAGAGCTGTTTGATGCTAACGGGGCGTTAATTCCTGAACTCAAAGATATTGCTCCCACAGGCGATCGCCGCATGAGTGCAAATCCTGCTACCAATGGCGGTATCCTGCGTAAAGAGCTAAAAATGCCTGATTTTCGGGAGTATGCTGTGTCAATGGAACTGCCTGGCACGGTACAGGTGGAAAATACGGGAGTATTAGGCAAATTTTTGCGGGATGTGATGCGGGATAACATGACTAATTTTCGCGTTTTTGGTCCCGATGAAACTGCTTCCAATCGTTTAACGGCGCTTTATGAGGTTACCAAGAAAACCTGGTTAGCGGATTACCTCCCCGAAGATGAAGACGGTAGTCAACTCTCCCCCGATGGTCGGGTAATGGAGATGTTGAGCGAACACACCCTAGAAGGCTGGCTGGAAACCTACTTGCTGACGGGTAGACATGGCTTTTTCCATACCTACGAAGCATTTGTCCACGTGATTGACTCCATGTTTAATCAACACGCTAAATGGCTGGATATCTGCAAAAATCATGTGCCCTGGCGTGCCCCCGTTTCCTCCTTAAATATCATGTTGTCATCCCTGGTTTGGCGACAAGATCATAACGGGTTTTCCCACCAAGATCCTGGCTTTGTCGATCTGGTAACCAATAAAAGCGCCGACGTGACCAGGGTTTATTTTCCTCCCGATGCTAACTGCTTGCTATCCGTGGCGGATCACTGTCTACGCAGTACGGATTATGTCAACGTAATTGTCTCTGATAAGCAAAAGCATTTACAGTACCTAACCATGGAAGAGGCAGTTAAACACTGCACTAAAGGTATTGGTATCTGGGATTGGGCAAGTAACGATGATTGTGGCACCCAACCCGATGAGCCTGACGTAATTATGGCTTGCTGTGGCGACATCCCCACCATGGAATCCTTAGCAGCAACGGCAATCTTAAGAGAGGAATTTCCTGAGCTGAAAGTCCGCTTTGTCAACGTCGTCGATTTGTATCGCCTACAGAGCCACACCGAACACCCCCACGGATTATCTAATCGGGAGTTTGATATTCTCTTTACCGCAGATAAACCCGTAATCTTCAATTTCCATGGCTATCCCTGGCTAATCCATAAATTGGCTTATCGTCGCAGCAATCAAGAGCGAATTCACGTCCGAGGCTATAAAGAGCAGGGTAATATTAACACTCCTCTAGAATTAGCCATCCTGAATCAGATTGATCGCTTTAATTTGGTAATTGACGTAATTGATCGAGTACCCCAGTTAGGCTCTCGTGCGGCTTATGTTAGGGAACGCATGAGAAATGAAATCATCGATAATCTAGCTTACGCCCACGAACAGGGTACTGATAAACCTGAAATTGTCAACTGGACTTGGAGTAGTAGCTGTAAATAATTTGTGACTTTATTTACTAGTTTGATGGTTTGATGTATGAACAGGCGATCGCCTTAATTAAATAGGGCGGGATAATTAAGCTCAACAGCCCCAGAATAAGCGATCGCCACCCCTAGATTAAAATTGGAGAAAAATTTATTAAAAGGATTAATTCGTTTTGTTGAAACTCTTTCTGTCCTTGAGCTGCATATTTTTCAATTTGTGCGATCGCTTCAAGAATATCTCGCAAGCGTTCTTGATCATCTCTCATAATGCACGGGCTTCACTTAAAATTCTGGCTCTCATTCGCTCTTTTAAAGCCCCTTCTGTAGCCACATCTACTTTACGTCCAAGTAACTTTTCTAAATCCAGCACTAAACCCGCAGGAAACCAAGGACTGATATCATCAATAGAATAATCGACTAGAAAATCAATATCGCTTTCGGTATCAGCTTCACTGCGAGCAACCGAACCAAAAATCCGCACATTAAAAGCTCCATGTTTAGCTGCAATAGAGATAATTTTTTTACGTTTACTTGAGAGGAGTTCAGCGATCTCGTTTTGACTGGAGTTGTTCATTTTCATCTCAATTTAGTGAATTTAGAGCAGGAGTGAGAAAACTGTAATGCAACACTGTACAGTATTCAAATTATAGGAGAAGCCCTTAAAAATAGGCGATCGCCCATTCTTATTCTGGTTTTGCTCGTCTCACAAGAGTGAAAGTTGTGAAGGAATTATGGGAACGGCTTGAAAGCTGAGATATTTTTGCCTACGCTAATTAGGCTTAGTCAAAAATGTCTTTCAACCCAGCGCATCAACAGAAACTCAAGCAGACATAAAACTTAACGCATCATCAAACCTCATATACAAGCTACAGGTAAAAGCCAAAGAAGGAAGAAAGCGGTTTACAATCGACTTGAGAGAATCGGTACATCGTAAGTTGTCGATTCTGTCTGCTAGAACTAGTAGAAGTAAGGCAAATATTATTCGGATGGTTTTAGATGATGTTTTGGCAGACGAGAAGGAGTAGGCATGAAAGCAATCAATTTTCTAGAAGCTTTTGAGATAGATTGGGATAAGATTAAGGGTGTTAAAGAGTTGAGAGAAAATTAGATTTATATTTTGAGCAATGTTGATCAGGTAATATCAATGTGACCAACATAATTTTAACTTATAAAAAAATGGAAAAAAATAAACCAAAGAAAGTAATAATATTCATAGGAAAATTTTTAGAAATACTTACAAGATATTTAAAAGGAAGCTTATTGACTATCTTTATTACTTCTATTGGATTAATTGGAAGTTTTGCTTCTATTCAATCTCATTTTGACTCCCTTAGTTCAAACGTAGATTGTACATTGCAAATGAGTAAATTTGATAATTTGATTCACTGTTACAAATTAATTAAATTTAAAACGCCGTTTGAATTACTATCATCAAGTTTAAGAATAATAATTTGGACTTCGTTTGCGATCTCATTTGCAATACTTTTTTATACTATTTCTATTATACTGAAAAATTCCCTTATAGAAACAACTAGTCTATTTTCAAATAAGTACGAAAAATTAGCAAACAAAATTCAAAACTTACAAGATATTAAAAATGTTGAAAGTACACAAATAGATAAATTATCCAAAGTATGTTTAATTGGGACATCAGACGTTGGAAAAAGTGTATGTTTACACAGATTAGCTAATAAGGAGAAAGACCCTCGTGTAACAACTTCTCCTTACGGAATTATCATGCGTATGAATAGTAATAAGTATTATTTAGTTTTAGATGCTCCAGGTAAAAGAGAAGAACTACAAAAAAGTAATATAGATTTTTCACAAAATCATTTAAATCCAAGTATATTATTAATCTTTTTAGATCATAATAAATCTGATACTGATAGTAAAATTGATTTAAATAGATTATTAGAACATGAAGATTTTTTGGAAAATTTGAAAACTTATCTAGCAGATG